>CAIOGI010000013.1 GCA_903857825.1 Candidatus Tayloriibacteriota bacterium | reverse complement strand
TGACCAGCCCTTAACATTCGCCCAATGCACGCCCAATCTCCAGGACCAATATGTGTATGTGACATTTACATAGTCTAAACCCCCAAAAGGGTGTTGCAATTAGCCTGACAACTTTGTTGCGTTTAGAATGCTAATTCACTTCTATATCATTGACATCGAGAATATTATATAGTATTGTATTGAATGGATATGCCCCTTGTTGTTCAAGGTGTGCCGATGTCCATTGACAGTGAAACCTGAGAGGAATGATGGCGAAATGCCCTTCCTCATGGCAAAATGCCAGAAAGGTCAGTGATTGGTTATGAAGACAAACAGTAATGGTGAAATTAGCGACGAGGCCTTAACTGATGCCTATTTTGAAATGTTCCCTTGGCTCGGTGAACATTTCAAGTCAACCGAGATTACTTCAGTAAAATTCAAACCCCCAACACTCAAACTCCTGAGGGTTTCTGGGGGCATGAACAAAGGAGCATTGGTATCAATTTACTTCTTCGATTTGACGGGAAAATTGATTGGTAAAGGTCAGATAAAAACGGAAGTGCGGACACTTCCGTTACGGAGATTCCTGGTATTTGGCCCAAGGATCAAATATGTATTTTACGGATACCCAGAGTCTGTATTTGAAACAATTCAGCGGATTGATCCAAACATGGAGAAGATTCACTTCATCATTGGATTACGCTCAGATTACCCCAACAAGACACTCCACATCAGTTGCCCACCAAAGGGGATGGCATTCGCCGAAGTCTTGGCGGAGGAAAAGAAGGCCGCCGAAAAGGTGGTTCGGCGGGCACTTGAAAATTAATTTCGGAAACGCTAGCACGGGACATCCTTCAGGGTGTCCCGTATTTTTATATAAAAAACCCACAAGCGCTGTGGGAAAAATTGATTTTTATTTATTTAATTTAACACCCCCTATCAAAATTTTAGTACTCCCTCATCGAAATCTGAGCATCTACCTTTTTCAATAGATCAAGTACCACTGAAACAACGATCAAGAGGGCTGTACCACCAATAGCTAGAGTTGTAGTACCTGTGAATGCTTGAACACCTAGCGGAAGGACAGCGATCACACCGAGGAATAGCGCACCAACAAGAGTAATGCGAGTTACTATATTACCCAAATACTCCATAGTTGAATCCCCTGGACGAACACCTGGTATAAATGCCCCACCCTTCTGTAGGTTTTCTGATATTTGCTTTGGATCAAAAGTAACTGCAGTATAGAAGTATGTGAAGACAAATACTAATAGGAAATATAGAATAGCGTGTGGCCATGGATTATTTAAGAATGATGATACAGCCGAAGCTATACTCGCAACAGTAGCGTTTGCTGAATTAGCAAGAAAATTAGCAATTATCTGAGGAAATAGAAGAATAGAAAGTGCAAAGATTATCGGTATAACACCTGCTTGATTTATTCGAAGGGGAAGATAGGTAGACACACCACCATATACTTTATTTCCTCTAACTTGCTTTGCATAAGTAACTGGCACAGATCTTTCTGCTTCTGTAATAACAACAACACCAACAATAACTATTAGTGATACAGCCAAGAAGAGTATGTAAAATGGAAGCTGTGATGCATCAAAAGTAGCAACGAATTGCATAATATTTGTTGGAAGTACAGCCACAATACCAGCAAATATAATCAACGAAACACCATTGCCAATTCCGAATTCTGAAATAAGTTCACCGATCCACATAAGTAATACTGATCCGGCTGTGACAATCACGATATTTACTATCAAATTCATACCTCCTAGATGAGGTAATACGTTTTGACTTTGAAGCAAAGCTATGAAACCAAAAGCTTGAAGAGCAGCAAGTGGCACTGAGATAAGTCTTGAATATTGAGAAAGCTTTGCTCGTCCAGCCTCTCCTTCTTCTTGCATCATAGCCTTCATCTTTGGGAACATCATAGTGAAAAGCTGCATAATAATAGACCCTGTAATATATGGACCTACTCCAAGCATAACTATTGATAGACGAGAAATTCCTCCTCCAGAAAAGATATCTAGGAGACCGAAGAATTGATTACCAGATAGAAGTTTCTGGAGATTCACTATGTCTATTCCTGGGATTGGAATAGTAGAAAGAAATCTGAATAAAATAAGCGCTCCTATTGTAAAACCAATACGCTTTCGCATTGTTGGATCTCTTAGAACAATGCCTAATTTTGAAAAGAATTTTTTCATATTTTTTATTATTCTTGTACTAAACCACCAGCTTTTTCTATCTTTGCTTTTGCCTGCAATGAAACATTACATCCTGTTAGCGTAATCTTTTTTGTAATTTCTCCGACAGAAAGAATCTTTACGGAAGGTATTCTACCATCTGCAGTAGTAATTATTTTCTTTTCTATCAAAGATGCTGGATTAACAATATCACCAGCCTTAAAAACCGTATCAATATCTTTTAGATTTAGGACTATTGGCTTTGTTTCAATAGTTCTAAGACCATTTACTCCACGGCCTCGTAGCTTTGGAATTCTCTTTATGAAGTCTCTTAGTTCTGGGCGCTTCTTGTGTCCTGCACGTGCTGTCTGTCCCTTTCCTCCTCGGCCAGCAGTCTTACCACGCTTGCCTCCACGACCAACTGTCATAGTTTTCTTATTCTTTGTCTTTGGAATTAAATTATTGATTTGCATTATAGTATTTTATTATTTTACTTCTACAACATTACCTACTGTTCTAGGGTGTTTTGAAAGTTTTTCTAGAGCTACAATAGCTACTCTAGCATTATTTACTTTGTTCTTACTTCCTGAAAGAAGCTTTGCACAAACATCCTTTATACCAGCAAGCTCAATAACATTTCGAACTGAGCTTCCTGCTACCACTCCTCGTCCACGAGCAGGCATGATCATAACTCTTGATCCACAGAACTTACCTTCAACCATGTGAGGAATATTCATAGTAGGACTAAGAGTAACCTTTATCATATTCTTCTTTGCGTTTCTTGTGGCCTTGTCAATAGCTAGAGATGTATCTCCTGCCTTGCCCAAGCCAACACCCACTCTTCCCTTCTTATCTCCAGAAACGACGGCAACTGAAAATGTAAATCTTCGTCCTCCAGAAGCCACACGAGTTACGCGTCGAATACCGATTATCTTTGTATCGAATTCTGGTTTTACTCTTTCCTTATCTGTTCTCTGAGGACGTCGTCCACCACGTGGAGGTCGAGAATCTCTACTATCACGAGAAAAAGGTTTTGATGGAGTAGTTGAGGCAGTAGCTGCAGCTGGCGCTACATTTCCCGTACTTGGAACAACTGGCACTGATGGTGTTACCGCTACATTCTCTCCTGTTGTATTTGTTTCTGTTTGCATATTTATTTAATATTAAAACTGAAGTCCACCCTCTCGAGCGCTGTCAGCTACTGACTTAATCTTTCCTGTATACAAATATCCACCTCGATCAAAGACAACCTTATCGATCTTTAATGCCTTTGCCTTCTTTGCAATTTCTATCCCAACCTTCTTTGCATCATCTGAACTTGCCTGTGTCAAAGTATGGCCTTTTACGTCATCGATGATTTGAGCATAAATAAATTTGTTTGATCTGTATACAGACAAACGAGGTCGATCTGAAGTACCACTTAGGGTTGATCTAATTTTCTTGTGTCTTCTGGTTATTTTTAATTGTTTCTGTTTACTTGTATTCATGTTTTTATTCTTATTTGTCTTGAACTATACTGACTTCTTACCTTGCTTTCTTCGGATAGTCTCATCATTATAACGAATACCCTTACCCTTATATGGTTCAGGCTTCTTTACTGATCTTACCTTAGCCACGAATTGACCTACTGTTTCTATATCAATACCAGTAACAGTAATAACATTTTTATCTGCAATAACTTTTAGTCCAGCTGGAATTTCAATTTGAACTGGATGTGAAAAACCTACAGCCAAATGAAGTTGATTGCCCTTTACATCTGATTTAAATCCTATGCCTTCTACTATTAGTTTCTTTTCAAAAGCTTTATTTACACCCTCTAGCATGTTTCTTATGTGAGACGCATATGTTCCCCATAGAGCTAATACATCTAGTGAGTTTCGAACTGGTGTAAGAGAAATCTCATTATTCACAACTTCGATTTTAATTTCTGGTCTAAAGACTTTCTTTATTTCTCCAAGAGAACCCTTAACAGTAATAACGCCTCCAGCATAATTTACTGTTGTTTTTTCTGGGATTGAAATAGGTTTTTTTGCAATTCTTGACATATAAATTTTATTACCAAATCTTAAATAGAATCTCTCCACCGACCTTTGCCTTCTTTGCATCTGCATCCAACATAATACCCTGTGGTGTTGAAAGGATTGTATTTCCGAATCCACTTTTGAACATGATTATGTCTTTTGACTTTTGATATAGTCTTCGTGATGGCTTAGAAATTCTCTGAACTCCATGAATTCTAGGTTCTTTTCCTAGATATGTAAGTGTCATCTCCAAGGTCTTGTCGATCTTTTTGCCCTTTACCTCTACTGAAGTAATATATCCACCCTTTACTAAAACATGTGCAATACTCTCTTTTAAAGCAGAATACGGCATAGATACTACATCTTTACTAACATCGCTAGCATTTTTTATACTTATAATTAAATTTGAAATAGGGTCTGTTACCATGATGATTTTGTTATACCTGGAATAACACCTTCGTTAGCAAACTCTCGGAAACAAATACGGCATAAATCGAAGTCTCTCATATAACCGTTCTTTCGAGAACAACGGAAACAACGTCGAACGACTCTCGACTTGAATTTCGGTGTTTTTGCTGCCCTTGCTTTTACTGATGTTTTTGCCATTTTGTGTAATAAAATGATGATTGGTTAGCCTTCCGTCTCTTTCGGGACTTATTCGCTTCCAATCAATACATTATTTGTTATTTTTTACTATCTCTTATGTGGTGTCTATACTAGCAAATGGGGTTAAAAAACGCAAGGGGTGTGGGGTTGGGTTAAGGAAATATGGGGTTGACTGACCTATATGTTTATGTTAATGTTTTTAACAGAATAGCTGTCTAACTATTTCTGGATTACATGACGAGAAATCGTATTACTACGGCTCGCAAGGCTGTGGTAATGTCCGCAAGACTATGGTCCAAACTAGACACAAACACAGTTAGTTACAGAGGACATTGAAATGAACAATCAGATAATGGAACAAGTTGAGCGATTGCAGCAAACGGTTGCCGACTCGCTGATGAAAAGATACGAGAGTAGCCAACTACCTGGCAAGACAATGGAAGGTATGATTGCCAAGTACAAATCTGTCAAGATTGACCCCGTAAAAAGAGTACTGTGGGTACTGTACATATTTATTGTCTTTCTTGTCGTAATAGGCACAACCTCAGTTCTTGTAACAGGAAAGGATAAACCCTCAGAACTTTTGATCGTAACACTATTAGTGGGAGGTGTGATGGTCGGTCTCCGGATCGTCCATGTATACTTGGATCATTGCGACACTCAGAAAAAAATGTTGAACAATTATGAATCGGCGTTTGAGAAGTTTATTTCAACATTGAATGCCGTAAACCCGATGAGGGCACCAGTTCACGAGTATACTGAAAAAAGTATTCGTGGCTGTCTGGTAGAACTCGCCTACAACATACTCTATGCAGAGAAACAGCTTGATGAGGTTCGGCTGCATAAGGAGAGAATGACTGAAGAAATCCTCCATCGAGCAAGTGCGCTAGCAAGATGCAATCACGAGTTTGAGAACGCACTCACTGCAGCGAGTAAATTCGGTTTGAAATTCAAGAGGAGCGAACTTTTCGACAGTGCCAAAACCCTTCCGAGCATCGCCGGCAGCAAGTTGTAGCTTTCAACCCCTTCAAGCGGAAGTCCACCCTGGACCTCCGTTTTTTTCTTTATCTTTTTTCATATTTTAAACAATATCCCCACACCATCCCCTCTTTTCATCAAATCTTTATCGTTTCTTTAGAATTTCTTTATTATTTCTTAATAACTTTTTGCTAAAGTATTTTAATTATTAGATTAATTATAAAAATATGAATGAAATAATTGAAGTGCCAATTGAAAGAATCGTAGATCGTATCTTCTTTATCAGGGGTAAAAAGGTAATGTTTGATAAAGATCTGGCAGAGTTATATGGAGTCGAAACTAGAACATTAAACCAGGCGGTTAAAAGAAATATACAGAGATTTCCTGCTGATTTTATGTTCAAGTTAAATGACCAAGAGAAAAGGATATGGCAACAAATATACTTAAGATCACAAATTGTGATCTTAGACCCAGGTAAACATATCAAGCATGCACCCTACGCTTTTACTGAACAAGGTATAGCAATGCTCTCTAGCGTTCTTAAAAGCGAAATGGCTATTGATGTAAATATTCAAATAATTAGAACCTTTACCAAATTAAGGGAAATTATGTCTACAAATTCAGAATTAAGAGAAAAAATTGAGAAAATGGAAAAAGAATACGGTCATAATTTTGAAGTAATATTTAAAGCGATTAAGAAATTGCTTGCGGAGCCGAAGGAGGAAATAGCTACTATAAAGAAGAAGATTGGGTTTAATTAATTACCGCTCTTTAAGGTCACAGATTGTGACCTTGGTAAACACAAAACAAAAAACCCCCTTGCGGGAGCCTTTTGTTTTTTATTAGCCTCTCTTCTTCCCCTCCTCCTTCTTGAATGGAAAACCTAGATATTCCATGAAAGCAATTGTTTCTTCTTTATTCTTTGAAGTTGTAACTATTGTCATTCCAAAACCGAATACATCCTTTAGATCTTCATCAGCTGTTTCTGGGAAAATAGTATGTTCCTTTATACCTAAAGTATAGTTACCCATTTGATCAACAGCAAACTTTGTAATACCTCGGAAGTCCTTTGTTCTAGGTAAAGCGATATGAACAAGCTTGTCGATAAAGTCACACATTCTCTTTCCACGAAGAGTTATTTGATATCCAACAAGATCTCCTTGTCTTACTTTAAATGAAGCAATTGATTTCTTGCTTGATCTTGGTGCTGGCTTCTGACCAGTGATCTTTGCCAAACGATCAGCAATAAGCTCAATCTTTTTCTTATCCTTAATAGATCCAGTACCCGTACTGATCACAAGCTTAACAAGCTTTGGAGACTGCATCACATTTTTATAATTAAATTTATCCTTTAGACCCTTAAAAGAATCCTTGTTTAATTCAAATGTATTTTTTACTGTATTTGGTTTCATAATTATTTCTTTAGAGCTACATTAGACACATGAATTGAACCATTTTTTTCTATAACCTGACCTTTTTGTCCTTGTTTAGTCGGCTTCTGGTTTTTCTTGAACATATTTACACCAGCAACAACCACCCTGTTCTCTTTTGGCATAGACTTAATAACCTTTCCAGTTTTACCCTTATCTTTTCCTACAAGCACTATTACATTGTCATCTTTTTTTATTTTCATGATATTGATGTTATTTATACAATTTCAGATGCCTTAGATGCAATAGTCTGGAAACCCTTTTCTGCAATTTCTCTTGGAATCGGACCGAATATACGTCCAGCAAGAGGCTCCTTTTTACCCTTTTCAAGGATAACTACTGAGTTCTCATCAAATCTTATATAAGATCCGTCCTTTCTTCGAAAAGCCTTTACCTGTCGAACGACAACTCCTTGTAGAACATCCTTTTTCTTTATTGTCTTTCGAGGCTCTGCCTTCTGTACAGATAGGATAACAAGATCTCCAATCTCTGCATAACGCTTCTTTGAACTTCCAAGTACTTTGAATATACGGCCTATTTTTGCTCCGCAATTATCTGTTATTTTTACTATTGATCGTGCTTGAATCATAAATTTATTGTTATGCTACTACCTTAAAAAACTTAGTCTTCGACATTGGTCGGCATGACTCGATCGTCACCTTGTCCCCTATTTTCTTTGTGTTTCCTGCATCATGAACCTTGTATCGCTTATGTGAGGTTGTGAATTTGTGATATCTAGTATTCTTTACAAATCTCTCAACTTTTACAACAATAGTATCCTTCATCTTATCAGAAACAACTACTCCTGATAGAGTTTTGTGTTTTGGAGCAACAGTTGATGTCTTTGATGCTGTATTCTTTTGTATAATTTTCTTTTCCATATTCTTTTATGATTTTGTATTACGCTTTCTTTTCTGCTAGTGAACGAATCGAAATTTCAGTCATTATTCTAGCAATATCTTTCTTTGTGACATGGCCTGCCTTTACATTCTTAGTCTTACTTCCTGCTGAACCAAATCTAAAATGTCTCAATACTTCTCTCTTTTCTGAGATTAGTTTTTTTAACTCTGGAATTGTCTTGTTCTTTAATTCTTTCATTGTATTAAAATTACATCATGTTTCTACTAACAACCTTTATCTTGATAGATATTTTTGTTCCAGCCTTTCTCAATGCTTCTTGTGCTACCTTATCATCAACTCCATCAATTTCAAAGAGTATACGGCCAGCTTTAACTTGAGCCACAAATCCTACTGGCTCTCCCTTACCCTTTCCAAGTTTTACTTCTGGAGGCTTCTCTGTAAATGGTCTATCTGGAAAGATTCTAACCCAAACCTTTCCTGACTTTGTCGCGTATCGTGCCATAACTTTTCTAGCTGCCTCTATTTCATTTGAGCTAAGTCGTCCATATTCCATAGCTTTTAAACCATATGAACCGAAGGCAAGCTTAACACCCCTAGTATCAACACGACTAGCAAGTTTCTTTGCATTTGTTCGGCCTGTATGCCACTTACGAAATTTTACTTTTTTAGGAAATAACATGTTAGTTTTTTATATTCTTAAGGTCCTTCTCAAAAATCTGACCCTTGTATATCCAGACCTTTATACCGATATCACCATAGGTCATATGTGCTTTTTCTCTTGCGTAATCAATATCAGCACGCAATGTTTGAAGTGGAATTTGACCCTTCTTTAAATCCTCTTGTCTAGCCATTTCTGCACCTCCAAGACGACCAGCGAGTTTAATTTTTGCTCCCTTTACTTCTCTATTGGCCAATACTTTTTCTAGAGTTTGCTTTAGAACTCTTCGGAAAGGTAGACGCTTTTCAAGACCTTCAGCAACCATCATGGCTACAATTGCTGCATTCGACTCTGGATTCTTTACTTCCTCAATGTCTAGCTTTAGTTCCTGTCCTACAAGCTCTATCTTGTTTTTCTTAAGCAAATCAAGCATCTTTTGACTAAGCTTGGCGATACCATCTCCACTTCTACCGATAATCATACCTGGTCTTGAAGTTTTTACTACGACTCTCAATGTCTTTCTATTTCTCTCTATCTGTATATCAGCAAGGTAAAATGTTCTAAGCTCTTTTATTAAAAACTGACGAATAAGCAAATCTGTCTTTAGAGATGTTCTATATGCCTTGTTCTCAGAGAACCAGCGACTCTTCCAATCGCGTATTACTCCTAGTCTATGTGAATATGGGTGTACAGAATGTGACATATAATTATTTTTTAATTTTTCCTAACTTATTGTTAGATGAGTCGACTTTAACTACAGCCTTCTTTGTTTCCTTCTTTGCTTCAGACTTCACGGTCTTTTCTGTTTTTGGTGCAAGAACAAGAAGAACATGACTTGTTCGCTTGTTTATTGGGAAAGCGCTTCCACGAGCTCTAGGCATTCTTCTCTTCAAAATATAGCCAGAATCAACTCTTAGCTCCTTTATCATCAAAGCATCTTTTTCAATATTAAAATTATTTTTTGCATTTGCGATAGCAGACATCAGTAATCCATACAAAGGATCTGCTGCTTTTTTACTCAAGAAATTTAAAGTATCTAAAGCTTGTTCAACTGTCTTACCTTTCACAAGGTTTGCTACACCTCGGACTTTTCTTGGGGACTGTCTATAGTTTTTTAGTGATGCGGTAATCATATATATTATTTTTTAGGTGCAGGTGCTGCTACGGCTTCCTTTGCTGACTTTGCGGCTGCCATTTCACTTTCCTTAGCCTTTAGTTCAAGCTCTTTCTGCATCTTTCCTCCATGTCTAATAAATTTCTTTGTTGGAGAAAATTCACCAAGTCTATGTCCTACCATTTCCTCTGAGACAAGAACTTCGACATGCTGACGACCATTGTATACACCAAAGATAAAACCTACCATCTCAGGAGAAATCTGACTTCGTCGATACCAAGTCTTAATAACCCCAGTTTCAGTGGGTTTCTTTCCTGCGATCTTTTTCAAGAGTCGCTCTTCAACATATGGGCCTTTATAAAGTGATCGTGACATGGTTTTTTATACTAACAAATATTGCGTTTAAGTCAAGAATTAAGCTCATCAACGATAGTTAATACTATTTTGTCTATCAATGATTTTACTTTTTTAATGATCTTATTAGCCATTCTTTTCTGCATTCTTATTCTTACCGACTCTTCGACGTGTTACAACAAAGACATTTGAATATTTCTTTGGAGTTCGAGTCTTCTGGCCCTTACCAGCTGGCTTGCCCCATCGTGTCTTCAATCTTCGTAGACCACGACCTGTTCTCTGTTCACCTCCACCGTATGGGTGATCCACAGGGTTTTGAGCTGAACCTCGCACAGTAGGACGAATACCTAACCACCTTGAACGACCAGCTTTTCCAATATTTACTAGTCTACTTTCATCATTGGAAACTGTTCCTATGGTTGCCCATGCATCATCATGAACTTTTCTGATTTCTGTTGAAGGAAGTTTTATATGTGTATAGCCATTGTCATTCGCAATAACTTGTGCAAATGATCCAGCAGAACGTACAAGCTTTGATCCACCCTTAGGTTTGATTTCTATATTATAAACAAAAGTACCTACTGGGATTTTCTTGAGTGGAGTTCTGTTTCCCATTTCAATAGGAGCTGTCTCTGAAACAATAAATTTATCACCAACCTTCATTCCCTTTGGAACAAGAACATATCTCTTCTCTCCATCAGCATAATTTACAAGAGCAATAAAACCTGTTCGGAAAGGATCATATTCAATAGTAGCGATCTTTGCAGGAACGTCTTTCTTGTTATAGCCGAAATCAACCATTCTGTATAGCTTACTATTTCCACCTCCCTTGTGACGTACCGTTATCCTTCCAGCTGAGTTACGTCCCATGTCTCTCTTCATACCCTTTGTAAGGGCCTTGTGGGGCTCTGTAGCAGTAATATAATCACGATATGGGATCGTAGTCATATGTCGTCTTGATGGTGTTGATGGGTGGTAGCTTTTCATGGTGATTATTATATAAATTATGCTAAATCAATCTTATCTCCCTTCTTAAGGTAAACAAGCGCTTTCTTTACAGCTGATTGAGTTCCTTTCTTTCCTCTTACAAGAACTTTCTTTGCTGGAAGATTTACTATTCTTACTTTAACAGCAGTAACCTTATAAAGAGTCTTTATGGCCTTAGCAATAGTATCCTTTGTTGCATTTTTCTCAACTTCAAAAGTATAGACATTTGAAGATTCATTCATAATTCCTGATTTCTCAGTAATTCTTGGTCTCACTATAATTTTTGAGTGGTTTGTAATCATGGTATTTTTATTCAAAAGACTTTAGTGATTCGGTAGGATTAGAAATCACAAGATATTTATGATTAAGAATTGAAACTGGATTAATGTTTCTTAGCTCTTCAATTTCTAGATTACCAAAGTTCTTAAAACTCTTTGTAAGTGCAGGATATTTCTTGTCTATGGTTATGACAGCAACATTTTTTGGCTTTGTTGCAAACTTCTCAAAACCCTTAATCTTTGAAAATGCCATTATTGTAGACTTGGCATCCTGAGCCTTTGGAGTTTTAAAAGTAAGTGAATCAATGAAAAGAATTTCTCCGTCTCTATATTTCTTTGAAAGAATTGTAAAGAGAGCCTTTGACTTTGCCTTTTTATTGACCTTTCGATCATAGTTCTTGTCTTTTCTTGGACCATGTGTAGTACCTCCACCTATCCATATAGGTGATCTAGATGAGCCGTGTCTTGCACGACCTGTTCCCTTTTGTTGCCAAGGTTTCTTTCCTCCTCCTCTTACTTCTCCTCTCATCTTTGCATGAGCAATAGGGTGTCTGGAACTTGACATCATTGATACGACTACTTGATGAACTAGATCTGCATTCCAAGGCAATCCAAAAACTGATTCTGGAAGTTTAATCTTTCCTGCTTCTTCTCCTTTTTGATTGTATGTAAGTGTTTCCATTGTATTTTCTAAGTTTCAGTACTAGATTATCCTATTATTTCGACTAGCGTTCCCCTTCTTCCAGGTATTGCTCCTAAAATATAAAGTGTGTTTGAAGCTGAGTCGATATGAACAATTTTCAAATTCTTTACCGTTATCTTGTCACTACCCATTCTTCCTGCCATTCTCATCTTCTTTGGAACTTTATTTCTCAAACCTCCTCCGATAGAACCAGGCTCTCTTTCTGAATGCTTTTGTCCATGAGAACGAGGACCTCCACCGAAACCATGACGCTTAACAACACCTTGGAAGCCCTTTCCCTTTGAAATAGCGCTAACTTCGATAATATCACCCTCTTTGAACTGAGCAATATCAATCTTGTCTCCCACCTTTTCAGATGGTGTAGCCTTGTTGTCTTCAATTCTAAACTCGCGTATATCTGAGAAAGAACCCAATTCCTTCAAATGACCCTTTATAGCTTTATTAATATTGTTTGGATTTTTCTTTCCTGTTGCGACCTGAACTGCTACGTATCCATCATTCTCAACTGTCTTGATCTGAGTAACCGTGATTGGGGAAGCTTCGACAAGTGTAGCAGCATGAACAACACCGTCTTTATCAAAGACTTGTGTCATATTAAGTTTTCGTCCAAGAATAAATTTCATATCAGTGTTTTAATGCTAAATCTACATCATTTTGACGTCGATATTGACGCCAGATGGCAGACTTAAGTTGGTAAGCGCTTCAATAATTTTCTGATTTGGGTTCAAGATGTCTATAAGACGCTTATGAACTCGCATTTCAAACTGCTCTCGAGCATTCTTGAAAACGAATGAGGCACGATTAACAGTGTACTTTTTAATTTCTGTAGGAAGTGGAATAGGTCCAAAAAACTGAACATCATAACGAATCGCTGTATCCATTATTTGTTTTAAAGAAGCGTCAAGAATCTTATGCTCGTATGCCTTCACGCGAATACGTAACTTAGGAGCTGCGACTTCTTCAGAAACCTTAACAGCCTTTTTTATTGTAGCTGTCTTGGTTATCTTCTTTTCTTCTTTAGCGATTGTAGTCATGGTATTAATTTTTCGGTATTATACAACTATCTTTGTTACAACTCCGGCACCTACAGTCTTTCCTCCCTCTCGAATAGCAAATCTCATCTTATCCTCTAGGGCAACTGGTGCTACTAGCTTTACCTTGAATGTAACTGTGTCTCCTGGCATAACCATTTCAACTCCAGCTGCAAGTGTAACTTCTCCTGTAACATCTGTTGTTCTGATATAGAACTGAGGCTTGTATCCAGTAAAGAAAGGAGTATGTCGTCCACCCTCTTCTTTCTTTAGAATGTAAACTTCTGATTCAAATTCTGTGTGTGGCTTAACTGAGCCAGTCTTTGCTAGAACCATACCACGAGTAACATCATCCTTACCTGTACCTCTTAATAGAAGTCCAGCATTATCTCCTGCCATTCCTTCCTTTAGAGACTTATTGAACATTTCTACACCTGTGATAGTTGTCTTTGTTGTATCTTTGAATCCTATAACTTCAACTTCCTCACCAACCTTAATAATTCCTCTCTCAATACGTCCTGTCACCACAGTTCCTCTTCCTTCTATTGAAAAGATATCCTCGATAGGCATAAGGAAAGGCTTATCAACCTCACGAACTGGTGTAGGAATGTATGAATCAAGAGCTTCGATTAATTCATCAATTTTCTTTGACCATTCAGCATCACCATTTAAAGCATTGCTTGCTGATCCACGAATAACTGGAACTCCCTTTCCATCGAACTGATTCTTCGTAAGAAGTTCACGTACCTCTTCTTCAACTAGGTCAAGAAGATCTTTTTCTTCAACTAGATCACACTTGTTTAGAAAAACAACTATTTTTGGAACACCCACCTGTCGAGCAAGTAGAACGTGTTCTCTTGTTTGTGGCATAACTCCATCAGTAGCAGAAATCACCAAAATAGCACCGTCCATCTGAGCGGCACCAGTAATCATGTTCTTTACGAAGTCTGCGTGTCCTGGACAGTCTATGTGAGCATAGTGTCTTGTAGGAGACTCATATTCTACGTGTGATAGAGAGATAGTAACAGTCTTTGTAGCATCTCGAACTGTTCCTCCCTTTGTAATATCAGCGTATGCCTTAACATTTGCTAGACCTTTCTTTGACTGAACAGCCAAAAGAGCGGCGGTCAAAGTAGACTTACCGTGGTCGATGTGACCAATTGTTCCCACATTTACATGGGGCTTTGTACGATTGAATTCTTGTGTTGCCATATGATTTTATTGCTTTACCTTCTTTTGGGATAGGCGTGAAGTGTCCATTCCAAACAAAGCTAAAGATAAATTGTTAATAATTAATAATAAGGGGTTATAGAACCCGAAACACCAACGCTAAATGCGTACTCGCCATCATAGCAAGTACGCATTTATAAGTCAAGGAACCTTTTCATCAACACGACTTTCATGTGATAAATTGGATTATTAATTCAATTCAATTGCCTTTTGGGAAGTCGAAGTCGACAATATATAGGTAGATGATGCATTAATTCGATCGTTTGGCCTCGAATTTATTAAATTTTGTAGATTACCTTGATTTCGTCTTATTTCAAGATTTTTAATTATTTTTATTGATACAGCAAGCTTGTCTTTTGAGATAATACCCTCCTTAAAAAGAACCATTATCACCTCCTCCGGCGAAATTACCTCTTTTGGAGACAACTTTCTGACTTCTTGTACACGATTTACCATCTGATTCTGCATTTCTATATTTCTAGATGAATAATTAGCTGAGGATGAGCTAATAGGTCTTATGGCAAGCGCCTCGTTTATTCCAGGAATACTAAAAGCCCCAACCATTGAGTCTTTTACCTGTGGTAAAGAATATGCCATCCCTGCGAGAAGAGTGAGTATTAAAACGTGCTTAAAATATTTTCCAAACATAATTTTTATTATTATTTACTTACTAATCTACTAAATATTATTCTACTTTTATTGCTTCAAAATTAATTGAGTACAAAGCAAGAAGACGTCTGCTTTCACAGGACGCCTTCTTGAGTAGTAAATATATTATACCTTATGTCTAACTCCATGCAAACCTAAGTTATACACAGGGCTATCTGACAAGTAAAATGCTACTGAATAGTCGAATCATTTTCTATCTCCTCTTCAGATATAATCATTTCGGCATCTTCCGAAGATTCTACTATAATCGATTTTGATGGTTCAATTATGTCAGGAGTAGGCTCAATTAAAGTAGGATTGTCCTCGATAGGAACCAATGTTTCATTGGATTGTGATGGTAATGTTTCAATAGTGTCCACACTTTTTGAAACCTCTGAAAAAGGTTTTTCTTCTGGGATAGAGCCTGTTCCAGGCGGTATATTTACATTCCCAACTCGTACACCTACAGTGTAAGTTTTTGGTGCACCTGTCAAAAGGGGTTTATCAGAAAATAATGTTAAGTCGACTCCATACACATAATATGTATGTGGCAAACCATCCTGATATGCTAATGGTATCTGGAAATTATATCCATGATCACCAACTATACCAACTTCTGGAGTATTCAAGTCTGGTCTTCTGAGATTTGCTTTTGTATAACCTAGATGTATACCAGTAGATTCTGCTGGTCCGTCTACATATACCTGAACATCTATTGGTCTAGACATATTGTCTTTGTCTACAGCCCAACCAGAGAGAGTAGAAGTACTTACCAGTCCATCAAGATAACCAATGGGTTTATTGACATTTCTAAGATTTGGATCGGGATATACAAATACGGTCCTGTAACAAAATGCTCGTCCAGTACTAGAACCAATGGAATCAATAACTTCTAGAGACATAACGTGCATACCTTCTCTTATATATGTTCTAGTTGTAGTACTATTGTAGTGAGTATCAGCACCAAATCCATCTGCCCAATAATATTTATATGGGGCAACACCTCTAGATGCCACAGCAGACCATTCTACAGGTATACCGATCGTCGTGGTAGATACTGAAGGCATACAAGAAGAAAATTTTACAGGGTCTAGCGTTCCGATTGTATAACTTTTTGGAGACCCGTTTAATATAGAATTATTTGAGTTGGGTGTTAGATTTATGCCATAAATATAATAATTATGGGGTATTCCATTTTGATATGCCGTAGGAATTTGAAAATGATATCCATGGTTTGCATTTGTAAAACCTGCATTTACTAGATCTGGTCTTGGCATATTTGCACTTATCGAACCAATAAATATACCGCCAGAACCAGCGGGTCCATCTGCATAAACGTGTATATCAACAGATCTTGTCTGATCATCTTGATCGATAACCCATCCAGAAAGTACGTCTGTGTTTATTAGACCGTCCAGATATCCCACTGGGGATGAATTATCAGTAAGTACTGATACATTTACAGTACCAGTGCATGATACCCAACTAGTTGTAGTACTTGCTGAATCTGTAATTGATACAGACATTATCTTTGTTCCAACAGCACCGTAAGTACGATCTACTCTTGACAAATCGATCGGTGAATTGATCAGCCCTGTAGCGTCCTGCCAAACGTATTTGTAAGGTGCAATCCCACCAATTGTTGATACATTCCATCTTACAGTTCCACCAACAGTAGTTGATGTAACTTCTGGTATACAAGACACAACTCTTAGTGGTTGTGCGGGTGCTACAACCTCAAGTGTTCCAACTTGATACCTAGTTTGACTGTCAGCAATAACTCCAGTGCCAGCGATAATTGGTAATCTGGCTCCGTTTACTGGATTATATAATCCCACCATTACTCTGTAAGTACCCTCTGCGGTATTGGCTGGTACATTAGCG
>CAIOGI010000012.1 GCA_903857825.1 Candidatus Tayloriibacteriota bacterium | reverse complement strand
TGCTTACTCTCTTCTTGCGTTTGTACTACGCTAGAGAGAAGTAACTGAAGAAAACTAACCTTTGTAAAAAACTACAGATATCTGTGGTTGTTTAGCGTGAAAAAGTTATTAACAGGTTGTGGAGTTTCGTAATTCAAAGTTTCTAAATATTCTGCACAATCTCAAGTATGTCCAGTACCGTGGTACCCAAATCGTGATTTATAACCTGATGATCATACTCGTTACATCTCTTCATTTCCGCTTCGGCATTACCGAGCCTAAGAAGCATTGTTTCTTTTGAAGTACCATCAGCTTGGCACCTTAGTTGTAGACGCTCCCCAAGAATACGCAACGAAGGCGGTCGAATGAAGATGCTAACAACTCTCACGCCTTGGTTTGAGGCAAAATATTTTACCACTGATTCACGCCCTGCTGAGTCAATATTGAGAAGAGGAGTCTTTTTTACTTTTCCACCGGTATTCCAAACTCTCTCAACCGATTTCAAAGGTATACCATATTGATTTCTGTGAACTAATGCGTGTTCAATGAATAATCCACCATTAACCTGGGCCATGAATTGTGATGGAACTAAAAACTGGTAATGAAATCCATTCCTTTCTCCAATTCTAGCCCGGCGAGTCGTCGCTGTGACAACGTCACCAAACATCGAACCAAAAAACTTGGACAGCCATTCGATGACCTTGGTCTTACCAGCTCCAGAGGGACCACCAATAACTAACAAAATCTTTCTTTGCATGTAAAGCCTTTCTTGGTTTAAGGTTACGTTCCCTTTTTAATTACAAGGAACTGTTTGTTATTAAAATAACTTACAATAAAAACGCCAATTACGCAAGTCAAAAGAAAAATCCCTCGCAAATCGAGAGATTTTTCTTTACCTTACTCCACGAAAGTCAAAGCCTTTCCCTTTTTATTTGCTCTTCCTGTTCGTCCTATTCTATGAACATAATCATCGTATGTTGCTGGTATATCAAAGTTTATAACATGACTTACATCTGGAATATCTAGACCTCTCGCAGCAACGTCTGTTGCACAAAGTATTTGAACCATATTTTCCTTGAAGCCTTTTAGAGCTCTTTGTCTTTGACTGTGATTTTTGTCACCATGTATTGATTCTGCCTTAAATCCCTTTTCGATAAGTGATCTTGAAAGCTTTTCTACTCCGTGTTTTGTGCGTCCGAATATAAGAACCTTTGTAAAATCTTCTTTTGCAAGTAATTCTCTAAGTACATCGATCTTGTTTAGACCACGAGAAACTCGGACGATATCTTGTTCAACATTCTTTGAAGTATCTCTTGTTTTTACAGAAATTCTAACTGGTTCATGTAGGAATTCACCAATCATTTTTTCTATTTCTGGTGAAAGAGTCGCTGAAAAGAATAGAGTATGTCTTGGCTTTGGCATTCCAGCCATTAGGAAACGCATATCATTTACGAATCCCATATCAAGCATTCTATCTGCTTCATCAAGAACAATAGTTGAAAATTGATTAAGGTGAATTGCTTTTCTTTCTATAAGATCTTTCAAACGTCCTGGAGTACCGATAATAAATTCATTTGTGTATCTTAGTTCAGAAAGCTGCTTTCCAATGTAGGCACCTCCAACACAGCAAACAGAAAAGATCTTCATACCTTTTGTGAAGCCTATAAGTTCATTTTGAATTTGAATAGCCAGCTCGCGAGTAGGAACTACTATCAAAATTTTGTTTTTCCTGTTCTTTAGAACCTTGTCTATAAGTGGAATAAGAAAAGCCGCTGTCTTTCCTGTACCTGTATTTGCAATACCTACTATATCCTGACCTTTTAGTATATGAGGAATAGACTTGTCCTGGATAGGAGTTGGGGTTGTATAACCCTTGCCAATAATACCTGCCTTTAGATTTTCTTCGATGATAAAGTCAGCAAACTTGTGTTCTGGTATAAAATTCTCCACTTCCTCAGTTACTGTCGCTTTGTTAATAAATCGTGAATGAGAAATATTCTCGCCTTTTGGTCCGCGATTCTTTGTTCTAAAACCTCCGCCTGATGGGAAACGTCTACCACCCGAACTAAAAGATGGTCGTCCACTTGAACTTCCGGGTCTTGGGTTTGAACCATAACCTGATGAATGACTTGGGCCATGACTTGGTCTTGAGCCACCAAAACGAGATGTTGAGGGGCTTTTTGAGCCCTGATTTGATTGTTTTCTGTACATATAATATTGACTTATATAATATATTAAAATGATATACATGTCAAGGTTTTTGTACATCTAAGAGTCATGATTGCACTTTTACCTTCTACATCTTTATATACCCTTTTCTGTTATGATTAAAGATAAACTGAAAGACGGTAAACAAACCGACGATCTATTAGATCGTTGACAACCAAATATAAGGAATGACATGCCTGAATTGCATGGTCCGGATATCGGCACAGCCAATAGACACGCTAGATATTTGGGAAGTAAGTGCAGCCACTACAGACGACCAAGTTGGGACAACTCTTTTGTGAGTGACTGGATCATACAGGTCACATCCGAAGTTCATCTCCTTTCTTCTAAGGGAAAGCTGAAACTAAAAAAAGAAGTGATGAAGCTCAAACCTGGCGAAAAGGATGTGATAATTACATACTTGAGAGAAAAGAAGGAAAACATCGCAAGACTTGCTTTGCGATTAGAAAAGATTCAGATTAAGGAAAATCCCACCTTAGGTCCTCCGACCAATACCCCTCGAATGAGGTACTCGAAACGTGGACATCGGTATGTCCGAGTAAAAAGGGCGCTAGAAATGCCCCTCATTGAGAGTAGACTTCTCGACCTCCTGGAAAGCATGTAAAAATGCGATAGACACTCCGCACTGCCACGGTTATGGCAGTTTTTTTTATTTTCTCCCCGCATTGTGCTACCATATACCTATGGACAATATAAATAAGTTCAAAAAGCCTACAAATATAAATTTAGTGTTTGGTTTTATCATAACAATTTCAATAATTATTATTGTAATTATATGGTATGGACTTTCAAACTTTAAAAACACTGCAAGTGAGATTAGCAATCTTTCTTCAAAGATTATTGTATTAGAAAATAAACTAGCATCAACGACAGAAGATTTGAATACTAATATTCAAAAGTCTAATGCCACATTATCAGATACCCTTAAACAGAATGTTGGAAATATTGAACAAAAACTTGGAGCATACAGCCAAGAAGTCGGAAGTTACACTGATACTGTTACCACCTTACAAAAGTTAAGCAAGACTGATCCTCAACTACTAGTAAAATATTCGAAGGTTTTCTTTTTAAATGAAAATTATGCACCTGCTAGACTTACAGAAATTCCAAATGAGTATAAATACTCTGATTCAAAAGTTCTTAAACTAAACACCCAAGTTTGGCCGTATGTAAAAAAGATGATTGATGATGCAAAGAAAGCTGGAATCAATATTTATGCTTTTTCTGCTTATAGATCATTCAATGAACAACAAGCACTTAAGGGTCAGTATTCTGTAACTTATGGCGCTGGTTCTGCAAACTCATTCTCAGCTGATCAGGGATATTCAGAACATCAACTTGGCACAACATTGGACTTTATGACTCAAGGACTCAATGGAAATCTAGATGGTTTCGAAAATACAAAAGCATATCAATGGTTATCAGACAATGCATTTCGTTATGGTTTCATCATGTCATATCCTAAAAATAATAAGTTTTATGTATTTGAGCCTTGGCATTGGAGGTTTGTGGGTGTAGAACTTGCCATTGATTTACATAATAAAAAAATCAATTTCTATGACATGGATCAGAGAGCTATTGATGAGTATTTAGTTTCTATTTTTGATTAATTTCCTTCAAAGTCGTAGTGCCAAATACATGCAATTCACTTATCGCTCTTGTTAGGGCCACATATAGTAGATCTTTTATTATCCTCTTCTTTTCTTCGATATACTTTATATCAAAATTACTTACATTATTTATATTGAAAAAATCTTTATCTATGCCAACGATATATACAATATCAAATTCCACACCCTGAGACATTGCCATAGTAGTAACATGTATTCTCTTCTCATTTGCAAAATATCTTTTCAAAGATTCTATTTCGAATAAGCTTTTACCAATAACACCTATCAACGCCTTGGTAGATTTTAAGGTATTTTCAATGTGAAGAATAACTTCCTTATCATTTGTGATAACATATTCTCCAACTTCTTTACCGATCTTTATCTCTTTCGGAATTTCAACCTTATATCCAAGCGACTGTATATATGTGAGTATCTGTCTAGTATTTCTATAGACCTTATGCAGCCTTACTTCTCTCTCACTATTTAGATTAAGTCCAATTTGGTCCCAAGTTCTAAGTGCCCCTGGTATTATCTGCTGAGCAATGTCACCGACATATATTATGGATTTCGTATTATCATCTACACATGTATTTAGTAAATTAATTTGCTCCGGCATATAATTTTGGAATTCATCCATCACAATTAATGAATATTTGTAAACAATTGTACGAGTCTTCTCTACAATTTTACCTTTCACAACCGCATTAAATCTTTTCTTCACTTCAAATCTTTTATGATGATTTAGGAAAGACATAAGCGCAATAGTTATATCAATTCTATCTAAACCACTTAATTTATTATTATTAAGAAATTTCTTTGTCTCTGCCCATGCTGGAATATTTTTTGAAGATAACTGTTTCAATCGTTCATAGACTTTCATATCTTTATCATTTTCATCAATTCCTCTTCTGTCGACATATACAGCATCAGTAATGCCTAAAATTTCAATCGCCCATTCAAAAAATGTTGTGATTTTTACATTTTTAATACCGAGCTCGGGTAATAAGTGTGAAAAATAGTCTCTTGTTCCATTATCCTGAACAAAAACAATAATGGATTGTTCGGGATATAAAAGTGCCGTGTCAGGAGCTTGAACAAGAAATGCCACTCTATGAAGCGCTAGAGTAGTTTTCCCAGACCCAGCAGGACCAGAAATAACGAACGGTCCGACATGATGCGCACGAATAACTGTATCTTGTGCCTTTTCCATTACTGCAACAATTTCAGGCAACATAAAACCATCTTTTTTCACAGAAAAATGTTCTTGATAAATTAGTTCTCTGGGATTGTTAAGGTCTTCAATTGCAAAGAAAACCACCTTTCCTTCAACTATCAGATATTGCTCTTTGTGGCTCAATATAGCTTTTTCAATTCTTCCATCAGGTAGTTTATATTGAACCTGTCCAGGCTTTTCGAATCGTATAGTTGCTATCGGTGCAATCCATGAATATATTTTCTCTTCAGTAAAATGATGTTTGGCAAAATATAATACCCGCTTCTCCTTGTTTGAAAGTAACTCGATTTCGCACCTTACAAAGAATGGTGCCGAATACAGATGTTTTAATTCTTGTATGCGGTTAATGGCATTTTCTCGCAGATTTGCATATATATTTTGATCTTCTGGTAATAGAGATTTTATTTCAGAAATTGGTTTATTAATTAGATCGTTTTGTCTTTTAACATCAAGTTCTACACTTCCCTGAACTTTATTTATAATACCCTTCAAATTTTCTAATAGTTTTTGTTTATATTCATTCATATATTTATATTATTAAACGAAAAAAGTGCCAATTTTTGTGGCACTTTCCGAACACCCTTCTCTCGAGAGAAGTTCTGTGTTCAGACTTTTTTCTATAGTCCATTGTTGTCAATACTATAACATAATACTCATTAATATGCTAGTATAGAAAAATGCAAATATACGACCTAGCAGTAATCGGTGGTGGCCCAGCAGGAATGATGGCTGCGGGACGGGCGGCTGAGCTCGGAGCCAAAGTTATTCTTCTTGAAAAAAACTCTTCTCTAGGTGCCAAACTTCTCATAACGGGAGGTGGTAGGTGCAATATCACCAATGCTCAATTTGATGTCAGAACATTCTTGAGTAAATATAAAGATAGTGACAAATTTCTTTTCTCAGCCTTTTCTCAATTTAATGTAAAAGATACCATAGACTTTTTTAATGGGAGAGGAATGCCAACGAAAGTTGAAGCGGGCAATCGAGTGTTTCCAGAAAGCGATAAATCACAAAGTGTTTTTGATGTGCTTACATCATATGTGAAGTTAGGCGGTGTAGAGGTGATAATAGACGCGACCGTAACTGGTTTTGATAAAAAAAATGGACAGATCATTTCTGTAAAATTAAAAGATGGAAGAGAAATACATGCAAAAAAGTTTGTACTAGCAACTGGCGGTACTTCCCGTCCAGAAACAGGCTCAACTGGAGATGGCTTCGCTTGGCTTAAAGAACTCGGACATAAAGTCATTCCCTCTGACAATGCCCTTGTACCAGTTATGATTTCCGACCAATGGGTAAAAGATGCTACAGGTCTGACCCTTCAAGATATAAAGCTCACAACTTTTCAGAACAATCAAAAGCAGGAATCGCAAAAAGGTAGACTCCTTTTTACACACTTTGGTTTGAGTGGCCCAACGATACTGAATATGAGTAAGGATATTGGAGAGCTATTGAAATATGGTGAGGTAGAAATTCGTCTTGACCTCTTACCATCTCTTGATCATGGAATGATGAATACTAGATTACAGGAACTGTTTAAAATAGATGATAAGAAAATGATAAAGAACTCTCTGGGTTCACTGGTGCCAAGTGCCCTTGTCCCTGCAATCCTTCAACTATCTAGGATTGATGGAGAAAAAATAAATAATGCTGTTACTCGGGAGGAAAGAATGAAGCTCATAGAAACAATAAAAGCCCTAGCAATGCAAGTCAGTGGTTTGCTCGGTGCAGACAAAGCCATAGTTTCTTCAGGCGGAGTAGACTTAACTGAAGTTGATTTTAAAACAATGCAATCAAAAATAATACCAAATCTATATCTAGTCGGCGACATATTAAATATTGATAGACCATCAGGAGGTTATAGTTTACAGCTTTGCTGGACTACAGGGTATGTGGCGGGGAGTGATTTGCTGGGAAGCTAGAAGGTATAAAACTCTATCGCACCACCATTGACTTTTGTGTAAATTGCGCTAATATATAGATGTGTCTGCGGGTCGTCAGACCTATCTGGCCAATTATTGAGCTAGAGACAGGCACATTAAAGTACGTCACCTTGTGTGGCGTTTTTTAATACTTCATTATCATCTTCCTTCATAAGTCCTTGCCCTGTTGAATTATGTATTATTTTTATATTTCTGTACTGCTTTATAAACCATGCGGGTATAACACTCATAAACTCCATTTTTCCATTTCCAATTTGTATCACAACAACTTTTATACGAAACTTTTGTATAATAGCTACAAATCCCCAACAACGAACTAATGTATTCATTCCAACAAACTTACCATGCCTATTTACTTTTCTGTACTCAATATTTTCCTCGAACTCTTGGAATGTTGTGGTTGTTTCCAAAATAAATTTGGCTCGATCTAACATGTCGAATCTGAGTATTTGTGTTCTTTTATCTCTCTCCTTTTTTGCTCGCTCGTATATGATGTGATTAAAACCCTCCGATGTAAAATGAATGTCGTTACCTAAAGCTGGACAATATACTTTTTTAAAAGAAGTATACAACTCTTGTGTAGTCTTACGTATATCTACATAATCATTAACTCTTTCTTCAATATTTTTGATTTGCATTTATAAAATAATATTATTAACTAATATCAAAGTCGACAGTTTTGATTTCTATTAACGTAGAGTGAGAGATACCACTAAAAAATGGTATTAAAAAATATTGATGTAACCTCTAGTAATTACATTATAACAAATTATTTAAATAATACTAATATTTATATAAAATTTACCCCAACTCATACAACCATCCTGGCTGCCACTTGAATTTTGTGGTTACTAGCTTTTGCAAAGGTACGCCGTTTATAAGATTATCTAGACCATATTGAGTTGCCCTGTGACCGATTATCATAACTCTTTTATCTTTATAATTCTCTTTCAAGAAATCTAAGAAGATTTGCATCCTCGCTGTGGTTTGTATGTAACTTTCGCCATTTGGAAAAGGTTCCTCGATTCTAAGTGGTTTTTGTTCGTCAACAATCTCGCTTGGCTTCTGAGTAAAGTCCCCATAATTACACTCCCTGAGTCGCACATCTTTTATAATTGGCCACTTATTACCAAAACCGATTTCTGCGCTCTTATACGCTCTTTGTAAATCAGAACAAAAAATAACATCGAAGTGATCATCTTTGTATCTCTCACCCATTTCTTTTGACTGTTGTACTCCTAGAGGAGATAGCTCGACATCATTATGCCCAGAAGATAAATGTGCCTCGTTATCGAATGTAGTTCCATGTGCCTCAAATATAATAGTTATCATGCATAGTATCTTACATAATTTTAGATTAATTTCAATGGCCTTATTAGTTTCAACTTATCATTTCTCCTCATCCCCTTTATCTCCCACTCTCTTTTCATTGCCTTGCTTTTTGTTTTAAATTTTTCTGAATACACGAGCTTTACTGGCCTACGAGCTTTTGTGTATTTTGCAGCAGTATTTAGAGTATTGTGTGCTAATACCCTTTGTTCAAGGTTATTTGTATAGCCTGTGTATAAGGTATTATCCGCACATTTGAGAATATAGATGAAATGCATTTGTAAATAGTGTATATTTATACTGTGAGTATTAATATAGTAACAATAATATAAATTATATGTATTACCTAATTGCTGCGATTGTATTTATACTAATTATTAGCTTGAGACAAGTCAATCAATATGAAAGGGGTGTAAAATTTACCATGGGGCGATATTCTGGAATTATGAACCCAGGATGGAGAATAGTTATTCCAGTTTTCCAGTCTTATAAAAAAGTAGATATGCGTGTGAAAGCGGTAGATGTACCAGATCAAAAAGCCATCACTCGTGACAATGTTTCTGTAACTGTAAATGCTGTTATCTACTATAAAGTTGCCTCTGCAGAAAAAGCTATTATTGAAGTTGAGGATTTCTACTATGCAATTTCTCAATACGCGCAAACAACAATGAGAAATATTGTAGGTGAAGTTACACTTGACGAACTACTAGCTGGAAGAGATAAGATTGCGGAAAGAATAAAGGAGATAGTTGATAAAGAAACAGCTGCATGGGGTCTGAGTGTAAACAATGTAGAACTTAAGGACGTGTCATTACCCGAGACAATGGAGAGGACAATTGCAAAGCAAGCTGAAGCAGAAAGAGAAAAGAGGGCTGTCATTATTAATTCTGAAGGAGAGCTTGCAGCATCAAAGAATATGGCAGAAGCAGCAAAAATGCTTTCAGCAACGCCAGGTGCACTACATCTTCGAACACTACAATCAATCAATGACATTTCATCAGATCAATCAAACACTGTCGTGTTTACAATCCCTCTAGAAATTCTTCAAGCATTTTCAGGATTCAATAAAAAAGATTAGAACTACCCCTCCAAATCCAAAGTCTCATCTATTCTTATCTTCTCCACGAATTCAGGCACATGTGATACTAGTATCATTGCTCCTTTATAGTTATTCAATGCCTCTGCAATCAAAGGTAGATGACGGAAATTTATATGATTTGTTGGCTCGTCTAGTATTAGCAAACCTGGTCGTTCCAATACTAATCTAGCAAATGCCACCAAACCCTTTTGTCCTTCTGACAAACTACCGATCTTTGTATTTATCACATCACTAGTTATGAGAAAGCTTGCAGCCACAGATCTCATTTCTTCTTCACCAGCGTCTCTACCTGCATCTTTGATAACATTCATAAGTGAATCAAAAACAGTGTCTTCAAAGTTTAAAGTAGAAAAGTCTTGTCTATAGTATCCAAGTCGAACATCTGGAGCTATTACGGCACCACTTTTCGGTCCAGCTTCGGCAATACTTTGCAAGAGTGTACTTTTACCAATACCATTTGGTCCTTTTAGTAATAAATGTGTATTTCTTTTTAATGAAATACTTGTTTTACGATTGGTCGCCTTATGATTGATAATGACTTTGTAAGAATTAATTTTAATTATCTCTCCAACTAGTTCGGGTTGTGAAGGTATTTCAAATGGTCGAATGGTTTTATCCTCCTTTCTCACATCAACCTTTTCTTCTTCAAGCTCCTCTGCCTTTTCTCGCATTCTCTTTGCTACTAGACGCATTTGTCCTCCCTTTTGAGCAAAGAAGTTTGCCTTATCCTTATTCTCCTGTATCTCCTTTGCCAATTGAGCATTTTTCATATTCTCCTTTTCGATACGAGCTTTGATCTGTTCTACCACATCAAAATAGTTTCCGAAGTATTGTTCAATCTCTCGAGTATAAACGTCTAGATATAGCACACCATCAGAAAATGAATTGAGGAAATCTGCATCATGGGAAATAACCATCACAGTTTTTTTGTAATTCTTCAAGAAGTCTGTAAGGTGTTGTATGCCCGCCTTATCAAGATTATTCGTTGGCTCATCTAGCAATAGTAAATCAGGGTTTTGAATGATGGCTGAAGCAAGTAGAAGGCGTGCCTGTTGTCCACCAGAAAACGAACGAATGATTCTATCGTGAGGTGCTTGGAAATTTACAATTTCTAGAACTTCATCAATCTTTACATCTATATCATAAACCTTATCCTTAAAGCACTTTTCGAAAAACTCTCGCATTGTTAGGTCTAGCTGGTCTCGAGCGATAACTTGCTTTGCAATAGCAATAGATACACCATTAGAAATATTTATATCACCTGATTCTGGCTTCTGTGTTCCTGTTATCAAACCAAAAATGGTACTTTTTCCAGCACCATTTTGACCCATTAGAGTAACCTTCATTCCTCGACGCAATGAAAAAGACACCTCTTTTAGTATAGGTTTATTGTGGCCGTATTCAAATGAAACCTCATCAAAACTAAGTATTGTGTCGTTTTTAGACATGGAGATGAATATAACACAATTAAAAGAGAAAGAACATAACCTCAGGGGTGCAGAAATTTTTTACTAAAAATTTCTTAATCCTCGGCCTCTTCGGCCTGCGGACGCCCCTTCGATCATGTTCTTTCTCTTTTTAATAGTAACTCTATCTCTTCCCCTTCTTTGCTTTCTTTGCCGCCAACATAGCGTGCTTGATAGCTAAGCGCTTCTTCGTCTTGTAAGATCGAGAAGTCTTCATATTTGTACTTGCACTTTGTCTTTTTGCCATATTTTTATTTTATATTTATAAAAGTATTATCTACAATATCATTATTTCACCTCGATTACCACCTCCTCCTTCGAATATCTAACTTTCTTATCAGCAGCATGTGGGTCATCAGAAGATCTAAATCCTACTGCAGCCATAACTTTTGATTCCAATCCCAGTTTATCCAAGCCTAGAATCTCATCAAATTTCTTAGTATCAAAACCTTCCATCGGACCTACATCAATATTATTTACCGCCCCAGCAGTTATCAATACCCCTAGAGCAATGTACAACTGTCTTGTGGCCCATTCCACTTTCTGATCTTCTGTCTTAGTGGCAAGTGAACCCTTTATCATATCTTTATACCCCTTCAGATCACCCACTGAAAGTCCACGAGTATTTGCAACTGATGCTATATATTTATCCACTAAAGCATTATCAATATTTTTCTCAACAGCAAAGACGATAAGGTGAGAGGCTTCGGTAATCTTCGGCTGACCATAACCAGCAGCTTGTAGCTGTACCCTGACCTCTGGATTCGTTACAACAATAAACTTCCAAGGCTGTAGCCCATACGATGAAGGCGAAAGAATTAACGCCTCTAGTAATTCATTAAATTGACTATCTGTAAGTTTATTACTCTTATCAAACTTATTAACAGAATAGCGCCACTTCATCGCCTCTATAAGATTAGACATTTTTTATTTTAATTATTTAATAAATATTTTAACTATATCTCTATATGTCACAACCACCATCAACAATATGAGCAAACCAAAACCTACCGCATTTACAGTATTTGCTATAGCTGGTTTTATTGGCCTTCTAATTATTGCTTCAATTATTACAAAAAGAATTCTTCCTCCATCAAGTGCTGGAAATGGTATGAGATTCAAAACACCAAGATTTATAGATATGATTGCAGTGAACATGATGAGATAAGCAAAGCCAAGTTTCGCTGCATCACCGACAAGTCCCGCTATACCTACAGGACCTGATACTGAAGCAAGATTTGCTGTACCTTTAAATATTCCAATTATTAGATCGTATATACCACTAAATGTAGCTGTAATTGCATACCAAGTAAATTTTACACTTTCAATTATCGAAAGATGAATTGGCAATCTGAGTGTTGATACATTATCCATTGCTATTCCTATAGCATACTTACCTTCTACAATTCCCTTTTCTGCAACAATGTTTGTAATGAAATCCTCACCACCTCTTCTATATTTCAAAGCGACTCCATTCGTACCGCTATCATTAATATCCTTTTGAATTTTTTCAACTGATTCAGCTATGAATTGATCTCCCGACTTTAATCCTGCCTTGTCGGCTGGCGATCCTGGATTTACATAGGTAATCATTATTTGTGGATTAAGCATTCTGTCTTTGTATTCTGGATAACTATCTACAGAGGCTGGTACACCAGAAGTGAAGGCTATTGTTATTAGTAACCAAGCAAAAACAAAGTTAAAAAATATTCCAGCAAAAAGCACGGCGATCTGTTGCCATTTTGGTTTATGTACAAAGCTTCTTGCCTTATCCTCTCCGTTTATTGAGTCATCATCTGGATTCTCTCCAAAGATCTTTACATAGCCACCGAAGGGTATTAAATTCAAGCCATATGTAGTTTCTCCTACCTTTTTTGAAAAGATTTTTGGACCAAAACCTATAGCGAAGGCATCTACGCGTATTCCACACCATCTAGCTACGAGGAAATGTCCGAGTTCATGGACAAAGATGAGTATTGCTAGAACTATTAAAAATATTATTATTGTCATAGATTTAAGGAAAATTGGACTCGCTTGCTTGCGTTCGGGAGCACTTTATTTTTATAGCTAGGGCACTTCTTGTTTGATGAATCAAACAATGTCGCGCAAGCTAGTAAAAATAAAGTCTCCCTCACCGCGTCGAGTCTCAATTTTCTAAGTAGTTATCTCACGCTCTTTCTTTGAATAAAGTTCATCTAGCTTCTTATTTGTTTCATCTACAAACTTCTGTATTTCTTTTTCATGTCGAAATACTTCATCTTTTCCGAGTCCTCCTGCCTTTTCCTTTGCCTTAAGATCCTTCATTACTTCATCTCTATGAAGGCGAATTTGTTTCTTTCCTTCTTCTAGTCTTTCTTTTGCAAGCTTAACTATAGCTGTTCGGCTTTCTGAGGTTAATTCTGGAAAATTTACTCTAAGACCTTTATCATCTATAGAAACAGAAACTCCTAGATTTGCTAATGTTATAGCCTTTTCAATCTCTTTTGATTGAGATACATCCCATGGTGCTATTCTCAATGTTCTTGCACCTTCTGTGGTAACACTGGCGACCTGAGAAAGTGGTGATGGTACTCCGTATGATTCAACCTTAATACCATCAAGCAAACCTGGATTTGCCTGTCCTGTTCGAATATTAGAAAACTCTTTCTTCACCCAATCCTCTGTACCTGATAATGACTTCTTAAATTTTGTAAAATCGTATGACATATGTGGGCATTATAACATGTATAAAAAATATATAAAAGAAAAGAGTCGGACCAACGCAATGTGGCCGACTCAGGGTTTGCTTGCGGAATTTAACCGCGAGCTTGGGGAAGTTTCCCCTTTTTTTAACGAACTTTATGTTCGCTGCATGTCACCAGCCTCGAATGATGGGGCGATAACTAGATGCACGTTGTCCTTGGAAGGACAATTTGTATACTACTCCTTCATGAAAATATGTCAACAGCTTTTTACACATAAATAAACTGCACAACAAATCTAAAGATATGTCTACACACTCATAGCCACATATTCCAATAACTGTTTTATCGATGGCGAACGATCATTCATATAATCTCGTGCTTTCAATATAGCTTTGAGGCCTTTAGTATTTTTTAAACCCTCTTTTTTGTAAACAACAAATTCTAATGCTGCCAAAAACTCTTGTGCATCACTCTTGTTGGCTTTTTCATCGCTGATATCTTTTGCAATTTCATCTACAAAAGCAACCTTATCCTTCTTAGATAACTTCATGAATTTCTCCGCATCCATAATTGCCTTTGTTCCACCAGACTCCTCTTCATTTTTAATTATTAAAAGTCGCGAGCGAAGAGTTGGTAATAGGACTTCGGCGCTGGGCATTATTAAAAAGAAATGACTATCAGCATTTGGCTCTTCAAACATTTTCAATAGAGAGTTTTGTGCTTCATGAGTAATACCAGAGGCTTCGATAATAAAAATACGCTTACCACCTGCAGCAAAGCTTTTCGATAAATGACTCTCCTTGAGTTTCCTACTTTCATCAATACCTAATACTTCGAATCTTTCATGATAGAAATCAGGGTTCTGTGCATGAGAAATATCAAACTTTTCACTTAAATATAACTTGAGCTTTTCTACACTATCAGTAAAAGACTGTATGAAATATGCGTGATGTTCTAGGTTTTTGATGTATTCAAATGGGTTCATGGTTTTGTGCTTGACTTTGTTATTACCTTTAGTATATACTATATTAATCGTTCGGGACCGTCGCGCTTCGCGGCGGTTTCTTTGTTAGTAGTAGATATATCTGCCAAAGATTGTTCAGGCAAATCTTTTCTCAATCTATGTTTAAGATTATTCATTTCCAAAAATGTAACCCTACCATCCTTTAGTAAATCATCATATCTTGTAGAAAATCGATAATCACCTAAACGATCCTGTCCTTTTGTAGAAAACAGATAAACCTTTGAACCTTTTGTTATGAGCTTCTCGATCAAATATTTAAAATCGCCATCACCAGTAAATATTAAAGATTCAGTATCTGGTCCTGCGAGTTCAAGACAGTCTACTGTAAGCTCAACATCACAATTTGCTTTTGGTAATTTGTTTCCTTTTGCTAAATATTCAAATTTATAATCACACTTCGGGCAGATTGTAGAAATCGGTAATTTTTTGTAAAACTTAGTCAACTTGTCTTTTATTTTATATCCAATATTCTCAATTTTCTCCCTTTCTTTTTCATGTTTTGAAGAATTAATTCTACCAGCATACCAAAATACATCTGAACATGACCATTTATCATATTTCAAATAATTAAACAACTTTTCAGGATCAATGGTAAAGCCAAGCACTGTTGCTGAGCTGTTTGTGTTATGTACATCAATAAAAGCATATCTTTTCATATACAAATCATACTGCAAAAATGTGATAAAACAATATGGACTTGGCAAAGGTGTGTGTTATACTTTTAATATTATGAATTACAAAAAACTATTTACTATCTTGATATATGTGTTTGTATTATTTGAAATAGGAAATATTATTGTTTTGTTAGACATGTTGAATGTATTTGAAGTTGAAAGGGTTATCAATAGAGGAATTGAGGAACTTATACCAATTGTTCAAACCATCTTGTTTATTACTGGTGAAATTTTGGCAGTAGTTATATTACTGAAAACAGATTCAGAAGCTCTTTATATTAAGAAGACAAAAATATTAAGTTCACTTTTTATCATCATTTCACCGATTATAGTGATCATACCATTTGTATTTAGTTATGTAATGCAAATATCTCCAATTGCCACAGAAAACATGGGAACATCCTCCACTTCTTCCACTTCACTTTTTTATATCTTAATGACAATAACACTACTAATTGCTGTTTTTATGATATATTTCATTTCGCTTTACCGTTTTAATATATTATGGAGCAAGTCAAAAAAGATGCTCTTCGCGATTTTCAGTTCTATAGTTAATATTATTTTAACCGCCGTAGTTCTAATTATGTCCAGCTTTGGAATGCTTGATCATAGTTTGTCATAATAAGTAACTTCGCATTGCCTCAAGTATTTGTTTCTTATCCTCCATTAAAAACAGATGTCCTGATCCAGATAATTTATACTCAATGGTGTTTATAAAAACATCCCTAAAAATCTGTGTATGATTTTCATTAAATAATTTGTCATTATTTTTATATATCAATAGTGCAGGAATATCTGACTTACCGTAACTTTCTATATCTTCTGCATTCTTTATTGAATTTATGTGTGCTAAATATGACTTAATCCCTATCTCATCTATACCCTTCTTATAATCTAGTAATGAGTAGTCTGACAAGTCTTTTGGATAATTAAACCTACCAATGCGTCTTTTATGTTTTAAAAACTTCCACAAAAATATAAGCATCGGTATGTATTTAATTTTACAATTAATAATATTTTCTGGGGTTATTAAAAGTGGACTAATCGCGACAATGGTTTTAAATCTGCTCTTGTTTTGTTTCATCATTTCCAAAGCAATACCAAAAGAATATGAATGGCATATCAAGGTAATATTATCCATTTCCTGGTTTTCTATGAGTTTTAAAAGATCACTGGCCTGTTTTGCGTAGCTGTAATCTTCTATTCTTTCCGGAAAGTCGGAATCCCCGTGACCAATAAGATCCACTGACAGAATATTGTAGTCTTTACTTAGATTATCAATATAGTATTCCCATCGATTTATGTTCCCTGTGAGCCCGTGCAGAAATAGTAAATTCCCTTTCGGATATATTGCATTCACTCTTAGGTAATTTATCCCAGCATATTTCATTTACATATTCCCCTACCTCTTACTCATCACACTTTTCTTATAAGTATCCAAATGCTCTAGCGCTATACCTGTACCCTTTGCCACGCAAAATAGTGGATCATCTGCTAGTTTTGCTTTAACACCGACTCTTCGAAATACCAGCTCTGGAAGATTTCTCAACATTGAAGACCCTCCAGTCATAATAATCCCCTGATCAATAATATCTGAAGCAAGCTCTGGCGGTGTCTCTTGAAGTACATCTTTAATAGCCTTTATCATATCTTTTAGTTCTTTAGATATAGCTTTTACTATTTCATTTGTCTTTACTTCTGTAGAGCGAGGAAGACCAGAAATGAAATCTCTACCCTTAACCTGCATAGAAAGTTCTTCTTCGAGCGGAATTGCCGAACCGATTTTCATTTTTATATCTTCTGCAGTCTTGTCACCAATGGCAAGATTAAATGTTTTTTTAATATAATCAGCAATAGCTGCATCAATTCGATTTCCTGCACATTTTACTGAAGTAGATGCGACTATACCTCCAAGCGAAATAACGGCAACATCAGTAGTACCTCCTCCAATATCTACAACCATATGTCCACAAGCTTCTTGTATAGGAATACCAGCACCAATAGCTGCGAGAATGGGTTCTTTGACAACATAGGCATTCTTTGCCCCTGCTCTAATAGTAGCCTCTATAACCGCTCGTCTTTCTGTAGAAGTAATACCAGCAGGAACAGAAACCATGACTTCTGGTTTAAATATGTTCCAAGAACCTAAAGCTTTATTTATAAAATATCGAAGCATAGCTTCAGTAACTCTGTAGTCAGCGATGACACCATCACGCATTGGACGATAAGCAATAATATTGTCTGGAGTGCGACCTATCATTTCCTTTGCTTCAAAACCTACGGCAAGGACTTTTCTGTCTTGTTCTGAAACAGCCACAACAGAAGGTTCATTCAGCACAATTCCCTTCCCAGGAACAAAAACCAGCGTATTCGCTGTACCTAGGTCAATTCCAAGTTTTTGAGAAAAAAATTTCATATTTTGTTTTTGTGTACTGTATTTAGTTAAGTCGCCAAAAATGGACAATTTTAACAAACACTTTTCCTAACAATCTTTGCACCCAAAGCGCTCAATCTCCCTTCCAAATTTTCATAACCCCTATCTATATAGTACACATTATTCACAACTGAGGTGCCCTTGGCAAGTAGTGCGGCGATAACTGTGGCAAATCCTGCTCTGAGATCATAAGATTCTAGACTTTCCCCTGTTACACTTTTCAATTCGGCATTTCCATGAATCAGTATTTCACGAGGGTTCATAATAGTTATATCAGCTCCTAACTTCTTTAAATTATCGGTGAATTTGAAACGGCCCTCATATATAGTCTCTAGAACAATACTTTCACCAGTTGTTTGTGAAAGAAAGGTGACCATAGGCGCCTGGAGATCAGTTGGGAATCCAGGATATTCATGAGTTCGAACATTTACACTTTTAAATGAAGAATTCAAAACGACCCCATTATTTTTTATTTCAATAAAATCTTTACCGATAGTCATATCCACACCTGCTTCCTTCAGCAAATGAATTGTCGATTCAATATGTGCAGGATTACATTTTGTAATTTTAAGATTGTTTGCGCATAGTGCACCGAGTATGAGGAAACTTCCTGTTTCTATTCTGTCAGGCATAGTGATGTATGAATTACCTTTTGATTGAAGAAGTCCTCCACCGATTATCTCTATAGTAGATGTGCCCGCACCCTTTATCTGTGCTCCGCATGAATTTAAATATTCAGCAACTGATACTATTTCTGGTTCCATAGCACAGTTTTTCAAAACTGTTTTTCCTTCTGCCAGTACTCCCGCCATCATAAGTGTCTCTGTGCCACCAACTGTTTGAATATTAAAAAATATTTCAGCACCCTTCAATTTTCCACCTTTTGCGGTGATGGTGTAGGCATCATTATCTTGAACCACCTCTGCTCCCATTTTCTTATATGCTTCAATAAAAAGATCAATAGGTCTAGTACCTATGACACAACCACCCGGCACAGGAAATACCACTTTTCCAAATCTTGAAAGAAGCGGACCAGTAAGCACAACAGACGCTCTCATACTTTGCGCAAGATCTACGTCTATGTCAGATGTATTTAACTTAGTAGAGTCGATAGTTACAGTATGATCAAGATGACTAATCTTCGCTCCGAGTTTCTCAAGTATAGAATTCATTTTTTTCACGTCCTCAGTGTCTGGAACATTCTCAAGTTTTACTGTATCAGAAAAAAGAACGGTAGCTGCCATAGCCTTTAGCACAGCGTTTTTTGCCCCATTTATTGAAACCTCGCCATTTAGGGTCTTTTTACCCCCCAAACCCTCTATAATAAAAGTGTCATTTTTCATTGATTTGTGTAATTTAATGTAGTTTACATTGTACGTGTTTAGAGGTAGATTTACAAATATAAAAAAGAAGCGCCAGCTAGAGCGCTCCGGTGGAGAAGATGTCGAAAATTAACTTACCTGCAGGCATTGTCCACTAAAGCTTGCATATGCACCATCACCAAAGTGAACAATAAACCTGTCTAATTCGTCGTCATATCGAGAAGCGAAACCAAATTTTCCTGGCTCACAGAATTTCCAATCTGGCAAAGGTCTGACAGAACCAGGTTGTGTACTTACAATATTAACCATGGTTCCAACACAAATTTGATTTCCATCTTTGTCAGTGCCTAGGATTTGAGGTTCTTTTTTCAATCTTTTTCCTATTAGTTTTGTGCCATTTACTGGTCGACAGGACCATAGACACGTTTGTGATCAAACCAGTAAAATCATACGCCGATAGTGTAAAAATATCAACTTTTGCTATACTCTACTCATGTACGTAATCGAAGTTATACCCATCAGCCGAGCCATAGGCACAAACACGCTTTCATACTTCACTACCAAGGAAGTTCCTATTGGGGCTATTGTTAATGTACCCCTACGTAATAAAACCATACATGCCATAGTTAGCGCTGTCAGAAAAGCCGAGGACATGAAGGGTGAGATAAAGAGTGCCAAATACATATTAAAAAAGATTGATAAAATAAAAAGCATAGAATTCTTTTCAAAGGCATACATGGAAATGCTTAGAGAAATATCCGAATACTATGCGACCAGTGTGGGATCGGTTATCGATGTGCTTGTACCAGACTATATTTTAAAAAATACAAACAAATTAATTGGGGCTACAGATATTACCGATGCTAATCAAATTGAAGTAAAAACTGTAAAAGAAAAATGTGTTGTACAAGGTGATGATGAAGAACGATATGGTACATGGAAGAGTTTGATCAGACAAGAATTTGCAAAGAAGAGATCTGTATTTTTTCTTTTGCCAACCATTGAGGATGCAGAAAGATCGTTTGAGCTATTAGAAAAAGGAGTAGAAGGATATGCATTCCTATTGCATGGTTCACTGAGCCCAAAAAAGATAGTTGATATATGGAATAATGTAATGAAAGAAACTCATCCTGTTGTAGTCGTGGCTACAGGAGCTTTTCTATCACTTCCACGAGCAGATATTGAAACCATAATTATAGAGAGGGAGAGTAGTAAGACATACAAAGTCCAAAGACGTCCATTTTTAGACATACGCCATGTAGCAGAAATTCTTGCTGAAAAAAGAAACATAAAAATCTTTATCGCCGACAATTTCCTACGCGTAGAAACACTGTGGAGAGAAAATCAAGGTGAGGTTGTGCAGGCATCTCCATTTAAATTCCGTTCTTTAAGTACGGCAAGTGACACTCTTATAGATATGAAGCTAAACAAAACTTCAAATTCAAGTTTCAAAATACTTTCTGAAGAAGTAGAAAACTTAATATTAAAAACAAAAAATGATAGTGAGCAAATGATGATACTAGCCACAAGAAGAGGTCTGGCACCTTCTACAGTTTGCGGTGATTGTCAAAACATTGTGACTTGTAATAATTGCAGTTCACCAGTTGTATTACATAAAGTACCAGGAAAAAGTGGGCACAATGTTGATGATAAAAACTTTTTCATGTGCCATAGATGTGGAGAAAGACGATCAACAGAAGAATATTGTAAGATATGTGGCAGTTGGAAACTTGGTGTTGTTGGTATTGGTATTGATCTTGTAGTTCAAAAAATAAAAGATAAATTTCCAGATATTACTATATTCCAAATAGACTCTGATACAACAAAAAATGAGAAGATTATAAAATCAATTGTTCAAAAGTTTAAAGCAAAACCGGGAAGTATACTTATAGGAACTGAAATGATGTTGCAGTATATGCATGATAAGGTTGAAAATTCAGCAATAATATCTCTTGATTCCCTATTTTCATTACCAGATTTTCGTATACAAGAAAAAGTCTTGTATATGTTGATAAGAATTCGATCGCTTACCACTAGAAGTTTCATAGTGCAAACTCGCAAATCAAATGAAAAAGTCTTTGAATATGGATTGAAAGGAAATATGAGCGATTTTTATAGAGAGTCGATTGAGGAGAGAAAAAAATACAATTACCCACCATTTGTAAATTTGATCAAATTAACAATTGAAGGTAAAAAAGATGAAATTATTAAACAAATGGATGATGCACAGAATATACTTGACCCATATGAAGTAGAAGTATTCCCTGCTTTTACAAATACCGTAAACGGTAATCATGTTTTGCATGGACTGATTAGAATTCCATTTGATAAATGGCCGGATTCTATATTAATTGAAAAAATACGCTCAATACCTCCTTCTATTATAATTAAAGTAGACCCCGAGACACTTTTATAGTAATATTTTAAATATGGTAAATATTGTACAGACTAATGATCCTATACTTAGAGAACTCGCCCAAACAGTGCCGATAAAGGACATAAATTCTCAGAAAATCCAGGGAATTATTAAAGATATGGTATCCGCACTTTCTACTCAAAAAGATGGTGTTGCTATTGCTGCACCACAGATTGGTATTCCACTAAGAATTTTTGTTGTGTCAGATGCTATATTGAAAGAGGCTGATAAAGAATACAAAAGCATTGGAAAGAATATAGTCTTTATTAATCCTGAGATTATTAGTTCATCGAAAGAAAAAGCCGATGTAGAAGAAGGATGTCTATCGGTTCGCTGGAAATACGGTAAGGTTACTAGGTCTGTAAAAGCTACTGTAAAAGGTTATAATGAATTTGGTGAACTAGTCGAAAGAGGTGCTAGCGGTCTTCTTGCCCAGATTTTCCAGCATGAGACTGATCATTTAGAAGGTGTTCTCTTTACAGATAAAGCTTATGATGTAGAAGACATACCGCCAGAGGATGTGAAAAATTAAATGAATAAAAATATTAAAATTGGTTTTTTTGGCACTCCTGAATACGCAGTAATGACTTTAGAAAAATTAAAGCAAGCTGGTTTTGATATTGTTTTTGTCGTTACCATGCCAGATCGTCCACAAGGAAGAAAAATGATTATTACTCCTCCACCAGCAAAGGTTTGGGCATTGGCAAATAGTGTTCCTGTGTATCAACCAGAAAAATTAAAGGATTCTACTTTTGCAGAAGATTTAAATAAACATGATTGTGATGTATTTGTTGTAATCGCATATGGAAAAATAATTCCTGATTCTATTTTAAATATTCCAAAATCAAAATCACTAAATATTCATGGCTCCCTTTTACCCAAACTTCGAGGATCATGCCCTATAGAAACTGCCATTTTGAATGATGAAAAGAATACTGGAGTAACCATAATACGCATGGATGCTGAAATGGACCATGGACCAATTGTAGCTCAAAAAGAAGTAATCGTTGAACCTTGGCCTCCAATAGCTGATATGCTAGGCAATGCCATAGTCAACACCGGTGCAGACCTGCTAGTGTCTGTACTTCCTGATTGGATTGCTGGCAAGCTCACAGAAAAGGAGCAAGATCATAGTCTCGCTACTTATACAACCATGATTAAAAAAGAGGATGGATTGATTGATTTAAATAATGATCCCTATAAAAACTATTTGAAGATACAGGCATACAATGGCTGGCCTTCTGCATTTTTCTTTATTAGAAAAGAGAATAAAGATATTAGAATAAAAATAACTAAAGCATCATTTAAAGATGGAGTTCTTATAATAGAAAAAGTAATTCCAGAAGGAAAAAAGGAAATTGACTACAAAGATCTTTTGAATTAATCGAAAATTATTTTAAGAATGCAGCATCAACATTACTTGCATTTCCAAAGTCATAGGCTTTATGGCCAAGATAATATAGCACAGTCCAAAAACACATTAGTCCTAGGAGTGCTAAGCACAACCATTGATTAATTTTTTGACTAAAAAAGTTTTTCATATTATTTTTTTACTAAACCTTTTATTAAATTTTTAATTTTTGCACCACCTTTTCTCAATAGAGATCTCTTCTTTGCATTTGAATTAGTTATTTCTCTCACAACATCATCCTTTACCAAATCAATAGCTACGTACAAATCTTCTTTCTCAACGCTTGCATAAATATTCTTGTCCTTTGCTACGATGTGAACTTCTGCTTTGAATATATCTCCCTTATTATGATGATTTGTAGTCTTCGCAAGTTCTACATTACACTTTACAGTACTGTCATTCTCAAAAAACTTAGCCACAGAAGAAAGCTTCTTTTCTACGTATTCTGATATTGCTGGAGTCAGACTTAATGTTGTTGTTTTAATTTGTATATTCATAGTGTATTTTTAATATTAATGAGTTAATTATATATAAGATATGACTATATAGCAGTATTTACACTATCGTATTCATGTGTTAATGTATTGACAAATGATCTTCAAATGAAAACTTTATGCATTGCGCTGGCCTTTGGTCCGATTTACCGGTTCAAAGATGGCGAAGCAAAAATCTTAACCCCGCTAGATGGGAGCATCGCTAGATTTGACGCTCTGGTCCAATGGCTCACTCCTGATCCGGAAATCCTGATAACAGCCACCGCTGGACACAGCAAAAAAAGCCCACAAGTAGGTATGCCCAAGACAAGTCTCGCTGAACAAATGGCTCGCTATGTTGCGATTGATCACAGCGAGTGGTTACCTTGTCTGGTTGCAAAACCACTTGTCTATGGGACGAGAGAAGAAATAGTGGCGGGCATCTACTTGGCCATTCAAAGGGGGTTTGCGAGCGAGGAAGTCCCACTCACTGTCAGGGTGGCCTCGAATAAGTGTCACCTACCGAGGTGTAAACTCTACCTGAAGCATTGTCTACAGAAAGGCTGGAAATATCAATTGGTGGTTGCACATCACCCGTTCACAGCCAAAGATCGTGTACTCGAGAAGGGTAAACTCTTAAGAGACCTGTGGATACTCAATACGAGGGGAGAGTTTCCACCAGTACCCGGTCTAAGTTAAGCAGTGACAAAGTATTCCGAAGCGGGAGAAGGCATAAGTCTTCCCCGTTTTATTTTTTATCAATCGATAATATTTTACTTGGCGAATGGTGGCCCGAAATTATTCTTATTAATGAATTCGTAAATTGATTTCTCATAATTTCTAATAGTCTGTCGTTTGCCCTATTGTTCTCAGCCTTCTCCTTCACAGACACATTATAATGATCGTCTGATACCTTTTCTATCAGTTCTTTCTTGGCTCCCGGCTTCATCTTCACTTTTATATACATATCTGATAGTATATTCATATTCTTTGAAAAGGGAAAGCAGATAAGTACTTGTTCAGGACGCGCATATTCGCTTGCTAGCGAATTGCTATTCTCGGCCATCTTCATGGCCTGCGAAGTGTCCTTCACAAATACTTATCTACTTTCTTCGAGTAAATGAATTACACATTCCGGTGTAGCTCAGAGGTAGAGCAATCCGCTGTTAACGGAAAGGTCGCAGGTTCGATCCCTGCCGCCGGAGCATTTTGTGAACATGCGAACGTTGTGAACTATGTAGGAGTGATTATGGAGCAATCTATTATGTATTGCCTCAAGAAGTTGAACATGTGGTGGACGCGTACAAACTATTGACACAATTCTATATATAATGTATACTCACAGCACAAGTATGAGTACATTAACTGTCGAGGAACTGATTGATGCCTTAGGTAAGCCAACAAATGGATTCCTCTGGCGTCTCATTGACCCAACACCCCGTGAGTACGGAGTCGTTCGAAGGGCAGAAGAAGTGGGCCTTGTTGACTTCTTTGACCTAACTACTGACTCCGGAGATGAGCATGGTATCCCTGGCAGTGTGTTCCGTCATCGGGAAGTGAACATTGCCGTCCATCTCCTTCGCAAGGCCTCTTAGTGGGGCCTTTCCTTTTTATAAGAACTCCATCTTCCCCATCTCCTCTCTACTTAACTTAACCATCTAATATATCCCCACAAGTTCGGCAAATATGTAAACTAGGGAGCTTGACTGATAACCTATATTTGATAGTATATAGTTATCACCACGAGAAAGACCCTTATGTAGACACGTCTACATTGGGGGCTTTTTCTTTTATCTAATTAAGAATTTTCTTAGAAAACTTGTGATATTGATCATTAAGAAAAGTGATTTCAATATTCTTATTCTTTAACAAAATTGAACATTTCTTTTCATTTGGCGCGATAACACCAGAAAGCACTGAATTTGCTTCAAGAAATTCAGCAAGACAACCAAAATCTCCATCACCTGTTATTAGCAAACATTTATCAAATGCCTTAATATAAAAATCAGAAGTTGCTTTCAAGACAAGTTCGGCATCACAATTACCTTTTATGACACCGCCAACCGAAACAGTCTGTTTAAATATTAAAATATAACCACACTCCTGAAGATGCTCATAGAATTTTACCCTCTCAGGTACTAGCCCAATAAATAAATAAGTATTACTTACATTATATTTCTGCCTAAGCCATCCACGGAATTTCTTATAATCAATATCAAAACCAAGTTCCTTGGCTCCTCTATATAAATTGTTACCATCAATGTAGATATTTATTTTGTTCACGCGCACATTTTATCATAAATTACTAATTTCCCCATCCCCTCCCCACTCAATTTAACCATTTCATATATTTTTATTTCCCTCTATCCCCACCCCAACCATGATCGCCGCCTTGTCCACCTTGAATATTATTATCCTGCATATACTGTCGCATTATGCCCTGCATTGGACCACGACGGATAAGAGTATCGTTTAATCCGATGCTATCGATAATCCATCCACCAACAATAACTGCCAAGATAAATCCTATAATAACTACTTTAAAATTTACTTTGAATGAAAAATCATATTTACGGAGTAACCAAATACCAGCGATCAATCCGACAATGGCGAGCACTGGTGCCCACCAAGGGAAACTAGAAAGTATAACTTCAAATCTATAGCCTGCCATTGGACCATGTGACCTCAAAGAAAATCGTATAAGCCCAATCAAGAAGACTGAAACTATTACAGAAGAAACAAGTCCAATGAAAGTCAGTATTGAGCCAGCAATAAAATATGCCCTAGGTCTCATTTTTATCTTTTCCTCATGGATTTGATCCATGATATTGTTGGTGATGTTTTTTAATTCTTTTGACATATGTGTTTCATTAATTTCTTTGCTCGACTCATTCGTATTGCGACCGTACCCATCGGAATCCTCAAAATATCACCAATCTCTTCGTATGACTTTTCATCTAAATAATATAAACTCAGTGGTTCAGAATATATGATCGGTATTGATTTCAAACATTTTTCTACATGCGCGACCGTCTCTTTCTGTTCAAAATCTTTAGTAATATCTTCGTCACTTTCAAAATCAAAGTCATCCATTATTGGAACTTCCTTTTGATATTTCTTTATTACATTCATCGCCTCATTGTGCACAATACGATATATCCAGCTTGAAAATTTCTTCTTTGTATTAAAACCATTGAGATTTATGTATGCTTTTACTAGCGAATCTTGAACGATATGACTAGCTCTATCCTCGTCATAAATCAAGTTTGTAGCATATCTCAAGAGCTTATTTTTATATCTCTCAATGATGACAGCATAAAGGTCCCTATCGTTTGAGCGAACTTTTTCTACTATTTCTTCATCAGTTAATTTTAGAGTATCGCTCATACTTGTATTTTATCCTATATTCCAGAGCTTATACATCAAACTCCGACAAATGCCGGAGTTTGATTTTCAGCTCATATTTTATTAACGATTAGAATGTTTACCCATTCCCATACCATTCATCATGCCACCTCCATTTCTACCAGAACCATTTTTTAAGCCTAACCCAAGTTCTTGGCGAATCTTTTGTGCTTCAGCTGTTTTACCTTGTAAAGCAAGATTGTGTGCTTCTACAAATTTTGCAAAATTTGACTCGGTGACTACCTTACTAGCCATACCTCGATTTTGCATAAGGTTTTTCCAGGCAGTGTAGTCCTTATTCTCAAATGCCTTTAACATTGCTGTGTGGCGTTCTGTTGAATAATTTGGACCCTTTACTGTGGGATCACCTCTGTAAGCTAAAGCTGAACCAGCTGATATCGCTATTACCCCTAGTACAAGCGCTAATACCCCTAAACCTAATGTCTTATTTTTCATATTGTTATTTTGATTAAATTAATAAACTCTCTACCCTTAATACAATACGGGCGGCGTTTTTCTTTCATTTGCAAAAATACAAATCCTTCACATCTCTTCACCATTTCATATACCCTCACAAGTTCGGTAAATGTGTAAACTGGGGAGCCCATTTTTTTTCGCTATTTTTTAACGTATTTTGTGTACCCCAGTTAGGACGTAGGAGCCCTGGAGGTTTTTTGGTATGATTAGAATGTGAAAAAAATAATTTTAATTTTGATAATTTTGGTTTTAATAATTCTAGGATTAGGAATATATAAATTTAATTTTACTAATGATGATATTCATTTTGTTTGTACCGAAGAAGCTAAACTTTGTCCCGATGGTTCAGCCGTAGGCCGTACTGGTCCAAATTGTGAGTTTGCGCTTTGTCCCCAAATAAATAGCCTGCTCTCAGAGGCTGAAGCTCGAGTAATTGCTGAAAAATCTTGTATTAAGGGCGGCGAAGTTTTGTCAGCTGGCACTTATAATACAAATTCTAGAACTTGGTGGTATGACGCAAATTTGAATGCAACTCGTGAAGGATGCAACCCTGCTTGCATGGTGAGTGAAGAAACAAAAACCGCTGAAATAAATTGGCAATGTACTGGCTTGAAACAATAAGTGAGGAGCATCTCCATACCTTTGTGGGACATTTAAACATTTGATATAATTTATATTATGGAAACAAATAAAGGGAAAATTTTTCTCAACACCGTCTTTTGGGGCTTTATTCTCTGGCTTTTTGGTTATATCCTTGGATTCGTGTTCTTCGCTCTGGTGCCTAAAGAGGTGATGGGTTGGTACATTATGCCTTTTGGATTGGTCGCTACACTTTGGGTGTTATTCAAAAAAATCAAAAGAGAGGAATTTATGTGCTATATCGGGCTCGGTGTTATTTGGACAATAATGGCGATAGTTTTGGATTATGTCTTCTTGGTCAAGTTGCTTGGGGCGACTGGTTACTACAAGTTTGACATCTATCTCTATTACTTTCTAACCCTGGTTGTGCCGATAATCGTTGGGTGGCACAAATTCAAAAAATTAATAAACTAATTTAAATTTAAATAACATGAACGAAGAAAAAATTTGTTGTCCAAAATTTGATTCTATTTCCTGGGATAATAAGGAAATTGTTTGGAACGATAAAATGTTTATCAAAGAAAAAACATGTAGTATTTATTATACGCCACTTAATATGGGTTCTATGATGAAAAGAGCTTGGAGTAAAGTTGAAAAAGCAGGAGCAAGTCCGGATATGAAAGATTGGGTTATGCTCTCCATGGATTTATCTCCCTGGAAGTGTGAGCACTATTTAGCTGTGACTAAAGAAGTTCCAGATGCAGAAAATGTTAAAATTTCAGGAACATTTTTAACAAAAGTTTTTGAAGGTCCATATCAAGAAGCAAAAAATTGGTATAAAGAAATGAAAAAAATAGCGGAAGTAAAAAGAATACCAAACAACAAAATATATTTCTATTACACAACCTGTCCTAAATGCGCTAAGAAATGGGGTAAAAATTACGTCGTTGGGTTTTTACAGATTAAATAGATAATTTAAATGTATAAAATTAATTTATGTCAACAAAACAAGGAACAATAGATTACATTTTAGACCAATTAGTTACTCTTAAAAATGTATCTACTAGAAAAATGTTTGGCGAATATGCTCTTTATTGTGATAGTAAGGTTGTTGGTTTAATTTGTGACGATACTTTGTATATGAAAATAACAGAAGAAGGCAAAAAATTTGTCGGTAAATATTACAAAGAAGGATATGCTTATGATGGAGCAAAGGTGTCAATGCAAATCAATGAAGACCGGATTGAAGACCATGAATGGTTAAGTGGACTGGTTAGTATCACTGCTCAAAACCTTTTGCTCCCTAAATATAAGAAATCAAAAACAAAAAGGTCGATTTGATTAAATTATTATTAAATTAATTAATAAAAAAATGAAAATAAACACATTAAAATTTGCATTAGCTGGTGGTATTTATATAGCAATTATTTTCGCTTTAGCGACTATTGCGGGCATATTCAATATTCCTGGATTTGTTGAGTTAGCTAATTTTCTAAAAACATTCTATGGCTTTTATGGCTATTCAGTTACTTGGTTGGGAGTAATAATCGGAGCTTTCTGGGGCTTCTTGGAAGGCTTTTTCCATTTAGGACTTTTTGCTCTAATTTACAACTGGCTTAACAAAAAATAATTAATCCTAGAGAGCAAAACTCTATCAATATTCCGCCATCTCCTCCTCACTCGGCTGTGTAATCTTAAACAATCCGTCCCTATAATTCGGGATATAAATGTGTTCTTTATTGGTCTTCCAAAAGGTTATTACCTTGCGCACAACATCGAGTAAATCAGGTAGCTTAGAGAAAGAAAAGATATTATTAAATGGAGAACGCAAAGGATACTCTAGTTTTTTTAAATAAATAAAAAATAAATTAAAACGAGAACGCCAAGAACTACTCTGTAATATGCAAATGGAATAAAATTATGTGATTGAATATACTTTATAAAGTATTTAATAACTACTAAGGCGACAAAAAAGGCTGTAATAAAACCAATAATCAAAAGAATAACTTCTCCACCACTCATAACTAAACCATGCTTTAATAAACTATATCCAGAAGCAGCAATCATAGTCGGTATTGCCAAAAAGAATGAAAACTCCACCGCAGCGGTTCTAGAAGCACCGAGGATTATTGCTCCGATAATTGTAGCAGCAGATCTCGATGTGCCAGGTATCATTGAAAAACATTGAATAAGACCAATAAAAAATATAGTCAGCATTGGTATACTGGAAACAGAATCAAAACGAGATTGTATTTTTTTTCTTTCAATATAAATCAAAATCAAACCGCCAATGATAAGAGCCCCAGCGACAACCCAAGGATTAAATAATCTTTTTTCAATAAAATTACCGAGTATACCACCGATAATTATCGCCGGAATAACCCCGATAATAGTCTTATACCAAATATAATAAATCTCTTTCTTTTTTATTTCATCTTTATTGAATGGCCAAAGTTTCGGCCAAAAATAAACGATAACCGCCAAAATAGCTCCTAGTTGAATGATAATATCAAAAGTCTTTGTAAATCCTGGATCAAAACTAATCCATTGATTTAGTAGGATTAAGTGTCCTGTAGAAGAAATGGGTAAAAACTCAGTAATGCCCTCTACCCCACCGAGAAAAATTGATTTAAGGATGTCGATAAACATGGTTAAAGTATAACATAAAAAAACAGCTGAGATGATTAGTCCCGGCTGATCGAAATTTACATTACTCTTCGTCTTGAATAATTTCCTTCACCCAAAAATTCCCAAAGGTTTCGAGAAATATTCTTCCATCTTCAATGGTCTTCTTTATCTGTTCTTGCCCGGAAACTCCAAACCAATGAGAGAACATGAGGATTGTATTCCCAATGGTTCTGTTAGGCTTGAATTTCTTGACAATATACCATACTTCATTTCCCAATACGCTTGGCGATGGGTGAGTAGCCACCTCAACTTCGTACTTCCCTTGTGGTAACATGTAAGCCTGAGTACATAGACCAGATTGCGAGCGAACAATGTGACCACGCGCGACAATCACCTCGACATCCTCAAGTTTAGGTTCTTCAAAAAATTGAGGTGGCTTTCTCTTCTTTTTCTTCTTTATTTTTCTCTCCTTTGTATCCTTAGGAGATTGCTTTGTTTTTACAGATTTGGTAATCCGTGACTTTGATGTCCTAACGAGTGGCAAGACACTGGAAGGTTTCTCATCTTCTACTTGCCCAAAGTCCACAAGTTCCTCAGAAATTCTTGGGGATGAAGCCCGGCCAACACCAATTTGGTTATAGACTTTGAATTACGAAACTCCCTTTTCTCTCAATTCCCATATATAATAGAACAGGTACCGATTAAGGTACCTGTTCTATGAAAACCACAATTCAGTGTTTCAATAACATAGTAACAAAGGTTTCGTTTTTCTTCAAACAGTT
>CAIOGI010000011.1 GCA_903857825.1 Candidatus Tayloriibacteriota bacterium | reverse complement strand
TTCACCATATTCTGTAGGAACAACAATGCTACGCTGATACTCTATATAGTACTCAGCACAAGCACCAGCAGTAGGAACATTCCATCTCAATAGAACACTTCTATCACCAGGTGTAGCGACTAGGTTTGTAGGACCTCCTACGGTTGAATTATCGCCTCCTGTAGGGCGACCTAAATTTACAGTTATCAAAACATTAGAGACGGTAGCAGGAGTAACACTTTCTCCAACTCCATTTTTCGAGTAAACCTTGAAATCATATGGTATTGAATTTCTTAAACCAGTTACTCTCGCACTTGTAAGGGTTGAAACTCCATCCGCAAAGAGTCGCCATACAGTATCATAAGCAAAAGCAGTAAGATCTGAATGCATCCTATAATAAACAGTATAGTCAGTTACAGCACTTCCAATTGTAGGAGCAGTCCAGTTTAACTGAACACTACCATCACTTTGTACAGCGGCTTGTAGGTTTGTAGGAGCTACAGGTCGTGTAGCCGCACTCACTACATATGAAAGATTTGCTGGCTTAGTCAAAGTAGGGTTTGAACTAGGAGTAAGTGTTACTGTACCGACTGCTGTTGGTGTAATTGTGAATGTTGCTGGTGTTGAAACATTGTTGAAGGTTCTTGTGATAGGGGTAGATAGTCCACCACCTGAAGGAGTTACTGTGATTGTTCCACTATATACACCATTTGGGGTGATTGTGAAGGTACCAGAAGTTGAATTAGCGGTACCACCTGTTGGTCCTGTTAGGGTGTATGAGGTTGCTTGAGCTGGTGGAGCATTAATTACAACTGAATCATTAGTAAATGTGACTGTTGCAGGTAGTGAATTCACATCTGATGCAATAGGACTTTGTCCGGCAACCACATCGTAACTTATATTTGCTGTAACATTCTGTGCACTTATTACATCAAAATTTAAAACTAAGAAATTTTGATTTGTTAAAGTCAGGGGAGTATTATTCATGTCAAATTCAACTACCCTAATTTTACCAACACCACTCACTGTTGAAGTAGACACGCCAATACTACCGGCAACACTTGTTCCTGGCGTAAAGCCAGTATACTTTAGGTATAGTGGATTATAACTAATAGTGAACTGTGTGGCTACAATATTAGCACCTACAAAGTTATTACCTACTATTGGAACGGCTATATGATCATTAAGTTTTGCTGAAGATGGTGCAGTGATAACCAAAGATGGTGTCGTAGCATTCGCAACATTTACGAAGCTTAAACTAATAACGATAGCGAGTAAGGCGAATATGTATTCTATTTTTACTTTTACAAAAATGTTTTTTAAGATATTTTTCATATGATTTGGTTGTTAATACTTTATAAAGGTTTACCACGATCCATTCGTATCACCAACCTTAACACCCAAGAAATCAATACTGGTGACATTTGAGATGGCGTTATTGACATTTCTTGTGCCTGCGATTGTTAAGTAGTTACTACTATTCAGTGTTACATTTGATGGATATATTCTCCAACCACTTGTTTGTGTAGTCATTATTCTTTCATTCAATACAGAAGAAACCATTCTGGTAACATCAGTAATATTTACATTGCCGTCATTATCCATATCTGCAGCGGCAATTTTGTAGACATTTCCATTAAATGCTCCATTAAGAATATTAGAAATTGTTAATGTAAGATCCTGTACATTAAAGCCGGTTATAGATGTTTCTACCTTGCTTACTGTTATTGTATTATTTGATCCTGAAGACACAGTGAATTGATACCCCCCATTTGTATCTGTGGTCGTTGTGAGACTTTGACCGAGATTGTTGGTCAATGATACGGTAGCACCAGAAATACCTCGTGAACTATTACTATAATACTTCACTGCTCCAGAAACTGTATAAGTAGTAGCTGATACTGGTCTTGTGACATTATATGGATTTGTACCACAAGTATTAGTATTAGAACAATTTAAAGATATCCACCCTATATTTTCACCATAGGCATAGCCACTGAAGGCACCAGTGCTAGGATTAATACTTACTCTTGAGAAATCAATCCATCCGACATTCTCTCCCCATGCGAATCCACTAAGAGCGCCAGATGAGCTCTTCAAAACTGCATAATTATTTGTACTACATGTATTTGCACCTGAAGGTTGCTGATTACAGTTTAGAGATATCCATCCTATATTTTCACCATAGGCATAGCCAGACAGGTTGTTGGCATTAACAACTACTCTACTAAAATCAATCCATCCGACATTTTCTCCCCATGCAAAACCTGTTAGAGTTGCTGCCTTAGAAACCGAAGGAATTGCTAAAATTAATAATGCTAGAACAAAAACAATTTTTAATAATTTATTCATCATACCTTCTATTGTATTACTTTAAAATAAGAATACTAGGGGGGGGTTGATTTCTGTGGATAATTATATTTACTTTATTTAACGAAATATAAGTCCTGCCAGTCCCCTGGCCCAACATATTCTGCCTCCCCTTTTAATATCTTTTCAAAAGGCTGGCATGCGAAACATCCCTTTTCGCCTCTAGGACAATCAAATTCTTTGTTTTCTCTGGCAATTTTAACCCTCTTAGCAACACCGACAACCTTATCAAAAGATTCTTCACCATCAGGAAGCTCAACTGGCTTCGGCTTGTCATCCTTATCAAGATACCAATAACTAGCTCCATTTACTCTTCTTTTCTGTAAATTCTTTAAAAGAAGCTGATAAATCGGTAACTGCAATGATTCTTCATTTTCCTCGTTTTTTCCAGTTTTAAAATCCAGTACATGTACACTATCATCCTTCTCTGAATACTGTAGCCAATCTATTTTTCCACATAAAATAATATTTTCTTCGTCTGATAGAAAGAAATTTGGTGGCATACCATTTTTACCCTCCTTTAATTTCACTGTTTTAAAGAGAAGTGGCTCCATATTATCCTTTACTCTCTTTATCATGGCTATTCCTCTTTCTTTTGCCGTATTTTCCTCATCCGGGGTATCAAAACCTCCTTTCTTACCAGAGTACTTTTTCCAAACTTTTTCAAATTGATCAAAAACTGGAACCAGAGCTCGATCTTCTGCCTTATAATTTGCCAAACCTTCCACCACTTCATGTACAGCTGAACCAAGAGAAAGAGCGGGGCTAACAATACCAACTTTCTTTCCTGTTTTAGGATCTTTATATATATTTTTGAGATAATACGCTCTAGGACATTTCAGAAAATCCCCCATTGATGAGTGCGACACCCAAACTGCGCTGTATTTATCTTTAGCCATTGTAAACTATGAAGATTTGCTAACAAACTGGCGCGCACCAAGAAATATTAAGACTGAACCCGCAATATACATCAAGAAAAACAAAGCTGAGATGGGTATATTTAATAATAGAATTTCTTGGCCTTGATTTTGAAAATACGATATAAATACTGCCAATAAAATTCCAAATGATATAAGTATCATACCTGAGGATATGAGCTTTAGTGGCATCTTTAATGAATAAAGAAAGATATCAGTTGATTGATAAAAGTACACTGCTGAAACCATACCAATAATAAGAGAAACTAAAACTAAAACAAACTCTAAAGATTGTATATTCATAATAGAAAAATTATATCATATATATGATTATTTCTTTTCCACAACGGTTACACTTTTGATTGTGATATTTTCTACAGGTCTATCTTCAGCTCCTATTTTGGTATTTGCTATCGCATCTACAACTTCCATACCTGAAACTACATTACCAAATATTGTATAAGCATTAGGAAGCGGTGTGTCTTTGTGCATAATAAAGAATTGACTACCATTTGTATTTGGACCAGAGTTTGCCATAGCTACAACACCTCTCTTGTATCCATTTTTATATGAATCAGTACTAGGGTTTAGTTCATCCGCAAAGGTATATCCTGGACCCCCTCGGCCTGTTCCAGTAGGATCACCACCTTGTATCATAAATCCTTTTATAACCCTATGAAAGATGACTTCATTATAAAACCCCTTATTTGCAAGACTCATGAAGTTATTCACAGTATTTGGTGAATCTGAATCATATGTTTCAAAAACGATTGTACCCTTATTTGTTTCTATTGATACTGTATGCATATTATTTTTTAATTCTTTTATTAAAACTGTTGTTGATGCTGTTGGAGAAGATGGTGTTTGAACACTATTATTCCCCACTTCAGGTGATGCTGGCCACATGAAATAGATGCCAGCCAAAACAGCTACAACAATTATTATTGTGATATAAATATTTTTATTCATAGTCATAGATTGTATACTATTTTTGCTGTTTCTACCACTTTATCTATTGCCTCAGGTATGGTCATATTTAATCTTGCTCCTGCGGCAGCCTTATGACCTCCACCTCCTAGGGCTACAGCCAGCTTTGAAACATCGTATTTATTTTCATCCCTTGTTCTGAAACTCATCTTTATCAAGTTTGGCTCAGGTTCCACCATACACACTCCAATATTTTGTCCTTCGACTGATTTTATTTTATTTGAAATATTTGAAGTGTAAATTTCATCTTTCACAATACGATTATCAATAATTTGCTGATTTGTTACAGATGCAATAACTAAATTCCCACCATAAAATTCCCTTAAGGAAGATAGCGCCAAACCCTCGAAAATCAGTGCACTCTTACTATTACTGTTATCCATTGTGAATATAGTTTTCGCAAATTCCGGTGCCAAATCTACCAATTCTGCGACAATCTTAAATGTTTCTGAATTTACTTTTCCGTACTTAAAACCACCCGAGTCTGTATACATTCCCATAAAAAGGTTCAAGGCAATATCATGAGTCAACTTAACACCCATCTCTTTCAATAAATCAAAGATCATTTGGGATGCTGATGAATATGACGCATCTATACAATTAATATGTCCAAATCCTTCATTGCTTGCATGATGATCAACGATTATTATTCTCATATTTTCTGGAAACACCACCTCATTTCTGAATGAAATCATTTTCTTTGAGCCCGCATCTAGTACAATAAATAAATCAAAATCTACTGGATTTATCTCTCCATAGGACTTCTTTGCAATTGTCTGTACCCCAGGGAAATCAAATGCTTTGGGAATTTCATTGTCTCCCTGTATTAAAGTTACGTTTTTACCCAAACCTTCTAAAGCAAATTTCATTGCCAAGGCAGAACCGACACTATCTGGATCAGGTGATGGATGGCAATGTAGAAGAATATTATTAGCCTTATTAATTTCAGCTAAGATCTTAGGGGCGGAACTTTTTACAATTTCTGTCATTTAATTTTGATTATTTAAATAATACTGAAATCTCATATGAATCATCATTTCCTTGTAAACCAGAAGGATTGTCCTTCTTAAAAATCAAGAATCCCTTTTCACCGTAAGGTGGTTTATCGAACTCTATATTACCAATGAATTTTACAAAATCTGAAGTCATCCAATCATCCTGTGCTGAAGCATGTCCTTCAGCAATAATTTTACCATCCCAATCAGTTAAGATTACTGGGAAGCTACCCTCAAAGAACCAAGAACCCCTTGCTCTTCCAGTAAAACTTAATGGTGATGTGATTTTTGAATCTTTTATAGGAGATGCGACTATAATCATTTCACTATTATCTTTTACAATGCTTAATGTTGTACCTATTTCTCCTCGTCTATATATAAAAAGAAAAAATACAATAGTAATAAGTACAGCTATAGCCACAATGATTGAAATGTTTTTTCTCATCTTTTTATATCTAGAATCTCGAATAGATTATGCATCTTCATTGTAGCAACACCAATTACTGTATCGGCCTCGCCATAATATATATATAGGATATCATTTTTTATGACAGCACCACAAGGGAAAACAACATTATTTACTTGCCCATGCAATTCAAAATCAGTTTCTGGTTGGAATATAGGGCAGGCTGTGCGAGCAATAACTTTTTCAGCATCAGCCATATCAAGCAAAGCTGCTCCTACTCTATATACACCGTCTTCTCCAATGCCATGGTAGATAAGTATCCAACCGTATTCTGAAATAATTGGAGACATCGCAATACCAACCTTTCGAGAATCCCACATACCTGGTCTAGGTGATAAGATTATTTTATTTTTATATTCATTTCTATTTTTAAATTCAAGAGTAGATGAATAATCTATACATATGGAATGATTTACTCTATGTATTAAAGCGTACTTATTTTTTATTTTTTCTGGGAAAAGAGCTCCGTCTTTATCATCTACATTATCATTGCTAATTAATATTGGATTTTTCCATTTCCACATACCAGTTACAAAATCTTTTACATCTATTGATGTTAAGGCAATGCGTGGCATATCAACTCCATTGTACGCTGTATAAACCATATATATTCTATCATCTATGAGAGTTAATCTAGGATCCTCGCAACCAGAATTACCATTTGGAATACGTTTTTCTTCAAAACTTGCTCTAGGAGTATATATTGGAGCAACTCCACGCACCTTAATATTTTTCAAATCATAGGATTCGGCATAGCCAACAGTTGAAGTGTTATCTTCAGACATTGCTCTATAAACAATATATGTTGTCCCGTCAATCTCTATTGCAGATGGGTTAAATACAGCCCTTGATTCCCATGCATGATCTTTTCTTGGTGCTAGTATTGGTTCATTAAATAATCTAAAAAATGTATGATTTGCTTTATGTGATATTACTTTTTTGAGTAAATTATTATCGAAATAATTCAGAGATGATATGAGTCCGATTAAAGAAAGTTCTATAGAAGCGCAAACTGTATCGGCCCCACCGTAGTAGACTTTTAATACATCATCGTCCAAGGTAGCTCCTGATGGAAATATAATATTTTTTACAGTGCCTTCTTTTTCATAAGATTCTTCTGGTATTAGAAAAGGAGTTTTGGTTTGTGCAATAACCTTCATTGGATCTTTAAGGTCCAACAAAACAGCGCCAATACCAAAAATCTTATCATTCTCAGTAAAATAATTCTTAATATGTGAATAAATCAACAACCAGCCATAAGGAGTTTTGATTGGTGGCGCACCTATCTCTACTTGTTCTGAATCTTTTCTGGGAATTTCTAATGCGTGACTATCCACTGTCTTGTGCCATTCATGCCACTTGTCTTCATTCCATATATCCTCTATTTTTGTAAATCTTGCCAATGATATTTTTGCCAATTGTCCATTATCAGTATGGGCTGCAAATATAACCACGTATTTACCATCTATTTTCTCAGGGAATAGTGACATTGCTTTAGCATTGAATGGGGTTACCAAATGTCTTTCTTCTATTTTTTTTAAATCTTTACTTATTGCTACAGCCACCTTTATACCCTCTCCTCTAAATGGAAACAGTCCAAGTGCTGTATAAAAAATATAATATTTACCATCAATATAATTCACCCTTGGATCTTCACAACCAAATCTCTCCCAGTCTTTCTCTGGAGTAATCAATTGCCCTTCAGTATTCCATTTTCCGCCCGCTCCTTCAACAGCCTTGCATATCGTAGACATAGAAAATGATGTTGATTCAAATTTCTTTGGAAGAGACTGTGCTCTGTATAACAATATATTTTTATTACCGATTTTCATTGGACAAGGATTGAAGGTTGAATAAGCCTCCCATGCATGCTCAGGATTTGGTTTAATTATTGGATTGTTTTTTGATCTTTTTGGAGAGAACATGGTTTTACTTTAATTTATCAAATATTTTTTCTAATGAAGAGGTTGCGACACAAACATGCTTATCTCCTCCTCCATAATATACAAACAGGGTGTCATTTTTTATTAGTGCACCACAAGAATATACAACGCCAGGCTTCCAGTCGTTTTCATACCACATTTCAGGTTCAAGTATAGGCTCTTTTGACCTTGAAATAATCTTCTTTGGATCTTTCAAATCTAAAAGCATTGCTCCCAACTTATATTTGTTAGGATCTCTATGATCCATAGCATGATACAGAACGAGCCAACCCTTTTCAGTTCTCAATGGTGGAGGTCCTACACCACGAACCCACGTGTCCCAACCTTTTTTCGTTGGGTCTTGTTTGAATTGACTCTTTATAACATGATCTCCTTTTTCTAATTCTTCCAACTTGTTTACATAATCAATTTGAACTTTTGGTGAAATACTATGAAGTATTGCAAATTTACCATTTATTTTTTCTGGAAATAGTACCCAGTTTTTATTTATTTGATTTGGAGGAGAAATCAGTATTGGCTTACTCCATTTCCACTTTTTGTCAAAGAAATCTTTATCGCTTATAGAAACAGCGGCAATACGTATGAAGTCCCAACCATCAAAAGCATTAAATGTAATGTATATTCTCCCATTTATTCTAACAACTCTTGGATCCTCACAACCACCCCAGCTTCCTCCTGACGGATAAAGTACTGGATCGTATATTTTTATCTGTTTTTCATTATTTCTTGGATCACCAAGTGAAAAAATGGGAACATCTAGTCTTCCGTTAAAATGAATGCCATCTTCACTGTATCCATATCCAAGCCTAGACACTCCATCAGAACCTATGGCTCTATATATAAGATGTATATGACCATTATCATCAACCAGAGATGCTGGATTAAATATAGCTTCACTTTCCCAAGCATTATGAGGATGTGGAGAAATTATAGGATTCTTCTTGTGTCTCACTAAAGTTTTTGCAACTTGTGGTATATGCAAAGACAAATCATTCTCAGTAATACTAGCAGTTATTAATGTGTTATCAACAGAAAAGAAGAAAAAAATCTTATCACCATTTACTACCATGCCTAGTGATTTGAGTGGATTTTCTTTTGAAAACCAAACATCACTTTTCCAAACAGGATCATTTGATCGCCAGATTATCTTTTCTTCATCATTTTTATCAAATATTACAAAACCAATCGCTGGTTGATAATTATTTCCATCTTTTATTATTGATTCATAGAAAACTATAGTACCTTTATCTGAAACATAACTACCGACTAATTTTATTGAATGCCTATCGAAATGCTCAAATCTAGTAGTAAATAGTAATGAATTTCTTTCTTTCCAATTCTCCAAATTTGTTAAAGAAAGTGATTTTATAAATACTCCTCCTTCATAAGCAATAAGGTTCTTTTTGACTTTTATGTCAGAGACAACAACAAACTCAGAATCTGACAATGTCAAACTCTCAGATACAACTTCCCATTCATAGGCACTTTTTGATTGAGCTATTACTTTATACTTCTTTGTTTTTACAGTTCGTAAATATGTTACAAATATCTTTTTACCACTAAAAAAGAAGTTTACATTACTGCATTGTTCAGGCTTATGTTTTATTAAACCATCCAAAAATAACACCTTCTTTGGATCGTGCGTAAAAACGATACCATCCTCGCTCCATAAAAATCTAAAATCTCCTCCAGTCTTTTTATTCGACTCCAACATACCTATCTTTCCATTTGGAAAGAGAGTTGCAAATAAAACCCCTTCATATGTATTTTTTTTATGCACGACCATATTTATCTTTTATACGAACAATATCATTTTCGTCAAAATCACCAAATGAAACTTCTAGAACCTGAACCTCATCATCCTTTGATACAATTTGATGTTGTATACCTTCTGAAATCTCAAATTCAAATCCCGGCTCAGCTTCTGTTGCCTTACTGCCGACGACAATATGTGGGTGTCCTTTCAGGATTCTCCAAAATTCTTTTCTATGAGCATGATACTGTAGAGACAATTCTTGACATGGAAGTATAGTAAGAATCTTTACTGTAGTGGATTCATTGTGAGTATATTCTACAAAATTACCCCAAGGACGATTGTCGATTAGTTTCTTCATAAGTATTAAGTATATCACGTAGAAATATTAATGTGTCCTGTGGATTACTTACCATTTTGCATATTACACCTGTCTCCTTTACGATTTCATCATTACCCCCAGGATATAGCGCATCTCCAAAGAAGATAAGCTCATTTTTCTCTATTTTTTGTATCTTTAAGAAATTATTTATAGCCAAGGCCTTGTTTTGACCTTTCTTTGTGATATCTATAGATGTAGTGCCTCCAATTCTTATTTCAAATTCTGATAAAAGTGGATCTAGAAAAGCTTTTATTCTTTTTCTTATTGCCTGATCAGGATCCCATTTCTCTTTTAATTCCAAAGGAGCTTTCTGTCCTAAAGCTGAAAGTGTTATCTGTGCTCCACGATTTTCTATTTCATGACCATATTTTAATACATGATACCAACTCTCCTCTAAACCAAACTTCTCCTCTACAGCTTTTAATATCGAAATTATTTTTTGTGCCTCCTCTTCACTAAAGTGCTCCTCGTATTTAACAGTCCATGAATTATCTTCGTACACCTCCATAGACGCGCCATTTTCTGGGAAAATATAGAGATTTGATAAATTTACTCCAGTTTCTGGTAAATATTTTAAAAATTGAAGTTCAAATTGCCCCTTCGAAGCTCCGGAAACAACGGCCATGGGTAAAAAATTCAGTAATTTTGAAAACACATCAGCCACGTCGCTTTCTAAATGTGCTTTACTAGGTGCCAGTGTTCCATCAAGATCAAAGGCTAGGGCTTTTGGTAATGTTTGTAAATCCATTCCGTAATTTTATCACAATCACTCTCGTAAAAAAAGAACCCCGATCAGGTCGGGGTTTCGTGTTTCTAACTTTGAATTACGAAACTCCCTTTTCTCTCAATTCCCATATATAATAGAACAGGTACCGATTAAGGTACCTGTTCTATGAAAACCACAATTCAGTGTTTCAATAACATAGTAACAAAGGTTTCGTTTTTCTTCAAACAGTT
>CAIOGI010000010.1 GCA_903857825.1 Candidatus Tayloriibacteriota bacterium | reverse complement strand
TTAATTAATAAAAAATATGAGCAAGATAAAACTAGCACACAATATAAAAAAAGAGATAAAAAAGTTAAACAATGCAATAGACTTAAAAATAATAAAAGGTCTACCATACAGGGCAGAAGCTCGTAGACATAAGTTTCTTATTTCTCAGTTTTATACTTTCGAAGAATCAACTAGGAGAAGTTTATTTCAGAGAACTATAAACATCTTTGCAAGTTTTGTATTATAATCAACCTAACTATGGACGCATACAAAGAAAAGATATTCGCATTTTACGAAAGACAGAAGAGAATGCCGAGTTACAGAGAGATAATGGACATACTCGGTTTCAAATCGAAAAATGCTGTATATAAGCTTGTTAATAAACTCATAGATGCAGGTATTTTGAGTAAGGACACTACTGGTAAATTAATACCCAATAATCTTTTTCAAGAAGTTAAGCTTCTTGGGCTTGTTGAAGCTGGTATTCCCACTGTCGCCGAGGAAACTGTCTTGGATACTTTAAATCTAGATAATTATCTTATAAAGGATAGGAGCTCAACATATATTTTAGAGGTTAAGGGTGATTCAATGATTGAAGAAGGAATAGTTGAAGGTGACCTTGTGATTGCGGAGAGGAAAAGCGATCCAAACGACGGTGATATTGTTATCGCTGAGGTTGATGGTGGCTGGACAATGAAATATTTTAGAAAAAAGGGCAATCAAGTATATTTACAGCCTGCAAACAAAAACTATAAACCCATATATCCAGAAAATGACTTAAAAATCTCGGCTGTTGTCAAGGGAGTGATAAGAAAGTATTAAGGTGTTACTATGTGTATTATTAATACATAAAGACAAAACATGAGAATCAATCAAGATGTGAAGCTAGACTATGATGATGTACTGATTCGCCCCAAGAGAAGCACCCTTGTTTCTCGTAAAGATGTACTTTTAGAGAGAACATTCGACTTCTTTCACTCTCCGAAAGTTTGGACTGGTGTGCCGATAATGACAGCCAATATGGCAACATCAGGAACATTCGAAATGGCGCAGGTCTTGGCTCCATACAAGATGATAACTACTTTTCATAAGTATTATTCTATCGAAGAATATCAGATGTTTTTTAAAACATTTAAAAATCCAGATTTTATTGTATACACACTTGGTATACGTGAAGATGATATAAAGAAGTTGAAGATAATGATAAAGAAAAAGTTGATTAATAACTTTTCTTTTATATGTATTGATGTGCCTAATGGATATTTGCAAAGATTTGTAGAAACTATAAAACTAGTTCGCTCTCTCTGCCCAAGTCATATAATTATTGCTGGAAATGTTGTGACAAATGAGATGGCAGAAGAAATAATTTTATGTGGAGCAGATATAGTAAAAGTCGGTATCGGTTGTGGATCTGCATGCCTTACAAGAAGAATGACTGGGGTTGGATATCCACAAATAAGTGCAGTTATTGAATGTGCAGATGCTGCTCATGGTATTTCAAATGAAAAAGGGAATTGTGGCTTGGTGATAGCGGATGGCGGTCAGAGAGATCCAGCCTGTGTGGTAAAGGCATTTTGTGCCGGGGCGGATTTTAACCTTTGTGGATCACTGTTCTCTGGTTTTGAAGAAAGCGGAGGAGAAACAGTAGAAAGAAATGGTAAAAAGTATAAAGAATACTTTGGATCATCTTCAAATAAAGCACTTGAGGAATTTTATGGTAAGAAAGACTCTCATAGAGCGTCCGAGGGGCGATATGTTCTTATGCCACACAAAGGAAGCATTCATCCATTTATCCAAGACTTGTTTGGAGGTATACGAAGTGCTGGCACATATATAGGAGCAAGAAAGTTAAAGGAATTTTCAAAGAGAGCGACGTTCGTTAGGGTTAATAGACAACTTACAACATATTTGGAGCAATATGATCAGGATAATTTCAGTAATAAATAATTCAAAATACAAAATTGTAAAATAAAAATTGTATGTTATGTATGTATGTTATGTATTGAAATACGGCTATATATATGCTAGTATCCTGATATTATTAATAGTGTATTAGATAATTAAATTTAAATATGAATGCTTCGATAATTTTTGCGATTGTTTGTTCTGTTCTTGCTATTGTTTACGGACTACTTTTGGCTAGAAAAATTTTAAAAAAGTCAGATGGAAACGACAAAATGAGGGAAATTGCTCTCGCTATTCAGCAAGGTGCAAAGGCTTATCTCAATAGACAATACAAGACTATTGCTATCATAGCTATCATATTATTTATTATTCTTATACCAGCACTAGGAATTGAGACTGCTATCGGATTTCTAGTTGGTGCAGTTTTCTCAGCACTTGCAGGCTATATCGGTATGAATGTCTCAGTCAGAGCAAATATTCGTACTGCTGAAGCAGCTAGATCTGGTTTATCTCAGGCACTATCACTAGCTTTTAGTGGAGGGGCGGTTACAGGACTTCTTGTAGTAGGCCTAGCTCTTCTTGGAGTATCTGGTTTCTACGCTATTACACACGATGTAGGATCTTTGATTGGTCTTGCATTCGGTTCCTCTCTTATTTCAGTATTTGCTAGACTTGGTGGAGGTATTTTCACAAAGGCAGCCGATGTTGGTACAGATCTAGTAGGTAAGGTAGAGGCAAATATTCCAGAAGATGATCCTCGAAACCCAGGAGTTATCGCTGATAACGTTGGAGACAATGTCGGTGACTGTGCAGGTATGGCAGCTGATCTATTCGAAACTTATGCTGTTACGACTATCGCAGCTATGATGCTCGCTGTAGTTACTTTCGGGGCTGATTATACAAATGCAATTCTATACCCACTAGTATTAGGAGGTGTAGCTATCATCGCTTCAATTATCGGTACATGGTTTGTGAAGCTTGGTAAGTCAAAAGATATTATGGGAGCAATGTACAAAGGTCTTGCAATCGCAGGTATTCTTTCAGCTATAGCATTTTACTTTGTTACTAGGTTTATGATGGCAGGAAATGGACAATTCTCAGTTCTAAATTTGTTCGGTTGTGCAATAGTTGGTTTACTAGTAACTGCTGCTCTAGTATTGATTACTGAATATTATACATCTACAAAATATGCTCCAGTTCAGTCTATCGCTGAGGCTTCAAACTCTGGTCACGGAACAAATATTATTCAAGGTCTAGCTATTTCAATGAAGTCTACAGCTTGGCCTCTACTTTCTATAGTAGTTGGTATTCTTGCTACATATCATCTTGCTGGTCTTTACGGTATTGCAGTCGCAGCTATGAGTATGCTTTCAATGGCTGGTATTATCGTCGCTATTGATGCTTATGGTCCTATCACAGATAATGCTGGTGGTATTGCAGAGATGTCAAATATGCCAAAGGAGGTTCGAGATGTTACTGATCCTCTAGATGCTGTTGGAAATACTACAAAGGCAGTTACAAAGGGTTATGCCATTGGTTCTGCTGGTTTCGCAGCTCTAGTGCTCTTCGCATCATACACACAGGAAACTCACGGTTTGAAATTTGAACTTGGAGATCCATTGGTCATCGTCGGTCTATTTATCGGAGGTCTTCTACCATACTATTTCGCTGCTCTATCAATGGAAGCTGTAGGTAAGGCTGCTGGTCAGGTTGTAGAAGAGGTTAGACGACAGTTCAGAGAGATTCCAGGAATTATGCAAGGAACTGCTAAGCCTGATTATGCTCGTTGTGTAGATATTGTTACTTCTGCTGCTATAAAGCAAATGATAGTTCCAGCTCTTATTCCAGTCGTCGTTCCTATACTTGTAGGATTTATCCTTGGTCCAGTTGCTCTAGGAGGTTTGCTAGTAGGTTCTATAGTTACTGGATTGTTCGTGGCTATCTCAATGACATCTGGAGGAGGTGCATGGGACAATGCTAAGAAGCATATTGAGCAGGGTAATCATGGTGGAAAGGGTGGAGATGCACACAAGGCTGCTGTTACTGGAGATACAGTAGGAGATCCTTACAAGGATACAGCTGGACCAGCTATCAACCCAATGATCAAGATTCTAAACATTGTTGCGCTACTTATTGTTTCTTTTATTCTTTAATTGATTATCAGTAATTTTGCGAAATTACTAAAATGAAAATTATCAACTTCTTCTTTTGGGCTCTTGGTGCAATATTCATACTACCTTGTGTTTTTGTTGCCACAACCATGTATCCAAGATGGGAGAAGTGGGGAGAGGATTTTTAGGAAGATGTAATAGCAATCAAACAAAAATACCATAGTTTAAAGCTGTGGTATTTTTGTATACTGACCCTATTAATATGTTAAAATACCCTCATACTAACTAATCACAAAAAACATGGACTACAAAAAAGAATCGCTGAAAAGACATTTAAAGTATAAGGGAAAAATTGAAATAAAAAGCAAATTCCCACCATTGAAGAATCGAGATGACCTAAGTGTGGCATATACTCCCGGGGTGGCAGAAGTATCGTCGTTTTTAGCCAAGAATCCAGCCAAGGCTAATGAATATTCTATAAAGGGCAATACCATCGCCGTTATTTCTGATGGTTCTGCTGTGCTTGGCTTAGGAAATATTGGTCCGTACGGCGCTTTGCCTGTAATGGAGGGTAAAGCTCTGCTATTTAAAGAATTTGGTGGAGTTGATGCATATCCCATAGTATTAAATACCCAAGACACGGAAGAGATAATAAAAATTGTAAAGGCAATTTCGCCAACATTTGGTGGTATAAATCTAGAAGATATTTCTTCACCTAGATGTTTTGAGATTGAGGAAAGATTAATAAAGGAATTGGATATTCCAGTCTTTCATGACGATCAACATGGTACTGCTATAGTGGTACTTGCTGCTATGATAAATAGTCTGAAGCTTGCTAAAAAACAAAAAGAAAAAGTGAAGGTTGTAGTATGTGGTGCGGGTGCAGCTGGTATATCTATCACGAGACTTCTGCTAAAGTACGGAGTAAAAAACATTCTACTTGTAGATACAAAAGGTATTGTTTCGAGAGATAGAACAAATTTGAATGAGGTAAAACTAAAGATGCTGGAGTTTACAAATCCAGAAAACAAAAGCGGGGATTTGGCTGAAGCAGTCAGAGATGCGGATGTGTTTGTCGGTGTTAGCGCTCCTGGAGTCTTTAAACCAGAATTCATAAAGACAATGTCAGATAAACCAATTATCTTTGCCATGTCCAATCCGACACCAGAGATAATGCCAGATATAGCAAAGAAAGCTGGTGCATATATAGTCGGTACTGGAAGAAGTGATTTCCCAAATCAAATCAACAATGTAATGGCTTTCCCAGGATTATTCAGAGGGCTACTTGATAATAAAATTAAAATTGTCACAGATGAGATAAAGATTGCAGTTGCAGAGACACTTGCTGGTTATATTAAAAAAAGTGAATTGAATGTTAATAAGATACTGCCAAGCGTGCTTGATAGAAATATTGCCAAGACGATTTCCCAAAAATTAAAAAAGTTTAAATAAAGTATGATATTATTATCGTATTGTGAAACAAGGACTTTACCCTACAAATAAACATAAGATATTAAATTTGTTACAGTCTATCAAAATTGGTTTTTTCCTTGCATTTAGAGAGATAAAAAAGGCTAATAAATGGACTACATTATTGATTATTGTGGTTATGAGTTTGACGTTTCTAAATCTAATAGTGGTTAGTGGAATATTAGTGGGCCTCCTTGAGGGCGCAACAGATGCAAATAAAAATAGATATACTGGAGAGTTATTGATTTCTACATTACAAAAGAAAACCTATATTGAAAGAAGTGACTATATTAGAAGCCTATTGGAGAATCACCCTTATGTTGAAAATTTCTCAATGCGATATCAAGAAGGTGGAGCAATAGAGGCAAATTACAAAAATCGAACAAGACTTACTGACGCTGTGGATACTGCAGGAGGATCTGTTTTTGGAATTGATCCTGTTGCTGAAGACAAAGTTACAAATATTTCAAAGTATCTTATAGAAGGTGAATATTTAGACCCATCTGATACTGATAAGATTCTTCTCGGAGCAAATTTACTATTTAAATATACTCCAATAGAAGCCCCAGGATTTTCTACTTTAAAAAATGTTGAAGTCGGTTCTAAGGTTAGAGTTGTAGTATCAGGTACCACAAGAGAAATGACGGTAAAAGGAATAATAAAGAGCAAAGCAGATCTTGATCAGGGAATTTTTATGAATGGTAGGGAACTAAAGAAAATAATAGGTAGAGACGATAATAATGTAGATTTTTTTGCAGTAAAGATGAAGGCAAATACAGATCCGAATGTATTAAAACAAGACTTAATTAATCAAGGTATAGACCAATATGCTAAAGTTCAGACATATATTGATGCACAACCAAAGTTTCTAGATGATATGAAAAAGACATTTGGTTTGCTGGGTAATATTATCGGTTCTATAGGTCTTGTAGTAGCTTCCATTACCATATTTATTATTATCTTTGTGAATGCTATTACTCGTCGAAGATACATAGGTATATTAAAAGGAATTGGTATTAGGGCTTCAGTTATTGAAATTTCATATATTATACAATCACTATTTTATGCACTATTTGGAATAATTCTCGGCTCAATTCTAGTCTTTCTTGTATTAAAACCATATCTAGCAGCAAACCCCATAGACTTTCCTTTTAGTGATGGTATACTCGTCGCCACTTTTATAGGTACCGTAGTTAGAGGAATAATATTATTTATTGCAACCTTGATTGCGGGTTATATTCCTGCAAGAATTGTTGTAAAACAAAATACATTAGATGCAATACTAGGAAGATAAATACCATGATAAAAACACATAATCTTACAAAGAAATATAAAAGCGGTGCAGGGGAATTGATTGCTCTGAATAATGTGTCTTTTGAATTAAAAGAGGGTGAATTTCTAGCTATTACAGGCCGTTCGGGATCAGGAAAAAGTACCTTACTATATCAATTGGGTCTTCTGGATCGGCCGAATTCTGGATCAATTCATATAGAAGGTCATGATGTACTCGCTATGTCAGAAGAAGAAAGAACATATATGAGACTTTCTGAATTGGGTTATGTATTTCAGGATTATGCAATTTTGCCATCTTTAACCTCCGTTGAAAATGTAATGCTACCATTGTTAATGATAGGAGTTGATTCAAAAAATGCAAAAATTAAAGCTGAGTACGCTCTCGAAAGAGTGGGACTGATAGATAAAACGGGGAATTATCCATCCCAGCTTTCTGGAGGTCAACAGCAAAGAGTTGCTATTGCTCGTGCTATTGCGCATGAGCCTAGGATAATTTTTGCAGATGAACCTACAGCAAATCTTGATACAGAGACATCCGCTATGGTTTTTGAGGTATTTATTAAACTTCACAAAGAAGGACAGACTATAGTTATGGTCACACATGAGAAAGATTATGCATCTTTGACCGATAGAGTCATAGAACTTTCTGATGGCAAGATAATAAATGACTTTAAGGCAAAATAATGATATTTAAGATAGAATGCATATATGTTACCAACAACGTTTATAATTTTCGGGATTACAGGTGATCTAGCTGGTAAAAAGGTACTTCCAGCAATTTTAAACTTGTATGTAAACAAACAATTACCATCAAAGTTTGCTATTGTTGGTTTTTCACGTAGACATTTTGATAGAGAGGAATTCAGAGAACTAATACGTGATCATATGGAAATTAAGATGGGTCAATATAGAGAAGAAGATGTTAAGCATTTTATTGATCATATATATTATGAACAAGGATTTTTCGACAAGCCGGAATCATATAAAAATCTTGCATTAAGATTAAAGAAAATTGATGACGGTTTCAACTCTTGTTCAAATAAATTATTTCATTTATCCATCCCACCCACTCTAAACGAAGGTATACTTGAAAATCTATCAGTATCAGGTTTAACAATCCCCTGCGGTGGAAATGGTGGTTGGACAAGAGTTTTAATAGAAAAACCTTTTGGATATGATATAGAAACAGCAAAAAAGCTTGATAAAAAGCTAGGTCAACTGTTCAATGAAAGTCAAATTTTTAGAATTGATCATTATTTAGCAAAAGAAGCCTTACAGAATATTCTTGCTTTTAGATTTTCAAATTCACTCTTTGAACCATTATGGAATAGAAATCATATAGAGAAGGTTCATATTAAGCTTTTTGAAAAGAATGGAGTGGATAATAGGGGTTCTACTTATGATCATATTGGTGCATTGAGAGATGTAGGACAAAATCATTTATTGCAGATGTTATCTTTGGTAACAATGGAAAGACCAAAAAATTTCAATTCAAATTCACTTAGAAAAGAGCGTGCAAGGGTTTTTCAAGTGTTGAAATTAAATAATAAAAAGACTGTGATGAATAATGTGGTAAGGGCTCAATACGAAGGGTACAAAAATGAATTTGGTGTTCGACAGCATACTCATACAGAGACGTATTTTAGACTTCAGACCTACATAGATAATCTTCGATGGAAAAATGTACCTTTTTATCTAGAAAGTGGTAAGGCTTTGGCTGAATCAAAGACTGAAATTGACATATATTTTAAAAACATAAATAAGGATAATGAAGAAAATGGACAAAATGTGCTTACATTTAGAATTCAGCCTGATGAAGGTATTAAAATAAGATTTTTGGTTAAGTCACCCGGATTTGGTATGAATGTTGAACCAAAAAATCTAAAGTTTAAGTATGCTGATTCAAAATCATTTCTGGTAATTCCTGATGCGTATGAAAGAGTATTGCACGATGCAATTATCGGAGATCAAACATTGTTCGCGAGTACAGATGAAGTCATATATTCATGGAAGTATATAACATCTATAATATCCAATTGGAGTTCTGTGCCGCTAGGAATATATAAAAGGGGTTCTGTAGATGTGATATAATCATTAAAATTAATATTTAATATAAATACGATGTTTCAAAACTTTTTGATGAAAACAATGTTGAAGAAGCAAATGAAGGGTGTGCCCCAGGAACAGCAAGATCAGATCTTTGCTATGATTGAAAAGAATCCTGATTTTTTTATGAAAATTGCAAAGGAAGCTCAAGAAAAGATACAAGGAGGTATGTCTCAGCAAGATGCTATGATGGCTGTAATGAAAGCACATGAGCAAGAATTGAAGACTGTGATGGGGAAGTAGGCTTGTTACGTTTTATGTAGTATAATAAATATGCAAAATACTGAAATCTTAAAATAATGGAATCAATAAAAAAGAAAATCATAATTGTATTAGAAGATGAGAGGCCATTAGCTCGCGCATTAGAGCTGAAACTTACCCATGAAGGTTTTGATGTAAAAGTTTTATCAAATGGTGAAGATTTTGAGTCAACATTGAATAGCGTTAATTGTCAATTAATTGTTTGTGATATGTTGATGCCTAGATTTGATGGATTCCAAGTTCTTCAATTACTAAAAGATAAAAATATAAAGATCCCCGTTATTGTTTTGACAAATTTAAGCCAAAGTGAAGATGAAAAAAGAGTGAGAGAGCTGGGAGCTGTTGAATTTTTTATTAAATCAAACACACCAATTTCTGAGGTTGTTGAAAAGATTAAACAAAGAATAAAAACATTATAATTAGTAAAGTTCTTTTATATAATAAATATTATGAAATTTGATCAAGAAACAATAATAAAGATTCTACTAGATGGAAATTATATTACTGAAGAAGATATTAAAAAAGCGAGAGACTATGCTGAAGATCATAGAGTGTTGCCAACAGAATATTTGTTATTAGAAGGACTTACTAGTACAGATATTATTGGTCAAGCAATTGCTGAATCTTTAAAAATTCAATATTCAGATTTAAGTATAAAACAACCAAATAGAGAGCAGGTATTGCTAATACCTGAAGAAATCGCTAGAAAGCTTCGTGTTATTGTTTTCTCTCAAACAAATTCTGAAATAGTGATAGCAACTGATGATCCTTTAAACAAGGCATTGGTGGAGGGACTTTCACCTATTTTTCCTGGGAAAAAGATAAAAATCACCTATGCATTGTCTGATGAAATCGATTCTATTTTTGTAAATTATCAACAAGGACTAAAAACTAAATTTTCAAAAATAATTGAGTCAAAAGGGCGAGTCGCACCAGAAATACTTGATCAGATTTTCGAAGATGCTTTATTGCTTAAAACTTCAGACATACACTGTGAACCACAAGAAAATAAAGTTGCTATTCGTTTTAGAATTGATGGAATACTACATGATGCTGGTGAATTACCAAAAGAATATTATGAAAACATTGTAAATCGTATAAAAGTTCAGGCAAAACTTCGCATAGATGAACATTTTAGTGCCCAAGACGGAGCTATTCGTTATATTTCAAAAAACTATCCACATCCAGTTGATCTGCGAGTATCAATTGTCCCAACGCTGGATGGAGAGAAAGTCGCTATACGCGTCTTGTCATCATACGTTCGTGATCTAACATTAAGTGACATTGGATTATCAAAAAGCCTACAAGATCAGATCGAGGTAAGCTCTAAGAAACCTTTTGGAATGATTTTGGTCACCGGTCCTACTGGATCTGGAAAGACAACTACCCTTTACTCAATAATTAAAGTTATTAACACCCAAAGAACAAACATTACCACGATCGAGGATCCAGTTGAATATAAGATTCAAGGTATAAATCAGATTCAAGTAAATCAACAAACAAATCTTACTTTTGCAAAAGGTCTGAGAGCTATTACCAGACAGGATCCAAATACAATATTCGTAGGTGAAATTCGAGATCTTGAAACTGCAGATATAGCTGTAAATGCAGCGCTTACTGGGCACCTACTTTTGTCTACTTTTCATGCCAATAATGCCACAGCAGCAATACCAAGATTTATTGATATGGGAATTGAACCATTTCTAGCGGGTTCTACAATAGAATTATTGATAGCACAAAGATTGGTTAGAAAAATATGTGATTCTTGCAAGGTTAGTCAGTCATATACACAAAGCAAAATCAGTAAATTTGGACCAGAGGTAAGTAAATATTTTGTTGGCAAGACATTTAACTTTTATAAAGGAAAGGGATGTGATTCTTGCTCACATACAGGCTTTAAGGGGCGTATAGGAGTATTTGAGTTTTTGAAAACATCTCCAGAATTACAAGATTTGATCGGTAAGAGTCCTTCAACAAAAGACGTATACACCCTTGTTAGAAGTCAGGGATTTAAAACAATGTTTGAAGATGGGGTAGATAAAATTAAGGAAGGAGTAACTACAATTGAAGAACTCTTGAGAGTAGTAGTTCCTCAATAATTCTAATGCGTTAATTTTAATAATATTATGCAAAATAGAAAGATTGAATTAAGAGAGTCATTTGAAAAAAAAGGTTTTAGTAGGCCAGTTTTTGAGTATAGACCAGACTGGCCATATATCAGTATTGGATTTGGAGATGAACAGGATTATTTTATTGAAAATCTTAGTTTGCTCGTAGCTTCTGGTATGGGTATTTCAAATGCACTTTCAGCATTAAATCTTTCTATAAAAGGAAGAGCCTTGAAAAAAACTACATTAGCTATTGAAAATATGGTAAATGACGGGATACCATTATGGAAAGCTTTTGAAGCGACAAATTTTCTTTCTGAGAGAGTTGTTTCTCTCATAAGATCTGGTGAAGAAGGAGGTAGATTGCCTGAACATCTAAATCTAGTTACCCTTCAGCAACACAAAGAAAAGATGTTTAATTCTAGATTACGTTCTGCACTTCTATATCCTGGCATAGTATTGATACTTGCATTTGTTGTGGGAGTTGTAAGCTCCTGGGTAGTATTACCAAGACTGGTTTCCATGTTCCAAGCATCTAGTGGTACATTGCCAGTATCAACAAGAATTTTGCTTTGGATTGGTAATTTCCTTACTGTTTATGGAGTTGTGGCTGTACCTGCTGTGATTGTAGGTTTATTTGTTTTAGTGTATTTAGTTTTTGTATTTAAAAAAACCAAATTTATCGGCGATTATATACTATTTTCTATACCAGGAGTCAAAAATCTTATACAAGGAGTTGAGCTTGCAAGATTTGGCTATATTTTCGGAGTATTACTCCAAGCAGGATTTCAAGTAAATGAAGCCCTCGAATCAGTGAAGAAAGGAACAACGTATGCACAATATAGAAAGTTTTATAATCATTTACAAGAATCTATATTGAATGGTGATTCATTTAAACTTGCCTTAGCAAGCTATCACAAGCCTGAGAGATTTGTTCCGATACCTATTCAACAATTAATTCTTTCTGCAGAAAAATCAGGTCGCTTGTCCGAAACATCCATAAAGGTTGGCGTGATCTTTGAAGAAAAAACTGAAGCCATGTCTAGAGACTTGGCGACGGTCCTTGAACCAATAATATTAATAGTTGTGGGAATAGTTGTAGGATTTATTGTATTAGCAGTAATTGGACCAATATATGGTTTATCAGAACAAATCTCATAAAAAGGGTTTTTCTCTTTTGGAAGTACTAATTGTTATTGGTATTTTTGCTATTGTCGCAAGTATATCTACTGCTTCATATTATAATTATAAGTCACATACAAATTTAGAATTGGCCACCAATGGTTTGGTGGAAGCAATACGTTTTGCACAAGCAAGTGCAGAGTCTGGAAAATTTGATTCGAAATGGGGGGTAAAAGTGTTTGCAGATAAGGTTTTGGTTTTTAAGGGTGATAGTTACGATAGTAGAGATTTGGATTTCGAACAATCATTAAGTTTCTCTGGTAATATGAGTAACGGCGGTCTTTCTGAAATTGTATTTGAAAAGCTAAATGGAGAAACAAGTATGACAGGTACAATGACCCTTACAAATGAATATGGTAGTAAAAATATTAATATAAATGAAAAAGGAACTGTTACATATTAAAAAAGGTTTTTCACTGGTAGAATTACTAGTATCGGTCTCTATTTTTCTTGTATTTATTATAGCTACTACAAATGTTACAGGTAATGTAAGTAAGGAGGTCAGAAACTCTGCAAACAAACAAAGGGCAGCGGTACTTGCAGAAGAAGCGATAGAGGCATCTAGAAATATAAGAGATGAAAATTTTAACAATCTAATTGACGGTACATACGGACTATCTACATCGACTAATCAGTGGAGCTTTTCTGGAGTTTCTGATCTAAGTGATATTTTTAGCAGGACATTGAATATTACTACAATAAATGATAATCAAAAAAGAGTTGATGTGACTATAAACTGGGCAGATCAAATATCTGCGACTAATACTTTAAAGCTAAGTACATATCTAACCAATTGGCGTGCAATTTTGAATACAAATGCTGGGTTAACAGTAAACAAAAGTGTTATTAATCATGGAGCTTCTAAGGTAGCAGCAGACTTTGCTCCATATCAAGTAGGTACAACGACAGTAAATATCGGTATTGCCAATGAATTCCCACCAGGTGTATATAGTATCTCTGAATCAAACGATGCGAGTTACACAACTACGTTTAGTGGTGATTGTGATACAAATGGTGACATCAATCTAGTCGCAAGTACAACAAACTCATGTACTATAACAAATGAAGAAAAACCATCTAAAATTGTGGTCACTAAATCTGTTATTAATCATGGACTTTCCAAAATCGCCTCTGATTTTACACTACTGATTGATTCTAACCCTGTTATTTCTGGAGCGCTTAATACTTTTAATTCAGGACTACATACAGTTTCTGAAGTAAATGATTCACTATACGATAGATCATTTAGTGGTGATTGTGATTCTGGTGGACTGGTAACTCTGACAGCAGGAAATACAAAAAACTGCACTATAACAAACGAAGAGAAACTTTCTTCAATTGTTTTAAATAAAACTGTTATAAATCATGGAGGCTCAAAAGTTGCAGCAGACTTTGCTCCATATAAGATTGATGGAAATACGGTTACACTAGGCGCAACCACAACACTAGATTCTGGATCTCATGTGGTATCTGAAGCTACAAGCACACTTTACTCACTCAGTTTTAGTGGTGATTGTAATGCGACAAGTACGGTGGTTTTAACATCTGGAGCGACAAAATACTGCACATTAATTAATGAAGAAAAACCAGCATACATCACGGTAAACAAAACTGTTATAAATCATGGAGGTACAAAAGTTGCTTCTGACTTTGCTCCGTTTAGAGTTGGAAATGCAAATGGAACGACTACAGTTACTCTAGCAGCATCAACATTAATGGACTCAGGCACATATTCAGTTTCTGAGGCAAATGATGCAAATTATACAAGAACATTTACTGGGGATTGTAATTCTAGTGGCGCAGTAACGCTTATTGCTGGAAGTTCTAAAAGCTGTTTAATTACAAATGAACAAATAGTAGCCCCATCATGTTCGGTTGCCTCAGCTTTGGTTGGTACACCTACGTTATTTGATTCATCTGGAGCCACATCAGCAATTGTTAATAAACCTACAGGTGTCACAACCAATGATATTATGTTTGCTCATATTCTGCATTCAAATTCTTCTGACCGACTTTCTACTATACCAGCAGGTTGGACATTAATAGGACGTCATAAAAATAATGTAAATAATCAAGCTTTGTATTATAAAGTTGCTCAGGCTGGAGAGGGTTCAAATTATACATTTGGTCTGACTTCAAGTTCAAAATTAGCAGTGACAATATCTGCATATAGAGGATGCTTCAACACAGCAAATCCAATTGCGACATCAACAAATGTAGAGTATGTAGCAAATAATACAACATATAGAGCAGCTTCGATAAATGCATCGTTTGCAAGTTCAACTGTTTTGATGTTCCCGAGTATGTATACAACAACAGTTAGAACATTTGCTGCACCGCTTACGCAGTCTGGCGGCTGGACCGAGGACTATGACCATGGAAATACTAGTTCTGACTTTTCAAGGGCAGGATATAGAAAGTTTATTTCAAATACTGGTGTGATAGGTGATATTGATAGTATAGGTACGAGTGGAACTACTGTAAAACACGCATTCGGTGTTAATCTAAGGCCACAATAATTGAAAATGTATGTTTAAAACATTTGAATTCAAAAAAGGAATTAGTTTAGTTGAAACACTTATATATATAAGCATATTTTCTATCTTCATACTTTCGGTTACTACTTTTATGAGTAGTTTATCCTCTTCGAGATTGCACAATCAAATAGTACTTGAAGTAAATGATCAAGGTGCGAGAGTAATGAAGACTATTACTCAGACATTACGTAATGCAAGTCAGGTAAATAGTCCTACAATAGGGAATACAGCATTAAATTTAAATTTAGTAACATATACATCAATTAAAAATCCAACCATATTTTCTGAAAACAACGGAGTTATTTATATGAAAGAAGGATCTGGAGCAGAGATTGCTTTAACTAATAACAAGGTTATAGCTAGTGATTTAATATTTTCAAACTTATCACGACCTAGTACTCCAAATATTATTAAAATTTCCTTTAAACTTTCTAGCATATCGACAACTACTAGTCCTGGAGGAGCTTACTCCTTTACTTTCTTCGGTAGTGGGGGATTGAGAAAATAATATACAAATTTATATATGATTAACACTAAAAAATATAATAACTTTATAAACAAAAAAGGTTTTTCTACTTTATTTATAGTTATTATCATCGGAACCGTTGCACTGTCATTAGCCTTAACACTATCAACCAGTAGTCTCTGGTCAATAAAAGGAAGTACTGATACAAAAAATGCTAACAAGGCAAAAAGTTTGACAATGGCGTGTGCTGAAGTTGCTCTAGAAACTATCAGAGAAAATAACAATTATACTGGTACTGATAATATCACTTTAGATGGTGATTCTTGTAATTACAATATAATCAATACAGGTGGAGGCACAAGAAGTATAGTTATATCCGGAGAATCTGCTGGTGTCATAAGGAAATTAAATATAAATACGAGCTCATTCAATCCACTGGTTATATCTTCATGGCAAGAAATTTAATATCTTGGTATAATGGTTAAAGTTAATTTAAAAAAATGAAATATACAATAAGAAAAAAGATTATAATATCATTATCATTAATTTCTTTACTATTTTGTATTATTTTTAGCTTTTCTACTTATTTTTATTTGAATAATGTACTTATAGAACAAAAAATAAAGTCTATAGGACAATTAAACATAGAACAGACACATGAGTCTGCTCAGATTTTCACAAATAATGAACTATTTGTGAAAATGCTAGGAACTCGTACAAGGGTATTGGAATATCTTTTAAACAAAACAGAGGCAAAAAGAACTGAACTTCTTGGAATATTTTCTGATTATGCTTCTGATGATAAAAAGTACTTATCAATATATTTATTAGATAAAGAGGGCAATACTCTTATATCTACAGATCCACGTCTGAGTGGTCAAAACTACTCTTTTAGAGATTATTTCAAAAAAGGCCTTAAAGGCGAACATTTCGTAGATCATTTTCTTGGAAAAACTACAAATGAATTTGGCTATTATTTCTCCTATCCTGTCATTAACAAAAATAAAGATGTTCTGGGTGTAATGGTTGTCAAAGTTGATGTAAAGGAAATAAATAATTCTCTCATGTACAGTGAGGCTGCAAAAGAAAGTACAGTTATGCTTACAGATGAAAATGGAGTTATTATTTATTCTAATAAAGAAAAAAGATTTCTAAAGAGTCTTGGTGAATTATCAGATATAGAAAAAGAAAAAATATCTAAGACGGATAAATATCTTGGAAAAGAAATACTCCCCATTCAATATACCGAGGCGCAGGAGCTTGTGCGTAATTATAAAGCACCAACAACCATTAAGATTTATGATGAAAAAGAAAGCGAGGATGAAATCATCAGTGTTTCTAGAATAAACAATCTTCCGTTTTTTTTGGTAACTGAAATAGGAATTGAAAGCATAACAGGTACAGTCATAAATATAACCATAATGCTCATAGTCCTCATTCTCATTGGTCTTATAGCTATGATTTTGATTATATTCAAAACTGTTACTAGGATTATTAGTCCGCTAAACAAGTTAAAAGTTTTTTCTAAAGAGATCAGTGATGGTAATTTCAATAAAAAGATTGATGTTGGTCAGAATGATGAATTCTCAGAACTTGCTGGATCATTTAATATAATGGCAAGTAAATTGGCTGATCTTTATAATAATCTTGACAATAAGGTTAGAGAAAGAACTGAAGAATTAAGTAAAAAGGAGATTGAATTAAAAAATAATTTATCTGAATCTGAGCGTACCAACAAACTCATGGTTGGAAGAGAGTTGGAAATGATAAAACTAAAGAAGGAGATTGAAGAATTAAAGTCATCAAAGAAAGCTCTATGAGAATTAGAAATAAAATTAATTTTAGCTACTTAACAACCTTCATAGTCATTTTGATTCTGTTGGCTATATTTCTAAGTTCATATTCTACAAATCTTGTGAGAAAGAATATTGATTCGTATCTAAGTTCAAGTAATAGAGCTAGAGCAGAGCACATAAGAACCTTTATACAGGAACAAATAAAAACCGCTGAGATCCTTTCTGTCGGTGTTGTGTATAGAGAGCTGTTAAAAGAGTCTACAACTAGCAAGCTGTATTCGGAGATAAAGCAAAAAGCAACCAAACGTCTGATAAGTAATACACAAATTCAAAAACAAATTATTGAGTCGATGATTATTGACTCGAAGGGTAAGATAATAGCCTCATCAAATCCAGAAAATGAGGGTTTAGACAAGTCGAATGATTTGTACTTTACGCAGGCAAAAAACGGCGTATACATAAAAGACTTGAATTATTCAGAGCCAAATAAAGATTTGAACTTCGCAATCTCAGCTCCAGTTAAAGATGATAGTGGCAATTTTATAGGATTATCTGTACTTGTATATTCACCAGAATACTTTTTTAATATTGTTAAGAATGAAAATGGGCTTGGAAGAACTGAGGAGAATTTTTTAATAAATAAAGATAAATATTTTATTACCCCATCAATCTTTTTGGGTAATGAGGTTATTCTAAAAGAAAAAAATGATACTGAAAATGCTAGGAATTGCTTCAGTGACAGGTTAGTGAATTATGTAAAAGAAAATGGATATTCAGGATTAAATAATTTTCTTGGCAGTAACGAAATTATAGAATCAAAAGACTATAGAAATATAGATGTAATAACAACTCACGCATATATACCAGAAACTGGCTGGTGTTTGATTACAAAAGCCGACAAAGCTGACTTGATGTCCTTTAGAATTGATATGCTGAAAATATTTGCGATTATCTTTTTAATTGCGATACTCATGTACTATGTTATTGGCTTATTTTTGTCAAAAAAGATTACTCGTTCAATAAAGTATTTGAGAATAGCTGCTGAAAATATAAAAAATGGCAATTTAAATTACAGCTTAATTATTGATACTAAAGATGAAATTGCAGACGTCTCTAGGGCATTTAATGATATGATGATATCTGTAAGAGAATCGAAGAAAGAAGTCGATGCAAAAGTAGCTGAACAGACAAAAGATATCAATAATAAGGCCTTGGAACTTCATGGAAGGCAAATTGCCATGCTCAATGTTCTTGAGGATATACAAAAGGAGAAGAAAAATGTAGAAAATTTAGCAAATGATTTGCAAAAATTTAAACTGGCAGTAGATAATGCTTCAGATCAAGTAGTCATAACAGATCCAGAGGGTATAGTTATTTATGGAAACAGTACAGTAGAAAAAATTACCGGTTTCAAGCCCGAGGAGGCACTTGGAAAAAAAGCTGCAGTTCTTTGGAGACTTCCGATGCCAGTTGAGTATTACAAAAAGCTTTGGGATACTATTAAAATAGACAAGAAGCCATTTATAAGTGAGATAAAAAATAAGAGAAAAAATGGTGAATCATACACAGCTATGATAAGTATTTCTCCAGTTTTAAATGATAAGGGTGAAGTTATATACTTTGTGGCAATTGAAAGAGACATAACAGAAAGAATAGAAGCTGAAGATCAAATTAGAAAAGTATTAAATAGTATGCAAGAGCAGGCTCAAAAATTGACTATAGAAAAAGCTAAAGATGAAGCTGTATTGGCTGGTATAGGAGATGGAGTTATAACAACAAATCAAGATGGTATAATTGCATTTGCAAATAATTCTACAATGCAAATGCTGGGGTATGCCAGTGAAGAACTTATAGATAAGCCAATTATAAATATTATTCGAACAGTAGATGAAAATAATCAAGACATACCACTATCTCGTCGTCCTGTTATCATGGCTCTGTCAACAGGAGAAAAAACCGTAACACCTAGTGGTCAATCGCATTACTATTGTAGAAAGGATGGTTCTAAATTCCCTATAAATTCTACAGTAACCCCGTTTCTTTTTAACGGTAAAATAATAGGAACAATAGAGGTGTTTAGAGATGTTACGATTGAGAAGGATATTGACAAAGCAAAGACTGAATTCGTTTCGCTTGCTTCTCATCAGCTTAGAACACCTCTTTCTACCATCGGATGGTATTCAGAAATGCTTCTTTCTGGTGATGCTGGAAAATTAAATAAAAAACAAAAAGAGTTTATAGATGAAATATATATAGGTAATAAGCATATGATTGATTTGGTGGGATCATTATTAAATGTCTCGAGAATTGAATTAGGTACATTCGCAGTGGAGCCTACTATGTCAGATATTACTGAAATTTCAGAAAGTGTATTGAATGAACTTAAACCAATCATCCTTGAAAAGAAAATGAAGGTTAAAGCTATCTATGAGAAAGGATTAGAGAAGATTAGTTTAGATGGTAAATTAATAAGGATGGTTTTTCAAAACTTACTTACCAATGCATTAAAGTATACAAATGAAGGTGGAAGTATTGTATTAGAAATAAAAATAGTAAAAGATGATTTACTAGTCTCTGTATCTGATAATGGTTATGGTATACCACAAAGTCAACAAGGAGAGATCTTCACAAAGCTTTTCCGTGCTGATAATGCGAAAGCAAATGATACTTCTGGTACTGGTCTAGGTTTATATATTATCAAATCAATTATTGAGAAATCGAGTGGTGGTAAAATATGGTTTGAGTCTATAGAAAATAAAGGTACGACTTTCTACTTTACTTTACCAAAAAATGGAATGAAACCTAAAAGTGGAAGTAAGCCGATAGGTGTATAAAATAAGAATGTGTTATAATAATTGAGTTAATATTAAATATTATTATTTATTAAATATCATTGAAATGAAGTCATTTAAAAATTTAGGTCTAACTGGTCGTTTCTTAGGTTGGTTTTTGTTTATAGGTCTTATACCAACTCTAGTAATCAGTTACTTGAGTTACAACTCCTCACAAAAAGCACTTCAGACAAAGACAGTCGATACTGCAAAATTCACTTCTGAAGAATTAGAACATATTACGACAATATTTTTTAATGGCGAACTGGGCATGATTGATATTCTGGCTCATAACGATGCATTTCTTAATTTGACAAATTTAGCGGTAATCAATTCCAGCATTGATAAAATATTTGCTGATAATTCAAATTTTTTTGAGATATTTTTAATGAATTCATCTGGTAAAATTGTTGCATCTACAGAGTTAAAAAATGTTGGTTTGAATAAATACGACGATTTATTATTTAGTAAGCCATTTCTCACGAAAAAAGCATATTTGAAGGATACATATTTATCAGAAACAACAAATGAAATTGGATATGTTGTTTCTGCTCCAATATATACAAAAACAGGTGAATTTGTCGGAGTTATCGCTGCTCGATCGAAGAATAGTAGATTATCTGATGTTGTAAAGTATACTGGTGAACTAAAGACAAAAGAAACATATATTATTAATAGTGATGGTTATTTCATTACTAATTCAAAATATATTAATGATGCAATTCTAAAGACCAAAAATTCATCCAGGGCCGTTGCAGATTGCTTGGCGGGTACAGAATTTTCTGGCATTACAACTGATTATATGGGCAATGAGGTTGTCGGTAGTTATTCAAATACTCATGTAAAAAATAGTTTAGGTAAAAATTGGTGTATAGTTTCAGAAATAAATAGCAATGAAGCATTTGCTTCAACTGCCCAGTTACTTAATATTATTTTATTTATACTATTTATTACTTTGGTTCTTGTTGCATTGGTATCAATTTTTGCATCAAAATCAATGGGTGAATTCATAAAGAGACCTATTAGAAAAATAGTCGAGCAATTAAGTAATGCAGCCACTCAACTATCCGCAACATCACAACAATCATCTGCTTCATCACAGCAGAATGCTTCTATATCTCAACAAGTGGCATCAGGAGCTACACAACAATCCAAACAAGCTGAGGAAATATCACAAGCCATTTCTCAAATGTCAGCAGCAATACAACAAATGTCAGCATCTGCACAAGAGGTTTCATCAGCAGCATCAAATTCCTCTCAACTAATGCAGAAAACTGGGCAAGATGCAGAAAAAATAGGCCAAATGGTACAAACAATCACGACTATAGCCGAGCAAACGAATATGTTGGCCCTCAATGCAGCTATAGAAGCAGCTAGAGCAGGAGAAGCTGGTAGAGGTTTCGCTGTTGTTGCAGACGAAGTTAGAAAGTTGGCAGAAACATCATCGGTTTCTGCTGGGGAGATTAGAAATATTGTAAATCAAATAGACACATCAATGACTGGAACCTTCAAATCAACTCAAGAAGTCTCTAGTAAAATTCAAGAAGTGGCAGCAGCTATACAGCAACAAGCTGCATCAATAAAGCAAATTGCAAAAACTATGGACTCTATCGCTGCGGTTGCAGAACAAAACTCTTCAGGAGCACAGCAACTCTCCGCTTCTACTCAACAAGAAAGTGCTGCAAATCAGCAAATAGCAGCATCAGCGCAACAACTAGAAGCATTATCACTAGACCTACAGGTACTTGCTGGAGTTGTTAAAAATCAAAAAACAATAGTTCATAGTTCATTAAGCAATGCTATAAAGTCAAAAAAGATATCTGATGTCAAAATACAAGATGATAAAAAAGAATAATTAATTATTACAATATATGAATGATGAAAACATACAAAATATAATTCATAGTGTAAGTACGAATAACAATAAAAATAATAAGGAGATTATTGAGCAGATTCAAATAGTTGTTTTTGAATTAGATAATGAAGAATATGCATTGAAAATTAATGATCTTAGAGAGATTATTAATATTCCTAATATAACACCAATACCAAATTCGCCTGAATTTATAAGGGGAATATTCAATCTCAGAGGCAAGATAATTGTTACAGTTGATTTGGAAAAACGTTTTAACTTTTCACGCAACAATAAACTTAGTCCTAAGCATATTATTATTACAGAAGTAGAAAATAATGATTTTGGTGTTGTTGTCGATAGAGTTAAAGAGGTTTTGCATGTTCCAGTCACAAATATAAAGACAGCTCCCGAGCTTATATCAAATAAAATTCATGCAGAATATATTGATGGTGTGGTAGTTCTTGAGGGTAAAGATGGAACTAGCTCGAGAATAATTATCATGTTAAACTTAATGAAGTTATTGTCAGATAAGGATTTATTAACATTAGGTTCTGTTATTAAGGCGAATAATTAATTATATATTATGATTTTTTCAAAAGAACTCTTAGAAAAAGTTGCTAAAAATGGTAGTGAAGAGGTCTCTCGTGCTTTTTCAAAACTATCAAGAGAAAATGTAAGTGTTGAAACTGCCGTCCTAGAAGTGATGTCATATGACTTTTTAATTAATAGTTTAAAAGATGGACATGAGCAAGCTATTATTACATATACGCAGACAATTGGTAATTCCGAGGGTGTTTCTATGCTGCTCATGCCTAGAGAGGTTGCCCTAACTCTTGTAGATTTGCTAAATCAAAAGGAAATTGGAACTACTGGAGTACTTATGGATCTCGATAAATCAGCCGTAAAGGAAACATTAAATATTTTATCAAATTCATATTTAAATTATCTATCAAAGAATACCGAGATGAATCTGATGTTTGGGGAGCCATATATGATGACTGCAAGTAATATAGAAAATATTATACTAGATCTTAAGGGTAAAAATATTGATAATGGAGATAGTGTCTTGGTCTTTAAGACTGTACTAAAAATAGCAAAACATCAGATAAACGCTCAGCTCTATATTCTTTTCAATAAGAACATTGCAAAATTAATAGAAATTTATAAATAAAAAATGAATACAATAACTCAAAAAATACTTATAGTTGACGACTCTGCTTTCATGAGAACAGTTCTAAAGAATATTCTTGAAAATGTAGGATGTAAAAACTTTATTGAAGCAGCAAATGGTAATGAGGCGATCGAGAAGATTAGTTCTGAAAAACCTGATTTAGTTTTAATGGATATTATAATGCCTGAAAAAGGGGGAATGGATGTTCTAAAGGAGATAGGTACAAGTACAAAAGTAATCATGATTAGCGCTGTAGGTCAGGAAAAGATAATAGAAGAAGCTATGAAGCTTGGAGCAAAAGGTTATCTTGTTAAGCCATTTGATAATCGTCAGGTTGAAGACGAGATACTGAAGATATTAGGATAATATGTAAGACAAAATGTCTCTAAAAAATAAAATTCGCGTCTTAGTTGTTGACGATTCTTTTTTCATGAGGAAACTCTTGAGGGAGATTTTGGAATCTGATAATCAGATAGAAGTTGTTGGTACGGCACAAAATAGCGATGAGGCAGTGGTAAAAAGTAAACAATTATCACCAGACGTGATAACTATGGATTATAATCTTCCAGATAGAAATGGTATTGATACAATAACTGAGATTTTTTCTTTTTCTAATCTTAAGAAGCCCTCAATAATAATGATATCAGCTCATGCATTAGCCGGTTCTGATATTGTATTAGATAGCCTTAGAGCTGGAGCAATTGACTTTATTACTAAACCTTCAGGGGAAATATCTATAGATATTGATTCAATTAAAGATGAGATTATATTAAAGGTGCACGTTGCTTCACTGGCAAATGTAAAAGTTTACTCTAAAGGTATACACAAAGTATCAGAAACAAAAAAAGACTCACTGGTTCTTTCTGAAAAAGTAATAGTTATAGGTTCATCTACCGGAGGTCCTCCTATAGTTGAAGACATTATTAGATTACTTCCAAATGATCTTCTCTCTACTATTATTGTAGTACAGCATATGCCAGCATATTTTATACCCAAGTTTGCAGAACGTTTAAATAAGATAAGTCCTTTGCAAGTTGTAGAAGCAAAGGATGGTGACTATATGATTACAAAGAGAGTATATGTTGTTCCAACCGATTTTGAATTTGAGATGTTAGAAAGTAAAAGATTAAAATTAAATAAAAAAAGTAGTTATGGTGGTGCAAGACCTTGTATTAATTTTGTAATGGAATCTGTGGTAAAAGTTTATAAAGATAAAGTTGTTGGTATTATTTTAAGCGGTATGGGTAATGATGGTCTTCTAGGTGCAAGGAAAATAAAGCAAGCTGGTGGTATAATAATAGCTCAAACTCCAGAGACTACAGTGATAGATTCTATGCCTAAGGCAATAATTGATGAAGGATTGGCAGATGAAATCTTGACACCAAAAGAAATTTCTAATCGTATAATAAGTCTGGTAAAATAATCATAATGGACATAAACAAGTTTAAAGATATTTTTATAAGTGAAGTAGAAGATAATTTACAAAAAATTAATGAAAATCTTTTACTTGGAGAAAAACTTTTAAAGCAAAAACAGGCAGGTGATCAAGTTGATGAGAAAAAGTATAGAGAAGTTTTTGATTCACTTATGCGCTCTGCACATACATTGAAAAGTTCCTCGGCAACAATGGGCTATACAAAAATGGCTTTTTTAACACATGTTCTAGAAGATGTTTTTGATAATGTAAGAAATGGAATATCTAAAATATCAGTAGATACCTTCGAAGTTATATTCGAGTCTGTTGATATGCTTTCTGAATCTTTAAGGAATATTAAAGATAACAATATAGAATCTGATTTGGAGAGTTACTCACTAAGAATAAAAGAATTATTTGGTACAAAAACAGATGAGATGGTTAAAGTAAAAAAGGTCCAAGATATAAAAAAGGATGAAAGTATAAAAAAAGAAACAGACATTCCTGTTTATAAAATAAAATCTAATGAGACTGAAAATATTTCTCATGTAAAGGTTCCTATAAAAAGGTTAGATAGTTTAATGGACCTCAGTGAAGAATTATTAGCAGAGAAGATGAGATTAAATTCCATTTTAGATTCAAAAATTGAAAATTCATCATTTTTAAATAAAGAGGATATACTAAGCTCATTAAAACCTGCAGTAGAACATTTAAACTTATTAATTTCTAATTTACAATATTCGGTAATGCAATCAAGACTTGTTCCAGCAGGACAAATCTTTGCTAGATTTCCTAGAATGATTCGTGATTTAGCAAACAAGTCAAATAAGGAAATTGACCTTATCATCACTGGAGAAGATATAGAAATGGATAGAAGTATAATCGATAAGCTTGCAGAACCACTAGGGCATTTATTGAGAAATGCAGTTGATCATGGCATTCAAGAAAAAGGAATTATTAGACTTGAAGCCAAGCATAGTAAGGACCATGCTTCTATCATTATTGAGGATAATGGCTTTGGTATAAGATGGAAAGAATTAGTAAATGCAGCTCTCAAAAGAGAAATAATTAATGCAGAAAAAAGTAATGAATACTTGTCTTCAATTGAAATGAATCCTCAAAGTATCTGGCAACCGATTTTAGAGAAGGATTTACTATATAATCCTAGATTATCAACAAATGATAGCGTGACTGAAACTTCAGGAAGGGGAGTTGGAACTAGCGTTATTAAGGAATTTGTGGATCAAATAGGTGGCGATATTGAAGTTGTTTCTCCCGTAAATAATAATGGTGGTACTAGATTTACATTAAATTTACCTTTAACACTCGCTATTATAAAAGTTTTATTGGTTAAAATAAATAATTCGACTTTTGCAATTCCCTTTTCAAGTATTATTCGTTCTGTATATATTGATAATTCCGATATTAAAAGTGTTGCTGAAACAGATATGGCTGTAATAGATGGTAATGATATTCCTCTTATATCTTTAAAAAAAATACTTTCAATTTCAGTCGAAAATTCAAATACTCAAGATAAAAAAAGACTTGCAGTTTTAATAGAAAAAGGTAATGAAACAGCTGGTTTGATAATAGATAAGCTCATTGGCGAAGAGGAAATTATTGTAAGACCATTACCATCAGTATTAAAAGGTGCAAAAGGCTTCTCTGGCTCTACAATATTGGGAGATGGAGATACTATTTTGATTTTAGATGCAACTAGCTTTTTGTAGAATTTGATTATAATATTAATAAACTTATATGATTAAACAAATATTAACTGAGGAAGAGAATGATCAATTAAAAGAGATTACCAACATAGGAATAGGTAACGCTTCCACAGCACTTTCTACAATGATTGGGAAAAAAGTCACAATGACAGTCCCAGAATCATATACAGGTGGAATAGAGGAGGTACAGAGAATAATAGGAAAAAGTGATGAAAAAGTCATTGCAACTTTTCTAAAGTTTACAGGTGAATTTAAAGGTGCAATGGTAATGATACTTTCTCCAAAGAGTGCATTAAATTTTATAAGTATTTTAAATAATTCAAAAAATGATAATGTAGAAGGAATTAGTGAAAATGATAAATCAGCATTGCAGGAAATGGGCAATATTCTTTTGGGTGCTTCTATTACAGCTATAAATAAATTTTTAAATTTAAATTTGATACATTCAATTCCAGATATATCAATAGATAGATCTGGAGCGGTGCTAGATAGTGTTCTTGCTGAAATGGGTTCAGTTAGTGGAGATATCTTGGTATTTAAGGTTAAACTAGATATAAAAGAAGAAAATATGGAAGGCGATTTCTTTTATCTTTTTGATCCAGTTTCTAGTTCAAAGATACTTGAAATGATAAAAATTAAAATTAAGTAATATTCTTAATGGAAAATGAAATTCAAATAAAAACTGGTGAATTGATTGTAGAAAGAGATGATAAAATTATAAGGACAGGTAGTATAGGGTCCTGTATAGTTATATGTATATACGATAAGGAGGCTAAAATAGGAGGTCTAGCGCATTCCATGCTACCAACGAGAAGAGATAGTCAAAAAGTTGAATTAGGTTCTGTTGATTTCAGCCCACATAATACCTCTGGTAAATATGCCGATGAATCTGTGGATAATCTGATATACGGTTTAAAAAAAATAGGTGCTAAAATAGAGAATATGGAAGCTAAGCTTGTTGGAGGTGCTTCTATGTTTAGAAAGTTGATGGGTGATAAAAATGGTATTGGCTTCCAAAATATAGAATCCGCCAGGAACCAGCTTAAAAAAAATGGTATAAGAATAGACAATGAAGACACGGGTGGTAATTCAGGAAAAGCGATTACCTTCAATCTTAAAAATGGTTTAGTAGATATAATAACCACTTTATAATTAAAAAATATGAATAATATAAAAAGAGTGTTAATAATCGAAGATGAATCATCATTGATGAAAATAATGAGAGAAAAATTTAGTGGACAAAATTTCTCATGTATAGAAGCAAGGAATGGGGAGGAAGGTCTTAAGATAGCATTAGAACAACATCCAGATCTAATTTTATTGGACATAATAATGCCTAAAATGGATGGTATAGAGGTATTAACTAGATTGAGAAATGATGAATGGGGAAAAAATTCTAAAATTATAATGTTGAGTAATCTTAGCGATTCATCAAGATTAGAAGAAGCAAAAAAGCTTGGCATTATAGATTATTTAGTGAAAACAGATTGGAAAATCGATACTGTTCTCGAGAAAGTATTATCAACTCTTTCAAACATAAAATAATATGAAAAAAATTGTACTAATTACAGAAGATGATCAGTCTCTAAGAAATGCATTGCATATAAAGTTGAAAAACGAAGGTTTTACGGTTTTTGATGCAAAAAATGGTGAAGAAGGTTTAAATATTTCATTAAAGGAGCATCCAGATTTAATTTTAGTTGATATTTTAATGCCAAAAATGAATGGTTTGGCGATGTTGAAAGAACTACGAAAGGACGAATGGGGTAAAAAAGCACATTTCATTATTTTGACAAATGTAAATGATATAGATCATCTGTTCTTAGCTATGCAAATGGCAGAGATAAATGATCATGAATCATTTGAATATTATATTAAGTCTGAAGTTAAGCTAGAGCAGGTGATTGAGAAAATAAAGAAAAAGTTAGCCGAATAGTTTAAATAATATAATTAACTTTTATTTTGACTTATTTCATGTTAGATTTCTAGTATGTCACTTTCAATTGGAATTGTAGGTTTACCAAACGTGGGGAAAAGTACATTATTCAACGCTCTTACAAAAAAGAGTGTACTTGTTGCTAATTATCCTTTTGCAACTATTGACCCGTCTGTGGGTGTTGTGGCTGTTCCTGATGATAGACTATACAAGCTTTCTGACTTTTCTAAGACACAAAAGACTGTACCGGCTGTTGTAGAGTTCGTAGATATTGCTGGACTCGTGAAAGGTGCCTCTGATGGTGAAGGTCTTGGTAATCAATTTTTAACAAATATTCGCGAGACTGATGCTATCGCAGAAGTGGTTCGTATTTTTGAAGATGACAATATTATCCACGTTGATGGAAAGATTAATCCATTGAAGGACATTGAAGTTATTAACCTTGAGCTTATACTTGCTGACCTACAAACTGTCACGAAGCGTCTTTCAAATCTCGGAAGAGAAATACAACAAGCAAAAAAGGAGGCAATTATCGAAAATGGTTTGCTTGAGAAAATAAAGACAGCTCTTGATGCGGGAAGACTAGCTTCTACTGTGATTGCAGATGAGTTTGAAAAACCATTTATAAAGTCTCTACACCTGCTTACTTCTAAGCCTTTCATGTATATTTTGAATAAAAAAGCAGGAGGAAAGAACCTTGATGAAATTAAAGACGAAAGATATCAAGCTCTAATGAATTTTTTTGATGAAAACAAAGCCAAGTGGGTCATAGTTGATGCTGGTATAGAGCATGAGCTAAAAGATATTGATGACAGTGAAAAAAAGGAGTTACGAGAAGGACTGGGCGCTAAGGATGATGGTATTGATGACTTAATAAAGAAAGGTTATGAGCTTTTGAATTTGATTACATATTTTACAACTGGTGAAAAGGAAACTCGCGCATGGACTATTGGACGTGGTTGGACAGCACCAGAAGCAGGAACGGCTATTCATGGAGACTTTAAGGATAAATTTATACGAGCTGAAGTTATAGAATGGGATAAGTTGATAGAGTCAGGATCTTTTGGTGCTGCAAGGGAGAAAGGGTTGCTAAGGACAGAAGGGAAGGAATATATAGTGAAAGATGGGGATGTGATGGAGTTTAGAATATAAACCAAATATTGGACATTGCACTAATCGTATCATTTTGATACGATTAAGAGTATTAAATGATACGATTATGATAAAAATTGCTCAAAATCAACAAATAATATTGAGTTTTTTTCTTAATAATGAAGAGTTGTCTTCGTCTGATGTTTACAACAAACTACTTGAAAGTAAAAGTGAAGTTTCGCTTGTTACAGTCAAGCGTGAATTGACTGAATTAAAATCACTCAATCTCTTAGCATTATCTGGTGCAGGTCGGTCAATTGTGTATTCAATAAGTACAAAGGGTAGGATATATTCGAATCTTAATGCTCATGAATATTGTAATATTGAACCAGATAAACGAATTGGTCTAAAGAGCTATAATTTTGATTTATTTAACCATATCAATGAGGATATTTTTCTAGACTTTGAAATAGATGAATTAAATAAAGCTACAGAAATATATAAAAATAATATAAAGTCGATTTCAAATACACTCGAGGAGAAAGAGCTAGAGAGATTTATTATTGAACTATCATGGAAATCTTCAAAAATAGAAGGAAATACATATACATTATTAGACACTGAGAAACTTATAAGTAAGGGCATAGAAGCAGAGGGTCATAATAAGCTTGAGGCTTCGATGATTCTTAATCATAAGTATGCATTTAAAAAAATAAGAGAAAATATTCATGAATTTATGAATATTAAATTGTCAGTAATAGAAGAAATACATAAAATTTTGATAAAGGACTTAAATATTGATCATGGTCTTCGTAATAAAGCTGTTGGAGTTACAGGTTCCATATATAGACCACTTGATAATATTCATCAAATAAAAGAAGCTATTGAAACACTCTGTGAGATAGTGAATAAAATGAAGTCTCCATATTCAAAGGCCTTAGTAATGTTACTTGGTTTGAGTTACATTCAGCCATTCGAGGATGGAAATAAAAGAACTTCAAGATTGATAGCGAATTCAATTTTACTTGCTCATGGATTTGCTCCACTATCATATCGTAGTGTCGATGAGAATGAGTACAAAGAAGCGATATTAGTATTTTACGAATTAAATTCTTTAATCTCGTTTAAAAAGATATTTATAGAGCAATATATTTTTGCTGCAAAGAATTATGCGGTTATTGCAAAAAGTTAAAATACGAAGAATTATTTTACGGGATGTGATGGAGTTTAGGATTTAATTACTTTAATGTTACAATTTAACTAGCAGCGTTCCTGAACGGACAAGACAGTTCGCTTTGTCTCAGAAATCAGGAATAAGAAATCGGAACTGTGCGCTCACACGATTTCCCTAGTTGCTTAAGGAGAAAGGATTGAACGAGTGTTCGGTAGGCTCGTAAACCTTTGGGCGAGTTGGAGGACACGTCGCCTTCTTCTCGCCTTTTTTGTATATATTTTGGGCTTGTGTATAATATATAAACAGAAAGGAAAGTATGATACGACATTATTCATTCTCTAGAACTAAGTTTGGTTGTGTAAATTGCGGTAAGAATTTGGGTGAGCATCATGTTCGTAACAAAGGAGGGAAAGCATTTTGTGATGATGATTGTGCTGGTCAGTATGCTGAGTCTGAAGAACTTCGAAAATCTAAGGTTAGAGAAAGGTCTCTAAATTGGATTTGTAAGACATGACACGGAACGGGGGAGCTTAAACTCCCCTTTATTTTTTTGTATAAAAAAGCACGCTTCGGAAGAGTTCCGAAGCGCGTGTTGGTTCTCAGAAGGTTGGCTCTCACTGGCCAGCCCTGAAGTACATTTGGGGACTTTTGGGAAAATAATTCCTTAGGTCACCTACTCGCATTTCCCTCCAAGCACCGTTGACTTTCCAAAACCAATTTGTGGAAAAAGCTTTACATTCGCTTGTGAAGCTGATTGTCGTGTGCGTGACCACATCCTCGAGATTGGTGGAATATCCAAGCCATGAGACATGGTATTGTGGCCCGATTTTCTTCCAATCAGTGTTGTTGGTGGAATAACACGTAGGATATGGGTGCATATTTCCCATGGCATCAACGGCCACAATCGCATTTGGCCCTATAGCCGTGCCGATCTTGTAGAGAATCGGATTTCCGCGCCAGTCAACTGCACCATTTGTTACACTGGTCGTCGTGTGGTAATAGTCCCCACCATCTTCATCAATCATTGCAACAAATCCTGCAGGTGTTATCAGGGTCATTGTGCTGTTAGTGAGCGGAGGTTGTTTTGGTGGAGGGCAATCTTCTGGATCCAACATTGCTTTATTCAGGTTTGATACATAAGTTGAAACAACCCTACTACCACATTTCACAACCTTCACAAGCACATAGACTCCAGCGGCGATCACTATCAGCAAGAACAAGACCTTGCATAGATCTACCTTCGGTCCCCTGAAGACCTCATTTGTGACGTCATCTATCAGGAATATTGATTCCCCATCAATACTGAGGATGGTGTATGTGACGTCCCTAGATACCAAGACCTGAATTACACCATCTGCTGATTGAATTACTTCTGCTCCCGCATCGATGACGCGAGTGTTGTTTGTATTGTCGAGACTAGTAATCACTACCGAATTGGTAGGATGAGATAGCATCGTGAAGGAAACAGGAACGCTTTCATTCACAATGGTACTCTTGCTGCTATCAATTGATCTCTGTTGGATTTGCTGACCCATCCCGCTAGGGGAGTAGATCGCAAAAAACGAACACAGAAAAATTATTATTGGGATTTTCAACCATTTTGGTTTGAAGTAGATGATCGCTGTTCCTGATAGCCCAGCTATACCTATTATGATTCCCATAATGCCCATCATCATGCTGCTGCTTTCAAACTTACCAAAAAAAAGAATTCCCGCCGCAATCAGCATGGGCAGTAGAGAGAGGACCAAATGCATGTTTTTATTCATCTGTATTACCGTGTTCTCGTCACTCTGTATTTTTTAGTTTTTTTCTACCAACTTGATACGTGACATTATCAAGCTAGTTGACACTGCAAAAGTAGCCTTAGGATCTAAGGATCTTTATTAGCTTGCCTGTCTCGATGTGCGCCTTTCCGAAAAAAGACTGTGTTACATACAGAGAGATGTACATTGAGACAGACGAGCCTGATGTCAAAAAGCTATATAGAATATATCTAACATAAGAGTATACCTCATTTACAAGTCTGTCAATAGATGGTGTAATTATGACTAAGATTATGATTAATGTAAATAGTGTGGTAGAAATAACAAATGAGTAGTAAAATCTGGTTTCCCTTCATAATACTCTTATGGGTCGGAACCCATTTGTCAGTATTCCTACATTGACACCCGGACAGCTCACAGCTACCGGGTTTTTTCTTTTAATTTTTCAAAAAGTATTGTATGATATTGTCTACTTATGAATGAATATGATCATAAAAAAATAGAAACGAAATGGCAGAAAGTTTGGGAGAAGAAAAAGCCAAATAAAGTCAAAGAGGATAGCAAAAAGAAAAAGTTTTATGCCCTGATTGAGTTTCCTTATCCCTCTGGAGCAGGACTTCATATAGGACATCCTAGATCATACGTGGGAATGGATATTATTGCCCGCAAAAAGCGTGCAGAGGGTCTTAATGTAATGTACCCGATAGGTTGGGATGCTTTCGGTTTGCCAGCAGAGAATTATGCGATAAAGACAGGTATTAACCCTGCAATAATTACAAAGAAAAATTCTGATACATTTAAAAAGCAAATAAAATCTCTCGGTATTTCTTTTGACTGGTCTCGTGAAATAGATACTACTGATCCAAAATACTATAAATGGACACAGTGGATTTTCTTACAATTCTTGAAAGCAGGTTTGGCTTACAAGAAAAAAATGACTATCAATTGGTGTCCAAAGGATTTGACTGGTCTTGCTAATGAAGAGGTTATAAATGGTTGCTGTGAGCGATGTGGAACGAAAGTAGAGAAAAAGGAAAAGGAGCAATGGATGCTTGCTATTACAAAATACGCCGAAAGACTTGATAAAGACCTAGATGAAACAGATTTTCTTGAAAAGATAAAGATACAGCAGAGGAATTGGATAGGAAAGAGTGAGGGAGCTGAAATTGACTTTCAAATAAAAGGTAATGATAAAAAAATTAAGGTATTTACGACTAGGCCAGATACGTTGTTTGGAGTTACTTATGTAGTTCTTGCACCAGAACATGAATTTGTTGGTGAATTAATTGCTAAAGTTTCGAACAAGGCTGATGTTGAAAAATATATTAAAGAATCAAAGACAAAGAGTGAAATTGATAGAACAGATGCAAAGACTGAAAAAACTGGAGTTGAACTAAAGGGTGTAAAAGCTATAAATCCAGCAAACAATGAAGAGGTGCCAGTTTGGCTTGCTGACTATGTTTTAGCAGACTACGGAACGGGAGCAGTAATGGCTGTACCAGCACATGATGAAAGAGACTGGGACTTTGCGAAGAAATATAGACTTGAAATACGAGACGTAGTAATGCCAGTAAGAATTGATTATATAAATCCTCATGTTGCTGGAAAGAAAGTTGTAGAAAGAAAAGCCATTCAAGCAATAATTAGAAACCCTAAAAATGGCAAAATCTTGTGTCTGAAGTGGAAAAAGCAACCATGGACCACTTTTGTTGTTGGGGGAGTTGAGGAAGGTGAAAACGTTGAAACAGCGGCTCGAAGAGAAATATTGGAAGAGACTGGAATTAAAGATTTAAAATTCATTAGAATACTTGGTGGTCCAGTAAAAAGTGAATTCTTCGCCGCGCATAAGGATGAAAATAGAGTGGCATATTTTAATGTTGCATTGTTCGAATTGGACGGCGATGCTTCTGGAACTGTAAGTAAAGATGAATCTGAAAAACATGAGCCAATTTGGCTAGATCTAAAAGATATTCGTCCAGACACAATGCGTTGTGGAGAGTTAGATATTTGGTTACACCGCTTAAACAATCTAAATAATGCGAGTACTGAAAAAGGTCTTTTAATTAATTCTGGCAAATTCAACAGCAAGGATTCTGAGTCAGTAAAGCAAGAAATCACCGAATTTGTCGGAGGTAAGTGGGTTACCAAATTTAAACTCCGCGACTGGATATTCTCACGTCAACGTTATTGGGGTGAGCCTATTCCTGTTGTTCATTGTGAAAAATGTGGGATTGTTCCATTGCCAGACAAAGAATTACCTTTGAAATTACCAAAGGTTAAAAATTATGCACCAACAGAGAGTGGTGAGAGTCCGCTCGCATCAATTGATAAATGGGTAAATACGAAGTGCCCAAAGTGTAAAGGAAAGGCAAAGAGAGAAACAGATACAATGCCAAATTGGGCAGGCTCAAGCTGGTACTATTTACGCTATATGGATCCGAAAAATAATAAGGCTTTTGCAGACAAGAAAAAGTTGAAATATTGGGGTCAGGTAGACTGGTATAACGGTGGTATGGAACATACAACACTACACTTGTTATACTCTCGTTTTTGGCATAAATTCCTTTTTGATCAAGGTCTAGTACCTACCAGTGAGCCGTACAAAAAGCGCACATCTCACGGTATGATTCTAGCTGAGGGGGGTGAGAAAATGTCAAAATCTCGAGGAAATGTAATAAATCCAGATGATATTGTTAAGACTGTCGGAGCGGATACCTTGAGAATATATGAAATGTTTATGGGACCCTTCGATCAAGCTATTGCTTGGGATACAAATAACATAGCAGGAGCAAGAAGATTTATAGAAAAGGTTTGGAAATTGCAGGAAAAAGTTGTATTTGGTAATGTGTCCGCAAGCGACTATGGTCTGTCGACTGGCTATGCCACGAAGACAGATCCATTGTCGCTGAGAGGACACAGTGATAGTCTGAATATATTAGTTCATAAAACTATAAAGAAAGTCACTGAAGATATTGAGGACATGAAGTTTAATACAGCAATTAGTGGAATGATGATACTTGTAAATGAAATAGAAAAGGGAAAAGCTGTAAGCAAAGAGCATTATGAAATATTACTAAGACTGTTATCACCATTTGCCCCACATTTTACAGAAGAAATATGGGCAAATCTAAAAAACAAAAAATCAATTCACACTGAAAAATGGCCAAAGTATGATGAGAAGAAACTTGTAAGCGACACAGTGTCAATAATGGTACAAATTAATGGTAAAGTGAGGGGAATGATAGAGGCGAATATAGAAGCAGATGAAAGTTTTGTAAGAGAGGAGATAAAGAAAATTTCAGAGATTAATAAGTGGCTTGTGGATAAAGAGATAAAAAAGGTTATTTTTATCAAAGGAAAACTTATAAATATAGTCATTTAAGGGGTTCTATTGACAATATATTGGTACTGATGTAATATCTAATCATTAATCAAACAAAAATCATGGCAACAATTCAATTCAAGCCAAAACAAACAACAAAGAGACTACTCTCAGTCTTACCAGATCGTGCTAAGGAGGTTCTTATAAGTAGATACGGACTTGGAAAGAAAACAGAAAAAATGACCCTTGATTCTATAGGGAAAGTTTACGGAATAACCCGTGAACGTGTTCGCCAAATAGAAAATTATGCTCTAGCAAATATAAGAAAATCTGATGCATATAAGGGTGAGAAGGCTACTTTCGCAGAAGTTGAGGAACTGTTGCATACACTGGGTGGAATTGTCGTTGAGGATGATTTTTTGGGACATGTATCAAAGGATAAATCATTACAAAATCATATTCATTTTATATTGGTTATTGGTGATATATTTGAAAAAAGAAAAGAGGATACAGAGTTCAAACATAGATGGCATTTGAATGAAGAATTGGCAATGAATGTAGAGTCTTCATTAAAGAAATTATATTCAAATCTTTCAGATCAGGATCTACTTTTAGAATCAGAAATTGTCAACAAGTTTCTAGAACATCTAGAGGGTGTTTCAGAAAAATACAAAAATCAAGAAATCATAAAAAGATGGTTGTCTATATCAAAAATGATAGGAAAGAATGCTATGGGAGAGTGGGGTGTTGCTAGTTCATCAAATGTGAAGACAAAAGGTATGAGAGATTACGCTTTCCTAGTTATTAGAAAGCATGGTTCACCTATACACTTCAAGGAAGTAGCACAGCAAATCACTCAGATCTTCAAAAAGAAAGCTCATGTAGCCACAACTCATAATGAATTAATAAAAGATAAGAGATTTGTTTTGGTAGGACGAGGTCTTTATGCTCTAAAGGAATGGGGATATATGGCAGGAGTTGTCAAAGATGTTATAAAAAACATTATAGAAAAGTATGGTCCACTAACAAAAGATGAAATTATTGAAAAGGTATTAAAGGAAAGATATGTAAAGGATAATACAATAATGGTTAATTTACAGAATCAGAAATACTTTAAGAAAGACAAGGATAGTAAGTATCACCTCTTAGACTCAATGACATCAGCAGTAAAATAAAGAGAGAAGTGAGCTGTACCCAGCGAATTAGTGAAATAGAAGTGCCTCTGTGGTATAATAATTTCGTATGAGTGACTTTTTTTCATTATTATCATCTCAGATTGATCCTGGAGTAATACGAACTATATATTTATTTTTAATAACTTTTTCTCCTGTAATTTTGGTTATTATTCTTTTTATTATTTTTTGGCCATTGTGGATAAACTATGTTAGATCAGAAGCAATTTTCAAGAAGAAAACGGTTTTGCTAGAAATCAAATTGCCAAAGGAAACTATCAAGTCTCCGATGGCAATGGAACTCTTTATAACTTCACTAAGTCAGTGGGCTGGTGAGGGTAATGCATTTGATAGAATATGGGGTGGTGGTACTAGACCATGGTATTCCCTTGAAATGGTATCAATAGAAGGTCAAGTACGATTTTACATATGGACAAGAGCAGATCAAAAAAACTTTGTTCAAAGTAGTCTTTACGCGCAATTTCCTGGAATAGAAGTTGCTGAGGCTGAAGATTATGCAAAATCAGTACATTTTGATCCAAAAGAGACAAAGATATGGACGGCTACGATGAAATTATTGAATCCAGATCCATATCCTATAAAGACGTATGTTGATTACGGTCTAGATAAAGACCCAAAGGAAGAGTACAAAGTTGATCCACTTGCACCACTCATAGAGTATCTTGGTGGTGTTGGATATAATCAACAGGTTTGGATACAAATATTAGTTAGATCGCATAGAGTTGAACAAAAAGGCTTTTTATTGACTTTTAGTAAAGAAGATAAGTGGAAAGATCAAGCGAGGGCTGAGGTTAATAAAATATTATTGCGAGATCCGAAGACAAAGGTTGCTGGAGCAAAGGATGAAGCTACGGGATTTACAAAATTGCCAAGTATTTCTAAAGGAGAGCAAGATATAGTAGAGGCATTAGAAAGAAGTATTACAAAAATGGCATTCGATGTCGGTATAAGAGTTATGTATATAGCAAAGAAAGAATTTTTTGATGCTTCAAATAAAGGTGGCATTCTAGGAAGCTTTAAACAATTTGGATCTGAACATTTAAATACTATTATTCCTGATGCAAAAAAACATCATCCAAAAATGAATTACCCTTGGCAGGATTATAATAGTTTCAGATACAATAGAATTTCAAAACTAGCTCTAGAAGCATACAAGAGAAGAGCATATTTCTATGAACCATATGTAGAAAAGTATTTTGTATTAAATTCAGAAGAACTTGCCACAATCTTTCATTTTCCTGGTCAGGTGGCTGCTGCACCTACTCTTTATCGTGTTCCTTCAAAGAAAGGCCAAGCCCCTTCAAATTTACCTATATAATACATGACGATTTCTACAAAAAAATTCATATTTGGTTTAGGTTTCTTTTTTTTAATTACATTAATAGGTATGATAGTAGCAGCAAGTCGTGTGCCAAAGAATTTTCCAATTGGACAATTTGATATCAATATTCCACTAAGTAGTTCATTAGACAATATAAGTAATAAACTAGAATCAAAAAGGATAATTAGCTCACCCTTTTTATTTAAAGTTTTGATAGTAATATTTGGAGGGGGAGATGGAATATTTGCTGGAGATTATCGATTTACGGAAGGACAGAACGCGTTTACTATAGCAAGTAGGTTAACTGCCGGTCAGCATGGATTACCTAAAGTTAAAATTACTATTCCAGAAGGTACAAATGTGTATGATATGGCATATATATATTTAACTAAACTTACAAATTTTAATGCTCCTAAATTTGTTGCTTTAGCATTAAGAGAAGAGGGCTACCTATTCCCAGATACTTATTTCTTTTTTTCAAATACAAAGCCTGAAGCAATAATAAAAGAAATGCGTGCAAATTTCGACAAAAAAATTAGTACATTAACTCTAGATACAAAGCCAGGAGGTAGAACATTAAAAGATATAATAATAATGGCATCGATAGTAGAAGAAGAAGCCAGGGGATTGGAAGATAAAAAGATAGTAGCAGGTATCTTGTGGAAAAGATTGGACGATAATATGTTATTACAAGTAGATGCTCCATTTTATTACTTAACAGCAAAGAAAGGTTCATTTACACTTGATGATTTAAAAATTGATTCACCTTACAATACTTACCTCTATAAAGGTTTAACCAAGGGGCCTATTAGCAATCCTGGACTCGAATCTATAATGGCCGCTATCAATCCTGTAAAAACAAAATATTATTTTTATTTAACAGGTAAAGATGGCAAGATGAGATATGCTTCTACGTATGATGGACATATTCAAAATAAAAATATATATTTGAATTAAGGTGATTAATAAAAATAAAAAAGTATATATAGGCATGTCAGGCGGAGTAGATAGCTCAGTTTCTGCCGCCTTATTAATAAGGGCTGGTTATGATGTAACTGGTGTATTTATAAAGGTATGGCAACCTGATTGGATAAAATGCACATGGAAAGAAGAAAGGATAGATGCAATGAGAGTCGCTGCAAAGCTTGATATTCCATTTATAACACTTGATTTAGAAAAGGAATACAAAGAAGAGGTTGTCGATTATATGATAAGAGAATATAAAGCTGGTAAGACTCCAAATCCTGATGTTATGTGTAATCGTCATGTAAAGTTTGGCGGCTTTTATGATTGGGCAATGAAAAATGGTGCTGACTTTGTGGCTACAGGACATTACGCTCAGATTAAAAATGGTAGATTAATAGCAGGACATGATAAGAATAAAGACCAGTCATATTTTCTTTGGACATTAACTGCCGAGCAAATCTCTAAAACACTTTTTCCTATTGGGAATATTATTAAACCTGAAGTTCGAAAGCTTGCCAAGAAATTTGGTCTTCCAACAGCAGAAAAAAAAGATAGCCAAGGTCTCTGCTTTATTGGAAAAATTGATGTAAAGGAATTTCTGTCACATTATATTGATCACAAAATGGGAGATGTGCTAAATGAGGCGGGTGAGATTATTGGAGAACATAATGGCTCATATTTCTTTACTATTGGTGAAAGACATGGGTTCAATATAACAAAGAAAACTCCAAATGAGGAACCGTATTATATAGTTTCCAAAGATATTGATAAAAATACAATAACGGTCGCGAATAAAGATATAGAAGGGTATTTGCCATGTGCAAAAAATGAAATTGAATTGAAAGACGTAAATTGGAATCAAGGAAGTGTGCCCTCTGGATTGTTGTTAAGGGCTCGTTCACGATACAGAGAGGAATTGCAAGAAATTACTATTTCTGTCGACAATAAAGTTACTTTTTCTAAACCACAATATACGCTATCCCCTGGGCAGTCATTGGTGGTCTATGATGGAGATATTTGTCTTGGTGGAGGAATTATTGTCTAATTAATAAGTACAACACAAAAAATTATCTTTTGGAACTTCACAAGCATATTTGGAGGAGTATAATTTCTTTTATAAATTACAACTAATCATTAATAAATATTAACAAATAATATATTATGCCAGAAAAAGAACCACTATATTTCAAAGAGTTTAGAAAGCATATCGATAATAAAATCGAGAATTATGAACCGGCATATTTTAAAGAGTTTAGAAAGCATATAGATAAGAGATTTGAACAAGTCGATAAGAGATTTGATGATGCTGATAAAAAGTACGCAACAAAAGCTGATCTTGAATTAATGGAGACAGACTTTAAGCGACATGTAACTGACCTTACTTCTGGTTTTAATGAAAAGATAAGGGGCGTATGTGATCACGTTGCTTCTATAGATGAAAAAGTTTCTAGTCTACAAATTGACTTTTCAAAGATGGATCATAAGCTGACATTAATAGGCGGAGATGTTTTAAATATCAAAGAAACATTAAAGGAGAAAGCAGATAAAACTGAGCTTTTGGATGTAAAAAAGAGAGTAATACGTCTTGAATCACGATTTGCATAGATATACTATTACATCTAATATACTAAGTATGAATCATTTAATAACAATAACAAAAGCTGATGGAACAAGAGAGCTTTTCGAAGAGAGTAAGCTTATAGAATCGCTTCAAAATGCAGGCGGAAGTGAGGAAATTATCGAGCAAATTTTGACTAAAGTTGAGTCTGAAATGAAAGACGGTATGCCTACAAGCGAGATATATGGGCATGCTTTTACTTTACTTAGAAAGCACTCAATGCCAATGGCTATCAAGTATTCACTTCGCCGAGCCCTTTCAGAACTTGGGCCAGATGGTTTCCCTTTTGAAAAATATGTAGCCAGAATATTTCAATCATGGGGATACGAGACTTTAACTGATCAAACCATACTAGGAGCTTGTGTTACTCATGAGGTAGATGTTGTGGCGTGGAATAAGGACAAACTCATGATGGCAGAGGCAAAATTTCATAATGAGCTTGGTATGAAATCAGATGTGAAAGTTGCATTATATATGAAAGCTCGTTTCGATGACCTACGAGGAAATATGTTTAATTATGGAGGAATAGTGAGGAGGCTTGACGAAGGATGGATAATCACGAATACAAAGTTCACAGAGCAAGCTATTCGCTATGGAGAGTGTCAGGGGATAAAGATGATCGGATGGAATTATCCAGCAAAAGGTAATTTGCAAGACATTATAGAGGAACATAGACTACACCCATTTACTTGTTTGATGACATTGTCTAATCAGCACAAAAGAGCATTACTAAATAAAGGAGTTGTTTTGTGTACAGATATTTACAAAAGTCTATCCCTATTAAAGGAGATTGGAATGGGGGAAGTAGAAGAGAAAGCTGTCATTGCAGAAATACAGGAGGTTTGCGGATTGCAAGTATAAAACTTTATGAATGAAATACAATGGAAATTATGGAATATGGAAGATAAAAAGGCCCTCGATGACGCTACTGATTTTAAGCAATTGGTAAATATAGCCTTAGCGATTATTTCTAGGATGACTGGAGACGCACATATGGTTTCTGGTCCTATATCAACAGGAGGAGTCGGAACCGTCGAGGGTAATGGAAAAGTATTTGCAAATATTATAGAAATACTAATAAAGGATCAAGGGATTAATATTTTTAGCCAAATGCCTTTCGAGGAGAAAATGGTTAAATTGTATAAGGAATGGTTCAAGAATAATCCAAACGAGAAATATTGTAGACCAATACTTGATGACTTTTATGAACCGCTATTTTCAAGTGGTAAGGTTAAAGTCCTTCACTTTATCCATAATTGGGAATCATCAACAAGTGCAAGGTGGGAAAATGAAAATTGTGAAAGATGGGGAATTGAAAAAAAGTATTTATCAAAGGAACTTTTAATAAAAGCATTAAATTTAAGATAATAAATATGACTAATAAATTTAAAAAGAATGAGTGGAATCTAGGGTTATTGTATTCATCAATAAACGACAAACAAATCGAGAAGGACATGACGAGTCTTGAAAATCTTTGTGAAGATTTTAATAAAAAGTATGCGACTGCGGATAGAAAGTTTTTAACTGACAAGAAGGAGCTTGTTGAGTCACTAGAGAAGTTTTTCTATATTGATGGAATTGATGGACTACTTACACCAAAACCCATCATGTTCTTGACTTTCACTATTCACAAAGACAGTTCAAATATTAAGGCCCAATCACTTTTGAACTTGATGAATAACAGAGCAACTAAAGCATTAAACAAGCTCGCATTTTATTATATCGATCTTGGCAAAATTTCAATTAACAAGCAGAGCGAATTTTTAAGTGATCCTCAATTAGCAAAATATAAATTCTTTTTGACTTGTGTGTTTTCTGATGCAAAGTACAATCTTTCTGAAGCTGAGGAGAGAATAATGAACTTGAAAAGCCTTCCTGCATCACAAATGTGGGATATCGGACACAATAAAATACTAACCTCAGTTACCATTAAATGGAAAGGTAAGGATATACCACTTGCACAGGCACAAGGCATGGTTGGAGAGAGTAATAAAAAAAACAGAGATAGCCTATCGGGACTTATTGCTACTGAACTGAAAAAGATTTCAGTGTTTTCAGAGGCTGAAATGAATGCCCTAGTGACAAATAAAAAGATTGATGATGAGTTAAGAGGATATACTAGGCCGTATGATGATACTATTAGGAGATATCGCAACGATCCAAAAACGGTAGAAAAACTTGTTGAAATAGTTACAAAAAGTTTTAATGTCCCACAAAAATTTTATAAGTTAAAGGCCAAGCTTCTTAAACTTAAAACGCTGAGCTACTCAGACAGAAGTGCAAAGTATGCAAAAGTGAATGGTGATTTTCCCTTTGAAAGCTCAATAAAATCACTGACTAAAACTTTTGGTAATTTTGACAGCAAATATTCAGAAATATTGAAAAACTATATTAAAAATGGACAAATCGATGTGTATGCAAAGAAAGGAAAGATGGGTGGTGCGTATTGTTGGGGAACATTCCAAACCCCAACCTTTGTCTTGTTGAATCATACCAATAGTTTGCATAGCTACTTGACCATCGCTCATGAAATGGGACATGCATTTCATACTGAGCTATCAAAACCACAAGGACCGATATATTCGTCCTACTCTTTCTCACTTGCAGAAACGGCAAGTACATTTTTTGAATCACTGGCATTCGAAGAAATTGTGGAAAGTCTTCCAGAAAAACAGAGAGTTATTGCACTTCACAATCAAATTGATGATGATATTTCTACGATATTTAGACAAGTTGCATGTTTTAACTTTGAAAACGATATACATAATATAGTTAGAAAAAATGGATATATTTCAAAGGAAGAATTGGCTGACTTACACAACAAGAACATGAAGGCATATCTTGGACCAGTATTTAAGATGAATCATGACGATGGATATTCTTTCGTTCAATGGTGGCACATTAGACAATTCTTTTACGTGTATTCATATGCGTATGGACAATTAGTAAGTAAAGCTCTTCTTAGAAGATACAAGAAGGACAAGGGCTTCATAAAATCAATCGAAAAATTCCTTTCAGCTGGCGGAAAGGACACACCTGAGAACATATTAAAAGAAATAGGCATAGACGTTACTTCGGGACAGCTTTTCCAGGAAGGAATCGACCAAATTGCTGAGGATATAAAGAGGCTGGAGAGGTTGATAAAATAGGAAATTATTAAGCAAATATGCTAAACTGCTTTCCATGAAATCATCAGATATTAGATCAAGGTTTTTAAAGTTTTTTGAGAAAAGGGGACATGTCATCATTCCTTCCGCTTCTCTTGTGACACCTGATAGTAAAGGAGTTACAAACTCTACACTTTTTAATACTGCAGGGATGCAGCCATTGATACCATATCTTCTCGGGGAACCACATCCACAGGGTACACGCCTTGCAGACGTTCAAAAATGCCTTAGAACAGTTGATTTTGATGGTATAGGTGATAATACTCATGCGACGTTTTTTGAGATGTTGGGTAACTGGTCACTTGGAGATTATTTCAAGAAAGAAGCGATAAATTGGAGTTATGAATTTTTAACTGATAAAAGTGAAGGACTCGGTTTAGATCCAAAGCGTCTCCACGTAACTGTATTTGAAGGTGATGATGTGGCACCAAGAGATGAGGAGGCTGCTAAGATATGGCAGGAAATTTTTGATAAAAATAAAATTGAAGGTAATAGAATTTTCTATTTACCAGCAGAGAATAATTGGTGGCAAGCAGGTGATAATGGTCCATGTGGTCCAGATTCTGAAATGTTTTATGACGTACTGAATAAATTTAATGGGAGAGGTCTTACACATGAAGAATTTGTTAAGGCAGATGATGTTAGAGATGTTCTAGAGGTGTGGAATGATGTGTTTATGCAATACGCGAAAGTAGATGGAAAGATAGTTGGTAAATTACCAAAGCCTTCTGTGGATACTGGAGCTGGACTTGAGCGTTTACTCATGACACTTCAGGGTGTGGATAATATTTATGATACTGATCTGCACATGACTGCAATGAACAAGATCAAGGAATTATCTAAAAATTGGAATTTAAAATCAGCAAGGATAGTCGCAGACCATATTCGTTCATCAATATTTTTGATTGGTGATGGAGTTATTCCAAGTAATACTGACAGAGGTTACATTTTGCGACGACTATTGAGAAAAGCAATAGTAAATGCTAACGGCATGCAAATGGCCGAGTTTACATTGAAGGAACTTGTAAGTATCTACGCAGAAGTCTATAAAGAAATATATCCAAATATTGCAGAAAAGCTTGAGATAATAAAAAATGAGATAAATCTTGAAGAAGAAAGATTCAGAAAAACATTAGAAAAAGGTTTAAAAGAATTTGAAAAAGGAACAGATGCTTTCGTCTTGTTTTCAAGTTATGGTTTTCCAATTGAGCTTACTCTAGAACTCGCCAAGGAAAAGGGAATAAAGATAGATGTGGATAAGTTCAATGAGGAGTTCAAGAAGCATCAGGAGCTTTCTCGTACGGGCGCAGAACAGAAGTTCAAAGGTGGTTTAGCAGACGCCAATGATCCTATGGTTATTAAATACCACACAGCTACTCACTTATTGCATCAAGCATTGCACATTGTGCTTGGTGATGGAGTTGGTCAAAAAGGATCAAATATTACACCTGAACGTCTTCGCTTCGACTTTTCCTATGATTCAAAGATGACTGATGAGCAGAAGAAAAATGTTGAAGAAATTGTAAATGAGCAAATCAAGAAGGCTTTGCCTGTAAATCAGGTATTAATGCCTAGAGTAGAAGCAGAAAAAACTGGTGCTAGACATTTCTTTGGTGAAAAGTATGGTGATGAAATTTCTATTTACTATATTGGTGACACTTTAGAAAATGCATTTTCAAAAGAATTTTGTGGAGGACCTCATGTGAAAAACACTTCAGAATTAGCTGGTCCAGAAGGGAAGGCCATGTTTAAAATCCAAAAGGAGGAAGCTTCATCTCAAGGAGTGAGGAGAATAAAGGGAGTGCTTCAATAGTACTTGTAAATGTGACATATTTGTGATAAAAATATTAATAGCACACAATGAAAAACAATAATTTTGTCAATGCATTGGTTGTGTTTGGTCATGCCTTCATGGTACTAAGAGCTATTCTTATGGCAGTCGGAGTATCAGTGAAGGATGGTATCAAGCGCACCATCCTCGGTATCTAAACGTAGCCCCCCGCTACGTTTCTTTTTTTTCAACAGCCCAACAAACATAAAACAAATATTGATGGTACGACTTATTTCACATGAGCTGTACCCAGCGAATTAGTGAAATAGAAGTACCCTTGTGGTATAATAATTTATCATGTTCTCATTCTTTAAAAAAGAAAAAGAAAAGACTTCACTACTTATTGATATTCAAAGTGGACTTATTAGAGGATGTCTCATATCTCAGAAAGAAAATAGCAATCCAGTTATTTCAAAACTAATCACAAGAGATATTCCAAGAAAGAATCATACCAATAGTCATTATTTGAATAAGATGATGCTCAAAACATTTTCTGAGATAATGCACATGCTTACTGAGACAAATCATGTGGAATCAATCAATATAATATTATCATCACCATGGATACTATCTCATTCCAAAACTATAAAAATTGATTTTACTGACGAGAAAGAAGTCACAGAAGAAATGGTATTAAAAATAATAGATGATGAAAGAAATAAGCTAGAAGATATATATAAAAAATCAGATATTGATACAACCGAAAATATTTATTCTGATCTACAATACATAGAACAAAAAGTTTTTGATGTTAAGCTCAATGGATATGAGATAAGTGATTATATTGGTAAAAAAGCTAGAGATATTGAAGTTTCATTCTCTATGACATTAAGTTCAAAGATTATATTGAATAGACTCAATAAGGTTATAAGTAGATTTATCAAAGCAAAAGAAATAAAGTTCAGTTCAGGCTTGCTTCTCAATTATATTGCCTTAAGGAAAATAATGCCTGATATAAATAATTATGTTTATATGCATGTACATAGTGAACTAACAGATATAATCGTTGTTCAGAAAGGTCTTTGTTCACATTTTTCATCTTTTCCCATCGGTACAGCAAATCTTATTAGAAAAATATCAAGAAGAATGACTCAGAATGATACAGTTACAGACTCGATGATCTCTTTGTATCAAGGGAAAAAACTAGAAAGCTTAGAAGAGAAAAAAATAGGAAGGATAATAGGAGATTATTCAGAAGAATGGTTTTCACAGTACAAAAAGACATTAGAGGTGGCAGATATAGCAACTAACATACCTAGAATCTATTTCCTATCAACACACAGTCATATAGAAATATATAAAGATATATTAAACACTAAAATTGGATACGAAATACGAATAACTGATTTCGCAATTGAGAAAATTAATTCAGCTATATCTTATGAAAAGACCTCAGATAAAAATCAATTAATAGAAATGTATGCGTACGCACTAGATGGTATGATATAATAAAATAATATGGTACCAAAAAGAGTTGTACAAGATATTATTCCTTCATCAAGACGATCGATAAGATTGGTTCCATTGACGAATACAGAAGATAGAAAAAAAATAAAAAAACACGAGATAGAGGACGATACTCTTGATGAAATAGAGTTAAGTAAAGAGGAAAAAGTAAAAATATCTAGCTTAAAGCCATTAGCAAGAGAAAAGTCCTCTGAAAAACCTCTTAAAAGATTCAAAAAATTATTTATTTTTCTTGGAATCTTAGCATGTATTGTAATGATTGGGTTTGCTCTGTCACTTATATATTCTAAAGCTATAGTGACAATAACTTCAGAAAAGTTAAGTTTAAATATTGATGGCAAATTTATTGCAAAAAAAGACATAAATAATACAGATTTACTAGGATATCAGGTAATAACGATAACTGATGAATTCCATAAGAAAATACCAGCTGTAGATGGTGCATTAGTACAAACAAAAGCCAAAGGAACTGTTATATTGTACAATTCATACAGCACAACCACTCAAAAGATTGTAGCTGGATCGAGATTGTCATCGAGCAATGGACTCATATATAAAACACTAACATCAGTTACCATACCAGGTAAGAAAACAATACAAGGTAAAGTAACTCCAGGAGCAATTTCTGTCGTAGTTATTGCTGACCAATATGGTGAACAATATAATGCCAAAGTATCCACAGGTGATACATATAAATTTATAGGATACAAAGGGACAAGCAAGTACGATACTTTTAGCGCAAAATTAAAAACTGATATAATTGGAGGATATTCAGGAAAAAAGAAAACTATTTCTCCTGAATTAGCAAAATCAACAATGGTAGAAGTAGAAAATACTTTAAAAACCATGTTGTTGAATAAGATCAAGACAATAATCCCGAGTGGTTTTGTAATGTTTGATAATGCATATAATATTGAGTATCTGCAAACATCAACAAGTACAGCTCAAGATAATACTGCAGATATAGGATCAAAAGGTACTCTTTATGCTGTAGTATTTAATACTAAATCCTTAATAAACTATATTGCTAAAAAAGAGATACAGACAAGTGGTTTAATTGATTATAAAATAGAGGGTCTGGAGTCACTAAAGTTTACAATAATAAACACAAAAGACTTTTCTGCTAAGAAAGGTACAGCACTAAGCTTTACTCTTACTGGCCCTGCCAATGTAATTGGAATAATTAAAGAAGATACACTAAAGAACAAGCTTCTTGGCCTTAAATTAAAGGAAGTTGACTCTGTTATTAAAGATGATCCGTCAATAAAATATGTCAAAGTTCTACTCACACCCTTCTGGATGCGTAGTTTTCCAAATTCATCAGACAATATTACGATTGACTATAAATAGAAAAGGTATACAATATTTAACTGCATTATATGGCAAGGGGTATTGACTTTATTATGGTATTTCTGCTACTATGTTCTAACGAGCAAAAGAATGGACAAAAACACAATTAATAACATAAAGCAAAGTACTGTTCAAAATACATTTGGAGTAGTAACAGAGGCACTGCCAAATACATTGTTTAGAGTAAAGCTTGATGGTAAAGATGAGATTGTCCTTGCATATTTAGCTGGTAAGATGAGGATGCATAGAATAAGGGTTTTAATAGGAGATAAAGTAGAGCTTACTTTAGATTCTTATGGGGGTAGAGCTCGTATTGTAAAGCGTTTATAATTTTTATAATAATATTTAAGAATGAAAGTAAAAGCTTCAGTAAAAAAAATTTGTCCTAAGTGCAGTGTAGTTAGAAGAAAGAACTGCATTTTTGTAATTTGTAAATCAAACCCTCGTCATAAACAAAGACAAGGATAATTAATAATAATTTTATGAGAATACTAGGTATAACAATTCCAGATACAAAAAGATTAGAGATTTCACTCACCACTTTATATGGTATAGGTAGATCTAGAGCTATTGATATTTTAAAGAAAGCAAAAATTGATCCATCTATAAAAGCAAAGGATCTAACAGTTGATCAGGAAAATGATATAAGAAAAATTATTGAGTCTCTAAAAATAGAGGGCGACTTGAAACGTGAAGTGGCTTCAAATATAAAAAGATTAAAGGACATTAAAACATATAGAGGATCTAGACATGCAAAAAGGTTACCCGCTAGAGGACAGAGAACAAAGACTAATTCTAGAACTATTCGTGGAAATACAAGAAAGACAATGGGATCTGGAAGAAAGAAGGAAGAGAAGAAATAGTCTAAAATGATTGAATTATAACTAAAAACACACAGATAAATAAAATGGCAAAAAAAGTAATTGCAACAAAAGAAAATAAGACAGAAAAAGAATCTGCACCAAAGCAGACCTCTTCTTCTCGTAAAAATCTAGATACAGGAATTCTTTTTGTTCAATCTACTTATAACAATACAAAAGTACAGTTAGGTGACAAACAGGGCAATATCGTCATGTGGTCATCTAGCGGAACATTAGGTTTTAAGGGTGCAAAGAAAGGCACACCATTTGCAGCTGCTAAAGTCGGAGAGGTATTGGCTGTTAAGGCTGCACTTCTAGGTCTAAGAGAAATAGACGTAGTAGTTAAAGGTGTTGGTTCAGGAAGAGAATCAGCAATAAGAGGTTTTATATCAAAAGGAGTTACTATTTCATCAATAAAGGATGAAACTCCAGTACCATTTAATGGTCCTCAGCCAAAGAAGCCACGAAGAGTATAATAAATTACATTTTTATATGATAATCAAAAAAAGATACAAGATAGCAAGAAGATTAGGAGCACCAGTATTTGAGAAAACTCAAACTCAGAAGTTTGCTTTGAGATCAGAGAATAAAACATTTTCAAAAAAGAAGCCAAAGGCAAAGAGTGATTACGGTATAGGTCTAATGGAAAAACAAAAGGCAAGATATAGCTATGGAATAACTAGTAAGCAATTTACAAATTACGTAAACAAAGCCACAGAAAAAAAGGGAAACTCAGCTCAATTACTTGTTACCTTACTTGAGAGTAGATTTGACAATGTTGCTCTTCGTGCTGGATTTGCTACGACTAGACAAGCAGCAAGACAAATGACATGTCACGGTCATCTAACAATCAACGGTAAGATTGTTACTATTCCTTCATATCAAGTAAAAGTTGGTGATGTTATAAGTATCAGAGAAGGTAGTAAGAAAAAAGGTCTATTCGCTAATCTTGATGAAAGACTAAAAATAGTAAAGATTCCCGCATGGTTAAAATTAAACTTTGAAAAGAAAGAAATTGTAATAGACGGTTTACCTCAGGTTGCAAATTCAGAACTCCTATTTAGTCCTGGTGCAGTCTTGGAATTTTATAGCCGTTAAAATAAATAATTAATTTTAATAAAAAATATATGTCAAATCATGCTATTGTAGTTCCGTCAAAACCAAAGGTCATTAGAGAAGATGGCTTTATTGGTACTTATGAAATTGATGGTCTTTATCCTGGCTATGGGCACACTTTAGGAAATTCTCTTAGAAGAATAATTCTTTCTTCTCTTCCTGGTGCAGCTGTAACACAAGTAAAAATAAAGGGAGTTGAGCATGAATTCTCTTCTATTGATGGTGTAAAGGAGGACGTTATTACTATTCTTTTGAATCTTAAGAAATTGAGAATCAAACTTATCACAGATGAGCCTCAAACAATCACTTTAAAGGCAAAGGGTGTAAAGAAACTAACAGCAGGAGATGCTGAAATCCCAGGTCAAGTAGAAATATTGAATCCAGAACTACACATTGTTGAACTTACAGATAAAAATTCAGATGTTGATATTGAAGTAACATTAGAAAAGGGTCTAGGATATGTTTCTAAAGACATTTTAAGAAAAGATAGAGTGGATATTGGAACTATTTCTCTTGATGCTACTTTTACACCCATAAAGAAGGCAAACTACGAAGTTGAAAATATGCGTGTTGGAGACAGAACAGATTTCAATCGTCTACGCATAACTGTAGAGACAGATGGTACTATTACACCAAAGGTAGCATTGGAGGAATCAATTACTCTAATGATTCATCAACTAAAGGCAATGGTTGGATTTAAGGAGGAAGAAGTTGTTGTTTCAGAAAAAGAGGAAAGCATAGAGAGTCCAGTAGATGAGGAGACTAAGCCAGAACTTGATGTTGAATTTTTAAAAACAAGAATTGATGCTATAGGTCTTTCACCAAGGACAGTAAAGGCACTTTCAAATGCTAATATTAGAACGGTTGGAGGACTAGCACGCAAGAAGGAAGTTGATATTCTTGATGTTGAAGGTTTGGGAGGTAAGGGGGTTCAGGAAATAAAGAAAGTTTTGTCTAATTATGGTATTACGCTTAAATAATATTAAATAACATGCGACATCATTCAGTAACAAGAAAATTTGGATTGAAGAAGGATCAGAGAAACGCTTTGATGCGTTCTCTTGCTAGAAATCTTGTAAATGAGGGTAAGATTTCAACAACCCTTGCTAAGGCAAAGGAATTGCGACCATATATAGAAAAGTTGGTTACTAAGGCTATTTCAGGCACACCAGCATCAAGAAGATTGGTCATTTCGAAGATTGGTGGAGAGAAAGAGACAAAGGTTCTTTTCGAAACAATCGCACCTAAGTATAAGGAAAGAAAGGGTGGTTATACTAGAATTATTAAGACTTCACGCCGAGTGCTCGATGCAGCAGAGATGGCTGTGATTGAATTTGTATAAAATAAATATTATGAATCATACTATTGATGCACAAGATAAGAAATTGGGAAGAGTTGCTAGCGAAGCAGCTACCTTGCTCATGGGAAAAAGAACTACATCTTTTGTTAGAAATAAGGTTTCTGGAGTGAAGGTAACTATTGTAAATACATCAAAGGCAAATATTGATATAAAAAAGAAGAATGATAAAGAGTATGTTACATATACTGGTTTTCGTGGTGGTATATATTCAGAAAAGCTTTCTGACCTTATAGCTAGAAAGGGATTTAGTGAAGTATTCGAAAGAGCTGTATACAGAATGTTACCTTCAAATAGCCTTAGGAAGGAAATAATGAAAAATTTAACTATTACTGAATAATATGATAAAAAATAACGAAGAAAAATACATAGAGACAGTTGGACGAAGAAAGACAGCGGTAGCTCGTATAAGAATTACCCCAGCTGCAAAGATGTCATACGAAATAAATGGCAGGACTCTTGAAGAATATTTTCCAACAAAAGAACTTCAAAATACAGCAACAGAAGCATATTCAACATCAAAACTTACAACAATAAAGTTTTCTATTACTGCAATAATTAAAGGTGGTGGAATAGCTGGTCAGGCTGATGCATTCAGACATGGAGTTTCTAGAGCTATTATCGAATACGATAAGGAGCTAAGAGGTATAATGAAGAAAGCTGGTCTTCTAATGAGAGATCCAAGAGCAAAGGAACGCCGAAAGTTCGGTCTAAAGAAAGCAAGAAAATCTCCTCAGTGGAGTAAAAGATAGTAAAATTGAGACTCGACGCGGTGAGGGAGACTTTATTTTTACTAGCCTGCGTATAAAAATAAAGTGCTCCCGAGCGCAAGCAAGCGAGTCCAATTTTACTTTTCAAAGAATAATCACGGCACTTGCCGGATTTTTCTTATATAGATATACTAAGAACAAACATATGAATAAAGATAAAAATACAAATGGTGATGATGTAGTGATAGAGCCAGATACTGAAGTGGACAAGGAAGTCGATGAAATAGTTGAGGAAGAAACTGGTCTTGATGTTATAAAAAGCCTAAAAGAAAAGCTAAAGAAAGTTACTGAAGAAAAGCAGGAGTATCTTAATAATTGGCAAAAGGATAAGGCTGAATTTGTGAATGCTCGCCGAAGAGATCAAGAAGCTCAAAAGGACTTTGCTCGTTTTTCAAATGAAAGTTTAATTTCTGAGCTTATTCCTGTTCTAGATAGTTTCAATATGGCAATGGGGAATAAAGATGTATGGGAAAAGGTAGATAAGAATTGGAGAGTGGGAGTTGAGTATATAGCTAATCAACTAAGTAAGGTTCTAGGTGAATTTGGTTTGAAAGAAATTGATCCTACTGGCAAGCCTTTTGATCCAATGAGAGATGAGGCTATAGAGCATGAACCGGTGGATGATGAAAGTAAAAATAATACGGTCACGACTGTTATACAAAAAGGATATGAGCTTAACGGTAAGGTTCTAAAGGCACCGAAGGTGAAGGTGGGGGGTGGAGGAAATAAAAATTGAGTAAAAGAAAAGGCGGTCACACTATGTGGCACACCCTCGAGTAACGAAAATTCGTTATTAGGCATCGTTACCTAGCCTGTACAGTTTTACATCACATATAAGCGTGCAATGGCCGTGAATGGAATGTAGACACCCTCAGTGGAGGAGAAGAAATCCTTACCGACCTCGGCAACCTCCATTGTATTGCTATAATCCAACCCCGTACCCGCAACGTACCAAATTGTCACTTTTGCACCCTTGTCTTTGGCTTCTTGTAGGACATTAGCGAATGTTCTTTTCATGATATTGTATTTTGCTTGGAACTCTGACATTTAAATAATACACTGTATTTAGTACTTGTCAAGCTATTATGCACAATGATATTACGATAGAATTACACTATGAGCAAAGAAATCCTAGAAAAACTAGATAAATTAAAAGTATTTCTAGAGACCCAAGACAATGTCCTAGCTGCTTTTCTCTTTGGTTCTTACGCAAAAGATATGACGCATAGAGAGTCAGATATTGATATTGCTGTATATTTTAAGCCAACGACTAGTGACGTTGAATATGAGGAAGAGAAATCATATAAAGGCGAGGATGAGCTTTGGTCTGAGATTGAGAAAATTCTTGAAATAAAAACAGATATGGTTGTTCTCAATAGGGCTTCTTCAACCCTTGCCGATTCAATCATAAATGATGGGAAATTGCTTATAATGAAAGACCCTAAATATTTTGCTAGATTTTCAAATGTAATAAATGAAGCTGCAGAATATTATAGAGATTATATGGATGATTTTATTAAAATCAAAGAGAGGTCAAATTCACTCAGCCTTACAGACAAGGAAAGACTAATAAAGATCGTGGAATTTTTAGAACAAGAAATTAAAGATTTCTCAAAATTTAAAAAGGTGGATCAAATAAAATATCAAACAGATAGAGATGTAAAAAGAAGTATGGAAAGGTGGGTAGAAAATATTGTAAATTCAAGTGTCGACATATCAAAGATTATTTTAGCTTCAGAAAAGAAGCTTATTCCAAATACTTATAAATCGATATTAGAAAATTTAATTGAAGTAAATGGATTTGATCTTGAAAAAGCAAAAGTTCTAGGTAGATTTGCTAAAATTAGAAACATCTTAGCGCATGAGTATTTAGACTTGAGATTCAACAAGATAAAAGAATTTATAGCTGAGTCAGAGTCTTCATACACATATCTGGTAAATTTCGCTAAGGATTTTGTTAAGAAAAGTGATAAGTAAAAACAAAAGCCTCATTATAAGGCCTTGTTTTTTGTCGCACATATATATTTAGACCAGCTTCGCTCCTTTCTTTATTGCCTTCTCCGCTTCCTTCTTTATATCCTTCCAATGTCCCTTTAATTGCTTTACCGTAGTCTCCAGCTCCTTTACATCTATTCCTTTCATGTCTGCATATTTCTTTGATACCTTATCTATCGCTGAATGATATACTTCCTCACTTATATCCTGCATTTTTTCTACTTCTTCCATTACTTCTGCTTTCATCTTGATAGACCAAGTCTTGATTGCTTTTCTTCTAGCTGGTCCTTTTGCTGAACCATACAGAAAGTATGCACCTGCAGCAGCCGCTACTGCTGCAGCAATACCTACACCCAAGGCCATCTTGTGACCTCCCGCTTCCTTTATATTTACTTTTTTCATATTAAATAGAGAATTAACCTTTATTAATTCGTGACTTTCTTCGACGAAAGAGACCACGAATAACCCGCACTAGGGAAGCGATAACAGATGATCCTCTTCTAAGTTCAGATTGCACTTCACTTCGAATCATATGTATATCATCTGCTATATCAGCACTCTCAGATCTTGCGATACGTGATATTGCACGAATATCAGCAAGTATAATGGCAATGTAGATAAGGATGACTACAAGTATGATTCCAAGCATAATAACAATAACTGTTGTTACGAAGAAGAATATGTCTGCATGAATAAGGCTTTCCATAAGGTAAGTGTAGCATACTTGGCTTGAAATTACTTGAAAAATAGTATAATATAACATCATGGAACTAGTAAAAGCACCAAATCTAAGCCTAATTAATAAATCTCATGAAAATAAATGGGTAGCTTTGTCTATTGATTATAAAAAAATTCTTGCATCATCTGGGTCTCTTATTAGTTTAAAGAAAAAAACGTGTCAAGATAAAGCAGTATTTATGCACGTATTACCAGCTAATAATTATAATAAAGTATTGATATGAAAAATGAAAAAAGATGGAAACAAAGATTTTCAAATTTTGAGAAAGCATATTCTCAATTTTTAAGAGCTCTAAAACAAGATACAACAAACGATGACTTGTTTCGTGCTGCGCTAATTCAGACATTTGAATTTCTTTTTGAATTATCCTGGAAAACAATGAATGATAAACTAGAATTTGAAGGATTTATATTAAAAACTCCACGCGATACGCTTAAGCAAGCTTTACAAACAGGCTATATTGAAAATGGAGAAATGTGGTTAGAAGCACTAGATAAGAGAAACGAATTATCTCATATTTATGATGAAATACTTAGTATAAAGGCCGAGAAGCTAATTAGAGAATCGTACGCAAAGATTTTTGCTGATCTTTATGTATATTTCAAGAAATCACTATGAAATTTGGATTAAATGATGATATTTTAGAAATTATTTCAAGATATGTTCAAGTCTTTCCAGATGTTGACGAACTTATTATCTTTGGTTCAAGAGCAATGGGAAATTATAAACCTGCATCAGATATAGATATTGCCTTAAAAGGAATATTAAATACAAACACAGCATCAGATTTTAGAAATATGCTTGATAATGCACCAAGGTTCCCATATAAAGTTGATGTTCTTGATTATAATAGTATTTCAAATATTGAATTAAAGAAGCATATAGATGAAGAAGGAAAATTGTTTTATAAAAACTTGAATAATAAATAAAGTTTAATATAATATCTTAATTAATATGCTATCCCTTCAAAATAAACAACTTAATAGCATCTTTGAAAGAATTGTTAAGGACAAGAACGGGCTTTTAGTTCGTATTCGTTTTACCGTTGTTGAAGTAAATGGCAAATTCCAAGCTCAGATCATTTCCGCTATTCCGTTCGTAGTGCCAGCTGAGGATGTTATTTGCTTGCCATGCATTAAAGAAAGTAAAGTTATTATTGAAACCAGCTTTGCTGAATTTGAATCAATACTTTCACCTTACTTTTTATTAGAATTTTTTATGAGTCAACCAACAAGAGCTCCGGCATTTGTAGTCTAATAGTATAAATATAAAGGGCGAGTACTCCCAGACTGGTTTCCTCGCCCAAGCATGGCTCCGACCATGTAGCGCGCCACAACAGGTAGCGCCCAACTGACTGATGTCCAGTGATTCATATAATCACCTCCTTCAAGATAACAATAGCAAAATTACTAAATTAATCAAATAATTAACCATGTCCAAAATTATAGGAATCGACCTAGGTACTACCAACTCTGCCGTCGCTGTGATGGAAGCTGGTACACCTAAAATATTAGAAAACGCAGAAGGTGCTAGAACCACACCGTCTATTATCGCGCAATCAAAAACAGGCGATAGAATGGTGGGTCTATTAGCCAAGAGACAAGGAGTTACAAATCCAAAGAATACTATTTATCAGATCAAGAGATTCATCGGTCACAACTTCGATGATCCTGCAGTACAAAAGGATAGAGCTTCTGTACCTTTCGAAATGCAAAAGTCTGCATCAGGAGGAATAGAAGTAAAGATGGGAGATAAATGGTATAGACCAGAGGAGATCTCAGCAATGATCATTGGAAAACTAAAGGCTGATGCGGAGTCACGTCTTGGAGAACCAGTCACAGAGGCAGTTATTACTGTACCCGCATACTTCAACGATGCACAAAGACAAGCAACAAAAGATGCAGGAAAGATAGCGGGACTAGATGTAAAAAGAATTATAAATGAGCCAACGGCAGCAGCATTGGCTTATGGATTCGACAAGAAAAAGGACGAGAAAATAGTAGTCTTTGACTTCGGTGGAGGAACATTCGATATATCAGTACTAGAGGTTGGAGATGATGTAGTGGAAGTAAAGTCTACAGACGGAGATGCACACCTTGGAGGAAAGGATATTGATCAGAAGATTATCAATTGGCTTGCAGATGAATTCAAGAAGCAAGAGGGAATTGATGTTAGAAAGGATGCACTAGCACTTCAGAGACTAGATGAAGCAGCAGAAAAGGCAAAGATAGAGCTTTCAACAGCAGTTCAAACAGAAGTGAATATTCCATTCCTTACTTCAGGCGCAGATGGTCCAAAGCACTTACTTATTACCATGACTCGAGCAAAGCTTGAGGAACTTACAAAAGAGTTCATTGATCGTGCAATGGAAATCACCAAGAGAGCTATGGAAGCTTCTCCGTTCAAGATTGCAGATATAAATGAGATTGTTCTTGTCGGAGGACAGACACGTATGCCGGCTATGCAAAAGGCTGTGAAGGATTTCTTCGGAAAGGAGTTGCACCTTGGTGTAAATCCTGACGAGGTGGTTGCGGTGGGTGCTGCTATTCAAGGAGGTATCTTGGCAGGAGACGTAAAAGGCGTACTTCTACTAGATGTTACTCCTCTTTCTCTAGGAATTGAAACAATGGGTGGAGTTGCTACAAAACTCATTGAGAAGAACACTACTATCCCTACCCAGAAGTCTCAAATCTTCTCTACAGCAGCTGACAATCAAACATCCGTAGAAATTCATATTACTCAGGGTGAAAGACCATTGTCAGGTGATAATAAGTCTCTAGGTAGATTTATACTTGATGGTATTGCCCCTGCACCTCGCGGTATGCCACAAGTCGAGGTTACATTTGATCTAGATGCTAATGGTATCCTTTCTGTTACTGCAAAGGATAAGACAACAGGAAAGACAAATAGCATAAAGATCACAGCAAGCTCAGGTCTTTCAAAAGAAGAAGTTGAAAAGATGACAAAAGAAGCTGAAATGCATGCAGTAGAAGATGCAAAGAAAAAAGAAATGATTGAAGCAAAGAATATTGCAGAGCAGCTCATCTATACTTCAGAGAAATCATTGAAAGACGCAGGTGACAAGGTCCCAGCAGATTTGAGAAAGTCCATTGAAGACAAAATCGCTGATGTAAAAACTTCAAAGGAAGGAACAGATCCAGCTTTACTAAAGAAGTCTACAGAAGCACTTTCAAGTGAGCTTTCAAAGATAGGTGAAATACTATCAAAAGCTCAGGCTGAAGCAGCAAAGCAAACACCACCAGCAGGTGGTCCAACAGGCGGAGCAGGCGAGCAAAAAGGACCAGAGGGAGATGTGAAGGATGCTGAATTCAAAGAAAAGAAGTAGGGTTGCGTTTAGAGTTAAATATGATAATATAATGTCATAAAATGCTCTACGCGAGCAAACGCCTCTCGAAAGAGGGGAGAAAAGAAAAACAGTGCCTTCGGGCTTACCTCTTAAATGAGGGGATTAGTGAGGAAAAGCTATCAGAGCAGGTCTTTGGTAGCTTTTCTCGTTAATTCAAATACAGTTTCGTCAAGATAGCAAATTTTCTCGGTTAATCTCTTTGTATCAATAGTTCGAAATTGAGAAATCACAGCACTAGCACTTTTGTCATTAATTATTCCTAAGGGGATTCTCATTTTATGCCTATGTAAAGATGATGTTAAAGGAACTATAAAACACGTATATTTACTTAAACCTTTCAATATAAGTACAGGCCTCTGATATTCTACTTTGTCCCCGTCATGTTCGTAGCCAATATTTACACCGAGCGAACACCACCAGATTTCTCTTTGATTATACAGTGGATATGTTTTTGAGTTATTAATAATCTTCTTGTTTTTATTCCATTTATCAAAATTTTTAATCATCATATTTAAATTATGCTAATAATTTGCATAATGTAACAAAAAGTTCTTAAGAAGTTCTAAAGATTTTGTCAAAAAACAGCATTCAAACATATAGAATATATTTTAGCAAGATTCAGTTGTTGCAAATAATGCAACAACTGGATGAGTGGTAAAGAAATCCTTTACTACTGTTTCCATATTGGAACAAGTTGAGGCCCAGGCAACTGTTGCAAATAATGCAACGGTTCGGCAGTTATCCGGAAATTCCGGAATACTTGTATAAGGTAGTTCCAATTTGTAACATACTCAACTTGTAAGTAATCCCTACAAGTTCAAAAGGAAAGTGCAAATAATGCACATTACAAACGAGTATTATGCAAAATATGCATAATACTAAATATAAAAAACGAAGCCGGCTTGTCCCACGTAAGTGGGGGCCGACTTCGGTCAGTGCCAAATATCCATCGCAACTGAGCATCCCTTGCACAAAACCAGTAACAAAGTTGTGCAGGTTAAACCAAAACATGCGACTTGCATTGGCCCAAACTGTTCTTGCGATTTACGCACTAAATTCGCAAAACATATGGCCAAAGCCATAATCGAGAAGCCGATGTTTAAAAGTCCAAACGCTATCATGGTAATCCAATTCTTGTTGTGTGTTTGTGTGAAGAACAGTGGGTAATCACAACATATCACCCCCCCGTTCTTGTTTACTCTATTTAAGCATAAATACTCGATGAGGTCAAGGGTTATTTAAATTTCATTTATCTGTTATGATAATGTCAAATGAAACAAGAATTACTTAGTAAAATCGATGAAATTAAAGCAAAAATTGCTAGTCATGGAATTATTGACCCAGCACTCGTAAAGAACCTAGATGAATGGTATCGTATTGAGCTTACTTATACTTCTAATGCTCTCGAAGGAAACACTCTATCTCGCCAAGAAACAGCCTTAGTAGTAGAAAAGGATATAAGCATAGAAGGTAAACAACTTAGAGAGCTTATAGAAGCAAAGAATCATTCTGAAGCAGTAGAATATATAAAAAAGTTTGCTGAAAATAATAAAAAGCTAAGTGATATTACCCTGGCTGTTATTCTCGATATACATAGAATTCTTTTGCAAAAGAATGACGACGTAAACTCTGGAAGATTGCGTACAATACCTGTACGCATTACCGGTTCTACATCTATCATGCCAAACCCAGCTTCAGTACCAGATCTTATGACAGAATTTGTAAAATGGATTAGCAAAACAACTGAGCATCCTGTGCTGACAGCAATTGAAGCGCATTATCGCCTGGTTTCCATACACCCGTTTACAGATGGCAATGGAAGAACAGCTAGACTATTGCTTAACCTTATACTAATGCAGAACGATTATCCTCCAGTAGTCATTCATCCTGAAGATCGCAGGATTTACGTTACATCACTTGAAAAGGCTCAGACTGGAGGAGGTAAAGATGATTATGAGAATTTTATGTTGGAAGCTGTGTTAAAGTCTGCAGAAAAATATGTTGATGGGTTGAAATAGCAAAAAAACCTCATTTTTGCTATAATCACAGCCATGTCAAAAGACTATTACAAAATACTCGGCGTTGAAAAGAGCGCTTCAAAAGACGATATAAAGAAAGCTTTTAGAAAGCTTGCTCATGAACATCATCCTGACAAAAATAATGGAAACGATGCGAAATTCAAAGAGATAAACGAAGCTTACACAACACTTTCTGATGATCAGAAGCGACAGCAGTACGATACATTTGGTCCAGCTGAACCAAATGGTTTCGGTGGTGGGCAAGGTGGCTTCAATGGATTTAATGGAGGTCAAGGATTCGGTGGCTTCGACTTTTCTGGATTTGCGAGACAGCAAGCACAAGGAGGAGGCCAAAGCTTTGAATTCGATCTTGGGGATCTATTCGGAGATTTTTTTGGAGGAGGTAGACGACCTCGTAGAGGAGCAAATATTACTGTAGATGTGCAACTCTCTTTCAAGGAATCAGTTTTTGGACTTGAGAAAGAATTAAATATTAATAAAGAAAAAATAGTCGTTACTATTCCTGCTGGTATCGAGAACGGTCAGGGGTTAAGAGTTCAAGGAAAAGGCGAGGATGGTCCTGGAGGAAAAGGTGATCTCATTGTGCGTATCTGGGTGGAGGAACATTCTGTATTTAGAAAAGAGGGTTACAACATAGTAATGGAATTACAGCTCAAACTTACAACGGCACTACTAGGAGCTACATTGGATGTTGAAACACTTGATGGAAAAATTGAATTGAAGATACCAACAGGAACAACGCATAATGAAATATTGAGAGTTAGACAAAAGGGTGTTCCGGACGAAAGAGGTCGGAGAGGTGATTTGCTAATAGTTACAAAGGTTGAAATGCCAAAGAAAGTATCGAAAACCGCCCAGAAACTAATTGAGGAATTGAAGAAGGAGGGGCTATAGCCCCCTTTTTCTTTTTCTGCTATATTTAATGCATGTCAAAAAAAACATTACTATCAGGATTAAAGCCATCAGGTAAATTGCATATTGGAAACTATTTTGGTGCGATGAAACAGATGGTTGAATTACAAAATAGTGGTAAGTATGATTGTTTCTTCATGATTGCTGATTATCACGCTCTAAATACTGTTCAAAACGCCAAGGAGATGCGCGAATATACCTTAGATTTTATTTTGGATTATCTTGCCATTGGACTTGATCCAAAAACCTCAACCATTTTTAAACAGTCAGACGTATCTGCACACACTGAGCTAGCTTGGATCTTTGATACTATCACCACCATGCCTTACCTTATGCGTGCGCATGCCTTCAAGGACGCAGAAGCGAAGGATAAGGAGATTAGTGTTGGTACATTTAATTATCCTATGCTTATGGCTGCTGATATTCTCTTATACGATGTGGACACAGTTCCAGTTGGTCAGGATCAAAAACAACACATAGAATATACACGCGATACAGCTCAAAAGTTCAACAATACCTTCGGAGAAACTTTCAAACTTCCTGAGCCTTTCATAATGAAAGAGGTTGCGGTGGTACCCGGCACAGATGGACAGAAAATGAGTAAGAGTTATAAGAATACAATTCCACTTTTTGCTACTCGAGAGGAAATAACAAAAGCTGTTATGAGCATTGTCACAGATTCAAGTGGCGAGACACCGGTAAATGTATATAACATTCATAAATTACTACGCTCAGACGAGGAATTGAAGGCTATTTATGATCAAAATAAGGGCAAGTATAAAATATTGAAAGAAACTCTTATAGAAGACCTTGACGCATTTATAAAACCATTGAGAGAAAAGAGAGAAGAGTTAAGTAAAAATGTTGAGGAAATTAAAGCCATTCTTGCAGACGGAGCATCTCGAGCTAAGACACGTGCTGATGCCAAGCTTTTGACAGTAAAGAAAAATATTGGCGTAAACTAAATCTTTATCATTTCTTAAGAATTCCTTTAGAATTTCTTAATAACTTTTTTCTATACTTTCTACATTATTAGAAATCCTCGAAAGGGATTTTGTAAAATGTAATTTATATATGCAAGAAGAACAATATACTTTTGTGCTTGGGGCATTGGCAAGAATAGATAAAAAGGTCGATATTATGAATGAGAGTTTTCAAGAGGTAAAAATTGAGCTCATCCATATGAAAGAAGATATAGATGAGGCAAGAGCTGATATTTCAGAGCTTAAACAATACAATAGTCACTATATAGATAAGGCAGTAGAAAAAATGAGTGACGAGTTTGAAGATGAATTCGATATATAGTATGATATGTTCATGGAAAGAACATATATTAAAGATTTAAGTGCAAAAGTTGGACAAGAAGTAACTATAAAAGGCTGGGTTGATATTCGCCGAGATCAGGGAAAGCTTATTTTCCTTGATTTTCGCGATGTCACAGGAAAGGTGCAAGGAGTTATATTACCAAATGCCACAGCAGCTCATGAAGTAGGTTTTACTCTAAGACCAGAATGGGTTGTTTGCGTTAAGGGTAAAGTAAATCCTCGACCACCAAAGAATGTACAGAAGGATAAGCAGAATGGGGAAATAGAGCTTGAGATTTTAGAAATCAAGGTGCTAAATGAGGCCACTACTCCACCTATTGATATTCGCGGTGATGGAAAAGAAATTAATGAAGAGGTGAGACTAAAATATCGATACCAGGATCTCAGAAGACCTAGACTTCAGAAGAATATTATAAATCGCCACAAGGTCATGCTTCATGTTAGAAATGCTTTAGCAAAAGAAGGCTTCACCGAGATTGAAACTCCACTTCTTTCTGCTACAACACCAGAAGGTTCAAGAGACTATATTGTTCCTTCTCGTCTAGAGAGAGGTTCATTCTATTCACTTCCTCAGAGTCCTCAGCAATACAAACAACTTCTTATGTCATCTGGCTTTGAAAAGTATTTTCAATTTGCTAGATGTATGCGTGATGAGGACAGTCGCGGTGATAGACAGCCAGAGTTCACACAAATGGACATGGAAATGAGTTTTGTTGAAAGAAAAGATGTAATGGCGATAAACGAAAAGATTCTTATAGACCTTGTTACCACTCTATATCCAAACAAGAAGATTCAACAAGTTCCATTCCCAGTATTGACTTATAAAGAAGTAATGGAAAAGTATGGTGTTGATAAACCTGATATTCGTACTGATAAGAATGATCCTGATCTTTTGGCTTTCCTTTGGGTTATCGACTGGCCTTTCTTTGAAAAGGATATTGATACAAAAGGCTGGACATTCACACACAATCCTTTCTCTTCACCTACTCCAGAATTCATGGATGATTTGATGAATCAAAAGAACATTGAGAACATTTTTACAACTCAGTACGATATTGTTCTCAATGGTTCTGAAATCGGTGGAGGAAGTATACGAAATCATAATCCAGAAGCTCTTAAGGCTGTATTTAAAATCATGGGTTATGAAGATGAGAGAATTGAAAGAAACTTCGGTCACATGTTAAATGCACTAGGTTCAGGCACACCACCACACGGAGGTATAGCTTGGGGATTTGATAGACTTATGACTTTCCTAGAAGTAGAACCGAATATTCGAGAAGTAATAGCATTTCCAAAGAACGGAGAAGGAAGAGATCCAATGATGAATGCACCAGGGAAGGTAATGGATAAGCAATTGAAAGAATTGGGGATAGAGATAGTGGAGGAGGAAAAGTAAGACCAATAGATAGGATTATCTAATAATAGTAGCAAAATACCCCAGTATTTATGGGGTATTTGGGTATTAAAAATGGTTGACAGATATGGTAATAGATGATATACTATCAAAGTATGAGAACAATCGACACGGTTTGCGGTATCGTGCTATTCGCGGTAGTCATCATATTCTTCGTGATACTCCAGCCTTACTTCGAGAATAAGAAAAAAAAATGACGTGTTCATGACCCCCCCCGAAGCCGGACAGCAGTGCCCGGTTTTCTTTTACGCAAATTACTCCACTCCCACCAACCTCTTCGCCTCATCAAGCAAACCAAATGTCTTTAAATTACTTAATACTTCCTCTGGTGTAGTTGAGCAGTGGAAACCGTTTCTAGAGTATTGAACAGTGCTATCAGCCTCAGTGCCAGCATAAAATATTGTTTGTCCTGGAAGCTCATTTCTCAAAGTGCCAACTGGATTATTCGAAGCTACACGATCCAATCCACGTAGCTTAAGCACTTCTTCTCTAACATCCTTACATTCACCATCTTCAGAGGTCACCAAGAACACCTCAACTTCTTTGTCTTCCATGTGTTGTTCAGTGGCCATCTGAACCGTAGCAATCCAGTCTTTCATCATAGGATAAAGACTATTCAATCTATCTTCATCAAGAGTAAATCTATATTTTAGGGCATTTAACCCTTTATTTTTCAAAAATAACAACAAAGGCGCCTTGGTACCAGTATTCTCCGGCTTTGTCATCAAAACAGTAACTTTCCTTGATAAAGCTATTATTTGTTCTGTTGTTATTTCTGACTCGACTGTTTTTGGTATTGGTCCTTGTTCATTCATATTCTTTTATCTGTTATAATCATATTATCATATATGCCCGAAGCTTTCATTATTAAAACCCCAGCATTTGAAGGTCCTCTAGACCTTTTACTTTCACTTGTCGAAAAGAAGAAACTTTTCATAAATGATATAGCACTTTCAAAGGTTACAGATGACTTCATCGCTCATATTCAAAACACCGGAGTAATGCCCATAGGCGAGTCTGCTCAATTTATCCTTATCGCCTCAACATTACTTTTGATTAAATCCCGCTCACTTCTACCAACACTTACACTCACAGAAGAAGAGGAAGAGGGAATACAAGACCTAGAAACTAGACTTAAGATATATAAGAGAATAAAAGAGGCGAGTGTGCATATACAGGGCTTGTTTGGGAAGCAAATCATATTTGAACAAAGCCAAGCGAGACCAGCTGCACCTGTCTTTTCTCCACATGAAAGCATGAATTTACTTTCTCTTGCACAGGCTATCAAGGATGTTATAAAAGCGTTACCAAAGAAGGAAAATATACCGAAGGCAGTAGTTAGAAAAGTTATTAGTCTAGAAGAAACAATAGATAATCTAACGAAGCGCATTACTCAAGGCCTTCGTATGAAATTCAGCGAATTTTCAAGTGCTCATAAAGAGGAAAGGGTAAATGTCATAGTAAGTTTCTTGGCAATGCTCGAACTTGTGAAGCAAGGAATAATAAACGTGACACAGGAAACAGATAAGGGCGATATACATATGGAAAGTAAGGAGATAGGAGTGCCGCATTATGGTATTAATTAGACACAAAATTGGACTCGCTTGCTTGCGCTCGGGAGCACTTTATTTTTATACGCAAGCTAGTAAAAATAAAGTCTCCCTCACCGCGTCGAGTCTCAATTTTGTGTTATAATAAAAAAATGAAATTAGAATCTCAAATTGAAGCAATACTATTTTGGAAGGCAGAACCAGTTTCTATAAAGAAATTGGCAACCTTACTATCAAAGACCGAAGATGAAATAAAAGCTGCTTTAATATTTTTACGCGGGGCATTAAGTGAAAGAGGAATAACACTCATACAACTCGAGGATGAAGTAGCACTCGGCACATCAAAGGAGGCATCAGATCTTATAGAGTCACTCACAAAAGAAGAATTGATAAAAGACTTAGGAAAAGCTGGGCTTGAAACACTTTCAATTATCCTATACCAAGGTCCTATATCAAGAGCAGAAATAGACTATATACGCGGAGTAAATTCTCAATTCATCCTTAGAAATTTACTAATAAGAGGATTGGTAGAGAGAATAGATAATCCAAAGGATCAAAGAAGCTTCTTATACAAACCAACACTACAACTCATGTCATTTATAGGAATTTCAAAAATAGAAGATATACCAGAATTCGAGAGTGTTAAAAAGGATATAGAAAATTTCAAGAATCATACAACAAATGACGAACAAGGAGCTCAAAATTGATAAAGTATTTCTTGCTATAATAGCAATCCTTACAATCGTAGGATTTATTATTTTTTCATCTGCTTCATTAGGGTTATTAGCCAGAGACGGTGTTAGTTTTGGATCAGTAGCGATAAAGCAGATGATAGGACTTATTATTGGTTGCGGAGTTTTCTATCTAATGTCGAGATATAATTATAAAAATCTAAGAAAATATTCTTTTTATATATTTATTGCTGCGATTTTTATAAATCTACTTTTATTCATTCCCTTTATTTCATTAAATCATGGTGGTGCTTCAAGATGGATAGATCTTGGAATTGTAACATTTCAACCTTCGGAATTTTTAAAAATTGCTTTTATAATATACTTTGCAGCTTGGCTGTCTGGAATTAAAGACAAGGTTCTTAATTTTAAAAATAGTATCATTCCGTTCTTAGTCATACTAGGATTGCTTGGAATATTGTTGATGGCTCAATCAGACACAGACACGTTCCTTGTTATTGCAGGAACTGGTGTATTTATGTTGTTTGCTGCAGGAGCAAGGATTAGAGATCTGGCAATTGTTGGGCTAATTATGATGGTAGTTCTAGGAACTGTGATAACTGTAAGGCCCTATGCTCGCCAAAGAATACTTACATTTTTTGACTCTACGATTAATTCGCAGGGCTCTGGTTATCAAATACAACAATCATTAATAGCTATAGGATCCGGAGGTTTTACAGGACGAGGATTTGGACAAAGTATTCAAAAGTTTAATTATTTACCAGAACCGATTGGAGATTCTATTTTTGCTGTTCAAGCTGAAGAGTTTGGTTTTATAGGTAGTTTTGCATTAATTATCATTTTTTTACTATTTATAATCAAATCAATAAAAATTTCTATAAGAACTGAAGATAACTTTGGTAGACTTCTTGTATTGGGAATTGGTATACTTATCATCGTTGAATCATTTATGAATATTTCATCAATGCTTGGAATTATTCCATTATCAGGAATGCCGTTATTATTTATAAGTCATGGGGGTACAGCAATAATCATTACCCTTGCGGCTGTAGGAATAATAGCCAATGTTTCTAAATATCAAAAACAAATATGAAAATACTATTTACAGGTGGAGGTTCTGGAGGTCACTTTTATCCTCTAATTGCTGTTGCACAAGCAGTATTTGATAGGGCTAGAGAAAAAAAGATTATACCACCAAAATTATATTATATGGCTCCAGTAGAGTATAATCCTAGAGCTCTTTTTGATAATGATATTGAGTTTATAAAAGTACCAGCCGGAAAGATTAGAAGATATTTTTCAGTATTAAATTTTTTTGATATTTTCAAAACAATTGCGGGTATGTTTATTGCCTTGTGGAAAATGTTTAAAATATACCCAGATATCGTTTTTGCAAAGGGAGGTTATGTTAGTTTTCCCGCTCTCTTTGCAGCTAGAATACTTCATATTCCTGTAATTATTCACGAGTCAGATAGCTCACCAGGAAGGGTAAATGCATGGGCAGCTAAATTTGCCCAAAAAATAGCTGTATCTTATCCAGAGGCTTCACAGTACTTCAATGAGAGCAAGGTGGCATTTACTGGCAATCCAATTAGAAAAGAAATAATCACACCCCTTACCAATGGCGCTAGAGAATTTTTACACCTCGAAGATGATACACCAATAATTACTATACTTGGAGGTTCACAGGGTGCACAAAATATTAATGATATTATTCTTGACGCATTACCAGAACTAGTCCAAAGATTTCAAATAATTCATCAAACTGGTAAAAACAACTTTGATATGGTTAATAAAACTGCGGGGATTGTATTAAAAGATAATAAATACGCACATCGTTATCATCCGTTTGATTATTTGAATGATTTATCAATGAGAATGGTCGCAGGCTGTACCAATATAATGATATCGAGAGCAGGTTCTACAATATTTGAAATCGCAGTATGGGGTATTCCTTCAATAATTATCCCATTACCAAAAGCAATAAGTCATGATCAAGAAAAAAATGCTTTCTCATACTCTCATTCTGGAGCATGTACTGTTATCGAGGAACTAAATCTGAATGCACATATCCTCATGTCTGAGATTGACAGAATAGTAAATAATAAGTCTATTTCGGACAAAATGAGCGAGGCCGCCAAGCATTTTAGCCATATAAATGCTGCACAGAAAATAGCTGAAGTTATACTAGAAACAGGGCTATCGCATGAATGATGAAGGTGATATAATAATGTGTATTACTAAATTAACATCGAATTATTAAAAATATTATTAATTAAATAAAAAAATATGGAACAAAATGCAAATGGTATAAAAACTTGGCAGTGGGTAGTGACAGTTGTAGTAATAATAGTATTAGTAATATTGGGTTACAATATGTTTAAGAGTTCACCAACCGTTGCACCTACAGACGATACAACAACAAATCCTCCGACAACAATGAACACAGCAAATCGTATTTCTATAGTGGATCAGGCGCCTGGAAACATTGTCTATGTATCTTCAGTTCAATTAGCCGCACCTGGATACGTAGTTATACACAAAGACAAAGCGGGAACACCTGGTGATGTGATCGGTTATAAATATTTTGAGGCAGGAATTTATCCTGGCCAGATCACTCTAACATCTCCAACAGTAGAAGGTGGTGTTTACTACGCAATGTTACATTCTGATGATGGTGATAAAGTATTTAATTCCGCAAAGGACCTTCCATTAAAGGATGCAAGTGGAAACATAATTATGAAATTGTTTAGAGTTACATTGACACCAACAGAGTTGAAGGGTTAATCCTGAGAAGATAAAGTAAAAGCATTAGCACCCGAAAGGGTGCTTTTGTTATGTTGAATTTGTTTTGAAAATCTGCTGTTTTCTGCTATTATTAAGACATGATAAACACAAAGGTTATTACCCGTTTTGCCCCATCACCGACAGGATTCTTGCACATTGGAGGTGTGAGAACTGCTCTTTTTGCATATCTTTACGCCAAGCAACATGATGGCATATTTGCACTACGCATCGAGGATACTGATAAGGTTAGGAGCAAGGAAGAATGGACTGATGGTCTAATAAATGATCTAGCATGGCTCGGTCTTAAGCATGATGTATTTGCAAAACAATCTGAAAGGGTAGATATTCACAAATCATACATTAAGAAAATGCTTGATTCTGGTCATGCATATATTTCTAAAGAAAAGGTTGTCGAGGAAGGACAGAGGGATGAAGTAATACGTTTTAAAAATCCAAACAAAAAAGTTACAATAAACGACCTCATACGCGGTGAAGTTATCGTCGACACAACAGACCTTGGTGATTTTGTAATAGCTAGGAGTATTGATGAGCCGGTTTACCATTTAGCTGTTGTAGTGGATGATTTCGAAATGGGTGTAACGCATGTAATACGCGCTGAGGAACATCTTTCCAATACGCCAAGACAAATCCTTATTCAAGAAGCCATCGGGGCTTCAAGGCCAATTTATGCACATTTACCACTAGTCTTAGCAGAAGATAGATCAAAACTTTCAAAGAGAAAACATGGTGAAACTGTATCCTTAACATACTATAAAGATAAGGGGTATCTTCCTGAAGCAATACTAAACTTTGTTGCTTTGATAGGCTGGAACCCTGGCACAGATCAAGAAATATTTTCATTAAGTGAACTTATTAAAACTTTTGACTTAGCAAAAGTACAAAAGGGTGGGGGGATATTTAATGTTGAAAAATTAGATTGGGTAAATAAGAAATACATTGAAAAAATGTCTATGGATGAATTTACCGCAGCTGCCAAAAGCTTTATGCCTGAAAATATTTCAGCGAAGCTTTTACCTTTAATAAAAGAAAAGGTTAGTAAGTTTTCAGAGATTAAACCTCTCTTTGAAACTGAACTTTCATTTATTAATCCATTACCTGCATATTCCTTTGAAAATTTAAAATGGAGGCAAGAAAAAGATTTAGTAAATACAAAATCATACTTACAAACTATTATAGATAAACTTTCTACTGCGAGTGACTTTTCAAAGGAGTCTGTTAAAGCCATACTGTGGCCACTCGCAGAAGAAAAAGGGAAGGGAAATGTGCTTTGGCCTATGAGATATGCCCTATCAGGAAAAGATAAAAGTCCAGATCCATTTATTATTTCAGAAATTCTTGGCAAAGAAGAGACGCTAAAACGACTTAAACATGCCATTCAAAACATATAGCTTACTTTGGTCATTAATTATTCTATTCATGCTTTTGCTAGGCATATATAGTGTTTCTCATGGACAAACTGTAGATGAATTAAAAATTAAGATTGATAATACAAATACAGCAATAGAAAAACTCGATATTGAGATAAAGAAATATCAGGAAGAAATTGATTCATTGGCAAAAGATAAAGATTCACTTAGTGGAGCTATAAAGTCTTTGGATATTTCAAAGAAAAAGCTAGAAGCAGAAACAAAAGTGACTGAAAACAAAATTGTATCAAAAAACTTTGAAATAAAGGAGCTCTCATTACAAATTGGTGATAAAAATGAAAGAATAGTAGACAGCAAAAGGGCTATAGGACAATCCCTATACAACATATCTCAAATGAATTCTTCTTCAATAGTAGAGATACTGCTTAGTAAAAAGTCTATTGCGGAGATTTGGAATAGCTCAGATCAATTAGATACATTGCAAGAAAATATGCAGGATAAGATATTGAGCTTAGCTAAACTAAAGACAAATTTAGAGAAAAACAAGAAATTAACTGAACAGAAAAAAGCTGAACTAGTCGTGCTGACAAATGAATTGAAAAGTAAAACAAAGATTATTGCAGATACAGCTAAAGAAAAAAATAATATTTTAGTAGAAACAAAAAATACAGAGGCGAATTATAAAAAACTATTAGCGACTAGACTAGCACAAAAAGAAGCATTCGAAAGGGAAGTCGCTGACTTTGAAAGTGCCCTAAAAATTGCGATTGATCCAAATAGTATTCCAGCAACTCTTTCAAAGGTGCTTCGATACCCTGTTGATAAAGTAATAATTACTCAATATTTTGGTAATACAGAGTTTGCAACGAAGAATTCTCAGTTGTACAACGGAAAAGGTCATACTGGAATTGACTTTGGCGTATCAATAGGAACACCCATAAAGTCAGCAATGGTAGGAACCGTAGTTGGTACAGGAAATACAGATTTAACTAGAGGATGTCTTTCTTATGGTAAATGGATTATGGTAAAACATTTAAATGGTCTTTCTACTTTGTATGGGCATCTATCACTTATAAATGTGACAAATGGTCAGACTGTATCGACCGGAGAAATTATTGGTTATAGCGGTAACACCGGATATTCAACTGGACCACATTTACACTTTGGAGTTTATGCAACAGAAGGAGTTCGAATAACAAAAATGGTTAACAGCAAGAACTGTACAGGCGTCACTATACCTTTAGCTGATTACAAAGCTTATCTCAATCCACTTTCATACCTCTAGAGTCATTTTAAAGGCAAACTTTTGCACAGTTATATATTAAGCAAGCATTTATAATATGATACAATATAAATATGATTAAATGGATAATAATTGCACTTATAGGTCTTATCATACTAGGCTATCTTGGTTTTGATATAAAAAAGGCAGTAGAGGCACCTGTATCTCAGAGTAATGTTGAATATGTAAAGAATATAGTTGTTTATGTCTGGAATACATATTTAGCGAAGCCTGCAAAATATTTATGGAATGATATTTTTATAAGATTGATCTGGACGACAGCTATAGATAACTTAACAAAGATTAAAAATGGTGAACCAACAAATATACAGACGAGCTCACCACAACTACCAGCAAATTGAAAAGTATGAACGGGGAATAGGTGTTCGCAAAGAACGCCTTATTTCATAGATATATAGTGGCGGAAAGATATATTGTGCGACACGATACTTGATTAGAAGATCAGGTATTTTTTATATAAATATACCCCTTGCCTATTACACAGGTCGATATATAACCTTATAAACCAATTAAGTAAAATTAAATAAATATGATAATAAAAAATATTGACTTTACCCTGTTAAAAATAGATAAGCGTGAAGGTGTTGGCAAGAATTCTGGAAAAGATTACCTTTTCTACAATGCGAGCTTAATAGATGATGAATCTAATGTATTTGGATTCATTGTTGATGAAAAGATTATAAAAGATACAGATAAGCTTGGAGAACTACTTTCTTCAAAAAACGTGCCCGTAAAATGCGATATAAGACTTTTTCCAAAAGGCTTTGGTATCTCAGGTAGCGTAGTTGGCATTGAAATACAGTAGAGTTCCCTATTTTACAATCGCTAGGGAATTTTCTCTAGCGAGGCATACAAAATGATTTGTACTTTGATTTTGACAAATAGGTAAAAGAAAACCGCTAACTCGAAGAGCTAGCGGTGACGATGAGGTAGGGTTCTTATTCTCGTAGATTTGTTTTAGACGGATCGGCATGATGCAGATCAGTTACTGACAAACCGGAATTACCCCTTTAGGAAGGAAATTAGCTACCTTCAACCTTGTCGTCTGCATTGTCCGCAATCACCTTGTCCAACTCACGCATGAAACTTTCATACGCGCGAGCGTAGATGATCCTCGCGAACTGGGCGAACTCGCCGGTCGTACATCCGAAGTTTTTCGCTTCGTTATGCATAGAGCGCCGAATCTCCTTACGGTCCAATGGTAGCCCTTTTCGCTCCATCTCACCCTGGAGTACATTCATTGCGATTTCGCCGATTCTCTCTTTACTTAGTGGCATATCATGCCCTTTCTTTGATGAACTAACACCTACCTTAACGCAAGGTATCAACGGTCAATTACTACATTTCATCGACTCTAATATATTACCACCTATCGTCCTCTTTGTCAAGCTTCAATGTACCCATATTACTAACCCCATAAATAACCAAAATGTGCATAAAATTTAATCAAGAGATGTTCGATCTTAACAAGAATATTATTGAATAAACATATATCAAAAAAACAAAGCGCAATTTCTTGCGCTCGTAGGTGTGGGTGCTGTGTCTCCCTTACTAAGTCAGACTTCTAGTCTCTTCATTTGCTCCCTGAGAGAATCAACAGATATTCCATACTTTCCCAACACACTGGAGACTACGCCATTAACTCTAAGTAGTCCAAGTAGAATGTGTTGTGTCGCCAATTCACTGTCGCCTAGTGCTATGACTTCTAGACCCGCAAGTCTGATCACTTCCCTGGCACGATCCGACAAAGTGATTGGTCCCCCAATTCTTTGTTCTGGGCCAGTGCCGATCTGTCTTTCAATTTCTAGGCGAATATTCTCGGCATCTCCCGTTCGCAGCATCTGCGCCATCAGTGTCACAGCATTACACCTGCTTTTCAGTAGGGCAAGCATTATGTGCACAGGACTGATAAGGCTATGTGAGAGCCTAATCGTTTCCTCTTCAGCACTGGCTAGCACTGTCTTAGTTACCGCATCAAATTTTTGGTACATTATCCATCCTTTCCATAATGAACATTATCATACAAAATAGTTAGATACTAATACTAGTTACATAGTTGATAATATTTTGATGTAGTTTCTTGAATCTATAGTAAACAAAAAGCCATACATTTTAGTGTATGACTTATTGTTTTCTGTATTTCACTAATATTAATTTTTTGCTAATACTTCGTCTTGTGAACCTGGTAGTGCCTTACCCCAACATGGTGACGATGCGCTCCAAGGCTGTACACCTTCATTGTCATATAGATATTTCGCATAATTTACATTTCCTTCTACTGTATGTATATCTAAACCTAGTTTTTCTGCTGTCTCTAGGTGATATTTTTCATTGATCTGCATAAGACCAACATCTGCACTATTTACTCTCCCACGTATAACATCTCCATTTTTATCATAATGAGTAAATGTAGATTCACATCTGGCAATCTCTAACAGCATGGGTGTATCTGCATAATTTTCTCTTAAATATTTCTCTAAAGACTTACGGTCTGTCGTAACTGTAACAATAGCTGAATTATCTGTTGAAGTTGCAACAGTAGTATCTATAACAGAAGCATCTATGACACTTGCTGTCTCTACGGTTCCGTATAGTGAAGAGATAAGTAAAGCAATAGTTGTTGTTATTTCAATCATATAATTTAAAAAGAAGCGTATTAGGACTAAACCCTCGTCGCTTCTCAATAAGATAATACTAGCACCTTTCGAACACCCTGTCAATAGTAGATCTCTTGAATTACCTAAAAAACCCTTATTATACAAGGGTTTCTAGTCAATGTTTAGATTGAAAAGTCAAACTTCTAAAATTACTGCTCGCATATCCCCTACGGGCTTGCATTTAAACTATGTTTTGCTATACTGTTTTAACTATGGCACATAAGAAATCTGGAGGAACAACCAAAAATGACAGAGATTCACAGCCCAAATACCTTGGAGTCAAGGTAAATCATGGCGAATCTGTTAGTATTGGAAATATTATTATAAGACAAAGAGGTACAAATGTTATACCTGGAAAAAATATTGGTATTGGTAAGGATCATACCCTATTCGCACTTAAGGATGGAAAGGTAGAGTTTGGTACAAAAAGAAAAATGCATTTCGATAATACAGTAAAGAGAAAGAAGATCGTGCATGTTGTATAGGTAATTTAAATAGAGAAAAGTACTATATAGATAGTAAATACAAAAATGAGACTCGGCACGGTGAGGAAGTTCTTTTATTTTAGCTTTGCTACAAATAAAAGAACTTCCGAGCGCAAGTCGACGAGTCCATTTTTGTTTTTCACCTATTCTTTACAGAGCCTTAATATCAAGATTGAATTTTATACTCTTCTTCCCTACCCTTGCCTCTATAATATGTATACCAACTTCTTTTATAGGCTTATCGAGTATAATATGCTCAGCATCGATTTGAATTCTTGTCTGTTTTTCTATAGCAGGAATAATCTCAAGTTTATGAACTCCAGCAAAAAGATGACCCTTTTCATTTGCCTTTTCTGACATTGTGATAGTCACACCCTCAATACTCTCTAAGTTCTTTATTAGTAATTCCTGATGAACCTTTTTTTCACCCTCATCTCTAGATCTCTCAAGGTCAATACGCTTTATAGCTTCAGCAGTCGCAGAAATAGCGAGACCTCTAGGAATTAGTAGATTTAATGCATATCCATCGCTAATTTCCTTCATTTCATATCTTTTACCAACCTTTGGAACATCCTTTATTAATATTATTTTCATATATACAGTATATTACGGTTAATTTTGTAAAATTTCAACTGCCTTATCTAATTGCGGATCTTTCTTTAATTCCAAGTCCTTTGGAGTTACCTTTACCTCATAATCAGGAACTAGTCCATCATGAGAAAGATTATGACCCTTTGGTGTAAGCCAACGAGCAATAGTGACCTTTAGTGAGGTTTCTGGAGTAATAGTTACTAACTCTTGAACCGATCCTTTACCAAAAGTTTTTGTACCAACAAGCTTTGCAATACCATGTTCTTGTAAAGCTCCAGCCATAATCTCTGATGCAGAAGCCGAACCACCATTTACTAGAATAGCTACCTTGTATTTGTCTTTACCAAAATATTTCTCTAATACATCATACCCTTTACTTCGATATACTTTGTTTTCACCCTTACCACCAAAATCTTCAGTTACTATTGTCTCTCCAAGTGGTAAAAACCAACTAGACATGTCCCAAGCCGCGTCCAAATATCCACCCGGATTTCCTCTTAGATCAATAACTAATTTATTTAATCCTGATTCTAGAAAACTTCTGATTGCCAATCTAAACAATTCTGGCGACTGGGCTGTATAGCTAAATAATCTTATCACGTATACGTTTGATTTGACTTCGGTTTCTAAAGTGGGAATATCTATTATGTCGCGGATAATTGATACTTCTAAAGCTTCACTCGCACCTTCTCTTGCTATTAGCAACTTTACTGTCGAGCCTTTTGGTCCTCTAATTTGTTTTACAGCCTTATCAACAGGCAAATCATTGGTTGCAATATCATTTATCTTTAATATCTTATCACCAGTCATCATGCCCGCTTTTTCTGCTGGGCTATTTTTCAAAGGAGCAACAACGGTGAGAAAATTGTCTTTTATACCAATCTCCATTCCAACACCTTCAAAATTGCCTGATATATCACTTTTAAATGATTTATTTTCTTCTGGTGGAAAGAAAACTGTGTATGGATCCCCCTGTGATGATGCTAAACCTTGAATTGAACTCCATATTCTTTGTTGAGAATCAGTTGTTGTAGCTGTAACATATTTTTCACTTAGAGTATTCCAGACTTTCCAAAAAGGCGCAAACTGCTCAACAGTGATAGGCTGTCCATCTATCATCGGTAACTTTCCAGCTTTATTTTGACCATAATAACTTCCGAAAAAGAAAGTAAGAAGTAATACAGACAAGCTAACAATGGCTATTGAAAAAAACTTTTGTTGTTGATTATTCATATGATAATAGATTATACTATAAATCATGATACCAATCTATATTCACAATACCCTTTCAGGGGAAAAAGAAGAATTCAAACCGTTAGTAGCCGGCAAGGTGGGCATTTATAATTGCGGACCGACCGTCTACGATACTGCACATATTGGCAATCTCAGAACTTTTGTCATGTACGATATTATTCGCAGAGTTTTCGAATACAATGGACATTTCGTTACTCAGGTGATGAATATCACAGATGTAGATGATAAGACAATAAGAAGAAGCCAAGAAAAGAAAATTTCACTTGAAGAATTAACAAGGCATTACGAAACACTTTTTCTTGCTGATTTACATTCATTAAATATACTTACTCCGAACAAGCTTCTAAGTGCTCGTGATCATGTAAAAGATATGATTGAAATGATAGCTATCCTTCTTGAAAAAGGTGTAGCATATCAAACAAAAGACGGAGTGTACTTCAGTATTGGAATGTCAAAGAATTACGGTGAATTAGCAAAGTTAAAAATTGAAGCCACAGATTCTTCAACTCTGAAGGAAAGAATTTCTAATGATGAATATGAGAAGGAAAACCCTCGAGATTTTGCTCTGTGGAAATTCTACACCGAGGACGATGGTGATGTATTTTGGGATTCACCTTTCGGAAAAGGACGTCCCGGATGGCACATAGAATGTTCAGCTATGTCATGGCGTGCCCTAGGTACAAGTATTGATATTCATACTGGAGGTATTGACCTTATGTTCCCACATCATACAAATGAAATTGCTCAATCAGAAGCAACCCATGACCAAAAGTTTGTGAATTATTGGATACACGGGGCGTTTATGAATGTAAATGACGCCAAGATGGCAAAGTCAAAGAATAACTTCTTTAAACTGGCTGATGTCGAGGAGTCTGGCATATCCCCTCTTGCATTTAGATATTGGCTTTTAACATCTCATTATAGATCACAAGTAAACTTTACTGTAGACGCAGTAAAAGCAGCCCAGACAGCATTTATTCGCTTTATAGAGACTTTTGTTAGACTTCAGGACGTTAGTGCTGGACTAGAGCATGAACATATACATGCGTCTGCTACACCTAGAGATTACAAGGGTGAATTCTTGAAGGTTGTAAATGATGATTTCAATATGCCGGAAGCAGTTGCACTTGCTTGGGAACTTATAAAAGATCATACGATAGAGGCGAAGGATAAAGTAACTATGCTTTTGGACTTTGACAAAGTTCTTGGTCTTGGACTACACGCCGTAGTAGATGTTCAAAAGGAAGAGGTGCCTGCTGAAATAACCGCCCTTGCAGAAGCAAGACAAGAAGCTAGAAAGAATAAAGAATGGGACAAGGCAGATGCATTAAGAAAAGAAATCGAAGGTAGAGGATACTCGGTGAAGGACACTGATAAGGGTTTTGAATTGAAATTACTCTAATTTAATCATTCTTATCCCCACCTTATCAACTTTACAGGCACTTTTGCCTTTTGCTTATAAACATATTTAAAGTAAAATGAGTACATGGCATCAACATCACCATATTTCAAGACCAAGGATTTGAGAGTTCCTCCGCAAAGTCTGGAAGCTGAAAAAGCATTGCTAGGCTCTATTATGATACGTCCAGAAGTAATGCACGACATCACTGATATTGTTGCGGATGTTTCTTTTTATTCTGATCGTCACAAACTTCTTTGGATAACAATGATGGAGCTTCATAGTAAAGGCACACCTATTGACCTCCTTTCTCTTTCTGCAAGATTGAAGGATAAAGAAGTATTGGAACAAGCTGGAGGAATGAGTTATCTCACCGAGATTGTTCATGGGGTTCCTTCTTCTACAAATGCAAAGCATTACGCAGAAATTGTGCAGAAGAAGCACATCATGCGAGATCTTATCAATGCTTCAGAGTTTGTTGGAAATCTTGGCTTTGATGAAGAAATGGATATCGAGGAAACACTTGATAAGGCAGAGAAGAAAATCTTTGAGGTTACAAACTATACTGGTACACACAAATTCATTGCCTTAAAAGATACTTTAGTTGAAGCATGGGAAAGAATCGATAATCTTCACAATACCAAGGGAGAACTTAGAGGTGTTCCTACAGGATTCAAAGCTCTAGATGACAAGCTTGCGGGACTGCAAAAATCAGATTTGATTATTCTAGCTGCTCGACCTTCTATGGGTAAAACTTCCCTAGCGTTGGACATTGCCCGAATGGCAGCCATAAACCACAAAGTTCCTGTAGGTATCTTTTCTCTCGAAATGAGCTCGCAGCAGCTAGTCGACCGTATGCTCGCGGCTGAATCCCAAGTCGACGCTTGGAAACTCCGCACAGGACACAATCTCTCCATTGACCACGACTTCAAAGCTATTCGAGACGCTATGGACCGACTCTCTGAGGCACCTATTTATATTGATGATCAACCTGCAAACAATATTTTGAAAATGCGTGCCGTGGCTCGAAGGCTAAAGAGTGAAAAGGGTCTTGGCCTTATCGTAGTTGACTACCTACAGCTTATGGTTCCTACTCAGAGTCGTAATTCTGACAATATAGTCCAGCAAGTTACAGAAATTTCTAGATCTCTTAAACAGATGGCTCGTGAGCTAGAAGTTCCAGTTCTTGCCCTGTCACAGCTAAGCCGTGCAGTGGAAAGCCGAGGTGGTGAACCTAGATTGTCTGATCTACGCGATTCGGGATCGATCGAACAGGATGCGGACGTCGTTATGTTCATTCATCGTGAAGACAAGTACAATAAAGACCCATCTCAGGCTAAGCCAAATATTGCGAAAATTCTCATCGAAAAGCACAGAAATGGTGCCACCGGATATGCTGAGCTATACTTCGATGATAAGAAGACAACATTCATGAGTCTTGATAAAAATGACTTCGGTGAATTTAATGGAGGTAGTGGAACTTCTGATTTCTAAAATATATTCTTTGCTATGATATAATCCTGTTATGGACCCTATTTCTAGACTAACAGAATACTTCAGAGAATTTCCTGGTATCGGACCGAGACAAGCTAAACGCTTTGTGTATTTTTTACTTACTCGTAATGCTAGTTATTTGGATGATATCTCTAGATTAATATTGGAGGTGAAAAAAAGTGTTCATGTTTGCCCTTCTTGCTTTAGATTTTTTCAAGGAAGTACATCAGGCCCCTGTCCTATCTGTTCAAACAGAGAAAGAAAAAGTGATCAATTATTAGTCGTATCTAGGGATGTAGACTTTGAGGCAATTGAAAAAAGTAAATTCTACACCGGCTACTATTTCATCCTTGGTGGAACTATACCCATACTCGATAGTGAGCCAGAAAAGAGGGTAAGAATCAAAGAATTAAAGGATAGGATAACAAAAAGTAAACCAACAGAAGTGATTCTATCCTTGAATGTAAATGCTGAAGGCGAGAACACATCAATATATTTAAAAAGCATAATAAGTGCAATAGATTCAAATATTAAAATTACTGTACTCGGCAGAGGTCTTTCTACTGGAAGTGAACTTGAGTACTCAGACTCGGATACTATAAAAAATGCCTTAAAGAATAGAGAGAGTATATAGTGTTTTATAGACTAAATAGTTGATTAAATATTTTTGTAAAAACTTCTTTTCCATCGTTGTTATGAACAAAGTTCTCTGGATGGAACTGGAGACCAAATATCGGTAGACTATCATGCTTAATAGCTTCAGGACCATCGGGCGACTTGGCAAGAACACTAAAGCCAATTGGCAATTCATCAATTATATAACCATGATGTTCATAAACACTTATTTTATCATTGTTAGAATAATCCTTATTAGTAACTTCTATTTCTCTCACCCCACTATGAGGTTGATCAAGAGCTTTTAGTTTACCACCGAACGCATAGACGATAAGTTCACATCCGAAGCAAATTCCTATAATTGGTTTCTTTGTACTTTTAATTAATTCTATTTCTTGAACAAAGTCTTTATGATCAAACAATACTGATGAAGTACTACTTCCAGACAAGACAATTAGATCAAAGCTCTCAGCCTCTCCAATATCAATATTATTCCACTTAACAGTTACCTCGCTGCCAGGTATCAATTCCTGTAGTTTTTTTAGTAGTTTTGTACCGTTATCTATTAGCAAAATTCTCATTTCAAGATTATAACATAGAAAAACAACCCTTAGCGGGTCGTTTTTCTTTTTGTTTATTTAATTATTTTATCCCTTCAATCTTTACCTGGAAGTATGGTTGCTGATGTCCGTTTTTCTTGAAGTATTTACTCTTTTGCTTGTACTTTATGACTGTAACCTTTGGCAATCTACCGATCTTTGTAAGAGTAGCTGTAACCTGAGCCTTAGCTATAAATGGTGTTCCGATAGTAGTGTCTGTTCCGTTATCTACAAGTAATACTTTATCGAAAACGATCTTATCGCCTTCCTTATGATCTCCAAGTAGCTTCTCAATCTTTATTTCATCGCCTACTTTGACCTTGTATTGCTTGCCTCCTGTTTGTATTACTGCAAATTCCATAATGATTACTATATTACATGATTATTATTATAATGCAAGGGGTAAAAGAAATGCCGCCACCAAAGACGTGACAGCATTGTTTGATTCTCGATCCTCTGGCTTTCAAGGAAACTTGATATATTGTTTTCTAGCTTTACGTCTCCTTCTTCCAGCCATATAAAGGTCTTCACGTTCCCTTAGGAACAGTTTGAGATTATGAGGGCTCGTTCTGAGCCATTTTGCCGCCTCTTGGATAGTGTGGCCTGCTCCCACACTACCGTCTAAAAGAGTGAAACGAGCACCCAGTGGGACTTGTCGACGATGCTTGATGTTCTGCATTATCCTTTGGTAGTGAGCCCTTGAGAGGGTTCCCTGAAGAATATTTGTGCTCATACATAAGAAACATTACCACAAAATATACTAATAGCAATAATTCATAGTTATCTAAAAGATTTTAAACTCCCCCCTCAGGATGTTCTACACTGCCCACTTCTATGCCTGGAGCTTCTCCTGTTATACGTAAGATGTCTTTATCTACTTTCTTCAATTCCTTCCCAGAATTGTTGTAGTGATTAATAACAGTTGAAAGAGATGAGCCTAGCTTTTCATGGTATTCCTCATACTTCTTCAAATGATTACCAAGATCATCCACTCTTTTTATTATGTCTTTTGCTGTTTCTTCTATTTGTAACGCCTTTAATCCTTGAAGAACGGTTTGTAGATATGCAAGAAAAGAAGTTGGAGAAACTATTATAACCTTGTATTTATTTGCTGCGCGCTGTATGAGATTATCTGTTTCCTCTGTCACTGCACCCACCTTATTTATCAAAAGATCATAATATATTGCTTCATGCGGTATAAACATAAAAGCAAATTCCATTGTGCCATTACCAGGCCTTACATACTTTGCAGTTTCTTGTATGCGAAGTTTTAAATCATTTACAAAGGCTTTTTCTAACTTTTCTTTTTCTAGAGGATCTCTTTCTTCGACTAGTTTATTGTAATTCTCAAGCGAAAATTTCGAATCAATAGGAATTATCTTATCTTTAACAAAGACAGCAGCGTCAACTATAAGTTTATTACCTTCATCATCTTTGCCAATTTCATACTGCATTTTGTACTGCCCTGGTGCTAAGACATTTTGTAATAATGTCTCAAGATAATATTCACCAAGAATTCCTCTATGTTTAGGGTTCTTCAATATGTCTTGTAGGGATTGTAATTGATCTGCAAAAGAGACCACCTGTTTATTTGTTTCGTCTAACTTTACCAAACCCTCAGTAACGTCACGAATCATCTTTGCAGACTCAGAAAATTGATTTTGCATCGATTCCCTGACATGTCTAGTGCTTTCCCCTATTTTATAGTCTACGGTTCTATTTAACTCGTTTAATTGCTCCAGAATGAGCTTCAGACCAGTATTATCTGTCTGAGGAGACTGTGCACTGCGAAGATGCGAAACCAGCATTATAATGATCGCTATTGCTACTACTATTATTAAAATGATTATTAATATATTCATAAGTGTTTATTTATATGATATTATACCACAAGGGTACTTCTATTTTACATATTCGCTTCGCTCATGTAAAATAAGTCGTATCATTATTATGACAATACATGAAACAATAAAAAATCAAATAGTAGATGCGATGCGTGCCCAAGACGAAGTGAAGCTAAACACACTTCGTGGACTAATAGCAATGTTTTCTTATGAACTCATATCAAAAAAGAGTAAAGATTCCTTTATAGACGATGTAGGTGCCCTAACTTTAATAAAAAGAAGTGTAAATCAACACAAAGATTCTATTGAACAATTTGAAAAAGGTGGAAGAAATGATTTGGTAAAGAAAGAAAAAGCTGAACTCACAATACTAGAAAAGTTTTTACCTGAAACAATGAGTAAGGCAGACATAGAAAAAATAGTAAAAGCAAAAATAAAAAAAGAAGGCATTCCTGATACTAAGAAAGTTGGGCAGTTCATGGGAGGCATAATGAAGGAATTAAAAGGAAAAGCTGATGGTGCGGATGTTAAGGAGGTTATTGAAAGAGTTCTGAAATAGTATACAATGTGGGCTGATGAATAGAGATGAAATTGCGAATTTAATTCAGAAGGAAATCCATCCTTTCCTTGAAGTCGGTGCGTGTGTTTATCTGCTTTACCACTGTAATGGTATCAGTGAAGCTGATTTGGGAATATGCGTTTTGGAACTTCAGGAGAGAATCAGAGAAAGAATTCTGAAGATAGTGTCAGGGAACACCCCATAGAATTACTTAGTCAAGTTGACTAGGTAGATCATGGGGTTTCTTTTTATCCACATGTTGTTATTAGGAGAGTGGGTGCATTAGGAGTACTATTCTGTTAGGAAGTAATAACATATGAAAACTCTATTGCGTTGGTTGAAGTCTGCCGTTTGCTTTATAATGGATGACGAGGAAGAATACATAGCAAAGTTTTATGGAACCTCGCGCCATTATTATGGCGACGAACCAAAAAAATAGCCTTGATTTAAACACCTATTAACACCCCCCTCTGATGTTAATAGGGTTTTTTCTTTGTAAATTATGATATTCATAAACATAAAACCCACTTTTCCACAGGTGTTGACTTTATCTTCTTTTTGGTGTATTGTATCTTTAGCTATGGATGAATTCGAACTCGACATCGCTAGAAGACTAGAAATATTGGCGGAAAAAAGTCGGGAGGCGCGATGTACGCAAAAAACACCAAGAGCAGTGTTGAGCGTACCACTTCGCAAACCGCAACGCCAAGGTACAACCAAAGTCTTTGAGCGCAGTACTTGGTCAGCACATGTGACAAGAGTGCTGGACTGAAACATGCCCCGAGGTGTCAGAGGTGACATTATTCGGGGCTTTCTCTTCTATTTACCTATTTTCCTTGACTAAAATAACCTTTCAGGTAATCTATAATTAGCTATGAGAACAAATAAACCGAAGGCGAGACGTTATTGGATCAAGGTTGATTCATCACCCACCGAACCAGCTGTGGAAGTTGCTATCGGCCATGTGAAAGGACGCAAGTACTCGCTCACACTAAATGCTTTTAAGCCAGTTTGGGCAGCTGGCAATAATTTGAATCCCCACGATCGCCAGCGCTGAGCAGCCTGGTGATTCTTTTTTTTTCTAAACCTAAACAGCCATATCCAATTCCATATAAAACCTTGCCCCCTTACCTTCCCCATTTGATTCTGCCCAAAGTTTTCCTTTGTGTGCTAATACGATTTCTCTTGCAACAAACAAACCTAATCCTGTACCATAAATATTCTGCTTATTCGCGTTATCAGCTCTTACAAACTTTGAGAAGAGTTTTGGCATAACTTCAGGTGTAATACCAACTCCAGTATCAACTATTGATAATAGTATTTTTCTATCTGTCGTATTTCTAATTATAGAAACTTTAACAGAACCACTTGGTGTGTACTTCACTGCATTATCTATTAGATTAGAAATTACTTGCTTTATCTTTCCTTTATCTGCACGTACCATATACCTTTCTCCTACTTTTGAATTAAAAGATATACCTAATCCTTTTCCTTCAACATTTGGCTTTAATTCCCCAATAACATTTTCAGTCAGATCTTTTAAATCCATTATTTCGAATGCGTATTTCATAGCCCCTAGCTCTATTCTAGATATATTTAAATAGTCATCTACGATAACAGCCAAAGTCTTTGATGATTCGAGTATGCGACCAATAGCATCTCTAACATTTTTATTTATTTCTCCAAGATCACCTTCTAGTATGAGTGAAGAATAACCCTTCATAGCAGTAAGAGGTGCACGAAGTTGATGAGTAGCAAAAGAAACGAATTCAGATTTTTGTTTATCAAGTTCCAGCAATCGAACATTCGCTTGTTTAAGATTCTCTGCTAGGAATTCTATCTTTTCGCGTTGGGTTACCTCATGTCTAACGTTCTTGATCAAAAGGATACCGATAATGACAGTAACAATGAGTAAAATTATGTTAACAATCTTATCTTGATCGTTTCCTGATAACAAAATTCTTATTAGAATAAATGCCCATAGACTAATTGTTAACAATTCTACGGCAATAACTTTAGCATTAAGTAAGTGGTGTTTATATATTGCGTAAAGCAACACACAAACAACAACAAAAGCAAATAATGGTCCTACCCATACATAAGAATAATCAAAAGGCGGCAGTATTAAATCGAAAAACATAGCCAAAATATATGGGAATATTGTTCCAATAAAGATAAATTTCAACTGAAGCTTTACACTTTTATCATCTGTAGTAAAAAAAGAATTAAAAAGCTTTTTATAGGCGTACAACAAGTATGATATGAAATAAACGGTATAAATTATGTAATTAGCAATATTCAGATGAACAAGCTTAACTGCATTTTTTGATATGTATATATCACTTATGATTAGGTTTGGTTCAATAAGAAGACCAGCAGAGATAATAACCAATGGGAGATAGATTAGCGACCACTTACCAAGTTCAACCTTATCTTCTTTAGGAAACAAAAAAGAAAAGTGAAGAAAGAAGGCAGGAATAGCTGCAGCCATAATATAGTAAAAACGAGTATAATTTAATGCTACGTCAAGGGAAGACGTTGTAACAAAAAATAGAAGTCCGGCTGACCAAAGACTGATTGATAGTATAAACAAAGAAAAAACCTTATTTTTTCTATTATTCTCGCCTCTTATAATGAATAAACTCAGTCCAGCAGTTACAAGAGACACAATTGTTAAAGATATATTAATTATGTTCATAATTTACTACTTTTTCGCTATTGCTATACAATGAACTTTTAATGGTTCGTATAATATCAATATGCTTGATTCTTCAAAACCTGCCTTTATTAAAAGAGACGCGAGATCTTCTGCTCTCCTATATACCATTTCCCATTTAATTATCTTTGTAAGAAACTTTTGTTCTTCATTTGGACATATATTTGCAGTAATAAAAGTTCCTCCAATATTTAGATCTTTATGTATACTTCTAAATATATCGATCGCTTTTTCATCATCAAAATAATCTAGCAAACCAACCATTTCGATTATATCGTATGTGTTCTCTGCTTCATTTCTAAGAAAAGATCCTGCGGTAGCATTTACCCAATCATAATTATGATTATGGTTGTTTGCCAGAGAACTCGCATTTAATAACTCTTTACTGTAAGAAAGAGCATTTTGACTTTTATCTACAAAAGTAGATGAGATACTTAAGTTAGATGGTAAATTTGCCTCAACAATTGATTCGACTATAGCTCGAGCTGAACCAGAGGCAATACTTACTATTTTTATTTTTTCCGTATTTACTGATAATTCCTTTAATAGAACTGTCAATTCTCTTTTTACAATCTTTAACCGATTTCGTACTGCTTTAGAATTATTAGTATTAAACCATATAGCATGAGATAGCTTTTGAAATGTATTTATTGTGTGGTGTTTATGTCCTTTCTTATATAATACTTCTAAAGCTGCATGGGTTGTAGCATTTTCGACTACTTCATCTACAGATTTATGGCTCCTTCTAATTAAAAAGTTTGTTTTGACTGGTAAAATGTTTAATATGGGTATAAAAATGAAGTTAAATATTTTTCTAGCAGTACTATTAACTTCAAAATTCATATTTGAATCATTATCTATCAAAATTTTCATATTATGAATGATATCATATTTTGTGCTACTATATTCTAATCGTGTGGATAATATTTATTTTAATGAAGTAAAATATTTATAAGTTATTAAACTTAATAATATTACAATTTACAAACTGTACCCTGTTTAAGAAGTGCGCTAAGATATTGAGTACCTATATTGAATTTTATATTTTGTGTATAAATTATGAGCGAGACTTTTATGGATATTTCAATTTATTCAATATTAATATGGATTGTGGCTATAATTATAGGTAGTTTAGACTTGGTAATATATTTAGGCAATAGACAACCATCATCACGTGCCTTCTTTTTTAGTATATTTTGGGTATTTACATGGATAACTTCTCTTGGGTTTTTAGTTGGATCTAATGAAATAGCCATTTCTTCATTTCTTGCAAAAACTAACTATTTTATAGGAAGCATGATTGCCACATCATTTCTTTACTTTTTCTTAATATTTCCTCACGATACTAAGCCGAGAAAGAATATTGTGATAGGATTATTTATATTAGAACTAGTATTTGCATACCTTTTCCTTTTTACAGATACAATCATAAATAATGTTTTTCAGATAGACTCACCAGCACGTTGGGGATGGCATTTCGGCATATTATCATTTTTATTTGAAATTACTTTTATTGGATTTTTTACTTATGGAGTCATTACACTTTTTAAAAAATATAAGTATGAGACTAATTTAAATACAAAAAAGAATCTAAAATTCATGTTAATGACAATTATAATAGGATCAGTACCTCCTAGTGTTATGTGTATTATTTTACCTAGATTTGGGAATTTCAGTCTAAACTGGTTAGGTCCTATAACAGAAATAGTATGGATACCAATTATTTCATATTCTATAATTAAATATCAACAAATGAATGTCAAAACAGTCATAACCGAAGTACTTGCTATAAGCATGACTACAATCTTCTTTATAAACATATTCACAAATTTTTCTACAAGTATTTGGCTAAGAATTACTATCTTTATTGTATTTATAATTTTAGCTATTCTATTAATTCTCTCCACACTGAGAGAATCCACACAAAAACTTCAACTTTTAGCCTTAAACTCCACCCTCGAACAGCGCGTCTCAGAACAAACAGCCGAGGTTAAGAAAGCATTTGAACTTGAGAAAAAGGCTAGGCGTGAACTAGAAAAGCTTAATGAGACAAAGGATCAGTTTATTATTATGGCCCAACATCACTTGCGTTCACCTGTTAATAATATTAGTTCTGAAGTAAACAAGATGTTGATTGATAGTGGAAATGGTGACGAAAGATATACATTATCACTTACTCGAATGAAGGATTGGGTAGCTAGACTATCTAGAATAGTTGATGATTTCTTGGGTATTGCCTCATTGAAAGTTGGATCAAATATTCTCAATGTATCAGATATGAGAATTGCGCCGATTATTGATGATATTCTTGATGAATTACGTATTGATATTGAAAATATGAAAGTATTTGTGAATTATCAAAGAGATGATATTTATTGGCCAATAATAAAAGTAGATTCAAATAAGATTCGTGAGGCAATATTAATAGTCATAGAAAATGCTGTTAGATACAATAGAGTTGGAGGACATATTGATATTAATACAAAAATTAATCATGATACTTTTGAAATGGATTTCGTAAATACTGGAGTTGGTATAACATACGAAGAAAAAAGTAAACTTTTCAGTAAGCCTTTTTTCCGAGGTGGAAGAGCAAAAGCTAATCATCCCATCGGTATGGGCATAGGACTAACTATAGCAAGAGCTATTATCAAGGGTCATCATGGAGATATCAACGTATCATCAGATGGAGAAGACATGGGTGCAAAAGTAAGTATAAATATTCCCATTGATTTCATCAAACAGATGAAAGCTATAGGCTAGCATAAAACTTAAAATTATTTTGTTTTAAGATAATATTTTATATCCTTCACTGCAAGGTTTTTATAACCCGTATTTAAACTTTCCCCACCAATATTAAGTTCTGCCCTATTTCTAGTCTCCTCTCCTTTATAATATTTATAGGCTGAATACATTGCTGATTTACTTTTTAATTCTGCATAATCAAATAGCTCCTTTATTCTTTTTTTACTTTTTTCTCCGCTCAACAAATCTTTATAATAGATATCATCCTCTAATGGTTCTGAATCATCAAAATGATTATAAAAAAGCGCCAAGATATTGCTATCCTTTATCAATCGAATTTTGTGCAATATATGTATAAATTTATAAAATATCTTACTTCTAAAAAGAATATTATATAAATACTGCTTACGTAATGATGATTTTATGTCAGATAGAGGAATATCGAGCTTGTCTGATATAAAACCAAATATTTCATCATTATTAAATGATTTCCACACTACTAATTCTTCAAAGTAATATTTATTATTAACTTTTCTATCAAGAATTACTTCCATATGACGATGCCTATATACCGCCTCCTTTCTTATTGTTTCATCTTCATCATAGTAGTTGCCTGTCAAATAATATACTACAGGATGAAAGACTATATCTAAATAACAATGCGATATAAATCCTAGTGCCAAAATAAATAGCTTTTCATTTTTATCCTGTCTAGCTTTATCCAACATTTCAAATATTATTTTATTTGTAAGATTTCCATCTTTTCCATGTAGAAAATCAGAAATCAACTGTACATCATTTTTTGCAGAATAAAAAAAGCAATCTGGAAAAACACTACCTAGATAAAAATACTCTATGTTGTTATTAATGATATCTAATAGTTCTTTATTTACTTTCTTTGCCCCTTGAGCAAAAAATAAGTGTGTATTCTCTCTTGGCATACTGTTTTTTATTTATCACCGTGCAATGTTCTGACCTTATCATAAAATATCTCAGAAATTTCTTTTACTGTTAGAGAGCTGTCAACTCTTATAGGTTCACCGACTTTGATTATATAGTCTTTTCTTATGCCTTTTTTACCCATTTTCATTGATATAGGGATAACAGGAACTCCAGTCTTCTTTGCAAGCGCCGCAGCACCGAGCTTGAACGGCTGAACCTTGTCGTCATGTACAATACTTCCTTCAGGATACATAACTATATCACCTCCATTATTTATTATATTAACTGCTTCCTCCAAGTTTTTTTCTATGCCCCTACCCTTTACTACAACAAAAACACCAAAAAGCATATAAACAAAATCTGTTATATACAAAGTCGAAGCAAGATTTAGATACCAAGTTCTAAAATTATTTACAGCCATAAAACGAAGAGGTAATTTTTTCGTCCATGCACCTAATACAAGCCTAAATACGAAACTATCATAAAATGCAACGTGATTCGAAATAATTATGAATGGCGAAGAAACATTTAATAAGTTTTTTCTTCCAGAAATACTTATTTTAAATAATAAATGAAAATATATAAAAGTAATCGGCCAAGCCAAAAACTGAGTTGCTCTTGCGAAATATTTCATTATCGTATAATAAATTTCTGGTTTTACTCCATTTTTCTTCAAAAAGAAATCAAAAACAGTATTTGTATCTGTTGTCTTTTTTAATATCTCTAAATTCATGGCACTATATTATATAACAATAACAACCTTTCGACAAAGTAACAGTGTGCGTTAGTAAACATAGACTATATTTATAAACTTATTTTTGATCTAAAATTGCTTCAATGTTTTCGGAAGAAAAACCACCAGCTTGTAGATTCCATAACTTTGCGTATGCACCGTTAGCCTTCAATAGATCATCATGACTTCCATCTTCTAGAACTCCATCCTTACCAAGGACAATTATCCTATCCATTTTCCTAATAGTCGAGAGTCTATGAGCTATAACAAGAGTTGTTTTGCCTTTCATCAGGGTCGCCAGAGCATCTTGAATAAGTGCCTCAGAGTGAGAATCCAAACTTGAAGTGGCTTCATCTAGAACGAGTATTGGTGCATTCTTGAGAATTGCCCTAGCAATAGCGACCCTTTGTCTTTCTCCACCAGAAAGCTTCACACCACGTTCACCAACAAAAGTTTCATATTTGAATGGAAATTCATTTATAAAAATATCACTATGCGCAAGTTTTGATGCCTCAATAACTTGCTCATTTGTCGCATTTCTATTTCCATAATGGATATTGTCTACAAGAGTTCGGTGGAATAGAGCTGGATCCTGAGGTACCAGACTAATATTCTCCCTCAAGCTTTCCTGTGTTACATTTTTTATATTCTGTCCATCAATAGATATTTCTCCGTCTTTAATATCATGAAGTCTGAGTAGTAGTTTAACAAGGGTTGACTTACCAGCTCCAGACGAACCTATAAGCGCAACCTTTTCACCAGCATTGATTACAAGATTTAGATTTTTAAATACATGTTTATCATTATCTCCTTCTTTGCCAAAAGCAAAGGAAATATTTTTAAATTCGATATTTCCACTCTTAATTTCCAGATTTCTCGCATTCGGAATATCAATGATTTCATGGCGTAGATGTAGAATTTCTACCATCTCTTTGGCATCAGCGACGCCTTGATATATATCACGCACAACTCTACCGAAACTCCAAAGACTATTCCCAATATTAAGTACATAAGCTTGTATCAAAACAAATGTTCCTAAAGAAATTAGTCCGAGACTCCAATATTTAATACCATAGTAGAAAACAACGAACTCTACACCAATAGTTAACAAAGCTTGAACTGCATCAATGTATGCAGCAAAATCCCATCTGAAGATATTTAGCTTTCTAAAAGGAACAATCTCATCATTGATACGTTTTGACTCTTCCTTATACCCCGAGAAGAACTGAATAGACCCATGATTTGAAATGGCGTCTGAAAGCATACCTGTTATCTTTGAATTAGCTTGAGCCGCTTTGATGTCATACTTGAGTTTCTTTTTTGTAAAATAATAGGAAACAGACAGGAATATTGCAACCCAGGCACCCATGGCAAGAGCAATACTTGGTTTGACAAAATATAAAACTATACCGGCACCCATGATCTTAATGACTAAAGATGAGATGTCATAAAATACTCTTTCAAAAATTGCCTCAAACGCTCGTGAGAATCTATTGATTCTTTGAACTAGAGAACCAGCAAAGTTGCTTATGAAAAAATTGTGAGAATGCTTTATGAGGTAAACAAAAGCCTTCTCAAGACAATCTGACATTACATTTGCCTCAATTCTGTTTGTAGAAAACCAAGAGATTCTCCAGCCAGCCCAGTTTATAAGATTTATTCCTAGTATTGTAATAATAATTTTAATAAGTAATGATACGTCCTTTGTGGAATCATTAGAAATCAAATTCAAAGTATCGAAAAACTCTTTGTAAAACAATGGTGAAATCACAGAACCAATTACAGCAATAAGCATTCCACCAAAAGTTAATAACAATAGCAGTTTATGCCTTCTTAATGAGCTCCAATACTCCCTCATAACATCAAAAGTCGTAACCTTTGGGTACTCGAAATGAGTTTTTTCTTGTTTATCTTCTGGCTTCATAGTCAGAAAACTATACCACGAAACATCTATACTGGCCAATCTTCTATTATCAACATCTTTTTGTCATCAATAGGCATGTCCTTCCAAATTTCTTCTGTTACGAATGGTATAAATGGATGAAGACTAATCAAAATCTTTGATAAAGTATGTAATAAGAATTGCTTTCTGGATTTTACTTCTTCTATACTGCCCTTCTGTAAAATTATTTTACTCTCTTCTAAAATGAAGTCAGCAAAGCTATGCCATGCATAATGGTAAAGTTTTTCTGCAGCTAAATACAATCTCAAACTTTCTAGATCTGAAGTAACATCTTTTAAAATTAATTCTCTTTCGGCAATAAGTTTATTATCAGTATCAGAGTAGTTACTAAAATCTTTTTCAAGTCTTTCTTCTCCAACAGAAGTTAGTACAAAGCGAGTAATATTCCAAAGCTTATTTGCAAAATTCTTATAAGCACGAATTTTATCTTCAGAAAGAGCGAGCGATGTACCTGGAGTATTACCAACTATAAGTCCCATTCGGAACGCATCTGTACCATACTTATCAGTAAGATCTAGTGGGTTGATCACATTGCCCTTGCTTTTACTCATTTTCTTACCCTTAGCATCTAGCACCAAACCATGAAGATATACAGTTTTAAAAGGGATATTCCCTGTAACATATAGGCCTAGCATTATCATTCTAGAAACCCAAAAGAAAATAATATCTCCCGATGTCTCCATAACATCGGTTGGGTAATAATCCTTAAAATCCTTACCGTCAGGATAGCCCATGGTTGCATATGGCCACTGACTAGACGAGAACCATGTATCAAATGTATCAATATCTTTTATTAAGTCTCCTCCACATTTAGAACATTTGATCTCCTTATCTTCGAGATCTACAATACCAATGTCGCATTTATTACAAAGTTTTGCAGGTATAGGTATACCCCAAACTATTTGTCTTGAAATATTCCAGTCAATAATATTATTTAACCAATGCGTAGAAATCTTTTCATATTGATCTGGAATGTATTTTATTTCACCACTTTTGATCTTCTCCAATGCTTTCTCCGCCAATGGTTTCATTCTTACAAACCATTGACTCTTTATTTGCGGCTCTATAGTAGTACCGCATTTATAGCAAGTCTTTATATTGTGTTTATAGGCTTCGTCTACTTTCTCTACCAAACCTTTCGCTCGCAGCTTTTCTATTATCAATGGTCGTGCCTTACTAATACTCGTACCTGCAAATTCTCCAGCAACTGGTAGAAGCTTGCCTCTTTCATCTATTATCTGTTCTTTCTCAAGTTTATGTCTTTCTGCAATATCAAAGTCTACTGGATCATGCCATGGGGTAATGGTCATGACTCCTGTACCAAAAGCCATATCGATCGCAGAGTCTTTGATAACAGTCGCAGTAATCTTTCCATTTATCCATTCAAGTTCAAATTTATCTCCATGCTTATATGCCTCATATCTCTTATCCTCTGGATGCATTACTACATACTTGTCGCCAAACTTTGTTTCTGGTCTTGAAGTACTGATTACAAAAGGTCCGTATTTGAGATAGTAGAAAGGTTCGATCTTCTCTTCGTCTTTTATCTCTAAATCAGAAAATGATGTTTGATGTTTTGGACACCAACTAACAATTCTCTTGCCTCGATACAGTAAATCATCCTCAGAAAGTTTTTTGAAAGTCTGATACACAGTTTTAACAATATCATCATCAAGTGTGAATTTTATTCTTGACCAGTCACATGATGCGCCAATACTCTTTACTTGAGATTTTATGTTTTGTGAGTTTTCTAAAGTGAATTTCATTATCTCTTCGTATAGAACCTTCGGCTCTATTTCAAAGCGAGATCTACCCTCTTTCTCCAATTTCTTTTCATATACAACTTGAGTCTCGAATCCAGCATGATCAAGCCCAGGTAACCATAGGGTCTTATAACCTCTAAGTCTCTTGTAGCGGATCATAATATCCTGAATAGTCATAACCAGCCCATGGCCTGCATGCAGAGAGCCGTTGGCATTAGTTGGCGGCATTAGTATAGAAAAGACTTCTCCTCTCTTATTCTCGCAATTATCTGGATTAAAAAAGCCACTTTCTTCCCACATCTTGTAGATAGAAGCCTCAGTTTCCTTAGCATTATATGGTTTTAAGAATTTGTCATTCATGAATATGAATAATAACAGAAAACTGTCTTTTTTACACTAATTTTTATCGATACTTCTTACTTCTGCTTTCTCTATTAATCCATTTTCAATATATCTCTGAACTTCTCCTCTTGGATAATCAAAAGTAGTATTACCAACATCCATTATATCTTCGTTAAATATTCTACAAACAATTCTTGGTTTTCTTAGTTCAGAATATCCAGGTAATAATAATATTTTAGCTATGTATTCTTTGATTAACTTATCTACAATATCATTTCCCAATTCTGTTCTTTTGGCTTCTAAAACTCTACTAAGTTCAGGCCACACTTGTTCCTCAAGTACAGACTCGCTTGATTCAACCAGACGAAATTCTCTATCAGTTTCTAATGGGCCTCTATTATGTATTTCCATCTTATTATTTTAATTATTAATATATTTTTAATTCTCAACAACTTCCTTCAAAACCTTATCTTCTCTATCAAAAACTAATCTTAAACTCTTTCCTATAGAAGGCTCGGCAGTTAAACCTTCATCAACTGCCCTATCTACATAATTTACTATCATTGTACCATTCTCCTCAATATTTGTAGTCTGTGGCGCTATTCTATCTCCTATAAAAAAGCCCTCTGTTCCTTTGTAGCCAGTTTGAGTATTTAATGCAACTACAATGTAGAAAAACACTCCTGTACCTCCTGTCTCTTGAGAAACTAGAAAAGCCATGTCTTTTCTACCATCTTTATTAAAATCATATTTTACTTCATTTCCAAAATATGTGGTTGTTTTTTTCATCGCAGATCCAGGAGCACTTTCTGTTTCAGCGACTCCATTCTTCATAATTATTTCCTCTCCATCAAGAATATATGAAGTATTTTTATATCCATCTGCACCCATTGAAGCTATGTTTATTTTAACCTCTGCCGAATCATATTTATTTTCAGCTTTAAAATATATAATCGCAACAATAGATACTAAGGTGAGGATTATAATTATTAATGGCTTTTTCATGGTGTTATTTATTCTGTTTCTTTAAATTTCGACCAATAATTCACATGGTCAATTATACCCCCCATCAAAAAACCCCGCAAATGCGAGGTCTCTTGATTAAATTGCAAATGCAATAAATTATGCACGAGCTACATTCTTTGCACTTGGTCCTTTTGGTCCATCCACTATTTCAAAGCTGACGACATCGCCAACCTTTAGTTCAGGGAATGAAACGCCAGAAAGGTCATTGGAGTGAAAGAATAGATCCTTTGTCTCACCTTCGCGAGCAATGAATCCAAATCCCTTCTCTGCAACAATTGTTTTGATTGTTCCTGTCATTTTAATATAAATTATTTTAAAGAAATTCGACGAGTTTCTCGTAGATTAATAGTAGTACATATATCGTAAAATAGCAAATCGAAGTTGAGTATAAAAAATAACAGGGGTCGAGGTTCAAGGTGAACGACGAGCCCCTGCGTAGTGTGAGATGGTTGAAACTGAAATAACAACCACCAAACCCAAGCCAAAAAGAACAAGGAAAAATGCAAAATCCATATTTTATATATTACTACAAGTTTTTGGTTTTGTCGAGACCGGTCTGAAACTATACTACTTTTTTATTTTATCCGAATACTCTTTTAGAAGTTCAGAGGAACTCCTTACCTTACCACCAGCACCTACATTAAAGACCATTTCAATACCCATTTCATTGCATAGCTTGAATTCAGGAATATTGTCAGCGAAACGATCCCCACCCTTTGCAAATATATGCGGTTTAACTTTCTTGATTTCTTCACATACGCTTATATCAACTGAGTCATGTGTATGTCCTGAGATTATTACTTCATCTACACATTCTAATGCTTCTATTATCTCTTTTCTTTCATCATGTGTCATAAAGAAAGGTCTGCCTTTAATCCTGTACCAATGATCATTATTCAATACAACAATCAGCCTATCTCCAAGCTTCTTTGCTTCTTGCATATAGCGTACATGACCGATGTGTATTGGGTCAAAACCTCCGCTAACCATGACTATCTTTTTATTTGCTTTTTTTGCGGGCTTCTTTGCACTTTTTTTATGGGACTTTTTAACTTTTTGTATTTTCTTTTTCATATTTATAGATAATTAGTGTGTTAATTATACAATGTAAAGTAGTTTCTGCAATAACTATAAAAAAGAAACGCGAGTCACCACAGGGGTTATCGCGTTTACAAGTTACCAAGAACTGAGGTGTCATATTGGGGGTTGAAGCAGGTACTCTCCACTAGCGAAGACCTCGTCGGCAATACGAACAAGTGGTACTCGCTGGGACTTCTGCTCGCCATCAGCAACTTTCACTTCCATTTCTCCCCAAACCAGTTTATTTAGGGGTATCTGCCTTAGTTCAAGTTCCTTGAAGCTACAGGCTAATTCATAGTATTTCATTCAATTTTTCCTCGTATAGTTAAGAACAATTTCTATCGTTCCAACCAAGTCGTTTGGTTGGATAAGAAAACAGACTCTCTTTGGAGTCTGTTTCTTGGGATCAATTAGTTTCATTAATCACAAAGACAAACTCCAAAGAGTCTTCTAAAATAGAAACTAAAGGCGAAATTTGTGTTTTGTGATATCTGATTTATCATTGGTATTAGTATATATGAGTATATATATTTTGCAAACATATTTGATCCGAGGAGATTCGGTCAAAATAAATTTATTTCCACTTATCAGGCATTGAGAACTCACCAATTTTATCAACAAGTTTTTCATTAAACTGACTTACACTTAGCATACCTTTTCGTATATGTTTTACATCTGTAGCTACTTCTTGTAGTTGAATATTATTTCTATCGTATGGACTAATTATAGTAACTGGTAATTTGATTTCATTTGTAACTACTCTAATTGGAGTTACTAAATCTGAATCATTAGATACAACCACAGCTCTTTCAAAAAGTTTATTGTGCGCATCATTTACTAAATGAGTAGCAATATTTACATCAGTCCCCTTTTCTTCATGTTTTATCACCAAAGCATATCCTTCTTTGTTGGCTAATTTCATTGTACCCGAGGGCTTCGACTTCGCCTCTCATCCTCGCCGTCGCATATGGAGATTCGGTCACAGGTCTCGGCTTGCTAGCCTCGCCTTTTTTCTTTCGTTGTGGACCCGAGGAGATTCGGCTTCGACTAAATCTTCGCTACCCGCTCAGATTTGTCTAGCCACCGACTCGCCTGTCTCGCGTGCTCGCTCGACATGGCTCCGTCGTTCGAATCTCGCAGAATCTCAGATAGAGTAAAAGGAGCAGAACAATCTGCTCCTTTTTCCTGTGGTGGACCCGAGGAGATTCGAACTCCTGACCTTTCGCTTGCAAAGCGATTGCTCTACCAACTGAGCTACGGGCCCATTTACTTCTATTTATTTCTCAAACTTTGTGCCCCTACCGATTGTATACCTACCAAAACAGCTACGCCAATTTTCAATTTTACAAAATTGTGTGAGCCAACGGGGAGGAAGCCTTATTCTTTTCCTAGCTTGCGTAGAAAAGAAAAGGTCTTCCGACCGCAAGATTGGCGAGCCAATTTTGTTTGGCATTATTCTACCTTATTTCCTACTTAATGCAAGCTGAACAACATGATCAAGGAAATGTTCAAGAGTAGCTCCTACAGATTCTAGGGCTTTTAGTATAAGAGACTCTTCAGTTAATCCAGGCAAAGTATTTGTTTCAAGTATAAAAACACCTCTATGTGGATGAATAATGAAATCAGATCTAGAATAATGTCTAAGACCGAGACCCTTATGTGCTTCAACTGCAAGCCTTTCTATTTCTTTCTTTTCTTGATCTGTGAAGTTACCTGGCACAATTTCATTACTTTTGCCTTCATATTTTGAGGCATAATCAAAAAATGTACCCTCGTGTGGTATTATCTCTACTGGAGGTAAGGGATAATAATCATAATTTCTATAAGAATCGATCACCCCACATGTAGCCTCTTTCCCAGTAATATACTCTTCAACTATTACTGAATTACTATGTTTAAAAGCTTCTCTGATAGCACTCTCAAAATTTAAAAAATCTTTAACAAAAGAAATACCGACAGAAGATCCACTAGAAGCAGGTTTTACGACCAACGGCACAGGAAAAGATCTGAATATCTCATACAACTTATCATTTAAATTTTCATCAGAGTCTATTAATCTATATTGTGGAGTTTTTAAATTTGCTTTTTTATAAATATCTTTTGTTAACTTTTTATTCATCCCTAATGCAGAAGAAAAAGATCCAGAACCAGTAAAAGGAATTCCGTGTGTCTCTAATACCTGCTGAAGTTTTCCGTCTTCTCCATATTGACCGTGTAAGGCATTAAAAATGACATCGACATGAGTAAGAGCATCATGTGGAAGAAGTGGTATACCATTCACAAACCAATTTCCATTTCGATCAATAAAAATTTCACGAAGATTGTATTTATCTTGTGATAGATGCTTTAACACCGTTGCGCCAGTTTTTAGCGAAACTTCATATTCATTACTCGGTCCACCTCGTATAACTCCAACTCTTTTTCTGTACATGGGTATATTATACAATAAAAAAACCTGATGGGGGAAGTCAAAAACTTCCAACAACCCACCAGGCGATCTGAGCCCGGAACCAAAGACTCAGGTTCTGTGATGACCAGCTGTTCATCAGGTCATTGAGCTGACGAGTTAACCAGACCCGACAAACTCTCTGCAGGAACACCATAACAACAATCCGATAATCTTTATATCACAAAACTCTATCTATTGCAATATCACTTATTCACATTTTTTAAAAACCTAACATTCCTCAACTTCTTATGATACGCAATAGCAAATCTATGTGCCTCGGAGTTTGCAAGTAAAATAGCCTTTGTATGCAGTTTAGTGATAGTCTCATCACCTAGAAAGTGATCTGGTTTGTGTGCATCATTCTTTACAACAGATACGACTGGAATTGTCTTTACTATTTCCTTTGCTGCGTTTATTTGTCCAACTCCACCATCGATCACGACCAGATTTGGTGTTCCCCATTCTGAATGATTTAAACGTCTTGTGAGTATTTCTTTAAGGCCTGCTACATCATCATTCGCATCTTTTGAAATTTTGAACTTTTTGTATGCAGATTTTTGAATTTCACCATCCACAACAACAGTCATTACTCCCACAGTATCTTTTCCAGCCATATGAGCAATATCATATGCTTCAATGCGAAAGCCATCACTCACAACATCCTTCTCAGTTTTAATCAAAGATACATCCTGAATATGATTCAATGCGTAAATAGTATTCCTAGCTTTTCTGGCTAATTCAAATTCTTGCTTTTCGGCATATTCATTCATTTCTTTTTCAAGTGTCTTTAATAATTGAGTTTTTTTACCCTCAAAAAACAAAACGAGATTTCTAATAGTTTTCTGATATTCCTTTTTTGACTCTGTAGAGCTAGTGTCAGGAGAAAGACCAAGTGAGCGATAAAATGATTCTTGATGCTTTAAACACGCCTTTTCATCTCTAAATGGAAATATCTTTCTTATAATCTTAAGAGCATCACGAAGTAAGGTACCCTGAGGATATGGTCCAAATTGGTATTTAATTTTAAATTTAAGTTCATTTTCATCAAGCTTATCCAGAGTCCTACCTCGAGCTATTATGATTCTTGGAAAATCCTCATCTGTTATCACCACAAAGTTATAGCTTTTATTATCCTTTTCTTTTGTATTGAAATATGGCTGATACTTTTTAATCTCATTACTTTCTAGAATAATAGCCTCAAGAACAGAATCAGTTTGAATGTATTCAGCCTTGTGTGCCTTAGTAATCATGTCTACTAATAATGGTCCACGAGTTTGAATTAAGTCATTACTGAAATAACTAAAAACACGATCCTTTAGAGATGTAGCACGTCCAATATACAAAATACCTCCAGAGTTATCTTTAAAGAAATATACTCCGGGTGCTTCAGGAAAATTCAGCTTTTTGAAATCTTGACGATTCATATATATGAGAGTACATTATTAGTGGCTTAAGTTCAAATTTATGAGACACAGAATTGAAATCGAGGCTGACAAAAGACGTGGACCAATTGGGATACCGATCACCATAATTGCTTATGCCGCAGCAATATTCCTAATTGGGTACCTAGTATCTTTGGCCGTTCGAGCACTCCTGCACTGATCCACTCGTTGGCCCGTGCAGGTTGTTTTTTTATTTATCACTTTCTCAATTCCCTTTTCAAATACTGCCCTGTATATGACTTCTCATTTCTTGCTACATCCTCTGGAGTTCCCTTTGCCACTATTCTTCCACCTTTATCACCTCCATCTGGTCCAATATCGATAACATAGTCTGCATTCTTTATAAGATCTAGATTGTGTTCAATAACCACAACTGTATTTCCTTTATCAACAAGTCTTTGTAGTATTTCAATCAATTTTTTTACATCTTCATAATGCAAACCGACAGTAGGCTCATCGAGAAGATATATAGTCTTTTGCAAATGTGCTCGGTAAAGCTCAGAGGAGATTTTCACACGCTGTGCCTCACCACCAGAAAGCGTTGTTGCGCTTTGACCAAGCTTGAGATATCCGAGACCTACTTCGCCGAGTGTTTGTAAACGATCTGAAACAGCTGGAATATCTTCGAAGAATTTCAATCCCTCTTCAACTGTCATCTGTAATATCTCATATACATTCTTACCTTTGTACTTAACATCAAGAGTCTCTTTCATAAATCTTTTACTTCCACACACTTCGCAGGGAACATAAACAGTAGGTAAGAAATGCATTTCAACAGCAATTTCCCCATTACCTTGGCATGCCTCGCAACGTCCACCCTTAACATTAAATGAAAATCTTCCAGGACCCCATCCATGAGCGCGTGCCTCTGACGATGCAGCAAATAGGTCACGAATATGTGTCCAAGCACCCGTGTATGTCACAGGATTTGACCTTGGAGTACGGCCTATGGCTGATTGGTCGATAAGAATAGTTCGTCCAAGATATTCACTACCAGTGAAGCTTGAGCAATTAAAAATGTTTGCTGTTCTGTGTCTAAACTCTAGTCTTGCTTGAAGATTTTTATGCAAAATCTCATACATAAATGATGATTTACCAGAACCCGATACTCCAGTGATGACATTTAGGCAGGAAAGTGGAATGTCTACATCCATATTTTTAATATTAAATATATTCCCTCCTCGCACCATGAGTTTCCCCTTTGGTTCACGACGCTTGGCTGGTACTTCAATCTTTTGTTCACCTCTAAGATATGAAAGCGTTAAAGATCCACTGTCATTTTTCTTTGCAGTTAAAAGTTCATCAAGATACCCAGAAACAACAACCTTGCCACCATGTACGCCGGCACCAGGACCTATGTCAATAATATAATCTGAAGAGAACATAGTGTCCTCATCATGTTCAACAACAATGATTGTGTTGCCCAAATCTCGCAATGTAGTAAGTGTCTTTATCAATCTATCATTATCACGCTGATGTAAACCGATAGTAGGCTCATCTAGCACATAAAGAGCTCCTACAAGCCCAGAACCGAGCTGTGAAGCGAGACGAATACGCTGTGCCTCACCACCAGAAAGAGTGTGAGCGCGTCTATCTAGCGTCAAATATTCTATTCCAACATCAAGCATGAATTGTAGTCGATTTTCAATTTCTTTAAGAATGACTTTAGCAATTTCCCTTTCTGTATCAGTAAGTTTAATCTTTTCAAAAAAGATTTTTGTTTGTTCAATAGACATAGCAGTTGTCTCCACGATGTTTATGCCATCTATTCTTACAAATAATGCCTCATCTCGTAGTCTTGCACCTTTACATGTAGGACAAGTCTCATTGCTAAAGAATTCCCTAGTGCCGAGACCATTACATACAGTACATGCACCATAAGGTGAATTGAATGAGAACAAGCGAGGTTCGATTTCTGGATATGAGAAGCCATCGTATGGACACATGAACTTTGTAGACATGAGTTTTTCTTCATCAGGAAATTCGATTTTTATTAGACCCTGTGCCTCTTCAATCGCCTTTTCCAGAGATTCTGAAAGTCTTTCGATAGCATTGTCTTTTTGTTTGTTTTTATCCTTTAAATTATTCTTAAATTCACTTAAATATATCTCATCAACAAGAACATCTATGTCGTGTTTCTTATTTTTATCTAAAATTATCTGCTCACGAAGACGCATAATATTACCATCCACTTTTACACGATCATAACCCTTACCGAGTAGATCATATAATAATTGATAGTACTCACCTTTTCTTCCCACAACTAAAGGTGCGAAGATCTTTACTCTTTGATCACTGATTTCTACACCCATTACTTTCTTGCCTCCTTTGTTATAGCTAGTAACTTGCTTGATAATAGTTTCGAGGATTTCCTCCTTTGAAATTCTATGAATTTCTCTATTACATGTTAGACAATGTGGCTTACCTACTCGCGCATAAAGAATACGAAGATAATCGTATATTTCAGTAATTGTCGCAACTGTAGATCGAGGATTATTTGATCTTGATTTCTGATCAATAGAAATAGCTGGTGAAAGTCCAATAATTTCATCGACATCAGGTTTTTGCATTTGCTTCAAGAATTGTCGAGCATATGAAGAAAGTGATTCGACATAACGTCTCTGCCCTTCAGCAAAAATAGTGTCGAAGGCAAGTGAAGACTTACCAGAACCAGAAAGTCCTGTGATGGCTATCATTTTATTGCGAGGCATCTCAACGGTTATGTTTTTTAAGTTGTGAGTACGAGCGCCCTTAACAATGATTTTATCGTCTCCACGCTCAGTTTTATTGGTTTTTCTTATCATATATACAAAATTTGGGGAACTTTGTTCCTTAGGGTTTAACTATAACAAGATATGAGAATAAGGCAAATAATGCACAGACTTAATGTACATTTCACAGTAAATACTATTTTACAAGACTATCAACAACACTCATTATTTCATCAAGAGAAACAGCCGCTTTTAGCATAAACCTCTCAACACCAAGAAGATTTGCTTTTTCTATGTCACTTTGTTTATTAGCATTTGATAGCATTATTACAGGAACTTTTCTTAACTTTTCATTACTCCTCATTTTTTGCAATACATCCAAACCATTCATCTTTGGTAAAATAATATCAAGGATAATCAAGTCTGGAACTTCAGTCTCCAGATACTTAAAAGCACTTTCACCATCATCTACCTTATGCAATCTATAGTGAGCACCTTCAAATTTCTTTGACAATATAGTGGAGAGAAGTTTGTCATCTTCTACCCACAGAATCTTCTTACCATTAGCCTTTATTGTCTGCTCATCAGAAACATTATCTATATGTTTAATATATTTTCTGCCAAAAGCTTTTGATATTTTTTCCATTACCTCATCTGGATCTATATGCGTCTTTATTAAGTAGTCTTTAATTGTAGGAGTAGATGGTATGAGTCGCATATTTAGTGCCATACCAGAATTAGAAATTATTATTACAGGAATCTTTGTTATAAGTCTATCAAAACTTTTTTCTTGTAATACTTCATATCCATTTCTCCCCGATAAAACTATATCAATCAAAACGAGATTTGGAGAAAGAGTCTTCATCTTTGTGAGCGCATCATTACCATCAATTGCAATATAAATCTTATATCCTTCAAGTCTTAACTTATCTGCAATAATATTTGTTAATACCACATCACTAATAGCAAGGAGAATTTTTTCTTTCATGCAATAATTATACCACAATAACTAGAATATCCATCTAACCACTCTCCACAAAAGAGTAAGTGGATAAGTAATAACATTAAGCACCTTCTTAAAGAATGTTTGTTTTACAGGTTCCTGCATAGTTTCTATTGTATTTTTTGTGGAAGTAGAAATGATTGGTCTAGTGGTAGTTGAGGTATCTGGTGTTGTTAATTGAACTGAATCAATTTGTACTGTTTCAGTATTTGTCTTGTTAGTACTAAATATATTCGACAGGAATGTAAATGGCTGTTGTAAATAATATAGTACTCTACTTCCCGATCTGGAACTTGATGTTGTACTTGGTATTCTCCATGTTGTGTTTACATTACACTTGGCACATGAGAACGTTATAGTACCTGCCAAGGCTGTACTGACTGTTTGTCCAGTAAAACGTCCACTTGAATCTATTGATACTCCTGTAAAGTCTATGTATCCTGTGCTTTCACCCCAGGCATAACCACTTAGTACTCCTCTATTGTTTGATATACCTCCTTTTGTAGGCTGTAAATTGATCCAGCCTGCATTTGTAGACCATACATAGCCTGTTACTCTAGTATCTGTGACTTCTACGTTACCATTGGTTGGAGAGAAGTTTACCCAGCCCAATACATCACTCCATGCATACTTGTCTGTGGTAGAGATGTTACTAGCGTGTGTGATTAAAGGTAGGAGAAATATAGATAGAGCTAATATGTAAAATCTTCTTTTCATTTTATTGAGGGGTAGTTGTAGAAGTTTCAGGCGCTATAACTGGCTCAGTGGTAGTTGAGGTTTCTGGGGTTGTGGTTGCGAGAGGTTCGGGGGTAGGGGTATATGAAGTTATAGGAATATTATTTTTGATTTGAAGTTCTTTTATTTGTGCACGTAATTCTTTTATCTCCTCATTCAATTCCTTAATAGCTTGAAATGATACAGCCACTAGGTTACCGTAAGATATTCCCATACTTCCCTCTTGGCCTTCTACTACTTCTGGAATTATTGGTTTAAGTTCTTGAGCTATGAATCCTACCTGCGGTGTATTATTACCTTTCATATTGTAATATCTTGGTGTAGTAGATACTACTGTATCTAGACCATACTTTGTTCCTAGATCTATTATATTCTCCTTGTAGCTTATGTCTGAGGCATTGGTCCATGCTCCTGAGGAGTTTAGTGTGGCATCATTACCTCCTCCAGTGAAATGGAGTATGGTGGAATCGTCCATGAATATAGAACGGGTAGAGCTGGCTAGAGATGATAGACTGATACCACCTGCTACTGTGTTGGAGCTTTGGAAGATGGAAAGGCGAGACATGGGAGAGGTGGTGCCGATGCCAATTTTACTACCGCCCCCCGAAGTAAATCCATAAATAGTATTTCCTATATTTATTTGATAATTTGCAGAAGCAGATGGAGCTGTAGTATTAGTCCCGATGATAATATTTGCCGCTCCCGAAGTGACATTTGAGCCAGCATTGTATCCAACCATAACATTGCTCCCTCCAGTATTTATACCGCTCCCCGAACCACTTCCTATTGTTGTATTCCATATCCCAGTAGTGAGATTGTTCGAAGATTGCGTACCAACCGCTGTATTATCCTGACTATTTGTCGTTGAAAAAAGAGCATGATAGCCCACACCAGTATTATTATATGACGCAACAGCACTAGGCATAACATTCGTTCCAAGCGCTGTATTGAAACTACCGATTGTTAAGTTCGAAAGAGAAGAATATCCAAGAGCAACATTAGATCCACCACTTGTTTGTGAGGCCAAGGCATTGTCCCCAATACCAATATTTGCACCTCCAGTTGTAATATATTTCCCAGCATCAATTCCGATGAAAATCCCGTTTCCACTTGGGATCGGTAGTTCCAAAAACCTGAATTCTGATATTCTGTTCCCAGTATAGTCTTCCACCGATACGAACGGGGTGTTGGCCGCCGTAATCTTTTTAATTGAAATACTCGAGATAGTACCGTTGAAATCAGTCGAGGGAGTAAAGATAACTCCATTTGTATTAATGGCTTTTGGCGTCCTAGTATAGGTTGCGTTTGAGGCGATTTCACCAGCATATCTTGAGACGGAAACTCCTCCGATCGAAGCATCGATACTACCAGCAGTCATTCCAGATATCGTAAATGATAATTGATAATAATTGGATACTACAACTCCAGATATTGTTTTTGAAAGGACGGATGTATTACCGGTGGTATGAGTAAATCCTGTGTCATAGTTACCTGTCCAATTAGTGGAGGTCCATCCAGTATTATCTAATAACTCAGAACCAAGCGTTGCAGAATTATTTAAAATTGTACCGCTCATCGTAATTGATGGGGCTTGAATACCTCCAGCAAAAGTACTCGTTCCCGTTGTACTCGTAGCAGTAAAGTATCCCGCATATGGTGATGCACCCAAATCCATTGAGCTTGATGAATATAGTGACGGTGTAACCCTACAATTCACATCACTTGGTAAACAATCTGGATCCAATGTCTATCCCGGTGTATATCTTGGAGCTGCATAGACAACTCCTGCACTTATTAAAGTTATTACTAAAATACTAATAAAGCAGAGAGAGAGAATGAGAAATACGTAGTTTAAAATTCATTTTCGCGTCTGGTTTTTTCGTATCAGAAAATGGAAGAGGTGGGGATAACGAAAGAAATTCTTTAAATCCCTAGGAATTCTTTATAGTTACTCCTATTCACAATAGAAATATCACTATTTTTATACTCATCAATAAAACTTTTTGGAATATTATAAGTCTTATTTCCCCATTTAAATTCATAACCATGCAATCTTCCATCATAATCCTCAACATAATCTATCTCTTCCTTATCCTGTGTTCTCCAGAAATATCTATTTCTATACCATTTCTTCTTCTCCATTAATTTTTTTCTTTCTATAAGAAGAAAGTTTTCCCACAAACCACCAATATCATTTCTATTTTCAATCTTATCAAATGAATTTATTAGTGCATTTCTAACACCAAGATCATAGAAATATATTTTGTTTTTTCTTCCTATTTCATTTCTAATATTTCTAGAAAATGGCGGTAATCTAAAAATCACGAAAGCTTGTTCTAATAAATATATGTAATTCATAATAGTTTTTCTAGTGGTTTCAAGTTTTACAGCGAGTTCGTTATAAGATATTTCACTTCCAATCTGTAGAGCGATGAGCTGTAAAAGCTTAACTATCATTTCCGGTTTTTTCAGACCTTCAAATTCCAAAGCATCTTTATATAGATAATTACTAGATAATTCCTGAAGATACCCTATTTTATCAATTGCAGTACCACTAGCTATTTCTGGATAACTTCCAAATAAAAGCATGTTTTCTAAATTTGTGTCTATTTCTTGACTATTCTTATAAACAGTACTCATTTCTGAAACAGATATAGGATAAAGCATGAAAGTAAAACTTCTGCCTGTCAATGGTTCGTTTATCTTATTTGACAAATCAAAACTTGATGATCCAGTAGCAATAATCTGAATATCTGGATATGTATCGACTAGTATTTTTAGATTGATTCCTATATTCTCTACTCTCTGTGCTTCATCTATAATAAATATTTTTCCTGTACCAAGAAAATCCCTAAGCTTTTTATCGTCTTGAGATTCTAGCCCTTGTTTATTCTGTAAAATATCACAGTTTATATACTTACCTTCATCACCATATTTACCAAGTATTTCTTTCACAAGAGTAGTTTTTCCAACACGACGAGGTCCATAGATAATGATTACTTTCCCCTTAAATAGTTGCTCTTCAATTTCCTTTTTAATGCTTCTTTCTATTATCATTGAATTTGATTAATTATTTATATAGTAGCAATATTACTAAGTTTTGAGCTAAATGGCAAGTTATTATGTTGATAAGTTTTAGATAAGTAATACTATATAGCCTATAATATGAGCTATATAGCTATTAATAAAGATGCCCCTTTGGTAGCACTTATCTAAATACTAGCTCAAATTCATCATTATTAAGCTAATTTAACCTAATTCTCTTCTTCAAAGCCACAATCTCATCCCTTATAAGCGCAGCTGTCTCAAAATCAAGCACCTTAACAGCTTTTTCCATTTCTTGTTCTTTGATTTTCATTAACTTTTCCGGGTTTTTATTCCACATTTCCTCATCTATTCTTGCCATCTCATCTACAGCTTTATCATGTTCTGTTTTTAATTGATCTGTAATGTCTTGAATCTTTTTAATTATAGTTTTTGGTGTGATACCATGCTTTGTATTATACTCTGTCTGAATTTTACGTCGTCTATCTGTTTCTCTAATAGCATAATTCAATGCATCATTCATGAAATCGGCATAAAGAATGACTCGGCCATTCACATTTCTCGCCGCACGACCAATTATTTGAATTAGTGATGTCTCCGAACGCAGAAAACCAGCCTTGTCAGCATCTAGAATTCCTATCAATGAAACTTCCGGCAAGTCGAGACCTTCTCGAAGAAGATTCACACCCACAAGAACGTCAAACTTTCCTCGACGGAATTCAGTTAAGATCGTAATTCTATCTATTGTTTTTATATCACTATGTAAATATTCAGCTTTAATCCCCTTTTCTTTTAAATATTCACTAAGATCCTCAGCCATCTTTTTTGTTAATGTTGTAGCGATAACCCTGTCTCCTTTTTTTATAACTTTTTCTGCTTCCTCTATGAAATTAAATATTTGACCCTTGTAACTTCCCTTTTCAGCGACAGGCTTTACTTCTATAACAGGATCGATAAGGCCAGTTGGACGAATGATTTGCTCGACTATTTGCTCGCTATGCTCTTTTTCAAATTTTCCTGGTGTAGCTGTTGTGTAAATCACCTGCCCAACAGCTTTTTCAAATTCATCAAATTTCATGGGGCGATTATCTTTTGCTGAAGGTAATCTAAAACCGAAATCAACTAGGGTTTCTTTTCTAGAAGCATCTCCTGCATACATACCACCAAGCTGTGGCACAGTTACATGACTTTCATCTATTACAGTTAAAAAGTCAGGCTCACTGTTTGCCTTATGAGGAAAGTATGCAAGTAAAGAATCTGGTGCTTCTCCAGCCTTCTTTCCAGAAAAATGTCTAGAGTAGTTCTCGATACCATTGCAATAGCCGACTTCTTTTATCAAAGCCAAATCATATTTAACCCTTCTCTTTAACCTTTCTGCCTCTAGCATTTTCCCAGCCTTTTCCAGTTCTTTCAGCCGACTCTCCAATTCTTTTTTGATTGAAATAAATGCTTTCTTTGATTGTTCATCTGTACTTATGAAGTGTTTCGCCGGAAAAAGAAAAATAGTCTCGTGATTTGCACGAACACTCATTGTTACTGGGTCTAGCTCTATGATTTTGGAAACTGTTGTTCCATCGTATTCTATTCTGTATATAGTTCTATCACTTACAGGCATTATTTCTATCATATTTCCAAGCGCGCGAAATTGCCCAGCATTTATATCTGCATTTGTTCTTTCGAAATGAACATCTATGAGTTTGCGTATTAAGTCAGCACGAGAAAGATCCATGCCCTTTGAAATTTTCAAATTTACTTTTTCATATTCATCAGGACTTCCCAAACCATAGATACAAGAAACTGATGCTACAATAATGACATCCTTTCTGGTTAGCAATGCCTGAGTAGATGCATGGCGAAGTCTATCTATTTCTTCATTTATCATTGCCTCCTTCTCTATATATGTATCTGTAACGGGCATATATGCCTCTGGCTGATAGTAGTCATAGTATGAGACGAAATAATGCACGGCATTATTTGGAAAGAATTCTCGATACTCCTGAGCCAGCTGGGCTGCAAGGGTCTTGTTGTGAGCGATAACTAAAGTTGGCTTGTCATTATTTGCAATTACATTGGCCATGGTAAATGTTTTTCCCGAGCCAGTTACGCCGAAAAGGGTCTGCTTGCGCATACCTTTTTTCAACCCCTTGTTTAAAGCTTCAATGGCTTTTGGCTGATCTCCTGCTGGAGTCATTGTCTTTGATAATTGAAAAATTGACATATAAATAGACTATCACAAATTATACAGGTGGCAATAAAATACTAAATTTAAATATGTAATAGAATTTATTTTGTCTTTCTTGCGAGAACTCTTTTTATAGCCTCCCTTATATCCTTCTCACCCATAGCATAGTGTTCAAGCAATTCCTCAGGAGTTCCTGACTGACCAAATTTGTCTTTTACACCAATAAATTCAATTGGGGTAGGATAATGTCTGGCCAAACATTCAGCAACAGCTGAACCCATTCCTCCGATTATTTGATGTTCTTCAACAGTTACTATTGCTCTTGTCTCATGTGCCAGCTGCCAAATCGCTTCTTCATCGAGAGGTTTGATGGTAGACAAATTTAAAACTTTTACAGCCTTCCCCTCTTTTTCTAATTCATTAGCAACTTTCATCGCCTTAAAAAGTAATGCTCCTGTAGCAATTATCCCAATTTCAGCTCTTTTATCGCCCGCTGGTATGAACACTGTTTGCGCTTTGCCGATTATAAAAGGTGTTTCTCTAGTTGTAATGAGTGGAGTGTTGTTTCTTGCAAGACGAATGTATGTCGGTGTCTTTGTCTGTGAACAAGCAATAGTAGCTTTCTTTGCTTCATTAGCATCACAAGGCGAAATCAAAACCATATTTGGAATGACACGCATTAGGGCAATATCTTCAATGGCTTGATGTGTACCGCCATCTGCACCTACAGAAACTCCAGCATGAGAACCTGCGATTTTTACATTTCTGTCATTATAGCAAATCGTAGTACGTATCTGTTCCCAATTTCTACCCGGACTAAACATTGCATATGAAGTTATGAAAGGAATCTTACCCATAGCCGCCATTCCAGAAGCAACACTTGCCATATTTTGCTCCGCAATACCCATTTCTATAAATCGATCTGGATATTTATCTTTAAAAAGATTCATTGCAGTACTTTCTACAAGATCCGCACAGAGCCCAACAACATCTTTATTCAAATCACCAGCAATAACCAAACCCTCCCCGAAACCGCGACGAATAGGAGTCATTTCAATATTCTTGTCGAAAAGTTTTGGATTAAGTTTTAAAAGAGGGTTAAGCATACTTATAATTATACCTTATTTCTATTCTTAATTTTTCCGTAAAGATAGCCTATTATGGAACCAATCAGAAACCACTGTAAAGTTCCAAATAGAATTAAATAGCCTACTTCAGCAAAAGCACTCCCAGGACTTGGTAAAAATTTCATTAGCAATAC
>CAIOGI010000009.1 GCA_903857825.1 Candidatus Tayloriibacteriota bacterium | reverse complement strand
ATGCTTACTCTCTTCTTGCGTTTGTACTACGCTAGAGAGAAGTAACTGAAGAAAACTAACCTTTGTAAAAAACTACAGATATCTGTGGTTGTTTAGCGTGAAAAAGTTATTAACAGGTTGTGGAGTTTCGTAATTCAAAGTATAGTAGGAGCTACTGTGGTTACTAGAGCTATTCCTTGGGCACTCAGTACAAACACTGCTACTGCATATGATGCAGGAACTCACAAGATTACATTAAGTGGTAATGTTCACAGTACCTATGTAATGCGAACAGGTTATGGATTCTATCTCCAAAACAAACTCTCTATGTTAGACGCTCCTGGAGAATGGTTCTATGCCACATCTACAGGTATGTTATATCTCTGGACTGCAAATGGTGATGATCCAACCAGTCATACTGTAGAAGTTTCAAATCGTTCTTACGGTGTAAACACTAGTGGCAAAAACTATATAACAATACAAAACCTAAATGTAAAAAATGCAAATCTTTATGATGTAGCTGCGACCAGTTCAAATAATATAATTATAAACAACTTAAACATAAGCGGTGGTCAAACTGGGGTATATGTTGCTACCTTGGCTACATCTACCATATCAAGTAATTCAATACAAAATACATTATCTGATGGGATACAAACATCAGAAGGAATAGTAAACAGTAATATAAATATTTCAAGCAATATAATTAATAATGCTGGAAATGTCGGAATAAGTCCAAAACAATCAAATGGAAGCATGTATTTATTTGGTACAACATTAAATGTTGATAGTAACAATATTACCAACAGTGGTTATATCGGCATATCATTTTATGGTAACTTAAATACAATTCAAAATAATATTATAGATATGTCATGCCTTGTGTTAGAGGATTGCGGAGGAATTTATACTTATGCACGAGGATATACCGTCACAAATAATACGATTTCTGGCAATACAATCAAGAACTCAATTGGTAATTCTGATGGCATCAATTATGGTGGTCCATATACTGCCGCGCATGGAATTTATTTAGATAGATATTCAATTAATGTAAATATAATGAATAATGTTATTTACAATATTGATTGGGGCATTATTATTAATAGCGGCTATGGTAATACTGTTACTAGTAATAAAGTATATGGCGCAAGAAGAAGAGGTCTTTTTATAAATGAATATGTGGATTCGTTAACATACGATAATAGTGTTACGGATAATATATTTGAAATGGTCATAAATAATGATGTAAATAGATCACCAGTATATTATTCTAGTAGCGTTGGTAACACATTTGGTTTTGGCACATACAACAACAACCAATATTGTCACCCAAATTCTAATTATGTAGTAAAAAATAAAAGTATTGATTACACCCTCTCCGCCTGGCAAACCTACTCAGGTCAAGACGCTAACTCCACCGACACCACCGCATACTGTTCCCGTCCAGTACTTACTACTTCCTCAGCATCATCCATCAGAACAGGAACAGCTACACTTAATGGAAACACAACAAACAAAGGATACGACCTATCAACTCTAAGAGGCTTTGAATACAGTACATCACCAAGTATGGAAACTATCATAGCAACTACTACAGATTCAGGAAGCTTTGATACTGGTACATTTACAAAAAATCTAACAGACCTTACTCTAGACACTACATACTACTATCGTGCATATTCTACTAACACCGCAGGAACAACTCTGGGTAATATTGAGTCATTCAGAACACAATCAGCTCCTAGAAGTAGCGGTGGTTCTACTGCCCAAAGTCGAGTAAACAACCTCCTAGCTATGGGTAACACAACATTAGCTAATCAAATAGCTCAACAATACAACATAGTAATACCAAATCAAGCAGTTGCTCCAGTAACTAATAAAACTCCAACCTTCTCTAGATATCTACAACTCGGTCAAACAGGTAATGATGTTAAACAATTACAGATATTCTTAAACTCCAAAGGCTACACTGTATCTCCTGCAGGACCAGGATCTAAAGGAAATGAAACTACCATGTTCGGTTCTCTTACAAAGAAAGCCCTTATGAAATACCAGAAGGACAACAAAATATCTGCAACTGGGTATTTTGGACCTATTACGAGGAAATTTGTTAATGAGGGTAGATAGATATGAATATCCTTTTCAAATTTTATGCATAGTTCCTAGTAGACAAAGAACTAGGAACCTTACGTGATATCATCTTTGTATCTATTTAACCACCATATACTCCAAAAACAGCACATCTTCAGATGGTTTTTCGATTATATTTGTGGTGGACTTATCCCCAATCTTTATCAAATCTTAAGAATTTCTTTATTATTTCTTAATAACTTTTTTATACTATATATGTATTATTAAGTAATTTTATAATACCTATGAATAAAATAGTGCAAAAAGTTCAGGTTAATCCTGATGAGGTTATAAAACAGAGGATATTTGTGATTAGGGGACAAAGAGTTATGGTCGATTCGGACTTGGCTGAAATATACGGCGTTACAACAGGAAATTTCAATAAAGCTGTTAAAAGAAACATATCTAGGTTTCCAGGCGATTTTATGTTTTAACTTACAAAAGAAGAGTATGAAAACTTGATATTCCAAATTGGAATATCAAGACATGGGGGAACACGACATATGCCCTATGTCTTCACCGAACACGGTGTTGCCATGCTTTCGTCAATACTAAATAGCCAAAGAGCTATTGAAATGAACATATTTATTATTCGTGCATTTATAAAAATGCGAGAGTCTCTAGATAATTATAAAGATTTGTCTTTGAAAATAGGTGAGATTGAATCAAAACAAAAGGATCAGGGTGTATTACTAGTACATGTGCACTCAGCCGTTAAGGACTTAATGAAAAAGACATTGATAGCAAAACCTGCAAGAAAGAAGGGGAAGCTGGGGTTTAATGAGGGGAAGTAGGCTATTTTACCTAACCGCACGCCCATTGACATGCAGATATAGATATGCTAACATGTGGACAGTAAATCAGCCCCTTGAATCAAGGTTTAGACGGACTCTAAGAACGCAAAATTTTGTGTTTTGAGAGTTCGTTTAACCCCTGAACAAATGATTAGAAAATGAAAAAAAGACCTCTCATACTTGCAGTTGGAGCAGTATTCTTCGGTGTCATCCTCGGCATCATAGCCATGGGTATGGTAAAAGTGGGGAAGGCGGTCGAGATAACTGCTGCTACTAGTCCTGTTTACCGTATCGTCGGTCGCGCCGATATTACGGGGACACGACCGGCAGCAATGGCCTATGTGCTGGAAAGAGGTGGCAGCCTTGAGCTTCTCGAGGCTCGACATCTCCTCGAAATCCAGCCTCTTGTTGGATTCACAAATACACCATTTGTCGTCAGACATCCCGATGGGAAGTACTGGCGCTTGATGGAAAAACAATAGTGGTACCTTCCACTCGGCGGAAAACAGACAACGCCGTTAAAAAGAATATTCTGAAAACACCGCTGGCCTCAAACCCAGCGGTTTTCGTTTGTAAAAATTGATAAATAATGTGTTTAACAGTGGACTATAGTCCGCTATAAGTGGATAACTTTGTTTGCAAAGTTGTATCGAGTGGGATAAAATGGTATCCAAGTGGGAAGGAGTAGGAAAATTGATTTATGTCATCGACACCATAAAGAAATTTTCTAAAAACTTTTCATAAAAACATATGTTGATCGGAGAACACCTGCATACGATAGATGACAAAAGCAGAGTTTCTCTTCCTTCGAAATTTCGAAAGGAAATGGGGAACAATGTAGTCATAGCTCCTGGGATAGATAGCTGTCTTTTCGTTTTTACACTGAAAGGATGGAAGGAATTCGCGGAGAGACTATCGAGACCAGATTCTTCTTCGGTTTTGCAAGCGGACAATCGTAACTTCAACCGTATTATTTTTGGTCGAGCGACTGAGGTTGAAGTTGATTCGATAGGACGCGTTCTTATACCGCTTCACTTATGTGAACATGCTGGGATCAAGACAAAGGTGGCGATCATTGGTGTGCTAAACAGAGTTGAAATATGGGATGAGAAAGTGTGGTCATCGTATCGCACAACTGTTGAGAAGAAAACTGATGCACTAGCTGAAAAGCTAGGTTCAGTCGGAATTCTTTAATCAAAGTTATGAGTATGATACACAAGACAGTTCTTTTACATGAATCAATTGATGGTCTAAACATTCACAAAGGTGATATGTATCTTGATGGCACCTTGGGTAGTGCAGGACATGCAGAATACGCCCTAAAGGTTACAGACAATGATTTGACTGTTATCGGTCTCGACAGAGACACTGAGGCCTTAGAAAGGTCAAAGAAAAGACTTGGAGACTCTGCAAACATTATTCTAAAAGAATCTAACTACAGCGATCTAGATAGGGTTCTAGATGATTTAAATATTGAAAAGGTTAATAGAATAATGCTGGATCTCGGTTTATCTTCTGATCAATTCGAAACATCTGGACGAGGCTTTACTTTCAAGAACGACGAACCATTGCTCATGACTTTCAAGAAAGAACCGAAGGAAGGAGATTTGACAGCACATCAGATAGTAAATACTTGGCAAGAAGAAAACATCGCTGACATCATATATGGTTACGGTGAAGAAAAGTATTCGAGAAGGATAGCGAGAGCAATTGTGAATTATCGAGCAAAGAAATCAATTGAAACAACTGGTGAGCTAGTAGAAATCATTTCTCAATCAGTACCAATATTTTATAAGAGAGGAAGACTTCATCCAGCCACGAGAACATTTCAAGCATTGAGAATTACAGTTAATGACGAATTAAATGCATTGAAGAAAGGACTGGCGAACGGCTTTGAAAGACTAGAAAAAGATGGACGAATAGCAGTAATTTCATTTCATAGCCTAGAAGATAGAATAGTCAAAAATTTTAATAAGGAAAAAGCAGAGAAAGGAGAAGCAAAAATTATAACAAAAAGACCAATAACACCGACAGAGGAGGAAATAATGGAAAATCCAAGGTCAAGGAGCGCAAAATTAAGAATATTAGAAAAAATAATTTAATAATACAAATGAGAAAGACAATACAGAATAACAAAGAAGAAAATCTAATTTACAGAGTGCGAATATTCTGGACATTGGTATTTGGTATTATTGTATTAGCGCCATTTTATGCTATATCAGTTCACTCGGCTATTGTAAATGTTGTTGAAAGAGAAAACATAGTTTCGATGATAAGAGAAAAATCTACAGAAGTTAGTGAGACTGAGTCAAAGTACTTTGCATTAAAGAATAAAATAAATATGAACATGGCATATTCAAAAGGCTATCAAGAAGCAGAAGTAAGTTCATTTATTTCAAAAAAGTCTTTAACAGCAATTGTTTCTTATAATGAACAATAATTATTTTAAAAGAGCTAGATTAATTCTGGTTATTTTTCTTGTGGCTGGGTTAATAATAACATCCAAATTATGTTGGGTTCAGCTTATTAAAGGTGATTATTATACTGATAAGTCAGATAGTCAGTATTCAAAGATTGTAGATGCAAATTATGATAGAGGTTCAATATTTTTTGAATCTAAAGACAATATAAAGATTGGTGCTGCAACTATAAAAGAAGGCTATACTCTGGCAATAAATCCCAAATTAATTACTAATCCAGAGAATGTTTATGATGTTATTTCTGCGTATGTAAAACTTGATAAGGATATATTCATTCAGAAGTCGATGAAAATCGATGATCCTTATGAAGAGATTCAGAAAAAGCTTGACAAAGATGTTGGTGAATTAATTAAAAATTTAAAGATACCAGGATTAATTTTGACAAAAGACTTTTGGAGAGTATATCCTGGAGATTATATGTCAGCTCAGTCTATTGGTTTGATGGGTTTTGATTCCGAGAATAATCTTGCTGGAAGATATGGTCTAGAAAGATACTATGAAGAGATACTTTCAAGAGAGAAGCAAGGTTTGAGAAAAAATATATTTGCTGAAATCTTTTTAGAAATTAAAAATACTGTTTTTATAAATCAAAAGGTTCATGGAGATATTGTAACTTCTATTGAACCGAGCGTAGAAAACTATTTAGAGAAAACTATTGAAGAAGCTCAACAAAAATGGAACTCAGATTCTATCGGCGGAATAATTATGGATCCAAAAACGGGTGCTATTTATGGCATAGCAAGTAGGCCTACTTTTAATCCAAATAATTTAAAAAATATTGAAGATCCAAAAGTATTTTCAAATCCAATCGTAGAGGATATAAGAGAAATGGGATCTATTATAAAGCCTCTAACTATGGCTATAGGTATTGATTCTGGAGCGATAACAGAAAAATCGACATATAATGATACAGGATTTCTTGAATTAAATAATAAAAGAATTTCAAACTATGACGGAAAGGCAAGGGGTGTGATATCTATGCAAGAAGTTTTGAGTCAGTCATTAAATATTGGTGCAGCAACAATAGCCATAAAAACTGGTCATGAAAAGTTTGTAAAGTATTATAAAAATCTAGGTTTTGGAGAAGTGACTGGAATTGATCAACCAAATGAAGAAAAAGGAATAATAAAGAATCTTGAAACTGGTAGAGATATTGAGATAGCAACTGCTTCTTATGGTCAAGGTATAGCATCTACTCCTATTCAGACTATTAGAGCATTGTCATCACTTGCGAATGGGGGAATGCTTGTTAAGCCACACATTGCAAAAGAAATAGAGTATATAGACGGCAGATCAGAATCTATAGTTGCGGATTCAGTAAAGATATTTGAAAAGGAGACAACAGATCAAGTGACAAATATGCTTGTGAAGGTTGTCGATACTGCTCTGAAGAAAGGAAACGTAAAAATGGAACATTATAGTATAGCAGCAAAGACTGGTACTGCTCAGATTGCAGATCATGAAAATGGAGGGTATTATAGTGATAGATACTTACATTCGTTTTTTGGCTATTTCCCAGCATATAATCCTAGGTTTATAGTGTTTCTGTATCATGTTTATCCTAAGGGTGCTGAATATGCATCTGAAACGTTGACTGATCCTTTTATACAAATTGTTAAGTTTCTCATCAATTATTACGAATTACCACCAGATAGATAATATACAAATTAGATATGAAATCATTTTTAAAAAGTTTACTGATAAAGATTCTAATTATAGAATCCAAAATAATATTAAAAAAATATAAGCCAAGCATTATTACTGTAACAGGCAGTGTTGGCAAGACATCTACAAAAGATGCTATTTATACTGTATTAGAAAAGACTGGACATATACGTAAAAGTGATAAAAGTTTTAATAGTGAAATAGGAGTACCTCTGACAATTCTCGGATGTCCTAATGGTTGGGACGATCCTGCTATCTGGTTGAGAAATATGCTAAAAGGTCTTGAATTAATAATGTTCAATTCTAAGTATCCTGAATGTTTGGTATTAGAGATAGGAGCTGATCATCCTGGCGATATACAAAAGATGGCTTCATGGTTGAAATCAGACATTGTTGTGATTACAAAAGTAAGCGAGGTGCCAGTACACGTTGAATTTTTCAAGTCACCAGAGGAGGTTTTTCAAGAAAAGTTTTCATTAACTAAATCATTAAAAGATAGTGGAGTTTTAATTATCTCAGCTGATGATAGAAAGCTATTTAATGAATCTCTAAAGATAAAACAAAAAGTGATGACATTTAGTATTGATAATCTTTCAACTGTTGCTGCAACTGAAATAGAATTGGAACCTTCTTTCGGTATGGTCTTTAAGATTAAACATGATGATAAAAAATATACTATAAAAATTGAGAAAGTAATTGGCAATCAACAAATATATCCTATTATCGCTGCTATAACAGTCGGCTTGGCAAGGTCACTAACTATTGATCAAATGATTGAATCATTAAAGAATCATGTTCCTCCAAGAGGTAGAATGAATATTCTTTCTGGCTTGAATGGTTCTACAATTATTGATGATACATATAATTCCTCTCCAGATGCTTTGAGTGAGGCTTTGTCTACACTTTCAAAAGTAAATGTAACTGGCAGAAAGATAGCCGTGCTCGGAGATATGATGGAGCTGGGTAAATTTTCATTTGATGAGCACAAGAAAGCGGGTGAAAAGGCAAAAGTATCATGCAATATTCTAATAACAGTTGGTCCCAGATCAAAACAAATGGCTGAGAACGATATTCATTTTAATTCTTCTATTGAGACTGGGGAATACTTGAAAACTATTGTGCAAAAGGGAGATATCGTGCTTGTAAAAGGTTCCCAATTTATCAGACTAGAAAGAGCCACAAAAGCTATACTTGCAGAGCCAGATAGAGCGAAAGATCTTTTGGTAAGGCAGGATGCAGAGTGGCTTGCTAAGAAGTAGTTTTTGTTTTATTGTAGATGGGGAAGGTAATAATTCACCCCTTCCAAACAAAAACATGGCCCTATCGTCTATCGGCTAGGACACATCCTTCTCAAGGATGGAAGCAGAGTTCGATTCTCTGTAGGGTCACTCGACATGAAAAAGACTGGACTTGCTCCAGTCGTTTTCATGTCGCAAGGGAGGCTCGGGGAATCGAAAGCCGGAACGAGCGAAGGCGAGTGAGGCGGCTATGAAAAAGTGTGTATAACTAATTTTTACGGCTAATTTTAAAGATCTTAGTCTTTTAGGTATTCTAGATTTAAGAGACTCAGGCAACATGAAGGTAATAAAGTGCTCTACACTTTGATATACATAACCCATGCGGCTATTCGTCCTCTTAGGACAAGATGTCGTACGTATTACGGGGTCTCAATCGGGGTCACGGTGTCAATGCACCACCCTCGCTACGAGATCACCACTCTTCATGTTGCCTGAACCTCCTAAGAAATGAGCCAGGAAAGGCTCCTTCTTTTTAACCAAACACCACATTACCGTGAGCATCTTTCTGGCCAATGCTACACGAGCAGTTTTCGCTCCTTTTCTGTCCTTGATTCTTTCGTAAAAATCGTATAGATATCCTCCACTTGGTCTAATCTGACAAGCGGCTTCAACCATGATGGAGCGAAGAAAAGGAGAGCCTTTTCTTGTGATATGCCCAAATCTCATTTTTCCACCAGATGAATGGGATGAGGAGACTAGACCAGCATAGCTTGCAAGTTGTTCTGGTGTTTTAAATCTTTCAAAATCACCGACTTCAGCCACGATGGTTAGAGCTGTAAGTTCTGCCACACCCGGAATGGTCATTAAAGTTCTAGCTCTCTCATCTGTTTCAGCTTTCCGTTTAACTAAAATATCTAATTCTTTAATCTGTCCATTCATCCAATCAATGGTCTGCATTAATGAAGTCACTTCTTCTCCATATAGTTTGTGAAATGTTTGTTGTGGTAACCATGCTCTTCCTTTCTTTCCAAAAAGATCAGTAGTTGGACTCTCTAGTCCATGTTTCCAAAGCACACTATGAACCCTGTTTTTAATGGACGATCTTAAACGAATGAAAAACATTCTCCATCTTAGTAGTTCACGTAAATCTCGAACTGCTTGTGGTGCTAGATATGCCGTGGCCACGAAATCTATTCTTAACAGGTCTGCGATAATTTCTGAATCTACCTTGTCATGTTTTAATTTACTGGCTGCAATTAATTTAGTTTTTGCAGGATCTATTAATTTGACTTCTACTCCCTGTTTCTCTAAAATCTCTGCGAACCATCCCCATTGGGACACAGGCTCGATACCAGCTTGAATGTCGCATGAATTAATTGGTAGTGACGCTAATGTTTTTAATGTGTCTCTCTCAGTTGTAGGAACCTTACCTTGAAAGAGTTTGTTTTTATCCGAATCAATGATAGTCCAATATCCGAATGACTTGTGTAAATCAATTCCTAAATGATATGATTTCATTACATTAAGTGTTAATTAGTAGTGTTCGACCTTTATCCATACGTTAACACTTTTTCATCACATCGGGGTCGCGGGGCCGGCCAGAAGGCCGGAACCCGTGACCGATTCTCTGTAGGGTCACACGAGCGCAAAGCAAGCAAACTGCTTTGCTTGCGAGCGAGTGTGAAAGCGCAGGCATAATTTTTGGGGCATAATACCCAAATGAAAAGACCCGGGCAAAATTGCTCGGGTCGCCTTGCTCGATACTCCATGTGAGTTCGAGAAGATAGTGTTCGGATGACGAAACGCCAAGGAGGTGGGGGTGGGGAACCCCGCTGAAGAAACATGACATCATCCGAACATTTATATAATACAATATAGCAATAAATTGTAAATACAAAAAAGTAGTAAGCAATTATAGACTAAATCTGTCAAACAAAGGTTCATATTGATCAGCACTATATATGTTATAATACTCACAATTATCATTAATTAAAACTATATGCCCCCAGTCAAAATAGGTAAATTTAATGCAAGTCTTCAGATTATTAAACAATCTTGGGCTGTATTGAAGCAAAACAAAGAGATAATGTGGATACCAATTATTTCTTCTATATCCTCGCTAGTTATTATGGTCGCTATTGTAGTATTGTTCTTCATTTTTGCTTTTGGAGGAAGTATTGAAGGGATCAGGACATTTGATAATAGCTTGACCAATAACATAATTATTTATGGTGTTCTATTTGTCTATTATCTTTTGACATTCTTAATTGTTAATTATTTTCAAGCAGTTTTGTTCATCATTGTTCAAGCACATTTCTCTGGAAAAGATTTGACTCTGAAACAAGGTTTTGAAGAGGCAAAAGTAAGCTTTAATAAAATTTTGATTTGGTCATTAATTTCAGCGACTGTTGGTATTGTGCTCGGAATTATTGCAGATAAATTTAAAATAGCTGGTAGAATCATCGCTAGTCTTCTCGGTGCTGCTTGGAATATAATGACATACTTCAGTTTACCATCTCTCGTTATTGGTAAGACAAGTGTGAAGGATTCTTTCAAGGAATCAGCGTCAATGATTAGAAAGACTTGGGGAGAGACAATAATCGTAAATTTCGGAGTTGGTTATTGCTTTGGAATCTTGGCGTTTGTTTTGATCGCACTGGCTGTTGGTATAGCATTCATTATTCCAACATTAACCGTAGGTATTTGCGTTGCAGTGTTGCTACTCATTTGTCTTATAATATTATCAATAATTTCATCAACTCTTGGTTCAATTTTCAAATTGGTGATATACAATTATGCAAAGACAGGGCAAGTTCCACAAGGTTTTTCTTCTGATATCGTAAAAGGAGCATTAAAGTAAAAAGATAAAAAATGATTGGAATATTAATGATGGCGGCCAGCACTTTCCTTGACGAGACGTCTTCATCACTCGGAAAGTGGAGTGTGAATCACAAAAAAGAAAGTGTATATACCTTCGGTTTTCTCAATCTATTCTGGGGGCTGATATTCTTTATAGTTATTGCGATTTATAAGCAAGAGTTTGTTTTCTCGATGAACTCAATTGGTCTTTTTGCAATTTATATCGTTTTGGAAATTGCACAAACATATTCATCACTTGAAGCTACAGTAAAGGCGGAAAGAAGTACCTTTGCTTTTATAATGGTTGGAACTGTGCCACTTCTACTCGTGGTTGACTATTCTCTTGGTTATCAAATCAGTTTATTTAATATCATTGGAATTTCTGTAATTATTCTCGGATTAATTTTTCTGTTTATCAATCACGGTTTAGGCAAAAAGGGTATAGGTTATGTCATCTTTTCAACAATAAATGCAGTTGCGACTATATCTTTATACAAGTACATGATATCAAATGGTAGTTCTGTAGAGGCATTTTGTATCGTGGCATCATCTATTGTTCTGACCTTTTTATTCATCATGGCGAAGTGGAGGTATAAGGAAAATCCATTCAAATTCCTTCTCAAAAAACAGTTCATGGTCCAAGCTCTGTCTCGCGGAATTAGTTCTGTACTCATAAGCTTTGCATATATATTCGCCCCAGCATCATCTATTGCCGGTGGTCGTCGCGGCGTTGCCGTCTTGGCCGGGATACTGTCTGGAAAAGCATTCTTTAATGAAAAGCACATACTTATAAAAATCACTTCATTTATTCTTGTAGTGGCGGGTCTAATACTTCTGATGGTTTAATAATGCATGGACAAATCAATTACCGTAAACGGTCAGACAATAGAATATACCCTGAAAATCAGCAAGAGGTCTCGCAGTCTGAGAATATCTGTTCATCCGGATGGTGAAATTATTGTGTCTGTACCAAGATTAATGAGTATTGGTTTCTTTGTAGATAACTTTATTAAAAGAAAGGCCGAGTGGATTCTGGCAAAGCAGAAACATTTCCGATCTCTAGGGCCGGTGACTATTGTAAAAAAGACAAAAGCAGAGAAGCGTGCGGAATATTTGGAAAATAAGGAGATTGCGAGGATTTTAGTTGAAAAGAAAGTTACTGAATACAATAAATTTTATAATTACAAAATTGGTCGCATTGCCATAAGGAATCAAAGGACTAGATGGGGGAGCTGTTCAAAAAGGGGGAATTTGAATTTCAATTATAAACTAGCACTGATACCAGAAAAACTAGCTGACTATATTGTGGTACATGAAATATGCCATTTAGGAGAATTGAATCATTCAAAGAGATTCTGGGACTTGGTCGCTAGAACAATTCCTGATTACCGAGCGCTCAGAACTGAGCTCAATAAGATTGGGATAAATTATCAGTAAGCTCTTGCTGAAAGTGTTATAATATTTTTATGTTAGAAAAATTACTTATCGATGTTAGAACTCCATCAGAATTCAGACCGTATCATAAAGATGGTGCTGTGAATATACCTATAGAAGATATTATGTCTGGTGAACTTGGAATAATTGCGAATATGGCTAAGGATATCAGGATAGAATGTTATTGCTTATCAGGAAGTCGAGCGGAAGTTGCCAAGAATGTTTTGAATCAATTTGGTTATACCAATGTTGTGAATTTGGGGGGATTATATTAGTGCTATAATATTCTCATGTCATCAATTTTTTCATTTATAAAAAGGCATCGCTTTATTATTTTTAGTATTATTATTGTTTGTGGATTCGTGGCAGCTATAGAGCTAAATAGTGGACGTTCACCACTTGGTCCAGACGGGAAGTTTGGTTGGTGGGATAACAATATTTGGGGTAGTGAGAATTCTCAGAGAGTTGCTGATGTGTATTCTTTCTCTCATATCATTCATGGAATGCTGTTTTATGCCTTGATGTGGTTTATATCTCGACGCTTGCCAGAAAGATTCAAGAAAAAGTTTCAAAAAAAGCATTGGCTATTGGCAGCACTTATTATTGAAGCGGGATGGGAGCTATTAGAAAATTCTCCTATTATTATAAATAGATACAGAGAGGCGACTATCGCGCTTGGTTATGTTGGAGACAGCGTATTAAATTCGACCTGTGATATCCTAATGGTAGTTATCGGTTTCTTTATTGCTCGATGGTCAAAGATTTGGTTTACTATTCTTCTCATTATCGTCATGGAGCTCGGATGTTTATTCTGGGTACGTGATAACTTAACTTTGAATGTGCTTATGCTCGTGGCGCCTTTCGAGTCAGTTAAGACATGGCAGTCTGAGGGGCACTAATTCTACTTCACCCTAAACCCTCTTTCACCTTCCTCTATCAACCCCTGCACTTCCAGTGAAGATAATATTTCATTTACCACTCTTGCTGAGTGACCGGTTTTTTGTACTAGTTGTTCTGCTGTGCGAGGCTCGATCTGCAGTATCTCAATTACTCTTTTTTCATTTTCATTTAATCCGCCAAAAAGATTTGCCTGTACAATTCTTTGCTCTTGACCCATACCATCTCGTCTTTCGAAACCGAGCATCTCCAAAATATCGTCAGTGCATGTTATTGGAATTGCACCTCCTCGTATGAGCATATGTGGTCCAGCAGAAAGTGGTGAAAAGATATTTCCTGGTACGGCTCCAACTTCACGATTGTAGTCTGATGCTAATCTAGATGTTATGAGAGTTCCAGATAGTAATTCTGCTTCTATGACTAAGGTTGCTTTTGAAATTCCTGCCATTAAACGATTCCTCTGGGGGAATGTCCATGGCGCTGCGACTGTTTGCATCTCAAGTTCAGAAATTAGCGCGCCGCCTGCATAGACTATTTCTTCTGCAAGACGAGCGTGCGAAGCGGGGTAGAGAACTTTAGGATCAAGACCAGAACCGGGGAAGGCAACTGTCTGCAATCCAGTCTCTAGGGCTGCGCGATGCGCTATTCCATCTATACCTATGGCTAGGCCGGATACAATACATATATTGTATCCTTTGAGTCCAGCTATCAACTTTTTACAAACATCTTCACCATAACTAGAATGCTCACGTGCGCCAACTACGCAAAGTAGCACAGTATCTTCAGCAGGCATCTTGCCTTTTACATAGAGTTTGCTTGGTGGTTGGGGAATATGCTTTAGTGGGAGTGGAGTAGCTTCTTTTTCTAAGGTGTAAATTTCATGCATTATGTTAATTATTTAGATTATTAGTTTTCTGATTATAGCAGATATGGTAATATATAGTCTATGTTAGATATAAAATTTATAAGAGAAAACAAGGAGGTGGTGCAGGCAGGTGCAAAGAAAAAGCATGTCAATATTAACATTGACGACCTTATAGTGCTTGATGATAAAAGAAAAGAAATTCTTTCATCTATTGAGAAGAAACGCGCTGAACAAAATCTTATTAGTGAGAAAATTCCCACAGCCACACCAGAGGAGCGACAGAAGATGATAGATGATATGAAGGTAGTAAAGGAATCAATGCAGAAAGAAGAAGAGTCTTTAAAGGAAATAATGAAAAATTGGCAGGACGCTATGCTTCATGTGCCAAATATTCCAGATATGTCAGTTCCAGACGGTGATACTGATAAGGATAATAAAGAAATAAAAGTTTGGGGAGAAAAGCCAGTATTCAACTTTGAGCCAAAGGATCATGTAGAACTTATGACTAAGCTTGGCATGGTGGACTTTGAGAGGGGTGCAAAGGTTCATGGATTCCGTGGATACTTTTTAACTGGAGATGGAGCCCGTTTGTCATTTGCTATTTGGCAATATGCTATGGAGTTTTTTGGTGATAATAAAACAAGCAAGAACTTTATACCAGTCATTTCTCCTGCAATAGTGAGAAAGGTTTCTCTTTATGGAACAGGACATTTACCGGGGGATGTTGAAGACTTTTATATGACTCAAGATGGTGATGCTCTTGCTGGTACTGCAGAAGTTCCTCTTATGGCTATGCACAGTGAAGAAGTTCTGGATCTAAAATCATTACCAAAGAGATACCTTGGTTTTTCTCCTTGTTATAGACGTGAAGCCGGCGCACACAGTAAAGATGTAAAGGGACTTATACGAGTACATGAATTTTATAAATTTGAACAGCTTATACTTTGCGAAGCTAGTCATGAGGTATCTGTAGCTTTTCATGAAGAGATAAATAGAAACACCGAGGAGTTTATAGAATCTCTCGGAATACCATATCATACAGTTTTAAATTGTGGCGGTGATCTAGGTCTTGGCCAGGTGAAAAAGTACGATGTAGAGCTTTGGGTTCCAAAAGAAAATACTTATAGAGAGATTTCTTCTGCTTCATATTTCCACGACTTTCAGACACGACGCTTGAATATCCGATATAAGGATGCAGAAGGCAAGCTTCGATACGCTCACTCTTTAAACTGTACAGCTATTCCAACTCCTAGAATACTAGTTTCATTAGTTGAAAACTATCAACAAGCTGATGGATCAGTTAAACTTCCTGAAGTCTTACAGAAATATATGGGTAAGGATAGTATAAAATAAAGAATGAACAGACGTTCAAAAACTTTAGAATCACTGAAATTTGCACAAAAGAAGCGTAAAAAGATAATACTAACAACGCTATTATCTTTTTTGTGTTTTATACTGGCTATATTGGTAATTATTTTATTTTTTAGACTTTCATTTTTTCAAATATCAAAAATTAAAGTTGTTGGCACTTTAAAAATTGATATTTCATCTATTGAAAAAGATGTATTTGATGAACTGCTAGATGATTATGCTTTTTATATTCCTAAATCAAATACTTTTTTCTACCCAAAGGAAAAGATCGAGAATAAGTTACTACGTCTACATAAAGAAATTGATACTGTGAGTATTCGTCGAGAGGGACTTTCTGGTATTTTAATCAATATAAATGAAAGAAAAGCAGAAGCTTTAATATGTAATGGCTTCTTCGATGAAGATAATGAAGGAAGGGAGTGTTTTTCTGTCGATAAAGATGGTTATGTATTTGAGAAATCACCTTTTTTATTTGAAGAGATATTTACTCGTTACTATTTTAACTCAATGGATAATAAAATAATTCTGGGTACATATTTTATTGATATAGATCTATTTAAACAACTTCAAAAATTTACAAAAACAATACAAGAAAAGAATATTTCGACAAATGGCATATTGATAGGGGAGGACGGTCAGTATGAATTATATATAAAAAATCCTGATCTATCAGACTGTATTGTTTATTTTGATGATCGTGTACCTTTTGATAAGACAGCTGAAAACTTGATAGCATTTTGGAATAATTCTCAAAATAATAGCGGTAATATAAAAAAACAAGTGAATTATGATTATATAAATTTACGATTTGGTAATAATATCTTCTATGTCACAAAATAATTTTAAGACATTATTTAAATCAATGTTGACAGCCATAATTACAGGAATAGCATTGGCTATAATTATTTTAATTATATATTCATCTTCAACTCGATCATATATTTATAATTTTATTTCACCTGAGAGTGATACATCAGTTACTTATATTAATATAGACGAACCAGAAATCGTTGAAACTGATTTTACTAGGCTTTCAAAGTCAGTATTATATTCAGCCAAAAGCGATTTTGAAATATCTGAAAAGAGAGATGATTATGCTCCAACCGCTAGTTCAAAAAAGATATCTGCAAAAGCGTACTATGTTAAGAACATCAGTGATGACCGCATAATTCTAAAAAAGAATGAAGATACATTAATGCCAGTTGCTTCTATTGCAAAGCTTGTAACGGCTGTAATTGCTAGAAAACTTTTAGATCAAAATCAATATATTGCTATTACTCCAGCTATGGCAAATACATATGGAAATGAAGCAAGATTTCGTGTTGGTGAGAGATTGACGGTAGAGGAATTACTGTACCCTTTGTTAATGGTGTCTAGCAATGATTCTGCTGAAGCATTGGCTATGTCATTTCCTGGTGGGCGCAAGAAATTTGTAAATGAAATGAATAATTGGGTTAATAGTATAGGTGCATACAGAACATATTTTAAAGATCCATCTGGTTTATCAGCACAAAATGTTTCAACAGCAAAGGATATATCGATAATCTCTACTTGGATAATTGAAAATGATCCTGATATTTTCAAAATTACTTCAACAAAGTTTACAACCATAAGAACTCATACATGGACAAATCCAGTTCATTTTTTGAATTTGACTTCATACATAGGAGGAAAGAATGGTTACACTCCCGAGGCAAATAGGACTGGATTATCAATATTTAAACTTGGTAGCAAAGAGAAGATTTTTTCTGTTATTATACTAGGCAGCTCAATGCGTGACAATGATACTCTTGACTTGCTAGATGAGGCTGTGATGTAGTAGTATTGCATGATGATTAAAAAGGGTATAAATATAAAGACAAAGAAAGCGTCGCTAAACTTCTGGCAAAAGCTGAAGAATGCTAAAAAGCCTATATTTGTAATAGCGCCAATGGCAAATGTCACTGACGTGGCTTTTCGCTCTATGTTTGCTAAATACGGCAAGCCAGATGTTATGTGGACAGAATTCGTCTCTGCAGACGGTCTTTGCTCTGCTGGCCGTAAAACACTTTTACATGATTTAAAGTTTTCTAAGAAAGAGAAGTCTATAGTCGCTCAACTTTTTTCTGCGAATCCTGTCAAAATGCGCGAGGCCTGTGGTGTCGTCGCTGAACTTGGCTTTGATGGCATTGATATAAATATGGGATGCCCCGATCGTTCTGTAGAGAAACAAGGAGCAGGAGCAAGCATGATGAAAAATCCCACTCTTGCGAAAGAATTGTTAGAAGCTGCAAGAATGGGTGCGGAAGGTGTAGGAAAATCAGGTAAGACAATTCCTGTTACTATAAAGACACGAATTGGTTATAACAAAATAGATTTGTCTTGGATAGAATTTTTACTTGAGCAGAAGTTACCTGCTCTGACTGTGCATCTTAGAACTAGAAAGGAAATGTCCGATATTCCAGCACATTGGGATTTGATGAAAGAAATCGTTAAACTTCGTGATCGTATTTCACCAGATACTGTCTTGATTGGAAATGGTGATGTTGTGAGTTTGGCTGATGCGAAGGAGAAAGTAAAAGAAAGTGGATGTGATGGGGCAATGATAGGAAGGGGGATATTTGGTAACCCATGGTTTTTTAAAGGGAAGACACCTTCGGATATTATGCCTGCACAGCGTATAAAAGTTATGCTTGAACATGCCAAAGCTTTTGAGAAGCATTTGGGTGGAATAAAGAATTTTGCAAATATGAAAAAGCATTTTAAAGCTTATGTTTCTGGTTGGGAAGGGGCGAAAGAGTTGCGAGTAAAGCTTATGGAGAGTAATGGTTTGAAGGAAGTGGAGGGGATAGTGAGGGAATATCTAAAGAAGAAATAATCTATTGCTGGGTCTTGACGAAGTCTAATTTATTTGATTATATAAAGTCAAAGAAAGTTCTTTAATAATGGATACAAGCCGGCTAAACATGAGCCATATCATATTCGCCTTAGCAAAAAGTGACTAGTTTCTGGTCATTTCTTGCTGGGGCGAATCTGTGTGGATGCCTGACAGCGTGTTACAAACAAAACCCTGCCTAGAGCATGGTATGGAGGAAATATGCCGAAAAATAAATTGCAATTACACAGTGAAACAATAACCACCGCATCACATCAAGTCATTACGAACATCTCTGCGTTACTGCTACCACTCTGTGCTGAGGCTGGCACATCAGGTCAGCCACTTGTTCTGAGGATTTTGGCTGTAGTCATTGAACAGCTCATCTCGACCTGCTATTCCGCAGAACTAATCGCTCAAATCATGGGCATGAAGTGGACTGGTCCTGAATTGGAGACAATTGCCGAAATTGTCAAACGGGCTCATGCTCGAGTCTTGGCGGATGTACGTGTACAGTTCGCTATGGCTGAGTATGGTGGTCTGTTGTGCGATAACTGCGGCGTCGTGGTCAAAAGTTGCAGTAATTTGCTGGCGGACCATGATAAAGTCCGTGTGATGCTACCAGTACCTTCGATGCGAGAATCTGATACATTTGCTGATGATCAACCAACACCGGCAAATAACGAATAGACAGCGAACAATGACTGTCTTACACCACCAGTGCCCCTCTCGGGCAGGTGGTTTTCTTTTTGCCTTATTATTTTCTATATTCAAAATTCCCACGAAAGTGTTACCCACAATTTACACATGACTTACAATCTCACATATAATGTAGTACTTGTACTAACATCATCACCTCTGCCTTTGCTGGCAGGAGTGGTTTGTTGATATAATCATCAAAATTATGCCCAATACCCAACATTATATTTTTATTGATGAATCAGGCGACCCAGGAGAACCTTTTAGACTAGATGAAAAAGGCAATAAAGTACCAACAGGCGCTAGTCTTTATTATATTCTTTCAGCGGTGTGTCTTGATTCTCAGAAACTTTTTGCATTAGAAAATGGAATTGTGGAAATTAGAAATAAATACAGTTTTAAAAGTGAAATTAAATCAACAATTATTCCATTGGATATGTATAAAGATATTTTGAAATTGATAAATGAAATCGGAATTTATATTTATTGGAGACTTATAGATAAGAGAAATTATAAAGGCAAATTTGCAGTTAATGGTCATGAAAAGTTACACAATATATTTGACGATTATAACTTATCAAAAGTGATATTATTTGCAGCAAAAGCGTGCAGTTGCAGAGAAATTGAAGTTGTAATTGATAGAGCAGATCGCAGAATGTTTAAGGGTGAGTTTGATCATTTTAATAAATACCTTTTTGATAGAGTAAATACCAAGACAATTAAAAGGATTAAGCATATTACACACGTCAACTCTGAATATGTTAACGCAATGCAACTATCTGATCTTGTTAGTGGGGCTATCAAAGATCACTTTACTGGCAAAAATACTGAATTAAGAAAGATAATACCCAAAAAGTATCTATATAAAATCTACTAAATACCAAAAAAGTGGGCCCTAGACCTAGGACACACTTTTTTGGCTACAAATACGATTACTTGTATATAGCATATGTTAGCATTTCTCATGCTATATGGTCAAGTAAAGAAAAATGCTCTACAATACCCATATGTCAAAAAAGCAATCAGAAATCACTAGTAATTCATCCGTGCTATACCGCAAGCATCGCCCATATGACTGGTCAGATGTTATTGGTCAGGATCATATTGTCAGTGTTTTAGAAAATTCATTGAAATTGAAGAGAATTGCTCATGCATATCTTTTTTCTGGTAGTCGAGGAACGGGTAAGACTTCTATAGCTCGTATCTTTGCTAGAGCGCTTGAAGTTAGTGATAATGACGTTTATGAAATAGATGCCGCTTCAAATCGTGGCATCGATGATATTAGAGAAATCCGTGATGGGGTAAATGTTTTGCCTTTTGAATCTGCTTACAAAGTTTATATTATAGACGAGGTACATATGCTCACGAAGGAAGCATTCAATGCTTTGCTTAAGACTCTTGAGGAACCACCCGCTCATGCTATTTTTATACTTGCTACTACAGAGACTGACAAGATACCAGAGACGGTGGTATCTCGTTGCCAAGTTTTCGCTTTCAAGAAGCCAACAAGAGATATTTTGAAGACTTTAGTGGTGAAGGTGGCAAAGAAAGAAGGCTACGCACTAGAGACCGGAACTGCAGACCTAATTGCTTTACTTGGAGATGGCTCATTCCGCGATACTCTAGGTATTCTGCAGAAGGTTATAAGCACAACAGAAGATAAGAAAATTTCTATAAAAGAAGTTGAATTGATTACAGGCGCACCAAAGGGAAGTCTTGTGAATGACTTCATCATTTCTCTTGCTCATAGTGAAAAAGAAAAAGCTCTCTCTGTTATTTCCCAAGCACGTGAGGATAATATCACCATGAAAACCTTTGCTTCATTGATTCTAGAAAAAGTCCGACTAATTTTGCTTTTGAAAAATGCTCCCGCCCTGGCAAAGACTTTGCAAGAACAGGTTTCAGAGGATGATTGGAAAGTGCTAGAAGTTTTGGCGATAGAGAAGATAGAGGGTAAGGCCGGTATAAATTCCGCTGTCCTTCTGGAGCTATTAAAAGCATATGATGCTACAGGCAGGGCATATATAGAGAGTTTGCCACTTGAGATGGCAGTGATTGATGTTACGTCAAAACCGTGAAAAACAGTACTTTTTAGGGGGCTTTTCACGATTATGTTGATAAAAACGTGAAAATAACTATAATAAATCATAATGCTCCACAACTTCTCCCCAATTCAAAATCACATACTATCAAAGCTGAAGAACGCTAAGTCTCTTCGCTATAGTGAAATGCAGCCTGAAAAGATTCCAAATGATCTTTACAATTATCATCTTCAATTCTTGGTCAAGAAAGATTTTGTTATAAAAACAGGTGATGGATACTCACTTTCTGAAACTGGCATAAAACATGTTGCGGATCCATATACTACCAATGACGCCATAACTAGTTTGTTCAAAATAAATGTAATAACAATAGTCTCGCGCATTGTTGATAAGAAAATAGAGATTCTAAATCAAGTTAGAAAGTCCAATCCCTCATATGGCAAGGTGGGTGTAATGGGCGGGGTTGTTTTGAAGGGGGAACTTATAGAGCCTGCTGCTACTAGGAAATTAAAGCAAGAAACAGGACTCGATGCAGACTTTCGACTTGTCGGTTGTGAAAGAAGAATAATGTATAAAGCGGGTGAAATATTTTCTGATGTAATGTTCCCAATTGCCCATGCTGATGAATACTTTGGAGACCTCATTGAGGACAGCGACTTTGGGCATAATATGTGGGTACCGATAGATGAAGCTATTAAAAATGAACAGATTGACGAATATGATTCTATAAACACAATAGTAACAGTTTTGAAAGCGATAAAAGATGGCTCAATTTATAAAATGCCATTTATTTTCGAAGAAGTAATAAAGAGTGACAAGATATAGTTTTACCGAGTAATAGCTCACTAGTTTTAACATCGAATACGGATATATTTATTGAGGCTGGTATCACAAAAACAAATACATCACAGAAATCTATCAATATGAAAGTTACACCGTCGGTTCCTGAACTAGATAAGTGCATTTTTGCTGAACATTCACTGAGAATGTCTCAAGCAGAATTGGATAAATTGAAAGTGCGGTCACTGATTTATCAAGTAGAATACTTGGTCGGGCGCGCTGAATTCGTAAGTCGGCCTGATGAAATTGATGATAGACACTTTCTGCTCGACGACGAAGATAGCAGTAGCATCATACATTTTGCGTCCATCTCATGGTCTATGTTTGGAGGAGATAGAATCATTGGTCGAGGAGAATTATTGTCCGATGATACTTTTGATTCGATTAATCAGCACCTACATCACGGACAAGTTTCGTTTTGCAAAGTTTATGACGCCATCATTTTACTAAACCTCTTTGGGAAGGTACCCATAGTGACCGATCATTGGGTCGGAATTCGTCCACTAAAGTCTCGCGAACTTGATGATGGAATATTCTCTTTTGAGAATGATGCAAAAGGGAAGACTTGCCTACTTTTCGGAGACATGTATAGGATGCAAAGCTTTTCCTCGATTTGCCAGATCTTTGTTCGCTATAGGCCAAAGAGGCCAAAGTGAGCGAATCTCCACTTTTGGTTTTGCGAAACTGCCGTCACCTCGAGTGGCGGTTTTTTTTGGTTCAAATTGGCCCTTCATTTGCCGAGTATATCCTCACTTTTTTTATATTTTTCAAAATGTATTATTAACTCGTGAATAATATTATTGAATTAACCAACATATTACAAATCAGTCGAATACAGCCTCAATATGGCTATGCTGTAGCTGGAGGTAATACCAGGATCGGAAATCTTGCTGAACATCACTATTTAGTGACCATGCTAGGTTGGCAACTTTCTGAATTCGTAAATTCAAAAGGGGCAAATATTGATATACATAAAGTTACAAAGTTTTGCTTGCTACACGATATCGGAGAACTATTTGGCGGTGATATCGGCATGTACTATGCAAAGGCAAATCCAGCTGCTCGCACATGCGCAAAGAAATTTGAAGAAGAAAATCAAAAATTTCTTTCTAAGTATTTTAATAATCAAAAAGACGTTCAAGACCTTACAAGGGAAATCCTAGATTCAGAATCAGATGAGGCACATATAGCAAAAGTTGCTGATTATCTAGAAGTTACACATTACAAATTGTTTAATGGACAATTGAAGAAGAATGATATTGAGTTGATTGCACCAAAACTCAAAGAGAAGATTCAAAAAATAAAAGACAAGATTGCTAAAAGGGAATTGTTAAAGTTTGTAAGTGATTGGAAAAAGAAGATGACTAAGTATGATTCATTTCTCGACGCATCTACTGATGCTCTAGGGATTTAGTTTTACCGAAGGCGCCTTCGCTATATTTGATTAACTCATTAAGTATATTATTTGTTTTAGTGGTTGAACAAATTACAATTGAATAAGGAAGAAAATAATGAACACATTCGTCTATGCGGCTCGGCTTCTTGAAGATTTCTCAAAGAAAATGCAGGCTGCTGGTTTTACTGACGGCTCGTTTGAAGAATTTGTCAGGCAACTACCTGATACAAAATTCGGAGATGCTAGTAAAGGTTTGGCTCGTGTGGCATACTTGGCACATTTAGGACTGGTCAATTTACAGCTACAGTCTGGACTTGTTAAAATGTATGATTCAAGTAAATGTGGCGAAGGGGAATCATGGAAATTCCGAGAAGGCAATCGCTACCATTACAAAGTGGAGCCTGAAGATCTCCATCTGTTTGATGAGCAGATTAATCTCGAAACGCTATTCTTGATGTCGCCATTCCCAAAAAATACACCAGTAAAATCACTAACACTTAAGAGTGTATTAGATGGGTTGAAAGACATTTCAAGCACCAAGATAGTAGTCTGCAGTTTCTGGCATGGTGAATGGTTAATGCATCATCAGGAATTTATTCCTAAGTCTTGGTGGGAAATCATCAATAAAGGTGGTCGGATTATCTTCCCAAAGGTAAGGTTGGTTACGATACCGAGATGTGGTGAAGCTAAATGCACAATATATCCATACTTGAGATCTCAGTGCGGCACTCGGTATGCGTTCGAATATTGCCAAGATTTGCAATTATACTATGGTGCCGAGGAAGATCCAGGGACCCTTTGCCGAGGTAAGGATTTCATTGTTTGCTATCGTATGGAGGATGAAAAGTAGGAGTTGTCTTTGTCTAAATCACAACACGCTGGAGAGATCTGGCGTTTTCTTTTTGCCTTCGAACCCAGATATAATATAATGATACTAACAATCTTTGTTCGATAATGGTAAAGCAAGACTTAAAGCAAAAAGCAATAACTCTTCGCAAGCAAGGAAAAACATACTCTGAAATTATGAAAGAAGTTCCTGTTGCGAAATCTACAATATCTCTCTGGCTAAGAGAGGTCGGTCTTAGTGTTGCTCAAAGACAGAACATAACTGTGAAAAGGCAACAAGCACAAAAGCGAGGTGCAGATGCACAGAGGAGTAAGAGAATAAAAAAGCAAACAGATTTGATCGAAAATGCATTAAAAGATATAAAATCTATATCCAAAAGGGAGTTATGGTTAATTGGTACTGCTCTATACTGGGCAGAAGGTGCTAAAGAGAAAGACTATAGGCCATCAAGTAGAGTCAGTTTCTCTAATTCTGATCCAAAAATGATTGCATTATTTATAAAATGGATTAAGGAATGTATAGGACTAAAAAATGATGACTTAATATTAAGTTTGTATATACATGAATCTCACAGTGATAGAATAATGGAGGTTAAAAAATTGTGGAGTAATTATCTCAATCTACCACTAAGTTTCTTTAATAATATTTATTTTAAGAAGAATAAGATAAATACTAGACGAAAAATACAGGAGTCTTGTATATTGGCCTTTTACGGGTTAATATAGTTGCAAGTACTGATTTGAATCGCAAGATTGCAGGTTGGATTAAGGGTATTTTAGAAAATTGCGGGATCGTATAATGGTAGTACGTCTCCCTTTGAAGGAGAAAATCTTGGTCCGATTCCAAGTCCCGCAGCAATTTCGCAAAATAAGTTATTGCATTCGAGTAGCGTTGATACATAAAATGAAAATACTTTGACTGTGGAGAAATAGGTGATCATATTATGGCTAGAGTTTTGATGTTGAAAGTTCAGATGGATTATAAATTAATTATGAAAACAAAATTTATACTTTTCGACTTTGACGGTGTTATCGTTGATTCATTTCAGATTGCCTTTGAAGTAAAGAAAATGATGTGCCCAAATGTTACCGTAGAAGAACAAAGAAAGATTTTTGAAGGCAATATTAACGATGTGAAAGTTGATCCTATTAAGCATGATGAAAAATGCCGACACGATATAAAGTTTTTTGAAGAATATAATCCTAGAATGCGAAATTCAGCAGTAATGATACCTGGTATAGATGAGATAATTAAAGAATTGTCGAAAGAATATTCAATGATCATTATTTCATCATCCATGAGTGATATGATTGTAGACTTACTGAAAGGATATAAAATCGATCAATACTTTATTGAAATAATGGGTAATGATGTACATGCTAGCAAGGTTGAAAAGATTAGAATGGTTTTTTCAAAGTACAATACTGATGCTGAGCACTGTGTATTTGTTACCGACACACTTGGAGATATCAGAGAAGCAAACGTTCTAAATGTAAAAAGCATAGGGGTCAGTTGGGGTTTCCATGAGAAAGAAAGACTAGAGATTGGTAATCCATTTAAGATAATTTATAAACCAGGTGAATTACTTCGGGTAATAAATGATGCCTTCTCTAGTAAGTGAAAATAGATAATTTAGTAAAAGAAGATCTCCATAGGTCCGGTACCTATGGAGAAGATGGTGGAATTGCTCACCTCAGGACAATAGCGTAAATTTAGCACTTTTCACATGCCACGCTTCAGACTCTGAGAAAACCGACGCCGTGTCTGTGTGGTATATCCAATTACTACCAAGCTACAGATAACCTTGCCAGCCTCTTCTGTCCTTTTTCAGGTGCTCGATTCACCTCACTTTAACCACTGCCCCAGTTTGAGCCTAAGGGACAGAGGCCTTGTCGCCGAATTCACGAGAGTGTCGTATTTCCAGCGGATATGACCTAAGTGAAAGAAGGCTTCAGGCAGAGGGTTGCCACTAGTACTATCTACTATCATCGAATAGTGGTCTTCTGTTGTTCCTGATTGCTCCTTCTTCTGTCAAGGCAAGCAATTCCATTCATATATTACACAATGCACTAATAATGTCCAGCCTTTAGTACTCAGAATAATCTAAATGTGATTTTGACCCATTTGTGTTACGATTAAGCAATGACAAACACTACAGATATTAGTAAAAAGTTTTCAATTATAAAAAGGGCAAAGAGCTTCGTGCATGCAGGAAGAGGAGTTTGGATTTTTATAAAAACTACTCATAATGCATGGATACACTTAATGGCTTTAGTATTGGTAATTGTTCTTGGTATATATTTTAATATTACAAAATTTGAATGGATGATGTTGGTATTTGCAGTTGGCTTTGTTTTCGTTTCTGAGGCATTTAATACTGCTATTGAAATAGATATAGACCTTACTTCACCCTCATATCATCCATATGCTCGTGATACAAAGGACGTTGCTGCGGGTGCTGTTCTTATTTCAGCCACAGTAGCTGTTGTTATTGGTATTCTAGTTTTTGGGCATTATATTATATAGGTGATTGGTAGGAATGATTGTTTGTGATAAAATCTGAATATGAACATTAGGAATTTTAGATTTAATAATACTTTTTCCGCAATAATAATTCTCTCACTTAGCCTGTCTTTTATCCTATGTTCACATATCAGTTTGCCAACAGCTCACACTGGTCACGCTGGTCATACTCATAATGTTCCTATCTCAGCAAATTCACACATTGATCATGCTGGTTCACTTTCTCTCGCCACCATTATATCTATTGTACTTTTCGCGACTTCAATATTGCTTTTATTGGTTTTATACTTTTCTAATTTAAAAGTTCTTAGAAGTGGTCTACTTAATGCAGAAACCTTTTTTAGTTACTTTGTACTCAAACGTGGGGAATTGAAATGGCAAGCAATAAATTTACGATCACCTCCTACGAATTAGTTTTTTGCTTCTATTACTAATTCTAATTAATTAAAAAATGACACATTATATGCAGCTCTTGGCTGATAATCAGCCTTGGAATCTAATATTATTCATGGCGATACCAGTTATTCTTGCCGAGACAATAGCCGTTACAGAGCTTTATCTTTTGTTTACTAGAAAATTCTCTAATTGGTGGAAAAAAGTGAATTCAATCGCAGGTATGATGGTTGGTGTATATTTCGTCGGTGTATTCATATATCTATTTATCAATGCCGTTATTCCATTAACGTTAGGAGGAGAGTGGAGGGGGATAGGAGACATAATCGCAGTCGGATTCTATCTTGCAGGGGTCATTCCTTTGGCTGGTTTGGCACTATTGGAGTTTGGTCTTATCAAGAAAGGTAAGAGTCCTGAGGAAAAACTAAAGACACATGCAATATTTGTTGCTGTGTTTCTAATCGTTGCTCATATTGCCATGATATTCGGCATGTTGAACCCTTCAATACTCGGTTGGAAACAGCCAGAGATATTGCAGCAGAACATGGGTATGGAGATGATACACTAAGGCGGGAGTCATAGTGAGGGTCAAAATAAAACCATCAAAAAATATTGATGGTTTTGTTTTTTTACGTCTTCCTATTCTTGAATTACGAGTTGAGGTATAATACGGGACATGAATAATCAAATATCAAAACCTTTGCTTGGAATTCCAAAATATACACTTGGCTTTATAGGAACCTTGATTTTTAGACTGTTATCGCCCTTTTTTGGCTTGTGGAATGTATCACCTTTGATGGCTACGGAACTGGCAGGATCCAAGGCTTATGGTCCTCTAGTCGGTGGTTTATATGGCGCACTAAGTATTGCCTTGCTCGATATTATTATGGGGAAGGTTGGTTTGTGGACACTAATTACTTCTATAACATATGGAATTGTTGGAATAGCTGCTGGGTACTTCTTGAAGAATAAAAGTGCAACAGCAAGGAACTTTGTGGTGATGAGTATTGTGGGAACATTATTTTTTGATTTGATAACTGGTGTACTTATGGGGCCATTATTGTACGGACAGCCTTGGATGCAAGCTATTGTTGGCCAGATACCATTTACCCTAAGACATTTAGTTGGAAATATTGCTTTTGCCTCGATACTTGCACCTTGGTTCTATACGAAGGTTATGGAGAATCCGAAGTTTGAGTTGAAGAGGGTGTTTAAAACGGTTTAATTTTATGAAGCTCACTTTTATAACGGGTAATGCAGGAAAGGCAGAGGAAATGTCTAGATATCTAGGCATACCGATTGATCATGAAAAGCTTGATTTGGATGAAATTCAATCTCTTGATTTAGAGGAAATTGTTAAGGATAAAGTAACGAGGGCTTACGAAATCATAAAAAAACCTGTAATCGTTGAAGATGTATCTTTTGTTTTTCATGCGTACAATAAGTTGCCAGGACCACTTATAAAATGGTTTTTGAAAGAGCTTGGAAATGAAGGCCTCTGTAATCTATTGCATCGTAAAGATCGTAAATGTGTAGCTACTGTTTGCTATGGATTACATGATGGAAAAGAAATAAAGCTATTTAGCGGATCAATGGAGGGGACGGTGGCCATGTCTCCGAAAGGTGATAATAGTTTCGGTTGGTCTTCGGTGTTTATTCCAGACGGATATAGTAAAACATATGCAGAAATGACAAATGAAGAACATGTGCCAATATCAATGAGAAACAAAGCATTGAAGAAATTGAGGGGGTATTTGGTATAATATACGTATATGAAAAAACCAGAATCAATTTGCATATTTGGAGATAGTACTTCGTGGGGTGCATGGGATCATGAAAAAGGTGGATGGCCAAATCGTCTTTGGTTATACATTGGAAATAGAGATGAGGATTATGTAGAACTTCACAATCTAAGTATCTCTGGAGCTACCACTGATACAATACTAGCTCGCTTTGAATCTGAAGCAAAAATTAGAAAGGCAGATGCACTGATCTTTCAATCAGGTGCTAATGATTGTTCATATAAGGATGCCTCACATAATCAATGGATTTCTGTAGAAAAATTTGAGAAAAATATACAAGAAATTATTGACAAGGCTAGAAAGATAATGGATAAAATAATATTTATCGGTGCAGAAAACTGTGATGAGTCAAGAACTATGCCTATTGCGTGGGCAAATGTGTTTTTTACCAATGAGAATATTGTAAAATATAATACAATCATGAAAGCTGTTTGTGATAAAAACATGATTACATTTATAGATGTCTTCGGTTTACTAGATATTGCAGATTTAGATGATGGTATACATCCAAATGCTGAGGGTCATAGGAAATACTTTGAGAAAATTAAGGGAGAATTAGAGAAAATCGGGTGGATTTGATTATTCAGAGTGATATACTATCTTTATGAACAGAACTCAAAAATTAGAAAAAATGGTTCATGAAATTTACGATAGGAAGGAGAGTACAAGAGAGGAGTGGGCTGATTGGCTGTCTGCTAACCACGTATTTCTTGTAGCAAAGTTCGCTGATGAACTGTCAATTAGACTTGGAGTAAAAAATGATTTAGCTATTGCAGCTGCAATGCTACACGATATTGCCGATTCCGTTATGGCCAGAGAAAATCCAGAACATGAAAATAAAAGTAAGGAAATTGCTAGAGAGTTTCTGTTGATGTGTGGATACAGTGATGAAGAATCGAAAATAGTAATTGATGATGCCATTGAATATCATGGATGCAAAAACGGTAATTTACCAAAGACTGTCGAAGGGAAGATTATGGCAAGCGCAGATGCAAGGGCGCACCTTCAGAGTAGTTTTTACGATTTTTCACTTGAAATGAAGACGAAAGATGAACCTGTAGAGCAGGTTCGATCTTGGGCATTGGCAAAGATAGAAAGAGACTTAAATAATAAGATATTCTTTGATGAAATTAGAGATGAAATAAGAGAAGACTATCAAAGGGCAAAGGAGTTAATATTGAACTTAAAATAATAAAAATGGAGAACCCAATTGAACAATCAAATGAGAGAGTACCCACAAAAGAAAAAGTCGTCAATATAATTTCTGACTGGACAAATGACGCTGAAGTTGTTCCTGAATTTACTCGTGAAGTTGTTGACGAGAGAGGATTACGCATATATGAAGTTAGGGTTAATGGAGAAAAGTCTGGAGAATATTGCGAATATCGTTTTCAAAGGAAAGGAGATGACCCAGGTGGGGATAAGGCTAAGACTAGTATAGTATTAGTAACTTTTTATGAAGACGATTTTCCTGTGAGTGGTCATAATATTGCTGAATTCAATGATGAGAGTGGAGAATGGGAATATATGCAAGATGCTCTAGAAATTCAAATGAGAAAAAGAAAGAGCTTGGTAGAAGGTCTTGGTGTGACTTTATGCACAAAAAATAAAGAAGGTGCTACTCGCCCATTAAGTGAGTAGATAATATTGGCAGAGAGAATGGGTCTAAAAAGCGTACAATTTGATTTTAGGAATAGAGGAGTTGAGGAGATTGATGCGGCCCTTGGCGAGCTAGTCGAATTTCACAAAAGAAATCCTGACATGATAATTTTGATACATGGAAGTACATCCGAAATTGATGAATCAAGTTTGGCGATGAAGAATGCTGAGCGATTACTTCGAGAATTAAGTATTCTGCAAGAAATTGATGGAAGTCTTTGTACTGTACATCCACCACATATCAATACTAAAATGTTTTCTGGACTTGAAGAGTCGGTCGGAAAGGCAATTATAATTAATTATCTTGCCTTATATGTCGGATCAATTCAAAAGGCGATTATTGGTGGTAAAACTCTTACTGTCGCGATTGAAAATATGCCAACCAAGGGTGAGGAAGGTGCTTGGGGACAGAATCCGGAAGAACTTATGTTATTAATCACTGAGATGGAAAAACTAATGTTAGCTCTTGGTCTTGAGCAGTCGACAGTGAAAAAGTCTATTGGTATTACCTTGGATATTAATCATGCTTTACATGGTTATGAAGGTGATAAATACGGAATGGTGCTAGAACCATGGTTTATGAAATTTAGAGATTATATAAAAGTTATTCATATGTATGTTCCCTCAGGAGAAAGTCCAAGTTTTATAAAAAAACAAGAAACTGCTTTAAGTTTGGCAACTAGGTTTTGTCCCAATGCCAAGATTTTTATGGAAAGTAAGCAAGATGAAGCAACAACCGCGACTCTATATTCTAGAGCTAAGGGAATCGATTGATAATTAATTATTCAATTTTTCCTTAAAAGACTTTCCAACAACTACTCCTATGACTGATCCAATTATTGCTCCGGCGATGAATTCAGAAAACCAATGTATGTCTATAGATACACCTACACCGATATACAGGGCATATAATAATGCTAGATATTTAATTATTTTATTTCGTGGGTAGAGGATTATAAGTGTGACAGCCATTGCAAATGCTATTGTAGTGTGTGAAGATGGCCATCCCCAAAATATACCATGATTCCAAAAACCGAATTGGAAATTGTTACTTATGTCTGTAACAAAATTCGATAGATCAGGTTGAATCCTTCCTGTGAATGCTTTATATAAAGAAGAGATAATCGAGCCAAGCAAAGCCGCTTGTCCAATCGCCCATGCAGTATTCATAATTTTTTTACCTTCCCATATACTTTTACTCTTTCTAATTTTACCAATTAGTAGTAAGCCGAGAGGAATTAAAATTGGAACTACTGCACCTATTATAATTGATGGGAAAAGAATATCATGAATAGTTTTGTCATTCATAGTAGTAAACCAAAACCAATCAAAGCCAGAGACAACTAGTATGTAGGTAGAGGCAATTGCAACTAAATGATAAATAAGTTTGTGTAGAGAAAAAATACGAATAATATTTTTTGGTAGTTTGTGAAAGAAACCTTTCATATATATATTATAGCAGAAAATTTATACAATAATATGTACTATTGGGCGGTCAAGCAAGTAAATACATCAGAATAAAAAAAGCGGCTGGGACCTTGAAGGGCCCAGCCGCTGTAGTTATTCAATTCAAACCGTCAATCTGATTTACCTTTGCCATTTCTAGCAACAAGCACAGACGCAAGAACAAACGAAACTCCGGAGACAACCCACGCTGTCTCTGGGCCAAAGAATTTGGCAATGATTCCACTCACAACGAGACCGATAGCCCCACCGATATGCGGGGCGATGGCACAGAACGAAGAAATCGTTGCGCGCTCATCAGATGGGATACGAACTTGCAAGTAACTATCAATCATCGGATTCCACGTACCACGAACAATCTCGTGCAAAAGGAAGAACATGACGGGAAGAGACAATCCTGGTGAAAGTGCCATCGCAATGATCAAGATGCCGACAATGATATAGGATTTAATGATAATCTTTCTTTCATTGTTTTTTGTATTCATTTTTGAGATGACATATGCTCCGAAGGCTGTGCAAATCAAGATACCAACAAACAAGTAACCATAATTCTTTTCAGCGACTCCTCTTTTGTTGAAGAACGGCTGCCAATACATGTTAAGTGCTTGAATAGCAAAGATCTGAATAGCTGTGATCATCAGGATGAAGCGTACTGCCGAGTGCTCCTTACCATAGCGAATACTCGAAGCTGCAATGTCTCGCATAGACTTGAGACCTTTGGCGAATGACAGAGTGCTTCTCTTGAAGTATTCTTCTTTCATTGTGAGTATGGCAATGGCCGTGGTGATGAGCAGGGAAATGCCACCGGCAATCCACGGCAATGAAGGATTTTTTACTGCAAGGTATGAACCAAGTACCGCACCGAACCCTCCAACGATTTGACAAATAAGATTTTCACGTGCGAACACTTTCGTATATGGACCATGATCACCGTGATGTTTAAGGCTATCAACAAGCCATGCTTTGAAAGCACCACTTTTAAATGTCATACCTACTGCGCCGATCATCTCTGCGATGATAAAGCCAGCCATGCTATCTGAAAGCCCGTAGACGAACATGCTGATACCCATCAATGCACAAGCCATTACGAACGATGTCTTCCTGCCGAAAATATCGGCAAATGCTCCAGTTGGTATTTCACAGAGGAACAAGGTGAGGAAGTACATTGCATTTACGATGTTTACCTCGAACAAGTCGAGACCGTGCTTCATCAGATAGGTAACATATACCGCACTGATGAATGATAGACCACCTGCACTGAATAAACAGGACAGGACATAGTACTGTCTAATGATTTTCGTCTTCATTGTTTTGTTTTCGATGAACCGTATTAACTACCCTGGACGTGGAATTAGAAAAAATCCCAACTTGCGTCCAGTCGGGATTTTTCTAGAGTACATTTTAATGAATAGATTAGTTCATAAGTATATGAGAAATATCACGACTGAGCGTAAGTGTGCCTGTTCTGGCATACGCGAAAATTGATCCGACAGTAAGGGACTGCGGCTTGCAATGCATATTCGTGTTATTTCTCCAATTTTTCATGTTTATAATAGTATAATACTAAGCACAGTGTGTCAAATTAGATATCCACAGTCAAATATTGCTATAATACATAACTATGAATTTCACTCAAATATCAAAAGAGCTACAGGCAGTGGCAGACCCAGAAAAAGCCAAGATTCTTTCAGGGTACTTTAAAACTGGTAAGGGTGAATATGGAGAAGGTGATATATTCATTGGAATTGTAGTGCCGAAAATAAGAAAAGTTGCACATCAGTTTATAGATGCAGATTTTGAGACTATTCAAGAATTGCTTGATAGTAAAATACATGAGTATCGCCTTACAGCCCTTGAAATACTTGTAGCGAAATATGAAAAGACTAAAGATGAAAAGTTGAAAGAGAAAATCTATAAATTCTACTTAAAAAATACTAAATCTATAAATAACTGGGATTTGGTTGATCTCTCCGCAAGTTATATCGTTGGTGATTATTTGCTGAAAAGAGATAGGGGTATTTTGTATAAATTGGTAAAGTCAAAGAACTTGTGGGAAAGGAGGATTTCTATTATTTCAACACATGCATTTATAAAGGAAGGGCAATATGAGGATACTTTCAAAATTTGCGAGATATTGCTAGGTGATAAGCATGATTTAATATACAAAGCCACGGGTTGGATGTTGCGTGAGGTGGGTAAACGCATTTCTAGACCTATAGAAATGAAATTCCTAGATAAACATGCTAAAAAAATGCCAAGGATTATGTTATCATATGCTATAGAGCATTTCTCAAATAAAGAGAAGGATTTTTATAAAAAATAATAAATAAAATAATATGAAAAAAGGATTTCACGTAAATATTGAAGACTTAACAATGCAGAATACAGACTTTCGTCGCGTGCTTTACACTGGTGAGCACAGTCAGCTCGTTTTAATGTCATTGAAACCTGGTGAAGAGATAGGGGTGGAAGTTCACGACACAGTTGATCAGTTTTTTCGTTTTGAATTGGGGACAGGGAAGGTGATTATCAATGGATTTGAATACTCAGTTTCTAATGGCGACGTAGTCATTGTGCCAGCAGGTTCTGAACATAATGTAATTAACACTTCTACAACAATAAATCTTCAGCTTTATACAGTTTACTCTCCGGCAAATCATATTGATGGAACAGTACACAAGACAAAAGCTGATGCTGTTGAAGAACATTTCGATGGAAAGACAACGGAATGAGAGTTATATACTATAAATATTATGTATGAAAAAGTATTAAAACCTATATTATTCATGTTTAATCCTGAGAATGTACACAATCTCTTTGTGTCATTTGGAGAATTTGCTGGAAAAACATGTATTGGTAGATGGAAAATTGGTTTGATGTATAACTATAGAGGCAAAGATATATCAAAAACTGTTGATGGAATAAAGTACAGGACGCCATTTCTTCTATCTGCTGGTTTTGACTACAATGGAAGACTGGCCAATATTCTACCTTCCATAGGGCTTGGTGGAGAGGAGATAGGTTCAGTTACGGCTAGGCCATGTGGTGGAAATGAAAAACCAAGACTAACTCGTCTAAAGAAATCTAAAAGTATTCTTGTAAATAAAGGTCTGAAAAATGAAGGAGTCGATAGAATAATTGAAAGAATTAAGAGATACAAAAGAAATATTGATTTTGTCATTGGAGTCAGTATCGCAAGGACAAATGACGATAAGTCAGTTTCTGTTGAAGCTGGTATTGCCGATTACGTTTATTCATTTAAAAGATTAAATGAAGAGAGTGTCGGTGATTACTATACTATCAATATTTCTTGCCCAAATGCATTTGGAGGCGAGTCATTCTCAGACCCTGTTCTACTAGAAAGACTTCTGATAGAAATTAAAAAAAATAGTTGTTCAAAGCCGATATATATAAAGATGCCAATAAATAAGCCTTGGGATGAATTTAGTAAATTATTAAATGTAATAGATAAACATGGTTTACAAGGAGTAATAATAGGGAATTTAAATAAAAATTATGATGATTTGGAATATCGTGATGAGGCGCCAATTGAATACCGAGGAGGATTAAGTGGCAAACCATGTCAAAAATTATCAACAGAACTGATAAAAAAGACAAAAGAACTATATGGGAAAAGATTTACTATTATTGGATGTGGTGGAGTAATGTCAGTTGAAACCGCACAAGAAAAACTTGATGCAGGTGCCGACCTCATACAGATTATCAGCGGATTAATCTTTGTGGGACCAGGACTGGTGAAAAAAATGTGTAAGGGTGTTGAGACTCAATAATTGATTGTATATAGACTTATATATTTGTAAAAAGTGATTATGGTGGTATACTTATAATTAATTATTATGACAAATTTTAAAATACCATTAGTTTCTTTTGTGATTTGGTCTTGTATTACTTTATTTGTTCGTTTTATATTAGTTCATAATAGTATATATGTAATCGTAATTATTTTACTTATATTATTTTCTATTGTATTTTTACCAATTTTAATAATTTTTTCAATTATTTTTAGTATAAAATCATTTAAACAAAGAAATTATGTTTGGGGCATAACCAATTTACTGCTAACTATAATGACGGTATTCTTGTTAGGATATTTTGCATCTACATCTGATTTTAATATAATTCCTTTCTTATGAAAAAAATTAAAGTAGCAATTAATGGCTTCGGCCGCATAGGACGTGCTTTTTATAAATTAGCAAAGCAAAATGAAAATATAGAAGTTATTGCTGTAAATGATTTAACATCTCTAGAAAATGTAAATTATCTATTAAAATACGATTCAGTTTATGGAAAGAGCGACTGCACATTAGAAGGAGTGAAATATTTAAGTGAAAAAGATCCAACAAAACTTCCTTGGGGTGATCTTGGTGTTGATGTTGTTGTTGAATCAACTGGTTTGTTTACATCTAGTGATAAAGCACAAGCTCATATCACTGCTGGCGCAAAGAGAGTTGTCGTTACAGCTCCATTAAAAGATGATCCAGCTTCAGTTATAAAGGGTGAAACTGTTTTAATGGCAATGAATGAGGAGAAACTTAGCACATGTCAGATTTCATCAAATGCCTCATGTACCACAAACGCTGGAAGTCCTCTGCTTGCTATTCTTGATGAAGCTATTGGCGTAGAAAAAGCTTTATTAAACACTGTACATGCCTATACAGCCAGCCAAGCTATAGTTGATGGTCCAAGCAAGAAGGACATGCGAGAAGGCCGTGCAGCTGCTCAGAACATAGTTCCTTCATCGACTGGTGCAGCTATCGCTGTCACGAAGATTATGACTAGCTTGAATGGACTTTTTGATGGTATTTCTATACGAGTTCCAGTTGTTACAGGTTCTATTGTGGATATTACTTTCATTTCAAAGAAAAATACAACAACAGAAGAAGTAAATGCAATCCTAAAGAAAGCTGCCAGTGAAGCACGTTGGAAAGGTATATTTACAGTTACAGAAGAAGATTTGGTTTCTTCAGATATAAAGGGTAATCTGCATGCATCTATTGCAGATCTTGCGTTTACACGAGTAGTTGGGGGGAATTTGGTAAAGGTATTGGCTTGGTACGATAATGAAATGGGGTATACGAATACGTTGGTTAGACACGTAATTGAAGCAGGAAAACTAATTTAGTATATGAATACTTTCAAAATTCAAGATTACCCATACAGCAAAGAAATCAACGGAACTTTTGAATCCTCAAAAGCTCAATTATCTATATTCATACACACGGGAACTTGGGAGGAATATGGGTCAAATTATAACAATTATGCACAGGGAACAATAGGTGTTGATATTTCAAAAAACTCTGGTGAAGATGGTTTTGCTGCACCAAACCTCATGTTTCCTGTTTTAGAAAATTTTGAAAAGTTTTCTTCAATTCATAATCTTGTGGGTGTTCATTGTGTAGAAACTTGGAAGGATCCTTTTAAAGATGATTATCGCTTTTATTGGGAAGGTGTCTTAGGTAATGATCTTGATGGATGTCTCACTGGCAATGATATTTCCTTTAAGAAGTATAGTTCGGAAGGGTTTATAGTGGATTGGTCTGCAAATATTACTACATGGGTATCAGAAGGAAAATGGGGAGAAAAAATTGGAAGCATTTATTACGATGGGACCGTGACTTTTAATGGTGTTAGTTTGAGAGTAAAAATGGAAGGTGATGAGGATGCAATTATTCAAAAAGTTTTCAGCGTGTCAATCGATGAGTGGAACAAAAATTGGAATAAGCAGCAGAAGAGTATAACATTTAATATGCCCAAAATGACGGAAATATGGCAGCAGATAACTTATACACCCAAAGCCTAACTCCTTGCTATTCGTCAGGGGTGGATTTATGATTGGTTTGCACTTGAACTATCGAGTTTGGAAGAGGTGAGCGCGGGATGTTTTTTCTAAGATTGTGATATAATAAGTCCATGAAGCTGGCTTGGTACGACAATGAGATGGGGTACACCCGTACATTGGTGAGGTGTGTAATAGGAACTAATGAACTTGTTAAATAAATACAATGAATAATCCTTTTTTAAAAGGTTTTCCTTTAGAAAAACCCGATATTATTTTAGAATGGGGGAAGCCATTAAATGAATTAGCGAAAGATACTGGTGGAATTTGGTTTGGAGACAGGTACTCCTGGAATTCTGTAACTTACTTACAGGGATTGGAGTATCCTCTTTATTCGGATAATGGAATAGCAAAGGACGAATCTTTTAAATCAATCACTGCGTACATTGGATTGAACCCAGAGGGTTTGTGGGAGGACAAGCTCTCATTGTCTGGATTTGATAAAGTGTCAGAGCATCTCATTAAAATTTTTGGCAAACCTTCGGAAATAGAAACCGAGAATGAATTAAATGAAAAATCTCAATCTTGGGGTGTTGGTAATATTTATCTTCACCTTAGTGTTATTGAGCAACATGTTTTTAGGTGTTATTTAACCACTAGTCTAAAATAGTTTTTAAAGTGTTTGTATATAATTTGCTAATTCTTTGAAACAAAATAATCATAAATTCCCACATGTATTAAGCATATATTTTCATGATGATATTAGAAACATTAGAATTAAGTGTTATAATAATTATGTAAAGTATACGAATATGTTGGTGGAGCATGTGGTGAAGGCGGGGAGGGTAGTTTAATAATCAATGAATATGAAAACAAATAATAGTGATCCAACAAAAAAGCTAATAAAGTGGATTTTTTCTTTGAGCTTTCTTGGTTTTATTACTTACTGCATATCAGTTGTTATGACAGTTGGAATCGTTTTGGTGGGAATCTTCTATGTTACTGATAATTTCTTTCACACAAATATATTGTTCATGATCAAAGGATCACCTTGTGGTTATTATGGTGGAGTAGTTTGCAATGTTGAAAAACTTACAATTAGAGCCATAGACTCATGGACGTGGATATTAATTTTAATTCCAATTCTAATTACGATCTTCGGTTCGCGAAAGTACGATAAAAAATATGATGGAGATTGACGTGGCATATTGATGAAATGGGGTACACATACACCCTCGTAAATCATGTCATTGCTGCGGGTAGATTAGTCTAGCGACAAAGATTCACAACTTAATAATTTGATTTAAAGACCTGGTAACACCGGGTCTTTTCTATATCCGGGAATCGTCTACAAAGGTCGAAATTATTAACCAATAAATGATTATGAAAATTAACTCTAAATTCGCAAAAGCTAAATTTAAGGAAGTATGGGGATCTGGTTTCTACTGCTACATAAAAGCTACATATGAACAGCTTGTCGAAAAGTTTGGAGAGCCACATGACTGCACGCAAGAAGGTGAGTGGAAATCTGGTGACGGTAAAGTTCGTGTTGAATGGGCTTTCAAAACTGGAGGTGTGAAAAAACCAACCATTGTCACAATCTACGAATACAAAAGTGATCAGCCAATTTGTGAGATTACAACTTGGCACATAGGTAGCAAAGGAAAGCGTGAACTTGTAGATCAGTTCCTTAAAAACCATTTTGCTAATGAAGCGGTAGAGGGAAAGGGAATCTAATCATCATTGTCCCTAACGGGATCAGCCGATGTACAACGGCAGATGCTACCAATGAAAAACAAAAATAAAAGTACTCGAGCAGTTACCTATAGAAGATATGGCATCCCCGCCCTCATCCTCGAAGGAAAATGGCTCACAGGAAAATATCGATTGAACATAGGTGATGTTATCGATATAGATTATCAACCTAAAGAAATTCGACTACGGAAGAACCCATCTCTCAGTAAGGAGCGACAAGCCATGCTCAGAGAGAAAGCAGAAATCCGCAGACGGAGAATCATAGGATACGCACATGAAAACACAAGCACAAATGAAAGCATTGGCCAGAGAAGCATTGAAACTAGTGAAGGATAGAGCGCCGTCGATAGTTGATGAGCGGATCCTTCCTGAAGCACTAGACGAGGTAGCCCATTACACGGGCGAACTTATGGGTAAGCTAACTAACCTCGATGCTGAAGATGACAAAGCTATAACTATGGCTCATGGAATCATCTATGACGGATTGTTAAGTGAGATCATCGGTCAGACCACAAAAGTTCAGCTTACCGCAGCAGACAAAAGAATTACTAAATTATTCAAAAAATAAAATCTCCCCGCGAGGAGAGATAGGATTCGTAAGATAAATCCATTCTCTCAAATACCTCTCGGGAAGTCAATAACCAAAATGAACACACAAAATTTAACAACAGGTAAGCCAAGAGTGCAAGATAACTTCTTCGCATTGATTGGCAACACCAAGCCCTACTTCAAGGCAGCCTTCGAAGGCTTCGCCGGAACGGGGAAAACCTACACGGCAGCGAAAGTTGCCATAGGTCTACATAAGAGAGTCGGATCAAAGAAACCAGTCATTATCTTTGACACCGAGAAAGCGGCTAAGTTCCTCAAATCCATGTTTGCAGCGGAAGGAATCGAGGTAATGGTCCGCGAATCAAAATCCCTCGCCGACCTCAAAGAAACGATGACCCGCATGAGAGAAGGCGCAAGCGATGTTCTCATCATCGACTCTATCAGTCATGTCTGGGAGGACTTCCTCAAATCATACGCAGAGAAAGTCCGACGCACCAGATTGGAATTCCAAGACTGGGGTGTGATTAAACCCACATGGAAAACAGAGTTCTCCGATGTCTTCGTTCGCGATCCTTATCACATCATCATGACCGGACGTGCCGGATATGAATATGAGAATGAGATCAATAAGGAAACTGGAAAAAGAGAAATTTATAAGTCGGGAATAAAGATGAAGGTCGAGGGAGAGACAGCCTACGAGCCAGATCTCCTTGTCCTCATGGAACGCATGCAGGAGATGGAAGGAGGTTCGATTAAAAAGGTAACAAGACAGGGCATTGTCATCAAAGACCGTTCAACAGTAATCGATGGCAAGGTATTCGAAAATCCTGACTTCAAAGACTTTGCACCAGCGATCGATGTGATGCTCGAAGCTCCCGAAAAACTTGAGACTACCGCTGAACGTGATGCAGGAACGCTCTTCCGAACAGAGGAAGAGAAGTACGAGTGGAAGCAGATGAAAAAGCGTTGGCTTGAGGAGATCGAGAACTATCTTGTCTCTGTTTGGCCAGGACAATCTGCTGACCAGAAGAAGCTCAAAATCGACGCTATCAAATACGCATTCGATACCATGAGCTGGACGGTAGTCGAATCATTGCGACCTGAAGCATTGGAAGCTGGATTCAAGAGAGTCCAGGACTTCGTGCAGAAGCATATTCAGATACAAGCTGCGGAGGTGAAACAAGCGGAACCAAAGGTCGAAAAGCCAGCCAAGAAAACAGAGGCCAAGGCAAAAACAAAATAGAGAGAAAGCGCTGACTTTGGCCGCTGACTCAGTCCTCGCCGCAGCGGCACGAGGATTGAGATCAGAAGGCCAAGGGAAGATAACGCCTACCGGCGCTTTCTTTCTTCATCAAAATGGAAGAACACAAAAAATACAATTTAATACCGAATAGCACTCAGTTACCAAATATTCTTCTCGACAAAATTATTCCTCTTATTCCTGAAGCTGAAGCACGATGCTTAATTTACATATGCCGTCGCACCTTTGGTTTTCAAAAGGAATCGGATCGCATTAGTTTTTCGCAATTTATGGAAGGGATCAAGGACCGGAGAGGTGTGGTTCTTGATTATGGCACTGGATTGTCCCGCCAGTCAGTCTCACAAGGGCTCAAAAATCTGGTCCGTGCAGGGGTAGTCATTTCGATCAAAAACAGCAAAGGGAATTTCTATAAAATTAATCTCGAAATGGCTGTGGATAAAGTAGTCAATCTAGTAGACCAGTCTAGAAAATTGACCAAAAGTGGTCTAAAGAATAGACCAAAATCGGTCTACCTAGTAGACACACAAAACCAAGGAAACAAAGAGAAACCTAGTATTAGGGGTTCGACCGATCCACCTGTGGATAACCGCCCTGAGTTTTTAAGGCTCAGGGCGGATCTCACGGATCGGTTCTCTTTAAAAACCACTAATCAAAAACCATGAAGCAATTCTCATTTACACTAAACGGCAATCAGGAAGACAGGCTGGGAAATGCCATACCGAAGATCAGAAAAACATATCGGCAGCAGTGGACGCCAGAAGCTCAGAGATACACTGCATGGAAAGTATATGTCCAAGATGAATTCCTCCGATCCCTCGTAAGCATCGATTTCAAAGTCTACGTGCGGTCCCTGCGGGTCGCCAAAAAACCAATCAAGCTCGATGAGGGTCAGAAAGCAGTCATGGATATCCGTATTTTCTGGAAAGACAACACTCATGGCGATCCCGAGAATATCTTTGGCTCAATCGCTGACGCTCTCTTTTACAACGACAAGAATCTCGACGGCTCATTCAAAAGCGAAATCGCCAAGGATGGGAAAGGTCGGGTCGAAATAATTATCACAATTAATTAAAAAATATGACAAAAGAAAATATAAAAGTTTACAAAAAAGAATTCCTAGCAGAACTTGAAGAACAAGTCTGGCGCAAGGAGATGAATATCGCCTTTGATCTCTCCAAGATTCCTGATATTGAAAAGCTCCGAGATGACAGGTTCCAGCAACTCGATGAGCTCAATGGAGAATTCAAAAAGATCGATCTTGCCGATACCACGAAGGTCACTCGGGTCAAAAGAAAAGACCTCGAGAAAAAGATTGCGGCTGCCGAAGAATTTACGCTTTCGTGTGATGAGACAATTACTGCAATCAAGGTGAATACAAGTAAGGAAAAAGAAAAGGTCGACCAGATCAATGCGCGAATCAAATTCGCAGAAACCTATGGAAGCGACCAAAATTAAAATAACCGACCTGAGGCGCGCTGAATACAATCCCCGCATCATGCCAGAGATCGAAATGGCGGCCTTGAAGACAAGTATCAAGACCTTCGGCTTTGTGGAGTCTGTTGTGGTAAACACTCACACCTGTGACGAATGTGGCGACCGAAAATGGGTCCTGGTAGGAGGTCACCAAAGAACTACCGCCGTAGAGGGGCTTGTGGCCCAAAGTGAGGCTATAAAGGGCATAGAAACCAAGGATGGAGTGGCCTATATTCCCGCAAATCTCGTGGATTTGCACCTTGCAGAAGAAAAGCTCCTCAATCTTGCACTAAATAAAATAAAGGGAAAGTGGGATGAAAAAAAGCTCTTTGAAATAATTGTTGATCTCAAAGAATCTCCATCAATTCCCGCCTCAGGATTTCGAGACGACGAGATTAGTCGGATACTCGATCAGACTCTTGAGGACGAGGAGGAAGATGAGGGTGAAGGCGATGAATCTGAAAAGGAACCACGCTCAAAGCTTGGCGAAATTTATGAGCTCGGGTCACATAGGTTGATTTGCGGAGATTCGACCGACCCAGAGACGTATAGAAAACTTCTCGGAAAGGAAAAAGCTGATATGGTCTTCACTGATCCACCGTACAACGTCAACTATAAAAGTCGTGGCGAGAAATTAAAAGACGAAGGCAATGAATCAATCAAAAACGACAATATGAACGACGCCGATTTCAAGACATTTATAGACGGAGCCTTCCATGAGATGTTCTTCAACACTAAAGAGGGATCTTCCTTCTACATCTGCTCAGGTTGGAGCTCGTATCCACAATTTCTCCAAAGCATGTTTCAAAATGGTTTCCAGCATTCCGGAGTGATCATCTGGGTGAAGAACGTGCCGAGTATGGGATGGAATGATTATCGCTACAAGCATGAATGGATAGCTCGTGCAAAAAAGCCTGATCCAAAAACGGCACAAAGCATCATTTACGGCTGGAAAGAAGGCACTCATAAATTTTACGGCGACAATGAATACGACGTCTGGGAAATGCCAAGAAAGGCAGTAGCTCATTATCTCCATCCGACAGAGAAACCAGACTGGCTTGCAATGAGAGCGCTTCGCAATTCCACAAAAAGAAATGACATCGTTCTCGATCCATTCGGAGGGTCCGGCAGCACAATGGCTGCAGCGGAAAAGGTCGGCCGACGGGCATACATGATCGAGCTTGATCCTAAGTTCTGCGATGTTATACGCAATAGATGGGAGAGAATTAATAAAATAAAGCAATGAGGTACTTCAGTCTCTTTTCGGGAATTGGAGGCTTCGAACTCGGCATACACAACGCATATGTGGAAACAGTTAACAGAAAGAAGGACAGAGGAGGCAAAGCGACTTCGAAGGCTCGGGGTGGTAAAGGATACAAGAAGTCTAAAGAAGTTGGTACCGAGGGAGGACTATCTTGCAAACACCATCACTGCGACGGCTTACGACAAGAATCGCTTACTTGCGTGGGTTACTCCGAGATCGACAAACACGCAATCAAAATTTATGAAAAATATTTCAAGCACACAAATTATGGAGACATCAGAAAAATCAAATCAAGAGATCTACCCGATTTCGACCTACTCATTGGAGGTTTTCCTTGCCAATCTTTCTCTATTGCCGGCAAGAGAAAGGGCTTTGAAGACACTCGAGGGACATTGTTCTTTGAGATTGCTCGCATTATCGCTACCAAAAGACCACGGCTTCTACTCCTTGAGAATGTTAAAGGGCTTCTCTCTCACGAGAAAGGGCGTACCTTCGGCATTATCCTCCGCACACTGGATGGTCTTGGGTATGACCTCCAATGGCAGGTGCTTAACAGCAAGAATTTCGGAGTACCCCAGAACAGAGAGCGAGTCTTCATTGTCGGACATCTTAGAGGCACGCCCAGACCGGAAGTATTTCCTCTCTCCCAAAACGCAAGCGAGGATATTATCCTACCAACCATCACGACACGTGTTACCGCAGACTCGAACGGAACTTATGTTGGTAAAAGACCGGCACATAAAGATTTGAAATATATCGGAGCTGTCATGAGCGAGAAGAATAAGAAATGGCTTGATGATGGGAAACAACTTAGTCGTAACTTTCCACAAGGAAGTCGAATATATGATGCAAGAGGTATAGCCACGACTCTTGCAAGCCAAGCAGGAGGCCTTGGGGCGAAGACGGGACTGTATGCCGTCAAAGGGCTACAGAAAATTCGTCGCCTTACGCCTATGGAGTGTGAACGGTTACAAGGCTTTCCTGACGAGTGGACTCTCGGTGCAAGCGACACTCAAAGGTACAAGTGCTTGGGTAATGCGGTAACGGTAAACGTCGTTCAGGCGATCGTGGAAAAGCTAGTATTTACAAGGGTCAAACGAAAATAGATACACAAAGATACACATGCCAAAGATTCTCAAACCGGCAGAAGAAAAAATAATGCGGGCGGTGCGAGACGCTATCGTCATCGACCCTCTTATTTCCCTGCGTTCGCTTCAAGATGCGCTTGAGAAAAAAGGCATACGAATCGCCAATCTCCACTACCTTTCAAGAATAATTTGGAAGATTAATGGAGACTTGGCGCGACAGGTAGATAGGCAACAAATGTCGGGTCGCATAGCACAGCTCAAAGAGCGACAAAGGATTGTTGTTGATAGGTTGGTCCGCATCGCTTTCTATACCGACGATTTGAAAAAGGAAGGGATGCCTCCACCAAGCTACAAGGACCAGATCGCAGCACTCAATTCAATCATCAAACTCGATCTTGCGATACTTGGAGCGGAAATGGATGCGGGAATCTTCGAGCGACACATAGGAAAGATAGCACTTGAGGCTCGCTCAAGACCTCTCGAACCTGAACAAAAACAGAGAATGTTTGATGCCCTTGTAAATTGGGGAATTATTTCAAAAGAAGATGCAGAAACAAAAAACACTAACAATGGATCCAATCCAACCACTGCAATCGTGGTGGCAAAATAAAAGTTTTCTTGATGATCATGAGATGCGCCGTAAGATGGCGCGTACGCTCAAAGGCTTTTGTTTAATTTATCTTCCGCATTATTTAACCATAGCCCCCGCCGATTTCCATGATGAGCTTCTAACAGCACTAGGAGATCATAGAGAAAAAATGATCGAGGTCTTGGGATTTCGTGGAAGTGCAAAATCAACGTTCGGGTCCCTGGCTCTGCCGTTGTGGGCGGCTCTTGAACATCCTGACCTGTATCCGTTCATCCTACCTATTGCTGATACGGGACTTCAGTCGGCTATCAATATTGCAAACATCAAGGAGGAGCTTGAAAATAATACACTCATTATGCAGGACTACGGAGAGATCAAGGGAAAGTTCGGTGAGGACTTCACTCTTGAAAGCGAAGAAGAATGGCAGGCAAAAAACATGCTGCTCTCCAATGGTGTCCGCATTCTAGCCCGATCGAGAGGACAGAAAGTCAGAGGTCTTCGTCACAGACAAAACAGACCGAGTCTTGTGATCATTGATGACCCTGAAGATTTGGAATGGGTTCGTACAAAAGAAAATAGAGATAAAACGGAAAGATGGCTGAGAGGGGAAATTATCCCTGCAATAGACGAAGCACAGGGAAGGCTTATCGTTATCGGAAACCAACTCCATACTGATGCACTCATGGCACGGCTGAATAGATACAAATCATTCAAACATCTTGAGTATGCACTTATTAAGAATGAAAAAACGAGATGGTCAGCAAAATATCCTACCAAGCAAGCACTCGATGATCAGCGCGATAAGGTGGGAGCAACCGCATGGCAAAGGGAGTATCTTCTCAAGATTGTTCCTGAAGAAGGTTCAGATATTAAAGAGGAATGGATTCAGTATTATGATATTGAGCCTCCGGAACTGCAAACTGGACTCTCTGGGACAGGAGTCGACTTGGCAATCAGCAAGAAAGAAACCGCGGATTGTACTGCGATGGTATCGGGCACTTCATTCGTAAAAGACGGTATACCAAAAATATATATTAGGCCGAATCCGCTCAATGCACGTCTCTCATTCCATGAAACGATAGAAACAACTAAAGCGATGTCTACAGCGAATCCTTTCTCACTTTTCTTTGTGGAAAATGTGGCATATCAGAAAGCGGCCATAGAAGAAATGGAGCGTGCACTCCTACCAGTAATTGCGATGACGGCAGGGGGCGACAAGAGGGCTAGGCTTCGAGCAGTTGCCGTCTACATTCAAAACGGGACAGTAGTCTTTCCACACACAGGTTGTGAAGATCTCATTATCCAGCTTCTCGGATTCGGAATCGAAGAACACGACGACCTCGTCGATGCGCTCGTGTATCTTATTCTCGGCTTGGTGCAGCAGGGAATGCAGAATCCAGAAGTAATCGGACTTATATGATACCAACCAGAATTATGAAAGAAATAACGAAAGAATGGCAGGACATCATGGAGCTTGCCGATAAAATTCCACATGGTCAGATTGTTCTTAGAGTTAATGAAAAGAAAGTCACTCTAGTAGAATATACAGTCCAGAAGAAGCCAACTGATCCGAATGATTTTGAGGTAAAGGAACTATAGGAATGCAAAAAAAATAAATTATTGGTACAATATTGTTATGAATATAGAAGATACAAAAAAAGAAGTGATGAATCATGTGGCCGAACTTAGTAATGCATATGGTGAAAATCCTGACATGGAATATATCAGTCAAACACTTGCTCATGGAACCGATGAAGAAATAATTCGTCTTGAGAAGAAGTTGGGAGATAGGAGAAATGAACTACTTCGTAAAAGCATGGATATTGATGATCAGGAACATGTCACGATATAGGAACAGCAACATTTTTCAATGAAATTATTTATCCACACACTCTCTGGTGTGAATGTTGTTGGTCCGATATGATGTAACAGTACCTTTCAAAATTGTGTTCGTATAGTCCGACTGGATACCCCAGAGGGCTTGTGATGTAAGTCTTCTTCTCACGAAGAAGGTTTGCACCGCAAGCCCTTTTTTATTTGTATGAATATTTTCGATAAGACATTAAAACTCATAGGTCTCACTCGCAAAGGATTAAATCCCCCGCTTGCTTCTGGTCTTTCAAACGATGATCCGTTCACTCTTTGGAGTCGCTCAAGAAAAGTGTCGATTGATAAAGCGATGGGTACATATAACGCATGGACGTATGCCGCTATCCGTGCGATTGCAGAAGAACTTGCAAAGATTTCCTTCCGGCTGTTCCAGGTGAATAAGGATGGAGTGCATGAAGAAATATTTGATCATGAGCTTCTTGATTTACTCGATGGGGTGAATCCCTTCCAAACTGGATACGAACTTCGGTATCTTACAGGATCACATCTTGAGCTTTCAGGTAATTCATATTGGCTATTGGATGGGGTTGAAAAAGATACTGATAAACCAAAAGCAATATTTCTTTTGAATCCTCGATATACAAATCCGATTCCTGCACCGCTTCCAGAATTCATTAAGGGATACAGTTATTCGATAGATGGAAAAACTGTTACATACAAGCAGGCGCAAATTCTGCATTTGAAATATCCAGATCCCAATGATCCGTATCAAGGTATCGGTACAGTCCAGGCAATTCTCGATTGGATAGATTCTGATAATTTTGCATCTGAGGTTAATCTCAACTATTTCAAAAATGGTGCGCGTCTCGGTGGACTCTTGAGTTCCGAGAACGCAATTACTGATGCACAGATGAAGGTACTCCGTGCCTCATTTGAGAATCTTTACAAAGGTGCAGGCAATGCATATCGAGTAGCAGTACTTCCGAAAGGTGTGAAGTATGACGAAGCCTCAAGTAATCCGAAAGATATGGACTTCGCCAATCTCCAGCAAGTTATGCGAGACAAAATCCTTGCGGGTTTCCGTGTTCCCAAAACAATTCTCGGAGGATCAGAATCAGAAACCAATCGAGCGACCGCAGAAACCTCAAATTATGTTTTTGCAGCTCGAACCATAAAACCGAAGATGGAAATGATCGTTCAACAACTCAATGAATTTCTTGTGCCTCGATATGGTGACAACCTATATCTCGATTTTGTAGATCCGGTCCCAGAGGACAGGCTACAGAAGACTGAAGAAATGAAAGCAGCTCTTGCAGGTCAGCCAGTCATGAGTGTTAACGAAGCCCGTGAAGAATACTTCGGACTCGATGGAATTGATAACGGGGAAAATGTTATGACTGATTTCTCAAAGATTGCTCTCGGTAAGCCAAAACCTAAGTCAGTCAATCGTTCAGGTAGAAAAACAAGTACGGGAGACAAGAAACCTTCGACTCGGGGTGCAAAGAATACAAAAGCACGAAAAGTTATGTCTGAAGAAATTGCAAAACGAGTGGCTGATTCCATTGATGCAAGTAAAAAGCAATTTGAAGAAGTAAAGCAGAAAGCTCGCAAGGATTTATCAAATCTATCTCACGCTGAATATGAAGTTCTTTATAAAGGTTTTGTACTTCGAGTTACTCGCTATGAGAATTTAATGATCGAGGGGATCAAGAAGTTTAACAATAATCAGAAAGCAGTGGTTATCGCAAATCTAAACAGATTCTTTGATAAGAAGGGCTGGAAAATAGTAGTAGAGGATATATTTAATCGTGAGACGTGGGTAGGTGCAATGATTGACCTTTCCAATCCAATACTAACAGATCTATATACAAACGAAGGAGCTGAAGCAATGCAACTTCTTGGCTCAAGCGGATTCAGACTCACCTCCGAAGTACGCCTTGCTCTTGAGCGAGCTATGAAACTTCTTGCAGAAAGCTACAACGACACAACTCTCGGACTTTTGAAAGATGGAATTGAGGAAGGCTTGGCTGAAGGTGCGTCACTTCCTGAACTTACAAGTAAAATCTCAAATATTTACGCATTTAGTGATGAGGTCCGCGCTGCTCAGGTTGCTCGAACGGAAACATTCCGAATTGCCAATGATTCAACCAAGGAAGCATGGAAGCAGACAGGAGTAGTGAAGACCATTAAGTGGTACACAGCAGCTGATGAAATGGTCTGCCCTTGGTGCGAGAACATGAATGGCAAAGTGATTGGCATCGATGACAATTTCTATGATAAAGGCGATACCCACACGGGTGCTGACGGATCACAGCTTGATATTTCATACAGCGATGTTGGATCTCCGCCACTCCATGTGAGTTGTAGGTGCTACACGAGGCCGGAGGAGATAAGTATCGAGGGGTAATTAATAAAAAATAAATAAAACCATGAAAAAAGAAGCAACATTTCAAAAAATAAATAATGAAATCCTCGAGAAGGTCTCGTTGGCGTTCGCCACAAAGGAATTCAAGGATGCGATCGAGAAGACCAAAGCCGCAACCGACTCAGGAACCTTCGAGGTCATCATTTCCACAGCTGACGAAGATAGACAGGGAGAAGTCATTGATCAAGATGGTTGGGATTTCATCAACTATAAGAATAACCCCGTTGTCCTCTGGGGCCACAACTACTACGAACTTCCAATCGGAGTAACTGATGAGATTTTCACCAATGACAAAGGTCAGACGATTGCAAAAGGACGATTCGCACCTGAAGAAGCCAATCCTTTTGCTCAGCAAGTGCGCCGACTCTATGATGCAAAGATTGTGAAGACTACCTCCGTAGGATTCATTGCTCGGGAGATGGAAGGGAATGTGATTACAAAAGCAGAATTGCTTGAGTTCTCATTCGTTCCGGTCCCTGCAAACCCAATGGCTCTCTCCTTGGCAAAGGAACTTAACCTCAATGCTTCTGAACTCATGACAAAAGGACTCTTTGTAAAAGCTGAACCCCAGGAAGGGGATCCGTGTACAACTGGTGACGACAAGGAAGGCACGATGCTTCCTGATGGTTCCGGTGCGCTCGTGTGTACGATAAAGGAGGAAGCGAAAGCCGAAGCTCCAGTTGAAGCGAAGGCGGAAGAACCGGAACTTGTTCAGAAAATCGGTGCTGAACTTTCCGCAATTCAGTCAGAGACGGATGCAAGCATCATCGCTCATTCCAAAGAGATCATAAGTTTGATCACGGTGGAATCCGGAGATGAGAGCGATGAAGCAAAGGCAGAAAAGACAGCACGAGTGCGACAACTGATGAGTCGCACAAAAATCAAAATAGCCATCAATGGCATGAAAGCCACAATCGCCGCCTTAGAGGAACTGCTCGAGGGTGCCGAAGGGAAGGAACATCTCGATGGAGATGCCCTGAAGAAAAGGTCGAATGCCGCAGGGTCGGAAGTCATCGAGGCTTTAAAGAGCTTCAATGTAAACCGTCAGGTCTTGCGGATGATCAACAACATCACGAGCGAAGCGTTGAGAAAAATCAACGATAACACCGCTCGTGACACAAAATAGTATGGATCAAAAACAATTGGAATTGATCAAGAGCCAGCTTCAGACCGCCGTTGAGGAGGTCATGGAGAAGCGTCTCGGCGAAGCTGTGTCGCCTCTCGTTGCCAAGGAAACTCGTGCAATCGTGGAGAAGATGCAGATGGAGCGTGCAATTTTCGGCAAGGATATGACTGGTCTCTCCGGAGAGCAGAAGTCTCAGTTTGTCGACGTTGTCCGTGCCGCCGCAGGTCTCAAGGTCAAGGCAAATGAAGCATTGATCTCTGAACAGGATAACCGTGGAGGTTACCTCGTTTCCAAGGAAGTCGAATCTGCAATTCTTCGAATCGCAGCTTCCGTCGGTCTTGTGATGAGCCAAGCTCAGAAGTGGCCTATGGGCACTGATGAGAAGGCAATCCCAAGTTACACTGGCGCATTCCTTGAAGGAGAATTCCTCGGCGTTGATGCCGCTGGCTCTGTTACCGGAATCACATTCGGTGCGGCCAACCTCATCGCCAAGAAATGGCAGCTCGCCTTCGTGGTCGGAAACGACCTCTTGGTTGACGCTGACGTTCAGCTTGCGGATTGGCTGCTTGCTCTTGGAGGCGAAGCACTCGCTAACATGACTGACAAGCAGGGATTGGTTGGTACAGGAGCTCCGTTCGTCGGAGTCTTGAATCATCCTGACGTTACTGTATTTACGCTTGCATCCGGCAAAGACACCTTTGCTGAATTCGATGCTGTCATTGATACGGCTGACACAATCGCACAGGTTGAGGAATCAGTGCTTGACGGTGCTGCGTGGTACATGAACCGCACTGTCTGGGCAAAAGTTCGCACACAAAAGGATTCAGCAGGAGCATTTATCTTGCCTCAGGCAGGAGCTGTTTCTGCGGGAGTTCTTGCGAACAACCCAACTGGCGGAGGCATCAAGCCTATGGGAGAGCTCGGTGGCTTCCCAGTCTTTACCTCAAAGCACTTGCCTGCAAACAGCGCGACTGCCGTTTCGACGAAGTACATCGTCTTTGGAAACTTGAAGGCTTTGGCCTTCGGTGAAAAAGGCGAGATGACCGTGTCACAACACGAGTCAGGTACCTTCGGAGGAAAGGAAATTGCGCTTGCCGATCAGAGAGCACTCGTTTACAAGAAACGTGTGGCTTTGGTCGTGGCACTGCCTGCTGCATTCGTGGTCGTGAAGACCGCAGCGTCATAGTTCTTTCTCTGAGTATGTTTTTACCTTCATTCCGAAAAGTAAAAACAAATATCAGATTTTATCAATTAAGCAATATAACGTATGAGCGATACAAAAAAATATACTGTTGTTCGTCCGATTGGATTCAATGGTGACCGCCTTGAAAAAGGTGCAACTGTGAATCTGACTGACGAAGAAGCAGCAAACATTGGTCTCGATGTGGAGCTCGCCCACGCTCAAACCGAGCAAATTGAACCTCCAAAAGAGGAAGGGGCAAGCGAGGGTGCATCTGTTCCATCTACGGATGGAAACGGTGAGGGTTCCTTTGAAAAGGAGCCAGGTCAGGCGACCGACCCTGCCAATGAGAGTCACGAGGATTAAAGGCTAACCCTTTTCTACACCATAGCTTTCTTGTTGAGACGGGATCGTCCGATTCCAACTCAAGTCGAACTTGAAAGGGCTGACAAGCCAATAGGGAAACATCATACATATGCGTTCAGTATATGACGGAATAAAAGCAGTGCTCGGCATTGCTCCGATTGCACAGGGAGCCTCAGAAAAACTTTCTGCTGCAATCGATACGCTCGGTTACAACAGCGCGCTCATTGAAGTGAATACGGGTGCGGCAACAGGTACACCTGATTCATATTCAGTGGCGTGCAAGGTTACGGAATGCGCCACTTCAGGTGGTTCATACACCGATGTGAGCGGAGCGACAGCTACGCTTGCAGCTGACGGTAAACATGCGCAGATCCGAGTCGAAGGACTAGGTACATCTCGCTTGCGATACTTGAAGATCAGTCTGACTCCTGCATTTGTCGGCGGTACATCACCGGCGGCACTTATCGGAGCAACTGCTCTCCTTGGACATGCGTTCAAGGAACCAGTGGGCAACAGCTCGACTGCTGCTTAAGTTCCAGCCACTTCCTCTCATTTACATGGGAGGAAGAAGCGGGGATTTAACCCGAATAAAATATTTATGGCAGAAGCATTACTAACATACGCTCTTACAACCGTAGCTCGAGTAAAGACTCGACTCACAATCACTGTGTCCACTCACGACACGATACTTTTGTATTTGATAAACAGTGTGACGGATTTCATTGAAGGTGAATGCAATAGACGATTCAAAGTAGCAGTTTATATGAATGAATTGTATTCGATGCAAAGCAATGGTAATAACCTTCTCGTATTAAAACAATCTCCGGTCTCTGCCATTTCATATCTTCAATTTAGAGCTGGCTTGAAAAGTAATCCGAATTGGACAGATTTTATAGCAGATGATTGGGAATTGTTGGATGATGGCACATCAGGAATCATCGAGTTTCGTGGTGCCGTTATTCACGGGACAAATAATGTCCGTGCGACATATACAGCAGGCTACAAAATTAACTTCGCTAATTACGGAGACAGTAGTACGCATACCCTACCGGCAGATCTTACAGATCTTGCTGAGAGGCTTGTTATAAAGCTCTTTAAAAGACGGGAAGCGGAAGGGAAAGCACGAGAGGACTTTAACGGTGGGTCGATCACCTGGAAAGATCTTCTTAATACGGAAGACCAAGAGACGATTAATAAATACAGGAGGGTAAATTTCTTTTAATCATATGGCTGGAGATTTCAAAATTGAAATACGAGGACTTAAGGAGCTTAACTTCGCTTTTAGAAATTACCCGAAGATTTCTGAACCGATATTTCAGAAAGCAGTCATGGCAACCGGGGCAATCTTCGCAAAAAATACTTTGAAAGATAATCCGGTCCCGTGGAGGACAGGAAATCTTCTGCAATCGTTTCGATACAAAACAGCAAGGCTTCAAGCTGCTTGGTATCCGACAGCTCATTACGCAATCTTTGTGCATGACGGTACGAAATATATAAAAGCCAACCCTTTCATGCTCAAGATTATCAAAAAAGCTGAGCCTGAGGTAAACAAAATATTTCGTGAAGCCCAGGACATAGTGAATAGGCAGATAGCTAATCAAACACGACTATGACAGCAATTGTAACCACAATTAAAAATGCAGTGAAGGCAAAGCTCGACTCCTTGGTCCCGACTACGCTCGGTCAAGTCATTGTTGATGACTTCAAGCAGGATGGATTTGCATACAAGGATATTGGAACTTTTCCTGCAGCTATCCTTGCCTCACCCTCTCTTGAGGGAGCTGCTGAAACCAACCGTGATAATCTCCGTACTCACAACTTTACGATCGGAATCATTCAAAAGGGAGAGAATGTTGCCTCTGCAAACAACATCGAGGAGCTCATGGAAACTATCATTAACGCCTTCGATGAGGATCCAACATTAGGAGGTACAGCAAACGGCGGTGTTGAGCCATCTTCCTCGACTCCCGAGAGTATCACTTCAGGTGACGGTACATTCATTGTCTTTACGGTCTCAGTAAAAGCCAAAGCTATTAAAAATTTATCATTCTAAATTTATGCAAACAAATAATAAAAACAAAATGATAGGGAAGGAGGATGCGAAAAACAAGCAGGAATACTTCTTCTCCGGAGGGCAGGAATATCTTCCTCAGACCATCCGAGCTGATAGTCAGGAAGAAGCGGAGAGAGTGTGGAGTGAGTCGAGAGTGAAAGTCGAAAAGCCATTACAAGAAAATAATTAATTATAAAAATATATGTCAAAAGGAATAGGAAGATTAATACAGTTCGGAATCGCAAAGGAAACCTCCCGAGGTACGCCGGAATCGGCTGCAACCTACTGGATTCCATTTTCAGAACTCGATATCAATGAGAAATTTTCGCTCGTGACCGACGATCAGTCACGTGGGGTGATTGAGGATTCGGTCGGCCAGAGCAAAGTAAAGGAGTGGGCAGAAGGATCAGTCAAAGCACCAATTGGTGATAAGCACTTTCCTCTCATTCTTTATTCGATTCTCGGTTCGCTTTCAACCGGAGATAACGCAGACTCCGATGCGACCATCAAAGATCACACCATTACAGTTGCTCAAAGCTCTCAACATCAGGCACTCTCGCTCTTTATTGACGATCCACTCGGAGCGCAGGACTACAAGCATGGTAACGGAGCAGTGACCTCTCTTGAGATCTCGTATGAGCTCAATAAGTTCCTTGATTACACTCTCGGACTCAAGGCAAAGAAGGGAGCAACGGCTACTCTGACTCCTGCAGCTACAACTGAGAACAGATTCCTCCCTCAACACCTCACCTTCAAGCTCGCATCATCATATTCTGGTCTCGGTGCAGCTTCAGCCATGAGTATCAAGTCTCTAACCTTGAAGATTGACCAAAATATTGAAGACGATGATGTTCTCGGAAGCGCTACGCCATCTGATTTCCTTAACAAGCAGTTTTCAATTGAAGGAACCTTTGAGGCATTGTGGCAAAACGAATCTGATTACAAGACTGCTGCACTTGCGACAACCGCTAAAGCTATGAGACTCGACCTCGTAAACTCTGATGTCACGATCGGTAGTGCTGCCAACCCTGAAATCCGTATTGATCTTGCCAAAGTGATCTTTAAAGAAATCACACGACCAGTGAAGGTCAATGACTTGGTCCGTCAGACACTTTCATTCAAGGCTCACTACAGTATTAGCGACACCTTGATGATTTCAGCATTAGCAACAAATGCAGTCGCATCATATTAATCAAAATAATTAACCATTATGGAAAGAGAAACAATAAAACTCACAACGCCTCTCGGAAAAGAACTCGTTATCAAGTCTTTCATGAACGCCAAGGAAAGAAATGCTATTAAAAGCGCCTTCCTTGAAGGCATCAAGATCGACCCGAATGATATCGCAAGTGAAGGCGAAAGTATTATGAAGGATGTCGATGCTTCAATCATGCTCAAAGCCGAGAATAGAACCTTTGAACAGCTCATTGTCTCGTATGCCGGTAGCTCGGAGAACATTGCCGACAGGCTTGAGCAAGCAACGCCTGCGGAATATGACTTCGTGGTTGCGGAGTTGAATAAAGTCACGAAGGGAAATTTTCAGTCGGCGAAGTAGGGTATGCGTGGGAGAGGTACTTCGCAGGTTTGAAAGCCTCTCTCACTGATGAAATGGTAGCGGCGATGATATGCAGAGAAATGAAGTGGACGTTACAAGAGTATGAAAATCAACCCACAACTTTCATTGACACTATTATCGAAATGCTCAAAGCGGAGAGTGCAGAGATAAAGAAAAAGAATAAATCATCATGGCAGAGTCAATAAGCAAACTACAAATATTGGTTCAACTTCGGGATGAAGCAAGTACTGCAATCCGAAGTATGAGTAATAGCCTATCAGATCTTGGTGGGCAGTTTGGTTTTGCAGGCGACAAGGTCGGTGCATTGGCGGGAGTGCTTCAGACGATTGGCGCAGGGGCAATATTGAAAAGTGTGATCGGTGCCTTTGCTGAGGCAGAAGTACAGATGACTCGCTTTGATGCAATTCTCAAAACCCTTCCTCCAAACCTGCAAGCTTTGAGAGGCCAGATACTTGCGGTTGCAGATGAGGCGCTCAATAAGTTCGGTTTCGACAATGAGGAAGCGGCTGTCTCGATTGCCAAACTTCTTCAAGCAACTAATGACGGCCCTTTTGCCTTTGAAGCATTTACTGCAGCCATGGATCTGGCACGTTATAAGGGTATTGGACTCGAGGAGTCGACCCAGGCTTTGATTCTTGCCTTTCAAGGTAATGCACGACTTCTGAAACAATTCGGAATCGAAGTCGATGATCACGCATCTAAGGAAACTATCCTTGCTGCCATCATGAAAACTGTTCATGGTCAGGCTGCTGCATATTCAGAAACTCTGAAAGGTCAGCTCGATATTACGCGACAGCTTGGAGGTGAAGGTGCTGAAGCGTTGGGAAGTCTTTTTGCACCGGCAATTGAAATGGTTACAAAAGGAATACAAAACTGGATTGGAGCACAAGGTGGAATAAATAAATTTCTTGAGGACAACCGTACTCTTCTGATTGTTGTTGGAAGTCTTCTGACCGCACTCTTTGTTGCGGGACTTATTGTTGCTGCCGCAGCTGCTCTCACACTTCTAGGTCCCTTAGGTCTCATCATTGCTGCGATCGCCGCCATAGGTGCGGTGATTATCTTTTTCTATACGCTCTGGAAAACACAATGGGAAAACATCAAGGGTGTATTTGTCGAAGCATGGAATGGTATCAAAGATTTCTTTACCTCGATATGGAATGGAATTGTTGATCTATTCAACGCGGGCATAGAGAAGATCAAGAGTGCCATAGCCTCGATTCAGAGTGCATATAACAGCGTGGTATCAGCCGTAAGTGCTCCAATAAAAGGGGCTGTGAACGCCGTAAAGACGGTTGTGTCGAAGTTTGCAGACGGCGGTATTGTCACCGGCCCTACTCTCGGTCTTGTTGGCGAAGCTGGTCCTGAGGCAATCATCCCATTGAGTAGAATGGGTGGAGCTGGAGGAATAACGATAAATCTGAGCGGGGACTTTTACACATCTACAGAAGTGGCTGAAGAATTCGGAAACGAATTGGCACGCATTATTAAAAATCAGATAAACCTCGGTGGAATCCGAGCATAATCACATGGCATTGATACTAAGAATAAACAACATAGATCGAACAGACCATGTGAAATGGGATTCCTTGGTAGTGACTGAAGTTCTTTCCAAAGAAGTTGATCGTCTGGAATTTCAAATAATGAAGACGCCAGCAAAAACGATTCCATCGGTAAACGATGATGTAGAGCTTGAAGAAAATGGAACTAAAATATTCGGCGGGGTCATCACTGAGAGGAATCAGATCATTAAAGGAGGGCTATTGATCGCCTACGATATACGCTGTAAAGATTATTCGCAATATCTCGACCGCAAAGTGGTTGTCCGAAGCTATACAAATGTGACGGCACGGTCTATTGTCCTTGAGCTCGTCTCTATATACACATCAGGGTTCACCACAAACAACGTGGCACAGTCTACACCGTCGATTGGTTCCATTAAGTTTAACTACGAGCAAGTCACGAGATGTCTCACACAGCTGGCAGATCAGATCGGCTGGGATTGGTATGTCGATGCTGATAAAGATATTCATTTCTTCGACAGCGAAAATCTTTCGGCACCCTTCGAGCTTTCGGATGCCGGAGATAAATACGAATGGGATTCGCTCGAGGTCAATAATACGATTACTCAGATAAAGAATTCAGTATTCGTCCGAGGGGGAGAATATAAAAAAACAATTGCCGAAGCAAACGCCCAGGACATATTCGTCGGCGATGGCGTACAGAAAGTATTTCCGCTCTCGTACAAGTACGACAATATTACTGTCAAGGACAATACGACTGTAAATACCGTGGGTACAGATCAACAATCCAATCCTGCCCAGGTCGATGTGCTCTATAACTTCAACGAGAAATTTATCAAATATACCACCGCTCCAATTACCGGACATACGGTCAAAGTTTTTGGCGATGCGTATATTCCTATTATAGCCCAAGTTCGAGATCAGATATCGATATCGACATACGGAGAGTATCAAGCAGCGGTCATTGATAAGAGTATTACATCAATAAGCGAAGCTCAAACCAGGGCGCAAACCGAACTTAAGAAATACTCCGAGAGTGTCTACGAAGCCTCGTTCAAAACAATCCAGACCGGCCTCAAGGTTGGGCAGAGGATTAGAGTGCACAGCGTAATCAGGAATGTTGATAAGACATTCAAAATAAACAAGATCACTGGAAAGGTGAGAGATAGCGTGTCTATGGAATACACGGTCTATCTCATTGCTTCAGGTCAAGTTTCGTTTACCGATATTATGGTCGAACTTCTTACTGGCAATAAGAAAAATATCACAATCGCCTCCAACGAAGTTCTTCAAAGGCTTGAGATCTTCGCTGAGTCCGCAGTTATGGGCGATTCGGTTACAGCACAAAGAGCAGTCGGCCCGTACAAATGGGGACCGGATCCCAATGCTCTCTATTGGGGATTGGGAACGTGGGGATAATAAAAATATATGAATAATCAAAAAGAAAAAATACAACCGAAGGGAAGATTCCGAATTTTAACCAAGAAAGCTGGTACGAATGAAATCGTGCGACGAAGCGATTGGTACTCGAATCTAATCATGCTCGGTGTTAATACGGGAAAGACTCTCATATTGGAGAGACTGGCTGGTATTAACACATATTCCCTCAATCTCACCCACGCCGATATGGGTACTGGAACCAATCCTCCTGACGCTTCGGATACAGTACTCCAGACTCCTCAAGCCAGAGCGTCGGTCGGCTCTGGCTCAGTATCGGGTGCTATAGCAACGATGCAGTTCTTCTTTGCCGACAACGTACTTCCAAACGGCACATATACTGAATTTGGATCATTTGTGGACGGAAGCTCCGGCGTTGGTACAGGGAAGATATTCAATCATGCCTTGTTTGGCGTTCCATATACGAAGGGTAGTGGGGAAGACACGACCATAGAAATGCAGGTAACAATAAACTGATATGTCGATACAACAAGGACAACAAGCAGTGGCTTCAGATTTCGTCGCATCAACGGCGGGTGCTGTTGATGCCGGAAAAGGAGTCAAGACTGATGCAAATGGACTCCTTGATAACAGCTTCCTCGGACTTACGGGAATGATCGTGCCGAGCATGAGTCGAACATTTCCGACAGGTTGGCTTCTCTGCAACGGACAAGCAGTTTCGAGAATCGCATATGCGGCGCTTTTCGCTGTCCTGTGTCCTTCGGCCGGATTTACGGTAAGCATCGCCTCACCAGCAGTCTTCGCTTCAAGCGGCCATGTCCTTGTAGCAGGAGACAAGATCCGATTCACAACCACAGGCGCTTTGCCGACAGGACTCCTTATAAATACGGACTACTATGTAATTTCGGCAGGGTTGAACGCCAATGAATTCCGAGTTTCCGCAACGAGAGGCGGTCCCGCTGTGAATACTTCCGGCTCACAGTCTGGTATTCATGCGTGGCAGGTCTTCAACTCCGGTGCCGGAGACGGATCGACCACGTTCAATCTTCCGAATCTCAAGGGCAGGACGGTATTCGGCTATGACGTAAGTGATGCCAATTTCGACACGCTCGATACTCCGAATACATACGTCGGAGAAAAGAATCATCAATTGAGCGTGGCGGAATTGGCGGCGCACTCCCATACGCCGATCACCTGGCAGGACGGTTCGGGCGGAGCGTCGATTCCGTATGTCGCAAACAGCACGACTCTGACAAACAACGCGGCCACTCGAAATACGCCGATGAGCATGGCGACGGTCGGCTCGAACGCGGCACATAACAACATGCCTCCATACAAGGTGGTGAATTTCTTAATCAGAACATAACATGGCAATTCAACAAGGACAACAAGCTCTGGCTTCGGATTTCGTCAGTACATCTGGCGGTACTAATGATGCTGGCAAAGTACCAAAACTCAACTCGAGCGGGAAAATTGATAATTCATTTATGACTGTTAAATTTGGTGGAAATGGTTCTGATGGTTCACTCTCTATTTCCTCAGGAACGACATCGATCAATCTGGGAGGCGCCTCGGTAGTCGTGAAAAATTACACTTCCATCTCGATTACAGGGACAGGTAAACTAGCATTCACAAATCCGAATGCAAACGGGACATTTGTCATTTTGAAATCTCAGGGTGATGTAACACTTACTTCATCATCGGCTCCGATGATTGATTGCAGAAATACTGGTGGCGGGGGAGGTGCAAGTGCCGCAGGAAGTATTGGGACGTTGTCCTATATAACTGGTAATAGCGGACACTCGGCACAAATATCATCTTTGCAAACCAATGCAGGTGAAGGTGGTTGGGTACATAATCCGGCGGTCGGTGGTGCTATACCGACAGTTTTCGGAATATCAGCAAATATCTTTTCATTTATTTTATCGAAATTTAACTTCCTGACATTTGCAGGAGCTGGCGGTGGTGCTGGTGGAGTCAGTACTGGTAATGCAGGATCATTTAACGGCAATACTGCGGCAGGTGGTACTGGTGGAGGTGCACTTCTAATCGAATGCGGTGGTGCTTGGAATTTCACTACCGCAGGTGGCATCTCTGTTGCAGGATCTGCAGGAAGCAACGGAAATTCAGGAGGGGGTGGTAATACTACTGTAGCCGGAGGAGGTGGGGGTGGCGGTGGCTTCGGCCTCGCTCTTTACAACACCTTGGTCGCCAATTCTGGAACATTCCTCTGTGCCGGCGGAACAGGTGGTACTGCTTCAATGAGCTCAGGTGGTGCAGCCTTTGGAGGCGCAGGTGGTGGAAGCGTATTCAACTCGGGTGCAAATGGTGGATATTATAACGGAGGCGCTGGAGGCAATGGTTTTTCATTAATAGCTCCTAATACAGAATTTATATAATCATCATGAAAGACAAAGAAATCACATACGATTTGAAATGTGTTGTATGCAGAAAAATCTGTGGCTCTATCACTTTTTCTCCAGAATCAACGGTCGACTTGAACGAGCTATATCTTAAACATCTGACTCTTTGTGATGAGCATCAGCTTAAAGAAAAGTAAAACATGGCCATTCAACAAGGACAACAAGCACTTGCAGTCGACATGAATCGGATACTTCCCGAAGGAAGCATAATTCCGTTTGCGGGCAAGACGGTGCCGGCTGATTTCCTGCCTTGTGACGGATCGGCGGTATTGCGAAGTGCATATCCCGGACTCTTCGCTGCACTTTGTCCATCAGGGCAGTGCACTATCTCTATCGCCTCTCCTACAGTCATCTCATTTTCAAATCACGGATTTATGACGGGAGATAAAGTTCACTTCAAAACGACAGGAGCATTGCCGACGGGACTTGCAGTGAATACCGATTACTTCGTGATTGCTGCAGGACTGGGCACCAATGATTTCAGAGTATCGACGACCCGAGGCGGGGCGGCGGTAAATACTTCCGGATCACAGTCCGGCATTCACACGGTCTATTACTCGAACTGGGGCAAAGGGGACGGTTCAAGCACATTCAATCTTCCAGATCTCCGTGGTTATACGCCCTACGGACAGAAAATATCGGATACGAACTTCGACAACATCAACGTTCCGAACGCCTATGTAGGAGAAAAGGCGCACCAGCTTACCGCCGCGGAATTGGCTTCGCATTCGCATCCGATAGCCATGTCGTCGTCAGGATCCGGAAGTACTACGAACGCCATGAGATCGAGCGGTGGACAGGATGCCACGCAGAATAGCGGCACGGCGGGAAGCAACGGGGCGCATAACAACATGCCACCGTATGCGGTCGTTCTATTCATAATCAAAGCCATAACATATGTCTAACAATATGGAAAAAAGAATAGAAAAAATTGAGTTGGATATCAAAGAAATCAAGGACAACCACTTGAGCCATATTGAAGAGGATATGGCAGTCGTAAAGACAAACCAGCAATGGCTTATGAAGTTTTTCTGGATTGTGGCTACAGCATCGGTTGCCGGATTAATCACCGGAATTATTAACTTAATGATCAAATAAATTTATGAATGAGCAATTTTCAACAGGCGCTATTATTTCACCTCCCGACTATCGAGACGGATATGTTGCTTCCGCAGTAGCCGAAGCACTTCCAACACGAATACAACTTCCTCCTACACACAAAACAGCACTCGCATCTCCCATGATGCAAGCACTCGTGCCCGCGTGCGTATCGCATAGTGCCGTAGATACTCTTAAACTCTACTGGCTCAAGAAAACAGGGAAGATGATCGATTTCTCTCCTCGCTTTCTCGATATACTTGCAAAACGGTTCGATCTTCAGGATCGAGCAATGGGCGGAACTTATCCCCGTCTCGTATTTAAACTCGCAGTTCTCTATGGCTGTGCCACAACCGCAACTCTTCCAAACGATACCTCGCTGTCGGTTCTTGAATATCGAAACGACAACAAACTTACTAAGGAAGTTTTTGATGAAGCAGCTAAGTATAAAATTCCCGGCTACGTTTCTGTTCCTCTCGATTTTCAAAGAACACGAGAAGCCATATATCTTTATGGTGCAGTTTCCGCACTCTTTGAAATTGGTAACGAATTATGGACTCCATCGTGGGCAGATAAAGATATAGATCCACTTCGAATACCAAAAACTATAGTTTCAGGACATCAAATGACTCCTTTCGGTTGGGAAGACGATATCTATAACGATCTTCAGAACGAATGGAGTGCGTCCTGGGCTAATTACGGAAGGGCAAAATACGATCCGAAAGCATGGTCTCCTTATATTATAGAGCAATGGGCGGTTGCAGAAATTCCTCCAAATGTGCAGGACTTCCTGAAGGCTTTGCCCTCCCCATCAGCATTCCATTGCACTTGGCAGAAGAACCTTACTCTCGGTGACAATAATGAAGATGTAAAGCTTGCTCAGATAGCGTACATGATACTTGGATTTCTCGCACCCGTCCCAGCCGACGAGCTCGGTATCTTCGGTCCGAAGACGGCGTCAGCGAATGCCAGGTATCAGCAGGCACATAAGATTGCACCCTCGCCAAATCATATCGGTCCGAAGACGAGAGCCGCACTCAATGCGCAATTTGCGATCTAGGTCGAATTATTAATCAATTAAAATAAATTTATGAAAAGTATATATTCATCAGCATCGAAAATAGTCTTTATTCTGATGGCAGTGGCAACAATTATCGGCATGTTTTATAGCAAGATAGATCCCAAGGATTTCATGATTCTGGCTTCTATGGCCTTCTCATTCTACTTTGCCAATAAAGGAGAAACATCTGAACCGTTCGCAGGGAAATAATTGCTGACCAAATCCTCGTTTGCGTATCTCTACAGCTTCCTCTGTTCGTTTTTGTTTTTTTGCATCATTCTAATATTAATTTTTTCTTCCTTTGACATATTGAGGTGTTGATCACCACACTTGCTTCTTAATTTAGGTGGCGCTATAATTATGATATCGAAAATAAATCGAAAGTGTAATATGATAACTAAAAGACAAAAACAGACATTAGATTTTCTTACTACCTATAGTAAAAAGCATGGGTTCGCCCCTTCTCTTGAAGAAATAAAAGGACATTTAAAACTTTCTTCGGTATCTACAGCTCATCATCATGTAAAAAAACTTGAGGAAGCTGGCTTGATTTATAAAGAGATCAATCAACCTCGAGCTGTTGCCCCTAAAAAGGCTCTTGGCAGTGTTCATGTCCCAATTCTAGGTACTATTGCTGCCGGATTGCCTATTGAAGCAGTAGAAAGGCACGGTGAGATGTTGGTACTGTCTCAGGGTGAAATACCCAATGCAGGAAAGCACTACGCTTTAAAGGTGGCTGGAAGCAGCATGATCGATGATGGAATATTTGATGGTGATATTGTCGTTATACGAGAACAGCAAAGTGCAGAAGATGGTCAAACTGTAGTCGCAATTATTGATGATAATCAGGCAACCTTAAAAAAGATTTACAAGGAAAAGGGGAGATTCCGTTTGCAACCGGCAAATCAAAACCTACTTCCTTTTTTTAGAACTGAAGTTGAGATCAGAGGCGTAGTTGTAAAAATTATTAGAGAGCTTGAATCAGTACACACGCATGAAAGCGAATTGACGAAATTATTGAAACGCATGCCTCTGACTGCAAATGTAAAAAGAGAGACAAATTCTTCACCAGATGAGAAGGCAACACCTTTTCTTCAATGGGTAGGAGGCAAGAGAGGGATGATTTCTCAATACGAACAGTTTCTACCTAAAAAATTCAATTCTTACTACGAACCTTTTCTCGGTGGAGGGGCAATGTTTTTCCATCTCCAACCTCAAAAGGCGATTCTGGCCGACAACAATACTGAATTGATCAGGGCGTATGAGGGTATACGAGACAATCCAGAAGAAGTGATCAGACTGCTTAAGGAGTTACGATCAAAACACTCAAAAGAATTATATCCTTTAGTAAGAAATTTAGATCGGGAAATTGATATTTTCCAAAAATTGAATTCAGCTGAAATTGCTGCAAGAATGATTTATCTAAATCAGACCTGTTTTAATGGTATCTATAGGGTCAATCAAAAAGGGCAGTTTAATGTACCAATAGGCAGCTCTCTCAATCGGCTTATATGTGATGAACATACAATCAGAAGTGCTAGTGCGGTTCTAAAAAATGTGGCAATAAAAGAAGTAGATTTTGAGATGGCGGTAAATGATGCTGGCACTAATGATTTTGTTTATCTCGATCCTCCTTACTATCCTATATCAGTTTATTCTGATTTCACTCGTTATACTAAAGAGAAATTCCATAAAGAGGATCAAATAAGACTGAAGGAAAAAATTGATCATTTGGATAAGAAGGGCTGTAAAGTGATGCTCTCCAATTCAGATTGTGAATTCATTCGGGATCTTTATAAGGGTTATAAAATTCAGCAAGTTTTCTCTGGTCGAACTTTGAATAGTAAAAAAGATCAGCGCGGCAAGGTGGCAGAGCTGTTAATCACAAACTATTAATATGAGATTTATTGGCAACAAAGAAAAATTGCTGGATCGAATCTACCAAGCCGTAACCTCGACTGGCGTAAAAGATGGGGTTTTTTGCGATTTCTTTTCTGGTACTTCAAATGTTGGAAGATTCTTTAAGGAAAAAGGATTTGAGATTGTGTCTTCTGATTTACTCTATTTTTCTTATGTACTCCAAAAAGCTTATATAGAAAATAATGGTGAACCTGAGTTTAAAAAACTGCTGAAAACACTTGATGTCTCATCGAACATTCTTTTTGCTTCTCCTTTTGATTCTGTAAGAAGTTATTTGAACGAATTGAAAGGTGTTAAAGGTTTTATTTACAAAAATTATACTGATGAAGGAACTAAGGATCAGGAACATAAAAGAAAATTCTTTCTACCCGAGAATGGTAAGAAGATTGATGCTATAAGACTTTTGATAGAAGAATGGTGGAAAGAAAAATTAATAAATGAAAATGAGTATTTTGTACTTCTCGCTTCTCTTATTGAAAGTGTACCTTTCTATGCAAATATTTCAGGTGTCTATGCAGCTTTTCTTAAGGAGTATGACCCTAGAGCGTTAAAGCCGCTTCAAATTAAAGAAATGAGTTTTTATTCAGGCGACAAAGAGCATACTGTGTTCAACAGGAACAGTATGGATCTAGTGGAAGATTTAGATGTAGACATACTCTATATGGATCCTCCTTATAACCATCGGCAATATGCACCGAACTATCATCTCTTGGAAACAATCGCACGATACGACAGTCCTGCGATTAAGGGTGTAACAGGAATGAGAGATTACAAGAATCAAAAATCTGATTTTTGTAATAAAAATACAGCACTTCTTGCCTTAGATAAGGTGGCAAAAACAGCTAAATACCGCTATCTGATTTTGAGCTACAATTCTGAAGGTGCAATGCCTGAGAAAGATATCATTGCAACTCTAGAGAAGTATGGACGAGTAACATTGCAGAATATTGATTACCTCAGGTTTAAAAGCAATAGCAACGGAGACTCGAAGCATATGAAAACTATTCAGGAGCAATTATATATTCTAGAGAATTCTCAGGTTGGAAATAAAAGGGTGGGGAAGCTAAAGAAAAAAGACTTGGCGTTACAAGAGGCCTAGGCTGTAGCTTTTGATACTACTTCTTTAAATATTTCAGGAGCATATTTACCCAACACAAGATCTCCATTTTCATTTAGCATAAATCCGATCTCTTTTTCCTTAAGTTCAGTTTCTTTGCTACCAAAAACAACAACGGTCCTGATAAAAGCCGAAGGACTATGTGAAGGTAGAATCACTTTTTCTTCAATGTAGGAATAGTTTGCCAACTCCTCGATACCAGCTGCTCGTGTACTATACTTTTTACCCTCGACATTGATGATCTGATTTCTAGCAGTATCAAAAATGATCATGTCTGGTAAGTGAATAATCAGAGATTTGTCGCCAAGCTTATATGCGGCTCGTTTTCCTTCTTGATATTTCTCAATCACGATCGGTCCCTGAACTTTGTGCATAAAGTATCCTCTCTCCGTGCCTCCATGGTTGGCATAGATGACTTCTGCTTTCGTGTAATTGAGTAATAGGACGTGGAGAAATATAGTGGCTAGCTTTTCTTGGGACATTTCATAATGCCAATAAAGCTCATGTTGAGTTGCAATTTGGACATTTAAACCATCAAGCCCGATATTGAGCCTGTTGGCGATCTGAATAAATTTGTTTCCTCTTCCAAGATGTTCTTGAGATAAACCATGTTTGGTTATGATGATTGGCTTTTCTTTTTCCCAACGTCTAATACAGAGAGCTATGATGGTGAGTGCGCCGATATTAGGGTCATGGCCTATCCCACCAGCTTTAAAAAGCCTTCCTGATACTGTGATTTTGTCAGGGTGCACCTCGATTTGAATAGGGACATTACCGGTCGGGGGCATTCTCATAGCACTCTTTGCTTGAACTAGCTCATCGAGGCTCGTGAATGGTCTCATGACTTCCTCATCAAATGTTTTGCCAAGAATTTCAACGCCTATCGTTCGTAGCATTCGTGTGCCGAAAATATTGGTTACTGTTGGTTTTATTTTTTGCTTGATCTGCAAACTGTAGAGCATTATTTTCCTAATGCCCGGATAATAGAATTCTACATATACAAACTTACTACAGCGTTGGTAGACTCCTGTGTTACGAGATTCTGAATCATCGGTTTTCGTTTCTTCTATTGCATAGAGAGGTTTTGAACTTTGATCAGGCTCTGCTTCTTGGAGAAATATCAAAAAATCGACGAAGCTAGAATTACCACTGGCTATTTTAATAAATATATTTTCAAATCCTTCGCATTTAACATCTTCAACTTTGTATAAAAAAGTAAAACAACCATCTTTCATAATAGGTATAACCTTCGCACCCTCAGATTGAACTTTAAAATTATTGTCTGTCCCGACCTTATTCAAAATAGTGAGAATGACATCGTTTTTAGGTCGTTCTTCGGTGAGAAGCCAGATATTTTTCATTAAATAATTATATCAGAGTTACGGTTCGAAATCTATATCAGGCCTTCAATTAATTCTTTTCGCATGTTATCATATTGAGAACATCCACATTGTATGCCTCTATTCAAAATACAAAATAATAAAGCGGTGAAGATCGAAAAGCGAAGCGTTGTTGAACGAGACATTCAACGATTAATAGAGGAAAACCTGAAGGAGATTCTAGGTATTTATTTTCTTGATACTGAGTTCACTACCAATGAAGGTAGAATCGATACAATCGGAATTGATCAAAATGGATCTCCCGTTATAATTGAATATAAGCGTACTCAGAATGATTCTGTAATAAATCAAGCTACATGGTATCTTGAATGGCTTCTTGATCATAAGGAGAAGTTTGAAAAACTTGTTCAAGCTAAAAAACTGGAGATAATAGTTGATTGGTCATCTCCTCGAGTCATTTGTGTAGCTGAAAGTTATAACAAATTTGATCTTGGACTTGTGAAGTTTTTGCCGTTCACAATCGAGCTTCTAAAATATCGTCTCTATGACGACCTTCTTTCGGTTGATGTAGAAAACTTTCAGAAGGGATTCAAACTAAGTGGATCAAAGAAACTAGTAAGTGAAGACGATGAAAAACCTGTCCGGGAATACGGAAAAGAATACACGATAAATCATTTATTTCGTGATAGTTGGAAAGAAAGTCGAGAACTTTATGATCAACTAAAAGAGAAGATTTTTGAACTCGATACCAACATAGAGGAAAAGTTTACCAAACTATATATCAGTTATAAAATTGAAAATATTTTTTGCGAGATTATTCCTCAGGCAAAAGGATTATGGATTCACATAACGATGCCTGTAGACAGGATCAAGAGGAATGGAATCGAATTACATGATGTAAGTCAAAAAGGACACTGGGGAACCGGAGAAACGAAGTTTAGAATAGAGAAACCTGAAGAAATAGTTGCAGCACTTGACTATATCAGCCAATCTTACCAGTATAGCCTATAAAACATGTCAGAATATTATAAGGCGAACAGAATACGAAACCTCTATGATCCGGCAAGCACGGAGCCTTTCAAATTGTCTCGATCAAAAATCGAACTATACACAAAATGCCCCAAATGTTTTTATATCGATCGTCGACTTGGGGTAGGCCAGATTCCACCATTTCCATTTGCCATAAATTCGGCTGTAGATACTCTTCTAAAGAAGGAGTTTGACATACATCGAGCGAAGGGGACTCCACACCCCCTAATGAAGGCTTATAGCCTCGATATGGTCCCCTTTAAGCATGAAAAGATCAATGAATGGCGAGAGAACTTCAAAGGGGTTCAATACCATCATAAGCCAACGAATTTTATAATGACAGGAGCTGTAGATGACCTATGGGTAGATAAAACTGGTGAGATTGTGGTTGTAGACTATAAAGCGACTAGTAAGCCAGCTAAAGTGACTCTCGATGCAGAATGGCAGATGGGTTATAAACGTCAAATGGAAATGTATCAGTGGCTATTACGCCAAACAGGATTCAAAGTTTCAAATACAGGATATTTCGTGTATTGCAACGGTAAGACAGACCGCGAAGCCTTTGACGCAAAAATAGATTTTGATATAGATATTTTACCCTATACTGGTGACAGTACATGGGTTGAAAAATCTTTGTTCGATATCAAAAAATGTCTTGATGGAAAAATGCCAATTGCAGCTCAGGATTGTGATCATTGTAATTATAGAAAAGCAGCAAATGCCGCTGACCCAAATTATTAATAAAAAAATGTTAATAGATTAGCAGAAGAATTATAGATTTATTATGGAAGAAACAAATCAGAAAATTATAATAAAAAAATATCGAACTCCAACAAAGGAAGCATCCGATTTAAAAAATGCTCTGGAGGAAAAGGGAGTTCGTGTTTTGGTAGAACTTCATGATGGATTTAAGCACATAGATCTAGCGATTCCTAAGGCAAAAATTAATATCGAGGTCGATGGTATACAACATCTTACAAACCCCGAGCAAATTGTGTCTGATTTAAGTCGTGGTTACTACTCACATAAAAGTGGATTCGATACAATGCACATACCAAACGAGATGATCCGACTTCATTTAAATGAAATTTCATCAGCTCTAGCTGAGGCATCAAAAATTCGGGAGCAAAAAATATATTTACACTTGGAATAAGTAGATGATTTAAAATCAAAAGCCTTAGTCACGATAAATAGACAACCAATATATTATGTGTTATACTTTAAAACATGAAAAATGAATACTCAGTCATTGTTCCAGTCTTTAACGAAGCAGGAAACATAACAAATCTAGACAGTGAAATAAAGTCGGCAATGAGCCATCTTCGTGGCTATTCCGAGATTATCTATATCAACGATGGAAGTACCGATTCTACTCTAGGAGAGCTGAAATCCCTTCACGGTGTCACTATAATCAATTTGAACCGAAACTACGGACAAGCTGTGGCGTTGGATGCTGGCTTCAAGGCGGCGGACGGTAATTTCATAATTTCTCTTGATGGAGACGGACAAAATGATCCTGCTGATATTCCCAAACTTGTTGAGAAACTGACACAGGACGATCTTGATGTTGTGGCAGGTTGGCGCAAGAAAAGAAAGGATAATGGAAGCATAAATATTCTTACTCGCATGGGAAGACTCATGCGTCGGCTTATTATCTCAGACGTTGTACATGATACTGGTTGCACTCTGCGTGTTTATAAAAGAGAAGCCGCAAAAAGTCTTGATATCGGCGGTGAGATGCATCGCTATATCCTGCCGATCCTGAAATGGAAAGGTTTCAGAATAGGTGAGATCATAGTAAATCATCGACCCAGGGTTAACGGAAAAAGTAAATATAACTGCACGAAAGCCATTCGTGGCTTTATTGACCTAATAAAGATCTGGTTCATCCAGAAATATTCACAGCGCCCCCTTCATCTTTTCGGATACCTTAGTCTCGCCTCTTTTTTTGTAGGTTTCCTCTCCGGTTTCTGGACTATATATGGAAAAGTTGTTTTTGGACTTTCCCTCAATAGAAATGGATGGTTCTTTCTCACAGCTTTTCTCTTTATCGCGGGTATCATGTTTTTCAGCTTTGGTATCATCATGGATTTCCTGATCCGGATTCATCTGAATAACTCACCATATGAAAAGCGTTATTATGTGCGCGAAATTATAAGAAAATAATGGCAACCAAGAAAAGGATACTTCTGCTAAATTACGAATTTCCGCCTCTAGGTGGCGGAGCAAGTCCAGTGTCTTATGATATTGCTGAAGGATTGAGCGAAACTGGAGAATTTGACATCGATGTGGTCACTATGAGTTATAAGCTCCTGCCGGCGTATGAAAAAATTAACGATTCATTTAGAATCTATCGAGTAAAGTCTCTACGAAGTAGAAAGGAAATCTGTCATCCTTGGGAACAACTCACATATTTACTGTTTGGATATTTAAAGTGTAGAAGTTTGCTTAAGCAAAATTATTACGATATCTGCCACTCCCATTTCATCATTCCTACAGGAATTTTGTCATATATACTTAAAAAACAGTTTGGTCTGCCATTTATAGTAACGGCTCATGGAAGCGATGTTATTGGGTATAATTCTAGATTCAAAATGATATATCCATTTCTTGTAAAAATATGGAAAATTATATTGGACAATGCGAAGATTGTTATTTCACCATCAGACTTTCTTAGAAATAAGATAGTAAAGGTATATCCTAGGTTTGATCGTAAAAAAATAATAATAATTCCCAATGGAATTGATATTGAAAAGTTTCACCCTCAATCGAAAAGGAAAATAATATTTTCTTCAGGACGATTATTGCGAAGTAAAGGTTTTCAGCATTTGATCAGGGCTGTATCAGACGAAGATATAAAATGGGAAGTCCATATAGCGGGCGACGGTCCGATGATGAATGAACTCAAGCAACTCGCTGAAAGATCTAAAACAAAAATTATTTTTCATGGCTGGCTTGATAACAATGGAAAAGAATATAAGGATTTATTGGAGCAGGCGGCCATATTTTGTCTTTTATCTAAATATGAGAGTTTTGGAATGGTATTACTTGAGGCAATGTTAGCAGGGTGTGCTGTGATTACAAGTAATTCTTCTGGCTGCGTGGAAATAATAAACGGTTCAGGATTAGTTGTTCCTCCTGAAAACGATCAAACCATCGGTAAGACGATTAATCTTCTAGTTTTGGACTGGAATAGGATATCCGCTCTCGGAGACGAAGGACGGCAAAGAGCGATTAAGTTTTATGACAGAGAAATTATATCGAGGCAATATAGTAAATATTTATGAAATTCAGCTTAATTATTTGTGGATATAATGAACAAGAAAATTTGGATTCGTGCATTGAATCCTGTCTTGTACAGGATTACCCAAAAGATCAGTATGAAATAGTGTATGTTGACAATGATTCGACTGATAACTCCCTGAAAGTTGCGTCAAAATATCCTATTAAAGTGCTAACTGAAAAAAGACGAGGACTTTCTGAGGCAAGAAATTGTGGAATAATTAATTCATCAGGAGCAATACTGGTTTTTTTGGATGTAGACTTAAAACTAGACAAAGACTATCTGAAATATCATGAGGAGACATTTAGGAACCCGAATGTGGGGGCTGGGGGAGGAATGGTTATGCCTATGATAAAAACATGGGTATCTGATTACTTAGGAGTTTCTCTGTTTGAGGGATATCCCCGATATCTGAAAACCAGGAAAGTCCAAACATATCCTGGGTGCAACCTTACAATAAGGAGAGCTGTGTTAGAGGAATCTGGATATTTTCTCGAGAAGTTTGAGAATGGATCAATTGAGATACCTCGATCCGAAGACAAGGAAATATGCCAGAGAGTAAGAAAAGTTGGTTACTTAATTCAATATAACCCACAAGCAAAGTTGCTGCATAAAAATCGTTCAGAGTTTGGTGAATTATTCAGGGTATGGATAAAAGGGGCTAGATCAAGAAATTTTCTGATAAAAAATAACAAGAAGGACCCTTTTAGTCTTCTATTTAAATATAATATTCCCTTGATTGGACTAGCATTTTTATTGGTATCTATATTTATTGCCCCCTTTATATCGAATGTACTATTGATCTCATATATTGTGGCCGTGTTTGGTCTGTCAGCCAAATCATTTATAGAGACAGGAATGTTTTTTGAAAGTTTCCTTGTTAAACCCTGGATGGACACTTTGTCACTTGTAACAATTAACACAGCGATGATTTCATATCGTTATTTCCAAAATGAACATGAATAATATAATCAAATCCTCCATTTGGAGAGGTGCGCAATTAATCGTAAAACAAGGAATGAATATATTCATATTCTTCATCGTGGCGCATCTTGTAGATCCTGGGAAGGTGGGTCTTTATAGCTATGTATCATCAATTGCCGTTCTACTTGGGTTAGTGGGGGACTTCGGGATATCGACAGCCACAAGTAAGTATGTCGCTGAGTACTCGAAAACCGACCAGACAAAACTAAAATCAATTGTAGCAAGTTCATTTATACTGATTGCGACAGTAGCAGCCACGCTCTCACTAGGCTTTATTGTTATAAATACATACATCCTACATATGCAAGTGAGTTATGTTTTATTCATAGTCATTCTCACATTTCTAATCCCGATCTCCTATCTTTATGATGGGATTTTTCGCGGTTTAAAAAGATTTAAATATTTATCACTGATCACTATGGGTATAGGGATTGTTTTCGTTATTCCTATATATTTTCTAGTCCAGAAATATGGCATATACGGAGCGATGGTAAGCCAAATTGTATTTTATTCCATTCTGATTATCGCACTAGCGATTGCACATAAAGAATTGAGTTTTAGAATAGACCGGTCTGTCCTAAAGAATATTGCCACCTATTCATTTATTTGTGGGGTTGCTGCAGTTGGTTACCAGATCTTTTCTCGCACAGATATAGTTTTACTTGGTCACTACGGGTATCTTGACCAAATTGCCACCTATGACTTTTTGAATCGCATCTTTATGATTTTATCGGGTCCTTTTGCGATCTTGGCCCAGGTAATTGCACCAAACTTCACTCATTTGAATATGCGGGGGGAATATAAAAGTATCCACTCACATCTAAAAAAATATACGCTACTGACTATGTTGGCGGCAGTAACAATCGGAACTATAAGCATGTTTCTCATTCCTATTTTCGTTAAGCAATTTTATCCGGCATATTACAATGATCTATTATTTCAAATTTTACCGTTTTCAGTAATGATTTTTGTTTTCTATGCTTCTGCCCTAACAGTTGATTTAGGTATCATCATTCCCACTGGCCATGCAAAAATTATGACGATATTTTATTCCGTACTTGCCATTTTTAATGTTGTTCTCAGTATTATATTATTACGTCTTATGGGATATATGGGACCGATATACGCAACTTTGATAGCATCTATATGCATGCTTGTAACTGTCCGAGTTATTTATTTCATGAGAATTAAAGCCCTTGTTCGATCAGAGGTGAAGGCACCTATCATTTCCTAATAAGATAAATACGTTCTGGTCCATGCTTGTAAATTAATTCACCATTATTTTGTAAAAACTCCTGCATGTTTTTAGGAGTCAGGGATGGAGAATACCAGTTAATAACATAAGTATTTTGATCACTTATGGAAGCGATATCGGTGAAGTTTATTGTTTTCATACCAAGGTATATATCTTTTCCGTTACGAACAATGTTTGGTTCGATTTTAGGATCTTCAGCTATTAAGAAATCCGGAATACGTGATGAATAAATGTAGAATGGAACTGAACTATGCAGATCAGAAATGATTGTTGATGTTTGGATATCTGGCCGGCTAAGTAAATAAGCAAACGAATCATTTAGCTGAACGTTTTTAATATCAACAACTGAATCACTATTTACCACAGCGTTAGATTCTTTTATACCTGCAATAAAATAGCCGCTAAGTATCATTATAATTAGTAATGATGAAAAAATTCTAACGATTTTATTATTTGAAAACAAAAAGAGGTTCCATAAACTTAATCCGATAATAATGGCAACGAAGGGCATTAAAAAATAGTAATATCTCAAACCGGCCAATCCATATCCTTGTATGCTTATAATTGAGTAGATACAGATCACAAACAGGAATACATACTGAGCCTTCCAATCCTTTAATCTTGTCGTAATCCATAGAAAGCCGATTGGAATAATGATTCGAAAATATGGATCGGCAATACTGAGAAAATAGTGAAAGAAAGCCGAGAAACTTTCTGCTGATGTCAAAGCCTTCCATGGTATTTGTGGTTGTTTGAATATATAGATATATTTGAAATCTAGACCATATTTAATAAGCAGTGCTGCGATTAATAGTGAAAAAAAGGAAAGGATAAGATAAATTCCAAATTTTTCTCGAAAGATTACCAGCATATATAGACCAAAAACAATTGGAAAATAAATCAGATAGGCGACAATTTCATTAGTTTGTAATGCTAAGATACCCAGTACCACAATCATTGCGAATAGCAAAATAGTTTCCAGGTCAATTTTAATTTTAGATATCAGTATTTTCCCTTTATTTTGTTTAATGATCTTCTCAATGAGAATATACGAAAAGAATCCAATCAAAATTACTAGTAGTGATAAGAATTCATAGAATCTAGCTTCGCGAAACATTGCTATATTAAATGGTGCTAAGCAAAATATGCTCGTGGCTATAGTAGCCGCGTATTCGCCACGAATTCTCTTAGTCCAGAGATAAACAACAATACTTGTTGGAATGAAGAAGACTACATTAGCTAGTCGACTGGCAAAATATATATTTTCGAATGATCCAGTAAATAGGGAAAGTATATAGTGATAGAAAAGTCCCCGTCCATAATGAATTCCGGATAGGAATGTGTCCGACCATCCACCGGAGATGCGCTGTGCCACTAGCGCTGAAATCGATTCATCGAACCAAAAACCAAGTGAAGCAACACCTTTCATACGTATAAATATTCCAAATGAAATTAGGATGACCAGCAGACATGGAAATATGTATAGACCCTTCTTACTTTTACTGATGGCCTCAAGACCTGAACTATTCTCTGAGTGATAAAAAATTTTACTAATGCAAAGATAAGCCAAAGAGGAAATCATAACCGAAAATGCAACTGAGTTTGTGATTTTCAGAAAAACTCCATCAGCCCCAGTTAGAATTATTATCAGCAAATAGAACAAGCAAGAAATGAAGATCAGTAGTGATATTCTAAATCTATCATGAATGCGGTTAAGGATCGCTATATATCCGAGTATCGATGAAATAATTAATACCCAGCTTGGACAAATAAAGGAATTTGAAAAAAAAGAATAGATATAAAGTCCTATACCAATTGAAAACGAAGTGAGACAAAAAGGCGTAACAAAGTATGTACGAAATACGATCCATGCTCTATATGATTTTCTGTTAATTGTGGAGATGTTAGTCATTCTAATTATTGACGCGTAAAATTACGGATCGGATTACTGATCTTCCTGTGGTCATTAGTGGTATGGAGATTTCACCCATACCATTTATGCGATATGATAAGTTTTTTCTATCGCTGATTGCTACTCCATTCATAATAGCGGATCTAAATATACATCCTGTAAAATATGTACCATTTCCATGTTCGCTCTTACCAAAAGAAAGATCTCGATTACTATTATAGCCAGGCCATATTCTCAACCGCTGAAAATATGTCCTGCCAACATATCGTTCGTCAATATACAGATCAATACGGCCGTCTTCATTGGAGGGATTATATATAGCCAATGCTGCATGTTTCCTCCCAAAAAAATCAGGAGTGACAGGATACCGAATGGAGAAAAAAGGGCCATTCTGATTACTCATTCTGCCTACTTGGAAGACAACGCTATCACGATTTTGAAAGAGTTCCCAATTATAATGTCCGACAATTTGTTGAGAACTCGTTGCGTCGTTATCTGGTTGCCAGTTTACATATACAGAGAATGCCTGATCTTCAAAAAGATCGGCAGAATTTGACAACTCGAGCCGGTCTCCCGAATTTCCGTCAAAGTAAGCACATGCTTGAGTACTGTTATCTGAGAAAAAATCTGCTTTACCATAAAATTCAGCTGGTTTGGAACCATGTGTGAAATCCCATATATAATCCCAGTCATATCTACTATAATCGTCACTAATTTCTAACGGCATTACTGTAACATTGTCACCTTCAACATCAATATACATGCGTTTATCGCGAAGAACTCCTGAAGGGTTATACACTGCATAAATTGGTCCACTAATTTCTCTCCAAGTCTCTACAAAACCATTCATGGTAGTGGTAGACATTCGATCCGACAGGTACTCTGACGGCTTAAGCCTAAATTCTCCAGACATATCAGAAGGTGATCCGACATCTATAACAAACTCTTTATCGTATCCGAAAGGCAAAAAGTTCCAATAAAGCATATATAGAAGAAAAGCAAATGGTATCCCGTATGCAAAAAATCTTAACCAAAAAGCATGTGATTTGAGCCATTGACCATCTTTGACATTATTCCAAAATTGTTTCATTACGATTAATTTACCTCTGTTCAGATATTTAAGCAAATTCATTTTTTAGAATTTATAAATCCACACCTCTGACCAAGGGTTTGTCTTTTTTTCAAACACCAACTTGAAATTGTCTCGAATGTAGCTGATAATATTTTCCGCAATCTTTCCATCCGCGGACATATGATCGAATATAACAAAACCATGCGCAGACGAAGCAATTACCTGAAGTTCCTGTAGATCATCAATTACTTTTGCTCCAACATAGTATTCAGTGTCGCCTGTAGGTTCCTTTACCTGGTCTGCAAAACCAAGATAGTCGTACTTGATCCAATATCCTGGATCATTAAGAAAAATCTTGGTAAATTGCGGCTGACTTGATATGACAATGTCTCCCTCCTCTCTGTTTATCTCGAGAAATTCATATGCAGCATTCCAATCTGGTTGCGGTGTATAGGCGTACGATGGTCTCTCACCGATTGTTTCTGGATTATCGGATTCCAAAAAATATTCAGTACGTGGAATAAAGACTCCGCCGCCGATAGTAAAGAATAGGATAGTGAGTACGATCCAAAATGATGATTTCGTGTAGTTATTTTTCAAATTATCATTGATCGCTAACATGCCAGCTGTGCCAAGCAGTATGAATACTGGAGTGACATGAAAAAGGTATCTGTAATGGACTATGTTTGTTAGAAATGAGAGAGGAATAAGATACGATAATAGAACAAAAAGTAAGAAATACATTTCTCGTTTCATTGAATGCGTAATCGCAAAGAATCCGATTATCAAAAATATCAAGAAAAGCCAATAAGCTCTTATGTAAAAACTGACATAGTAGGGAAGCTCATAATGAATTCCAAACTTTTGCGATAGAAATACTAGCGAGATTGTAGCCAAGACAACTATGGTACTGATCACCTTGATCAGGTATCCAAAGTTCATTTTTTTGCCTAAGAATATTCGATCAATCAGGATCCAGCCGATGAATATCAAGGGCAAGAGGTATCCCAAGCCATGAGTCATAATTGCGAAGATAGTGAAAACGACAGCAAAAATACCATGCCAAGCTCTGTTCTTTTCTCCATAAAGTGATTGATGAAAAAAATAAAGCGCAACCCAGAAGAATAAAGCAAACAGGGTGTACCAGCGAGCTTGGCGCGACCATGCGATCTGCCAATATGAAAAAGTCAGTGCTACAGATGTTAACATGGCTACATTCTGATTGAACAATTTTCGCGTAATAAAAAACATTGCTACAATGAATGCCAGACCTGTCAAAACTGAAAGTAAGCGATAACTTGTCGGCGAAGCACCTAAGGCGTTTGATATAAGTGCCGTCGGATAACAGTACATAGGACAAAAATAAGGAAGACCTGAATCAAGAATTGTCGAACCCTTTTCTTGGATCGCCTTGACCGCGTTGATTGTATATCCTTCATCCATCCAATATGACTGAGATCCCAGATTATAGAGTCGAAAAAAACCGCCCAAGATCAGAACGGCAGAGAACACAGCCAGTAGGCCATATGTTAGATTTGTCCTTTTTGTTTGTGGATAAGTTGACTCTTGCATATAACTTTCTTTTATGGTAACATGTTTGGAACGTGAATAAAAGCCTTAACTTCGCGTTTGGTCTATAGTATAATTATTATTAATAAATGTTTGGCTTTAATAATATCGCCAAATAAAAAATTATGAACAAAAAAATATTCATAAAATCAACTCTAACAGCACTTAGCCTTGTGCTGATTTCAGCAGTTGGTTTTGGTACGGCGTACGGCTACGGAAGTAGTGGCAGTAGCAGCAGCAGTGGTAGTTACAGTAGTGGTGGCGGTGGTGGAGGTTGGTATGTTCCTGTGCCCGTTGTAACAGTTGCAACCCCTCGAGTCTTGGGAGCGGAGACATTCCTCTTCACAAAAGACTTGCGTATGGGCATGCAAGACAATGAGGTGATGGAGCTCCAGAAACTCCTCCGCGCTGAAGGCTTTTTCAAGCATCCCACTGATACTGGCTATTTCGGTCCAGTCACCTTTGCGGCGCTGAAAGCGTTTCAAGCAGCACATCCAGGCATCGGATATGTCACTGGATTCTTTGGTCCTCTGACCAGAGCAGAGATCAACGGATAGTAAGGCTTTATATACAATCCCCCGCATCTTTATAAGGGCGGGGGATTGTTGTATAATTGAACACGATATGATTTCCTGGTTGAAAAAACATTTTATACCTCATCATGGAAACGACTTTCGGCCGCATTTTTTGCATGGGAAAAACGCTCAATCTATAGTCGGCATTGTTTTGGTTCTTGAACTTCTTGCTTTCATTGTACCGACTATAACATTTGTTGCTATTGTTCAAAATTCCAATCTCGCTAGTGTTCTGCCAGCCGTTCTTGCCACCCTGACAAATGAAGAAAGAGAACACAATAAACTTCCTGATCTCGTTGTAAGTCCGCTTTTGACTGAAGCGGCTCAATTGAAAGCCGATGACATGGCCAAAAAAGGATATTTTGCACATACGAGCCCAGAAGGAATAACGCCCTGGCACTGGCTAAATACTGTCGGGTATCAATATGATTATGCCGGCGAAAATTTGGCTATTAATTTTACTGATTCGGAAGATGTCACTAAAGCCTGGATGAATTCGCCGACCCATCGGGCAAACATCGTAAAAGCATCATACCGAGAGGTCGGAACAGGGGTGGCAACCGGGATGTTTGAAGGCAGGGAGACGGTATTTATCGCCCAAGTGTACGCAAACCCAAAGCCAACTAAAACAGTAGCTATGGCATATAAAGACGAAGTGCATACTCAAGCTATTACGCAATCGGTAGCTATTGATATGCCTACAGAAAATGTTCTAGGTGCTGAAACAGCTATTCCCGAAGCAAATGATAAGACCCAGACGATACCTGATAAGGTTATTTCTGAATCTTCAGATAATGCCCAAGTCTCTTCTCAAAATCAAAATGAACCTTCGTTTTTTGAACGGATCGTCGCTTCACCACATCATTCATTCAATATTATATTGTATATTATTCTCGGTATAGTGTTATTGGCGTTGGTTCTGCATACTGCCATTAATTTTAATTTAAAACATCCTGATCTTATCACCAACGGACTTGCAGTTGTGGCTATTATCGGTGCAGTATTTATATTTAACAATTATTTTAGCAATAAAAATACTTCGATTAGCCAGAGCGTCAATTATTCATTTGAGCAGACTCAGTAGGGGTGATGGAATCAGAAGGGTAAAGACCCAGTCAAATCTTTTGAATTTGAAATTAACTTTTCTATAGTGAGAATTTCTTGTAGTAATGATGAAAATTGTTCCGATAGCAAATCATCATTTTTGAATTCTATAAGCCGATCCTGATCGTTGATTTCCAAAAAAAGCCTGCGTTTTTTATCCCCGAATTCGTATAGCACCAGAACAGAGAACGATCCATCAAGCTTTTCGTTGTACCAGATGGTGGCATTCTCGCCACGCCAGATATGGGCGTTCTTTCTTGCTTCCTTGAACGGATCTATTTTATATATGGGCATAGGGTATAATTACCATATATATAAAAAATTGAGTAATGTCCTCATTTCATATCGATTTGAACATGTCGGCTTTGCTTGATTAATAACAAGTGATAAAATGTATCTATGACTGAAGAAGAAAAAAATGGAATATGGTCTGAATTAGAGAATAAATCTCCTGATTTGCTCAAGGCTTTTTTATCTATCAAAAACGAGGATGAACTTAAAGCTTTTTTTCGAGACCTTATGAGCGAACGGGATCTCCGAGAATTCGCTATGCGTTGGGAAGTCGCTAAAAAACTCTACGCTGGTGTGCCTTTTACACAGATTCAAGAAGAAACAGGTGAATCTCCAGTAACCATTACAAAGATCAACCGCTGGCTGAAGGAAGGATGTGGAGGATACAAGATGATGATTGAGCGACTCAAGGGTGAGGATAAATAAGTAGCATTCTCGCTGATTCCAATATAGACTAGAGCAGATGTGTTCTTTCAACGTAGTCAACTCAACAACCACAAGAAAGGGAGGTTCCTATGCAATCTGCCAGTCCAGTAGCTCGTCAGGGAACCTGCGTGGTTTCCTTTGACGTAGCAAGCGGTCTACAATCGTTCCTATCGAAAGGTCTGACGGTCCCGAATCTGGATGATCCAATATTCGGACATCTGCACCAAAGTCTTCTCGAGAGGGTAACTCGTGCATTTCCGAATGCTGCGATTCACCCCGTCGACAAGAATGATCTCAGGTTAGAAATCTGGGATCAAGTCCATGAATGTATCGCTGTGAATAATCGGCATGCCGTTCTGGTCACCTGCTCAGAGATGGACGATTTGAATCCGAATCAGGAAGGTCTGAACCTAAGCATTAACCGGCTCTTTGATAGGGACGGCAAAATGCTCGGGTACGGTCCGCGTCCAGGCTTTGATTACCTCGACAAGCAGTTTGACGATCTGACCCTTAGAATTGCAGGCCGCCCCGTGATTCTTGCCAAGGAAGGGGCATTCAGGGGCAATACCTGTCTTTACATTCTCAAGGAGCTCGAAGCCCGTGGCGTAAATGTTGTTACAGTCATCGTTGGCTTCTGTGATATCGGGGCTAAGGCGGTCATCGAGAAAGCCTTCAAAGGCGAGCTCGTGATCGTTCATGCTTTCGAAAATCTGTTCGAGTGGATCGCCGACCGCGACCTTATCCCATTCGTTCCTGGATGCGGACGTGTTGTCGGTGTGCATGTAGCTCATAGCTTCGCGCCGGTTCAAACAGCGGAAAGCCACAGTTGTGCCTATCCTTACATTTTACCATTTGGTATGATGGAAAAGTGGACAAGCATGCCTGCCGAGAATGCTCGGGAGCTATCAGTCACCTTCCTGAATGTTGCAATCGACCTATTCAACCGTATCAGCAAAGAAAGTGGTCGGATCATCGTGATAGGGGATCTTCTGGGAATCCATCCAAGGGTCTCTATACCAGTAAAGGTGGGCACAAATGAGCCTCTGCCGACCCTAAATACCGAGGTAATCTGGTTCTTGAAGGAAATGCGGAAAAGACTGGATTAATCTGTGTCTATTCCGTCAAAAATCTGTCGCAACGCCTAAAAACCGTTGCGACTTTTTTATGGAATGGTCAAAATACCCTTATTTTGATTGACAATATAGTATTTTTGCTTTAACAACACTACATAATGAATAATCCTTCTTGACAATGGCTAGACACTACACTAGGATGTAGTGACAACCGAATATTATTCCATTGTACCCGAAAGGGATCAGGCTATTCTAGCCAGATGCTACCAATGGACTTTTGATTAACATTGCCTTGCTATTTCCGAAAGGATAGGGGAAAATGTAAATGATGTGGTCGTAAGACTACGTCTCCCTAGCTAGGGAATGGCAAGATGCTCGTTGAGCTGACAGCCACCAAAAGTCCACTTTGAGTAGCATCGAGTGGACTTTTTGGTTGCCATTATGTTATTCAAAGACGCAATAAATGAATTTAGCAATTGGAGACAGATCAAGGTATCCAGTCATACCGTAGTTAGATATGACAAGGTTCTCAAAATATTTTGCCTCTACTTGCGTAATCCGCATATCGAATCCATCACGCTCAATGACGTGATGAACTATTTGAATATGATGAAAGATCTCGGCTGGAAGCGGAACGGCATAATTATTGTCACATTAGCGCTTAAGAAATTCTTTGAATTTTATAACCTACAGAAATTCAATGTGATTAACGAATCACTTATACCTACTCCTCGTAAGGAGTACAACATACCACGTATTGCAACAGAACAGGGATATAGAAAACTTATTAACTCCATACCGAAGGATAATAAACCGCATCATATTAGAAATCGTGCTCTGATGGCATTGCTATGGGATACTGGCGCGAGAAATGGAGAAATACTATCACTCAATGTAAGCGACCTAAATTTGAGCAAGAGAACAGCCCTGATCAGAACTGAAAAATCTCGTGGCCGTCGTCCGATCCGAGAAATATTCTGGACACCAAGCACGAATGCTCTTCTAAAGAGATGGGTCAAAAAACGAAGACATTTGTTTTCACTTTTTACTTTTGAAGATCTTGATGCCTTATTTATATCGATCTCTAAATGTGGACAAAATGCAGTAAGAGGACGAAGAATGTCCGTGGTAGGAGTTGCTGAAATGTTACGCACAAATTCTAACCGTGCTGGCATACCAACTCTGAATGCTCACTCTATGAGACATTTCATGGGTCGTGATATTGTAAACAAAGGCGGATCGAATTCAGATGTTTCAAATATTCTTGGCCATTCCAGCTTGGAGAGCTCGATGATTTATACCATGATGACTGGTCCCGATTTGCAGAGACGATATGATGCATTCAGAAATGTACCAAGGAATCAAAGAATGCGAAAATACAAAATGCCAAGAACTAAAGCACTTCACTACTAGTTTATGTCTGTTATAATAAACATGTGAAAAACAAGGCAGCGCAACAGCTAGGTCGTAAGGGTGGATCAACAACGATCCGCAAATATGGCAAAAAACACTTCAGCTTGATGGGGAAGTTGAGTGGAAAGAAAAGGCGAATTAAGGCCATAAAAAAGGCCGTATTTTGACGCTTGCTATTAAACAAGCGTTTGTTTATGATGATGTTAACGAACTTTGACAGCTAAATTTCCAATCCTCGCTCGCCTTTCAAGGTCACAATGTTATTGCTATTTTGAAAGACGAGCGTACTAGGAATTTAAATCAAATTGAATCTCGTGTTAAAATAAAGTTATGAAAAAGTCGAAAAACATGAAAAATCTGCCAGCATGGTACCGATATGAAATGGGGTATACGAATATTTTGGTGGAGCATTTGGTGAAGGCGGGGGAGAATTATTTAATAATTAAAATTATATGAAAAAAATACTAATTATAGCGCTAGTAATAATTGTTATAGTGGGAGTGTTTATCTACGCAAGAGAATCTGTTCTTGTTAGTAGTTTGTATATTTCACAGGAAGAAAAAGATACGAAAGAATCTGCTCGTCTAGAATCATTATTTCCAGATATTATTGAGGACTACCAAATATCATTAAATAATCCGACGAATGTTGACGTGAGAAATGAATGCGTGACAATAGAGGACAAGGCGGACCTTAAGAGTACTGGTCTTACTGGCGAAGTTTGTACCAGGGTATTTATTGCTCAATATGTTGAACGAAATTCAAGAAAGGCGGTCTTTATCCATGCATCAAAAAGTCTTAAATCTCCTGAGTTACTTAAGCTTGTTATAGAACGACTTTCTAAAAAAGATACACTTGGTTCACGCCAGATATTTAGAATAGAATCTCATGAAATTGGCTGGTTCCCTGAATCAGATTTTGACGTTATAATTACTCAAGAAGGAGAAAGACCTAAAGATGGTGGTACTGAGAATATGAGCTACACTAGCAAAGCGACTGGTAACAATCCTGTAACTAAATATTTTCTAGATAAGTTTTCACCAAATACGATATAGATTAATAATGAGATCAGAATATACAAATACATTAGTTGAGTATATGGTAAAAACGAGAAGATTAATATAAAATTATGAAAAAATTCTTAATTGCAATAATTATCTTGACTGTCCTACTCACGATAGCAGGATTGATTGAAAGTAATTATTGTCACTATCTAACAACAACACCTCCACCTGGAGCTTCAGCAGATTACATAAAAACCAGCACATTATGTAAATTAAATTCCTTACCTGGGGCTATTGGCGGTGTCATAATAATCGAAACGATTAAAGACGTTGTTGAGTTTGTACGATAATGAATTGTATTACAAGAATGCTCTGGTCAAGTATGTGGTGAAGGCGGAAAGATTAGTTTAATAATTAATAAAAATACATGAAAAATTTACAAAAAGGTTTTATAGTACAAGGTGTTGTAGGAGTAGTTGCTCTAATACTTATTGCTGGAGGAGCTTACTATCTAGGTACAAGTAAAGGTAGTGTAGGGCCAGAAGGAGATGTTGTGGTAAATCCACCAGTAGGTGAAGAAACTGTGACTGAGAACAATTCCACCAAGACTTATACTGACCCTAAAAATGGATATAGTTTTCAGTATCCAGCTAAATTATCATTAGTTACTACAGCTGATGGGGTGAATTTGTCCCACACAATTCCATTTGAAAATCATAATGGCGGGTGTGATTTAAGAGGTGATTCAGAATTATCAAAAACGTTGGGTGATTTTGATCTGTCAATTCAAGTTATTGAGGGAGAGATTAAACCTGCCTACATTGATGGAAAATACTCCAAGGGAGTACTAAATGGTAGCTGGTCATACATGGGTGCTGAAGGGTGTGGACAGACAAAGTATATTTTTCCAATAACAGGGGGGAAGACATTAGTGGTCATGAAGAGTGAAATTCAGATATTGTCTGATGTAGTTTCGCCTGACACAAAGGCAAAAGTTCTAGCTGTACCAGGAGTAATATCTCAACAAGAGGCGAAGTTAATTGTCGATCAAATCCTTTCTAGTTTTAAGTTTACTTCAAAAATAGCCGTAAACTGGAAAAATTATACAGGTATAACCAGTTCTGGATCTTCATTCACAATAAAATACCCAGAGCATTATGTGTTATTCAAGTATAGTTGTAATGTAAACGGTGTGGCTTTCTGGCCAGAGTTACAGCCACGAGTTATTCCAGCTGGTAATGCCTGTCCACAAGAAATGATAAATAGTGCACCGATAATTGTGACAACAGAAACGAAGCCTCAATTGACTGTTGTAGATCAAAATTATAAAGAAGATGCAAAAAACTTCACTATTACAATCTCTGCTGCATCACAACCTTCTATTACAGTTCTTTCACCAAATGGAGGGGAATTGTGGCAAGAGGGAAAGATCTATGAAATAAAATGGACAACAAATAGTCTTTCTTTGGATGTGCCTGGTTATGTAGCCTTAACAAAAAATGGTAAGGTGATAAGAGTTATAAAGTCTATTGCACTAAATGGAGGCAAGGCATCAAATTTTGGCGGATCATTTAATTGGGCTCTGCCACAAGAATTTGTTACAGAAGCATCTCCTGGAAAATATGAAATTAAGATTTCTTCAAATGATAATACTATTTTTGATAGTAGTGATAAATCATTTACAATTTCAGCATCAGCTACTAATTAATTTCATCAAATAATTATAAAAACCATGATAAATAAAAGATATTGGTTGAGAGGGTTGGTGATCGGACTCGTATTTGGTATTTTGGTTGCTTATGCTCATGAACATGTGAGAGAGTTTGGTCATATTTTTGGTATAAACTATGATGGAGTTAACGCACCATTATTTTTTGGATGGTATCTCGGTTTTATACAGTTGTTGTATAGTTTTTCTTTCTACCCCTTTTTCTTCTTAGGTTGGATCGGCATTATTTTCTTTCAATATTATCTCCCTTCTGTTACTTATGGTATTTTAGGCGCACTCTTTGGATGGGCTTATGGTAAATTTAGAAATTTAGTAAAATAATTGTTGTTTTTCTTGTGGTTATTTTGATTGTACTTGCTTTTTCCTACATTCCTTTAATGCGCATGGTTCTGAAGTAATTGTCCTTAAAAGTACTTTTCTTGTCAGTGAGTTTGACGTGGCATGATAATGAACTGTGTTATACAAATACGCTAGTGGAGCATGGTTTTAAAGCTGGAAAATTTGTTAAAATATGTTATAATGTTTACATGCAAAACATCGACGAGATCAGTAAAGAACGAGCTGTAAATTCTTTGCCGGTGCATAAATTATTGGTATAATATAACTATGAAATTCAGAGAATCATTATTCTGGGATACAAATCCAAACAATATAGATTTGAATAAGAATGCTCGATATATAATCGAGAGAGTTTTAGACTTTGGTAGACTAGAAGAAGTTAGTTGGCTCTTTAAGACATATCCAAAAGAAGAAATTAAAAGGGTAATGGATTTACCACGAAGTCAAGTTTCAAACAAGTCAAAAATATTATGGAACCTTCTTCTAACATAAATCCTCTAATTACAGACGGTCTTCATTTGGAAGTGCTTCCAGATGCTACCAAAAAAGCATTTTTGAAATGTATTTCAAACGACTTTTTTTCTAGTGGAGGATGGTATTTGGCAGGTGGAACATCTCTAGCCTTACAAGTAGGACATAGAAGATCTGTTGATTTGGATTTTTTTACTCCAGAAGAATTTTTTGATGAAAAAAAGATTGAAGAAACTTTAAGCAAATTGGGAGATTGGAAAACAACATCAATTGATAGGGGTACTATATATGGTGAACTTGATCAGACAAAAATAAGTTTAATAGCTTATCCATTCTTAAAATTTTCTCAACCTTTCTTGAAAATAGGTACTGTTTCATTAGTAAAACCAGAGGATATTGCTGCAATGAAAATAGTTGCGATATCTCAGCGTGGCAAAAAAAGAGATTTTTTTGATTTGTATTGGATATCAGTTAATATTCAAGATTTAGCTAAAAGTATAGAGTCTGCTCAAAATCAATACATGATTAAACAAAACCTTACTCATGTTTTGAAAAGTCTTGTATATTTTCAAGATGCAGAAGATGATCCAATGCCAGATATTTATTTTAAAGCCACTTGGAATGAAGTAAAATCATTTTTTATAGATCAAATTCCAAAAATTACTAGAGATCTTATTGATTTAAAATAATTAGAGATGTATGATAATGAGATGGGGTATACGAATACCTTGGTGGAGCATGTTGTGAAGGCGGGGAGATTAATTTAATAACTTATAATTTAAAAACATGAATATAAATGAAGTGAGTAGACCAAAAATAGTTAATTATGCTGTTAATATGAGTTATGCTGTATTGGTCTTGGGTTTCATAAATATTTTATTGGAAATTCCTTCTACAGATAAAACTTCTATAAGCATAAGTATTTTATTTATTTCTGCTATTATCATTGTAGGAATAATCTTGTTTTTAATCATAAGTATCTCTAAAGGAAAAAATTGGGCACGTATTACTTTTCTTATTCTATTCTTGTTGGGCTTGGTACCTTGGATTACAACGTTTCTTCAAGTATTACAAACTAATTTATTGAGTGGAATCATAAGTTTTGTACAGTGCGTATTAGAAATTATAGCCCTCATTTTTCTTTTCAGAACAGAATCATCAGTATGGTTTAGAAGAAATAAAGATTTCTAGATTATCCTCCAAAATAATCTGACGTCTTGTGTACCGGTAAATATATTTAATAGATATGTTATAATGTTTACATGCAAAACATTGATGAAATTAGTAAAGATCGTGCCCTAAAGCTTTTTGGTAGTAAGGAAATTGAGAGTTTTGAAATTGGCACAACAAAGGGTATGAAGCAGATTCACGGATACTTGTTTGAGAAACTTTATGATTTCGCTGGTCAAATTCGTACGAAAGATATAAGCAAAGGTGATTTTCGGTTTGCTTCTCTTTTATATTTGGAAGATAGTTTGAATAAGATCAGTAAAATGCCAGAAGAAACCTTTGAGAATATTGTCGCTAAATATGTCGAGATGAATATTGCGCACCCATTTATGGAAGGAAACGGCCGAAGTATGAGGATTTGGCTAGATTTGATTATTAAAAAGAGCATTAAACAATGTATTGATTGGTCAAAAGTTGATAAAGCAAATTATTTAAATGCTATGCAACGTAGTCCTGTCAACGATCTCGAGATTTGAGAGCTTTTGCGCACATCTTTGACTGACAAAATTGATGATAGAGAGGTTTATATGAAGGGTATAGAGCAGTCATACTATTACGAAGAAGAAGATTTTTATAAATAGACATTTCCAATTAATCGTTGCTGAACTGTGGAAATGAGTGTTTTCCCACATGAAATAAACAGTTAATTAACTTTTTGCTATTGCAATCAATATTCGGGCTAGATAGAATGTATCTATAAATATTAATATATTTACTTTATTAGATAATTCATCAATTACATGATACAAGAATCAATAAACAACACAATTTTTGTTACCAAAGCAGAGCATGATCAACTTAGGCAGGAGGTTGAAGAAGGTTTTACCAAAGTAGAGGCTAAAATTACATATTTAACTGAGGTTATGATTCTTGGTGATGATAAGATCTATATTGAGATGGGTAAAAGATTTGATGAAGTAAATGGTAGATTTAATATAGTTGATGGAAAGTTTGATGAAGTAAATAATAAGTTTGATGAAATGGATAGAAAATTTGATGATTTTACGGAAACAATGATTACTGGGCAAGAAAGAATGCAATATGAAATCGATAAAAGTCTTGAAAAAATGGGTAGAAGATTTGATGCTGTGGAAGTGAGACTTGGTGGTTTGGAGAGCGATGTAGGTGTATTAAAAACTGACGTAGGTATACTAAAAAGCGATGTGAGTATATTAAAACTAGGAGTACAATCAATCATAAACCATCTTGGAATTAAACAATAATATTATAATATGAAAATACTACTTGGAGCAGATCATGCGGGGTTTAATTTAAAAAATAAGATCAAAGATTATTTAATATCTGAAAATTTTGATGTGGAAGACATGGGTGCAACAACTCTAGTATCAGATGATGACTATCCAGAAGTAATGGTACCTGTAGCCATGAGGGTTTTGCAGGATGCGGGGAAAAATAGAGCAATAATTTTTGGAAGGTCCGGGCAGGGTGAGGCAATGGTATCAAATCGTTTCCCTGGGATAAGGGCTATAGTATATTATTCAAAAAATACTGAAATTATTCGCCTTTCAAGGGAGCATAATGATTCAAACGTCCTTTCAATTGGTGCTGATTTTGTAAGCGAAGAAGAAGCAATAGAAGCTGTAAAACTGTGGATTTCAACGCCATTTAGCGGTGACGAGAGACACGTGAGGAGGATAGAGCAAATGGACAATATTGAGTAGCTTTAGCAAATTAATTTAAAAATATGGAAATAATACCAGCTATATTGCCTAGGGACTTTGCAGAAATTGAAGAGAAAGTTGAAATGATAAAAGGATTGTGTCCTTTGGTTCAAGTAGACATTTGTGATGGGAAATTTGTTGGTTCTACAACTTGGCCATACAAGAATCAAGATGAAAATTTTGAGAAAATTCTACGTGAGGAAAGGGGGATGCCAGCATGGGAGAGTGTAAATTATGAATTTGATTTAATGATAGATAATCCTACAGAAGACGATGCTAGAAAATGGCTTTCAGCAGGTGCAGAGAGAGTTGTTCTGCATATTGAAAGTTCTAAAGACTTAAATCCTGTAATCGCCGTTCTTGCGGGACTGGTTGAAATTGGTCTTGCTATAAATGTTAAAACTGATATTAGAGAGTTGGAGAAATATATTAAAAAAGTTCAATTTATACAGTGTATGGGTATAAGAAAAATTGGTTATCAGGGGCAAGATTTTGATCCAGGTACTGTTGAAAGAGTAAAGGCTATTAAAGCCATGTACCCAGAAATAAAAATTCAAATAGACGGTGGTGTCTCAATTGAAAATGCACCTTTACTAAAGCATGCAGGTGCAGACAGACTTGTCGAAGGGTCAGCTATATTTGGACACAATGATTCACTGGATAATATTGTGGATAGTTATAATAAATTAAAGTCAATTTAAATGTTATAATAATATGCATGTTATCACTAGCACCTCTTACAGACGAAAAAATCCAATTACTTTTTGAAAAAGCATATGCCATAAGGCAGTCTATTATTGAAATGCTTATCGAGGCCAAGAGCGGTCATACTGCTGGTTCGCTTGATATGGCAGATATCTTTTCATATTTGTACTTTCATGCGATAAAACATGATCCAAAGAAACCTGATTGGCCATACCGCGATCGATTCGTTCTTTCCGCTGGACATATTTGTCCGGTTTTATATGCAACTATGGCTCATGCGGGGTATTTTCCAGTGGCTGAACTGAAAACATTAAGAAAATTTGGTTCAAAGTTGCAGGGACATCCGCATAGAGAATTTTTGCCTGCCCTTGAAACATCTTCCGGGCCACTTGGTTCAGGGTTATCTCAACTCGTCGGTATGGCCCTAGCGGATAGGCTTGATTTTGGAAAAACATCCGGGAAACAGTTCGTCTGTGTAGTTGGAGATGGAGAATTAGATGAGGGACAGAACTGGGAGGCTATTATGCTTGCTGGAAAAGAGAAAATTCAAAATATTACCGTAATAGTTGATAGAAATAATATCCAAATTGATGGTTTTACAGAGGACATAATGCCATTAAATCCTCTCGCTGATAAATGGCGTGCATTTAATTGGCATGTTCAGGAGATTGATGGTCATAACTTTCGAGCAATAGATGAGGCATGGGGACAAGCAAAGGCGGTTTTTGATAAACCATCTGTAATTATTGCAAATACGATTTCATCAAAGGGAATTCCTGCCTTTGAAAGAAAGTATGAATGGCATGGCAAGCCACCAACAATCCCAGAGGAGATTACCGAGGCGAGAAAGGCGCTGGGGATTAGTAAATAAATTATTATTAAATGTAAAATATATATGCAAAATAATAAAAGATATTGGTTGAGGGGAGGAATAACATTAGCTAGCATCCATTTATTAATTGGAGTAATTATGCTATTTATATACTTTTCTTCTGCTGATCCATCAGGTGAGGGTAT
>CAIOGI010000008.1 GCA_903857825.1 Candidatus Tayloriibacteriota bacterium | reverse complement strand
AGTGTTAGCTACAGTCATTGTTGCTGGAGTAGCTTATGCAGGTTCACTAACCCCACCTCAAGGTACAACGCCCACAAACAACTATCGTACACTAGGAGATATACGTGCAAAGCTAACAAACTTTGCTTTAAATCCAAGTGCTACACACGCAGTCTCAACAACCACTAGTCCTGCTGGTTCTATGTATACTTTAGGGGATATATACGAGTTATTGACTGCAGAGAACACGAGACTTATTCCAGGAAACATAAGAGATGGAGTAGAAATATTTGGTGTAAGAGGTAATTATGTTGGTGGGGGTACTCCATCTTCTCTTACATGGAGTACTGATAACATGGATACGATGTTTGCACCTCTAGTTTGTACTGATAACGGTGGTAGTTGTGGTTTATGCTATGAAAATTCAGCTTATAATCAAACACCATATAACACTTGTTCTGTGGGATTAGCACCTACTTCATTTTCTCACGTACACGACGGACTACGACTACATACACACCCTACTCTAACCTCAAGAGGCTTTGTAAAATCTGGCCCAAATAATAGTGGTAATGTAATTTTGGGTGCAAAGGAATATTGTCAATATTTGAACGAAAATGGTACAACTTTTTCATCATTAAATCCCGTTAATTACTGGAGATTGCCTACACGAACAGAGTTATTATTAAGGATGACTTTAGCATATGGATCTGGTGGGACTCAGGGTATCAGAAATGATGGTTTTAAAGTAAATTCATATTGGACAAGTGAAGCAAGAATTGCTGGTAATGAAATAAATAGAAAAATAGTACAAGTTGATACGCCAAATGATCAGGTTACTACGTCATGGACAGATAGTAAAAGTAAAAATATTGGCACCCGTTGCGTCCATCCATAGTAACTAATTTAAAACTTTCTGTAGTTGATTAAACAAAAAAATGTGTATCCAAATCAGGATACACATTTTTTGTTTCTAAATATAGCTTTTTTGTTTACTCCACCTTAAACACCTTCATTCCTCTGTAAACTGCTTTCTTTCCTAGCTCTTCCTCAAGTCTCAATAGTTGATTGTACTTTGCTATTCTTTCTGTTCTCGATAATGATCCAGTTTTAATTTGTCCTGCGCCGGTACCAACAGCAAGGTCAGCAAAAGCTGTATCCTCTGTCTCCCCTGAACGGTTTGATATGACAGATGTATAGCCAGCCTTCTTTGCCATATTTATAGAATCAATTGTTTCTGAAACTGTACCGATTTGATTTAGCTTAATCAAAATTGAATTTGCTACACCTTTTTCAATACCCATCTTTAGACGATCGATATTTGTTACGAACAAATCATCTCCGACTATTTGTACTTTTGAACCAAGCTTTTCTGTCATCAATTTGTAACCATCCCAATCATCTTCTGCGAGTCCGTCCTCGATAGAGATAATAGGGTATTTAGCACACCAATCAGCATAGAAGGCGACCATTTCCTCTGAAGTTAGAGTCTTGTTCTCAGATGCTAAGTGATACTTTCCGTCCTTGTAAAGCTCAGTAGCTGCTACGTCCAATGCGATGAACACATCCTTTCCTGCCTTGTACCCAGCCTTTTCTATAGCCTCAAGAATAATCTTTATCGCTTCCTCGTTTGAAGAAAGGGAAGGAGCGAAACCACCCTCATCTCCGACTGTTGTAGAAGAACCTCTGTCGTGAAGAATCTTCTTTAATGTATGAAATATTTCAGCTCCGCATCTCAGTGCTTCTTTGAAAGACTTTATTCCCGCAGGCATAATCATGAATTCCTGGAAATCAGTAGACTTTTCTGCATGCTTTCCACCATTTAGAATATTCATCATTGGTACTGGAAGCTGTATAGTATTCTTTGTCTTTGAAATTTTTGCAAAGTATTTATATAGGGAAGTCTTTTGACTCTGAGCTGTTGCTTTTGCGAAAGCCATTGAAACTCCTAGTATTGCATTTGCACCTAGGCGACCCTTGTTTGCTGTTCCATCAAGCTCTATCATTTTTTTGTCCAATGATCTTTGGTCAAACTCCTTGTTTATCAAAGCCTTTGCAAGTATTGTATTTGCATTTTTAACTGCTTTTGTAACACCCTTGCCACCATATCTCTTTGTATCTCCATCGCGAAGTTCTACTGCCTCATGACTTCCTGTAGAAGCACCTGATGGAACAGATGCTCGCCCAAATGATTTATCCTTTAACATTACATCTACCTCAACTGTTGGATTTCCTCTTGAATCTAGAATCTCTCTTGCTACTATCTTTGAAATTTTTGACATATATTTCTGTATTTTGTTAATTTAACTATTAATTTTTAATGGCTTCTATTATAGCAAATATTGGTATTTCTTTCCTAATCCTATCTTCCTCAGCTGATCTTGGCCCTTCTTTGCTCTTTTTGTGTGATATCCACTCTTCAAATCTTCCTACTAAGAATCCTGCTTTATTTAATCCTTTAAAATATACTTGTAATGGTCTATGGAATGAAATTGTAAATCTTTTCTCGTGCTCCTTTATTTCCCCTGGATTCATTTCTATTCTTTCTTTAATGTCTGACATATATGAATCGATTCTCCTATACTGCTTCCGGGCTGTTTCGTCCCATTGCCAGCTGGAGTTCTTTGGTATTCGGAATGCTGGATGATTTAATACTATATAAAACTTTCCACCAGGCTTCAGTGTTCTATATGCTTCACGTATTGTCCCATTGAAATTTTCAATATTTTGTAGAGCAAGAATTATTATTGCCTTATCAACCAAACTATCTGGACAGAAGGTGAGTGCATCGGCGCTAGCAACATGAAATGCATTTGATTTTGGAGAATTTTCTCTTGCAATATTTATAAGCTCCTTTGCTATATCTGAACCTATAACCTTCGCACCTTTTTCTGCAATTGCTCTAGAGAAAAATCCTTGTCCACAAGCAATGTCCAGCACAACTTCATCCTTCTGTGGCTCCAAAAGTCTTAGAAGATTCGGTAAAATAACCTCCTTTTGATATGTTCCATCTTTCTTCTCTAGAAGTTCATCGTACCAGCCCGCTACTTTACCCCAGGATGTTTCTTTATCATTCATATAATTCTTTATTATAATTTCTGTTATTTCCTATTGCCAAAATATTTATTAATCCCTCACAACTTTTCTCGCCTCTCCAATAGCCTGTTTTTCTTCCTCTGAAAGTTCATATTCAGAGACGCCATTCTTAACTGGCTTTGAATACACACTTACATGTTCTCTAGAGTATAGGCTAGAAATGACAACGCCATTACTGTCTTCGTTTAAGAATGCTGTGGCGAAGCTCTGATTTCCTCCTGAGCCATTACCCTTGAAAGGATTGAAGCGTACAGTTTGAACCGCTTGAACGCTTTTCTTCATTCTTTTCTCAACAGTTGTTAAATATTTTTCTAGATCTACGCGGAATTTCTCAAGCTCATTTATAGAACCATTCATGGTCGTTATAGAGTCATCAAGATTCTTGGATGATGAGCCGATAAGGAATTTCTTTAATTTGGTATTTAAATGAATAACTAGGCCAATGAGGACCAGGACAATGACGACTAAAATAATAAGTAAAATTAAAATGTATTCTGTGGGGATGTTCATGTGGAGGATTATAGCACAAGACTACTTCCATTTTCTAATCGCTTCGCTCAAGAAAATTAGGTTGTACCACAAGGGCACTTCTATTTCACAAATTCGCTGAGTACAGCGCATGTGAAATAAGTCGTATCATAGGAGTGTAAATTGTTTAATAAATTAAACAATGTCGTATACTACTTTTAATTTTGGGAGAAATCTGCTTGCGACAAAGGAACTTTTTGTGTTGTAACTGAAATCTTTATCATTTCTTTAACTTTTCTTTAAAATTTCTTAATAACTTTTTGTTAGGGTGAGGGGATGAAAAATATAGATTGGAAACAATTCATCGAAAACGAAAGAAAAAAGTATAAAATGATTGGACATATTGCTTGTCCAGCCTTTCAGGGTGAGAATGTGTATTTTAATCATCATGGTTTTTATCATTTAATCTATAAACTAGGGGTTCCTAGAGTAAGAAATGAGGTGATTGAAAGATTTGAATTGTTGCCTTACGTTCCTAATTTACTTTTAAAATTAAAGACTGTTGAAAGCGAAGAAAAGAGGGTTAAGAACAATAATCATGCATATTTCTGGACAATTAAAGGTTTGGTTAAGGGGAAAAAGATCCGCATCATCTTAAGGAGACTAGGTGATAATGGTAATCTACATTTCTTTAGTATTATGGATGAATAACACAAAACCTCCCGAAGGAGGCCTGTGAATTCTTGCTGTCAACAATAGTGTCGAACTGAACCATCTTAGCTTTTAGACTAAGGGTTCGCAAGGATTATGTACATATATTAGCAAATCTACTTTTGAAGTCAATTAAAATATAAAAAAACAGCCGGACTCTGTGAGAAGTCTGGCTGCGAAGGGGGGGGTGGAGGTCAGATGATCTCGTGTGCGAGACCAAGTCTGATCAGGTCATCGGGGTAAAGGTTGGTTTCCTCCTTCATCATCCGAAGAACCTCGGACGCCTGAAACTTGCCGTCAGTTTGTTCTTGGATATAATCGGCGTACCACTGCTGTCCGATTTGGAAGTCATCTGTTTTTCGCCGAAGTTCATTCAAGGACACCCTTTCGTCCTTATTTGGATGGAATCCAAAGTCGTGGAGGAAGAAGACTGTGTGTTTGGTGACTAGCCTTCGATCGCCACTTGCAAACAACATGACAGCCATTGAACCGACGCCTCCAGTTCCGATCGTTGTGATGCTTATCTTTTGGACCTTCAGCATATCAATAAAAGCAAAACCTGGTTCCACCATTCCACCTCCAGAACAGATCACTAGGCTGATTTTCTTTTCCGGATCTTCTGCAGTAAGGGCAATGACTTCGCCCATGATTTTGACAATTGTCTCATGGTTCAACTTTCCAAAAACAGGAATGACCCTGCGTTTGGCCTGGTCTCTACTCTCCATAATTTTTTCTTTCTGCCTCATTGAGGCGGTTTTGGTTTTGCTCCTTGATTTCAGTGTCGCAATTCAAAGAGCGTTATGCCCAGAAGTATAGCATAACTAGGTCACCATGTCAAGTATTTTTATGCCCGATTTTCCTATATATTTTACATATAACCCAATAAACCAAATGAGAAGAATTTATCTAGATTACGCCTCACTTACACCTATAGATAATGGGGTAATGAAGCAAATGAAGAAGTATTCGACACAGGAGTATTCAAACCCCATGTCGTATTATGCTTCTGCTGTTAATGCCAAGAAGGCAATTGAAGGCGCACAGGAGAGAATCGCTAATGTTCTACATGCACATCCAGACGAAATAATCTTTACTTCTGGTGGAACAGAATCAAACAATCTTGTATTACAAAACAAAATAAACAAACACATTATTACCAGCGCCATAGAACATTCGTCAATCATAAATCCAATACAAGCTACACATATTTCTGTAGACGCAAATGGAATGATAAATTTGGATTTATTGAAGAAATCTATAACATCAGAGACAACTATAGTTTCTGTTATGCTTGTAAACAATGAGATCGGAACTATTGAACCTCTAAGTGAAATTGCAAAAATAGTTCGCGATGCAAGGAAGAATTATGGTGGGCAATTTCCACTTTTACACACAGATGCGTGTCAGGCTATAGCTCATATACCTATTTATGTAGAAAAGCTTGGAGTTGATCTGATATCACTTGATGGTCATAAAGTATATGGACCAAGGGGTATAGGAATGCTTTATGTGCGAAGAGGAACATTGAATATTGAACGTGCTGGTACGGCAAATGTTCCTGGAATCATGGGTCTTGCCTATGCGATAGAACTTACAGAAAAAATACGAGAAAAAGAAACCGCACGCATTGCGGATTTAAAGGAATATTTTGTGAATGAATTGATAGGTATAGATTCTGGTATTCGTATAAACGGAGATTTGTACAATTTTAGTCCACATATACTTAATGTTTCTATTCCAAATATCGATAATGAATTCTTCGTTCTACAACTAGATGCTAGAGGTATAGAATGTTCTACAAAAAGTGCATGTCTGAAGGACGAAGAAGAATCATATGTGCTTAAAGAAATAGGGGCAAATTCAAAGAATTCAATAAGGTTTTCTTTTGGTAGAAATACCACAAAAGGTGAGTTAAAAGATGTGATAAAAGTTATAACACAAATATTGCAAAAATAGCAAAAAAGCACTATAATACGTTCCTAAATCACAAAATATGCCGCCACTAAATAACTTTACAACTAAAGCAAAGGAAGCTCTGCGTCGCTCACATGAGCTTGTTATAGAAAGGGGGATGAATCATGTGAATCCGCTACATCTTATGTGCGCTCTCATCCTTCAAGAAGAGAGTATGGTCGCTTCTATTCTTGATCGTCTTGAAATAGACACAATGCTTCTGACTGATCTCATACTTGAGCATATAGAAGCTCCAGAGGCTGGTAAAACTCTCTCACCTTCATATCAGATTTATATCACTCCAGAACTAGGAACTGTTTTAGATAATGCCGGAAAGATTGCTGCTGGTTTAAAAGATGAATTCATTTCGACAGAACATCTTTTTGTTGCACTATTTGATTCAAATGGTCCAGCAAAAGATATTTTGATGAGATTCAAGATTGAGCGTGCAAGTGTGATGAAAATTATCGAAGAATTTAAAACTTCAAATTTCACAGCAGAGCAGAAGCCGAAGCAATTCCGTACACTTTCAAAATATGCAAGAAGCCTAACGAAACTTGCCAAGGAAAACAAACTCGATCCAGTTATTGGTCGTGATAATGAAATCCTTCGTGTCATACAAATCCTTTCTCGACGTACAAAAAATAACCCTATTTTGATAGGTGAGGCGGGTGTTGGAAAAACAGCAATAGTCGAGGGACTTGCAATACGCATGGCACAAGGTGATATTCCTGAATCATTGAAGGATAAGGAATTGGTTTCTCTTGATCTCGGTTCTCTTATCGCTGGTACTAAGTATCGTGGAGAATTCGAGGAAAGACTAAAAAATATTTTGAAAGAAGTAGAAAGAGCAGAAGGGAAAATTATTCTATTTATCGATGAAATACATACTATAGTAGGTGCCGGGGCATCTGAAGGTTCAATGGATGCTTCAAATATGTTGAAGCCTGCACTTTCTCGTGGAGAGCTCCGTGCCATCGGTGCTACGACTCTTCGTGAATATCAAAAGCATATAGAGAAGGATCCAGCTCTGACAAGACGTTTCCAACCGGTTTATGTTAATGAACCTTCACTTGAGGATGCTACAGCCATTCTTCGTGGATTAAAGGAGAAGTACGAACTCTTCCATGGAGTAAGAATTACAGATGATGCAATAGTCGCTGCCGTAAATCTTTCTAGTAGATATATAACTGATAGATTCCTACCAGATAAAACCGTTGACCTTATCGACGAGGCCGCATCCGCTTTGAAAATTTCTCTTGAGAATATGCCACCGCTTCTAGAAGAAACTCGAAGAAAGATAATGCGATTAGAAATTGAGCGCGAGGCTCTGAAAAAGGAAACGACAAAGGATGCTAAAGCGAGGATGCATAAAATCGAGGAGGAAATTGCAAATCTAAAGGAAAGTACTTCCGAACTTGAACTCAAGTGGACAAATGAAAAGGAGACAATCGCTGATATGAAGAAGATCAAGAAGGATCTTGAGGCTTTACGTATAGAGGCGGAGGCGGCTGAAGCACGCTCTGATCTTTCAAAAGCAGCGGAAATTCGTTATGGAAAGATTCCTGATTTGGAGAAGGAATTGGAATCAAAGGGTAAGAGATTAAAGAAATTACAGTCCTCAAGAAGAATTTTGAAAGAAGAAATAACCGAGCAAGATATTGCGGAAGTTGTGGCACGTTGGACTGGTATTCCAATTACAAAAATGATGGAAGAGGAGGCGCATAAACTAGCGCAAATGGAAGAGGCTTTGAAGAAGAGACTTGTTGGTCAGGATGAAGCTGTAAAGAAAATCTCGGATACTATAAAGAGATCTAGAGCTGGAATTGCAGATCCTCAAAGACCTATTGGCTCATTTATTTTCCTTGGTCCTACTGGAGTTGGAAAAACTGAGCTTACAAAGGCACTTACAGAATTCTTATTCAATGATGACAAGGCCTTGATACGTGTAGATATGTCAGAGTTCATGGAGAAACATTCCGTGTCGAAACTTATCGGTGCACCTCCAGGATATGTCGGACATGATGAAGGTGGAGGTTTGACCGAGCTTGTTCGTCGTCGACCATACTCTGTAATTCTCTTTGATGAAATAGAAAAGGCACATCCTGAAGTATTCAATATTCTTCTTCAGGTTCTTGATAATGGTCGTCTAACTGATTCAAAGGGTCGTACGGTGAATTTCAAAAATACTGTTATTATCATGACCTCAAATATCGGAGCTCAATTCATAGAGAAAATGGAGAAGATTGGATTTACTTCATCAACTGAAAATTCTGAAAAGCAAAATTATAATGATGTGAAAGATAAGGTAATGGGAAGTTTGAAGGATTACTTTAGACCAGAATTCTTGAATCGTATTGATGATATTATCCTCTTCGATATTCTAAGTAGGGAATCGATTGAAAAGATAGTGAAAATACAGGTTGATATTGTCACAGAAAGACTAAAGGCAAAGGACATAACTTTGACAGTTACTTCAGAAGTACTAGCATACCTTGCAAAAGAAGGTTATAACCCTCAATACGGTGCTAGACCTCTAAAACGCTTGATACAGAACAAGATTCTTACACCAGTGGCCTCGCTTATGATCTCTCAGGGCGTGGTAAAAGGTGGCTCAATATCTGTAAGTCTGAAAGGTGAAGAGTTTGTCTTTGATGTTAAAAAGAAGAAGAGAGGTGAGGGAAAGATGATTTTGTCGGCAATTGAGTTGAAGAAGTAAAAGAAATTTGATAGACTCATGAATGGACAGTACCTTAATCGTCCTTAAAGGGGACTAGTTGTTGGGGAAATACAACTTGCGCCGGTCGGATAGTGGCTATTCCAGGAGACTGTAAATCTCCGGCCTTCGGGCATCGCTGGTTCGAGTCCAGCCCGGCGCACACAAGGACACTTCGGTTGATATTTATTTATTGATAGAAGAACACATAGTCACACCAGAAAACCCGCTTAAGGCGGGTTTTTGGTATATGTATTAATCAATAATGTCTCTTCTTAAATATGAAGGTATGTGTACTGCTATTTCATAAGAAATTGTCTCGCAAGTTTTTGCAGTATTTTCTATAGAGTTTTTGTCATTTATATTTGAACTGAAAACTATTACTTCATCACCTATTTTAATATTCTTAATCTTACTTACATCAATTATCGTTATGTTCATACTGACGCGGCCAAGTATTGGACATAATAATCCGGCGACTTTTATAAATCCCTTATTTGAAAGTCTACGGTCAACGCCTTCATTGTAGCCAACGGGAATAGTGGCAATGATCATGTCTTCTGAAGCAATGAAAGTATTATTGTATCCTACAGTGTCTCCACTTTTTATTTTCTTAATTCCAGTAATTATCGTCTTCATCTCAAGCGCTGGTCTGAGTCTGAGTCCCGCAACATTTATCAATCCGTAAAGACCAATACCGAGGCGAGTTACATTTGCCTTCGCCTTTTTGAATATATGCCCAGCACTGTTACTTGTGTGCCAATATTTTAGTGTAGGGAATTGATTCTTAAAATATTTTACTGCACTGTTCCAGGTGTCTACTTGTTTATTCGTAAATGTCTCATCAACTCCATCTGCATCAGAAAAATGTGAACAGATTCCTTCTAAGATTATTTTTTTATTTTCTTTTATTATTTTTATTGCTTCATCCTTTTCTTCAATAGATATTCCATGCCTATGCATGCCCGTATCTATCTTTAAATGAATATTTGTTGAGCTTTTTATACTCGCCGCCAATTCTTTCAGTGTATCTATATTTGATATGGTAAAGCTAATATTTTTTAAATGATTTTTTGTTATTGATTCAATTGAAGAGTATCCGATAATCAAAAGGGAAGTTTTTATACCTTCATTTCTTAATACTTTTGCCTCAAAATACGAGTCTATTACAAAGAAGGGAACTTCCTCATCCTTTAACTCATTTGCCACTATTGATAGGCCATGACCATAGGCATTGCTCTTCAAAACTGGGGCAATTTTGCATGGAGAGGCTATCTTTCTAAACTCATTCAAGTTGTTGTGAAGGGCAGAACTCGATATTTCTATTTTAACAAGTGGTTGAGCGATATTTTCTGTGAATTTGCTCATTCTTGCAAGGCGTTTTAATAGTCTTTTCATGGGTACATTGTACTACCTATATGCCTCGATAGGGTATTGACATATATCAGGGAGTATGATAGGGTAGATCTTGTACAAAAAGGGGAAACAATCTGTGCAATAGCTCAGACCCCTTCCGACCTTTGACAAAAAATAGTATAAACCTCTGCGTGTGCAGGGCTATTTATGTTTTTGGTTGGAGAATGCGGTAGAAAGATATTATGTCAGGACCTATCTACTCCGGAACGTCAAAAAAAGATAACGGTTTTGGACTGCTAATTGCAATGTTGTTGGTGCTCGCAGTCGTGATTGGCTTTATCTCGCTCTATCTATACTTCGTCAGAGAAGAGGAGCGGGCAGCGGCCACTCAGCAGGAGCAGGTTGCTCCCGCGGCGACGAACGGCTTTGAAATTGTGGTGGTGACTGAACCCCGATTCACATCGGAGGTTCCACCTCCACCAGTAGATTCGATCGCCATTACAAATGGCGAGGGTCAGCTACTGGAAATAATTTCTCGCAGAAAACCAAAAGTTGACACCAATGTGGTGTCGCCTGTGAGATAACGGAAAACAACAGTAAAAAAAAAGAAAGACAAAGCAAAGAAATGAAGACAATCAACCTACTTGCGCTGGCCTTGGCCACCCTTGTAACCACGTCCGTGCTGTCACAGACTGTCCCTACACCACCGCCGGATCAACTACCGATCGGCAGTCTGGATCAGATCCAGTCATTCGCCATCAATCGCATCCGCTTCGCTGGTGCGAACGTTGGGGCTGATGGAACCGTCAATTCTGGTCAAGGATCGTACTGGTTCGGTGAGTATCGGCCAGGCACTAACGGCGTCATTTTAGCTGATGCCGTACAGTTGGTGGAGACTCAGCGTCTGTCGCTGTTTGTTCTTTACACCAACAAAATGGTCAGTAGTTGGGTCGGTCTCTACGACGAGTTTGGTTACAACCTATTCGACGGCTACGGCTGGTCACCGTCCTCAAACGGCACTGTCAAGATACCTGTTAAGCTCAGGATTTCTGACAAGATCTGGATCCCATTCAATGGGGTTCACTGGGTTTATGCCGTTGAGCGAGATTCAAACGGAAATCCTATCCGCTTCTACTCGGACAACGAGTTCGGGGTGAGGGAAGGATCTGGGTTCATGGTAGCAACATCATTCGCTGGAAAAAATGGCGAGATTGTTGTTACCACCGAGGATGGTGTTCAGCATGCATATGCTTTACGTGGCGGCAGGCAAATCCTGCCTACAAGCTTGAGGATTGAACAGAAGATCCATCTGCTCGGCTTTCGTTCCATTGTCAACACCAACACGGTTGTGGTAATCGTGTCTGGTGACGAGATTCGTGAACGAAGAAATCCGCTTGTACAATTCGTGACGACAACAAATCGGACTGTGTTTCTGGGTGCCGCTGCTGTTTTTGACAACAACAACGGTACTCAGACGACGGAAATGGCCGAAGCAGTAAGTATTTGGCACATGTCAGACCCTCTCCACTCTATGCAATATAGAATGGGGACAAACAGGAGTCTCGTCCTGGACTTCCAGAGTGGAAACTACGGCATGCGCTATTATTGGGCAAGTCGCTGGGATGCGGAACCTGTGCCGTTAACACCGGTACCCAGTCAATGATGGTATCTCCATCCCGTAAGTAGGGAAGCTCGGTGATGCTTCCCTTTCGAAACCGCTATTGGCAGCAATGTCCTCTAGCGGTTTAAATTTGCCAATTTTTAAGCACTAGTCAACACTCCCTGTATATTATTACCAATTATGCTTTCCATTTTTTCTTTAACATTCCAATAGCATTGCTCACATAAATATATATTATCTCCAACAAACCAAGGTTTTATTGATACTGGCCCCATAAATGAAACTCTCACATATTTCTTGTCTATGATCTCATTTTTACAGTGATCACAATAATTTTTTGTCATTATTTTTATTAGTTATTTATTAATAAATGTAATTTAATATATACAAATTATTTTTACAAGTTTTTAATCATTCAGACATATAGTTTTTACCATTTCAAACACGGTTTGCCATTTTTAATCAAATAGTATATAGTATTCCCACTATGTCACAGATTCAACTTATACAATTAAAAAACAAAGAGACAGGTGAGGTTTATATGTCTCGAAAGAATAAGAAAAAGGTAGAGCGAAAGATAGAGCTAAAGAAGTTCAGCAAGAAACTTCGAAAGCATGTAACTTTCAAGGAGGCCAAGAAATAAAAGTTTTCTTTTTTAAGCGTATGAAGGACTCAGTGACTCTGGGTCTTTTGTATTATTAATATTAACTAAAATCTTATGAAGAAAGTCGAAAAAGAAAAGGCTATGAAGTTAAGAAGATCAGGTTATTCGTTGGCTGAAATATCTAAAAAAATAGGTATTTCTAAAAGTACAGCGTCGTTATGGACAAAAGATGTAATGATTGATGCTAGTGGTCTTAGTCGTATGGAACAAAAAGCTAAAACTAGTCGATTAAAGGGGCATACAATATTACATGAGAAGAAATTGAAAAGACTTGAAATTGCAAGTAAGGAAGCCAATGATCTGATAAAATTGATGACTATTGATAATGATGTTGAATTAACTGCGCTAGCGATGATGTACTGGTGTGAGGGAATTAAGAGAGATAATGGAGTTGCTTTTACAAATTCAAACCCCGAGCTCGTGGTAGCTTTTGTAAATCTTTTGAAAAAGATATTTAATATAGATATGAACAGAATAAGAATGTGTTTGCACGTTCATGACTATCACAATGTGGGTGAATTATCTAAGTTCTGGTTGTCAAAGATAAAGATTCCAAAAGAAAACCTTTCAATATACAGGAAGAAAAGTAATCACAAATATATCAATGAAGGGTATAAGGGGTGTGTAAGGATATCATATTTTGATTCTCATATTGCAAGAGTTATAATTTCGTTTGCCAAAAAGTTCATTAGGCTATATATTTAGTATGTCAAATGGGAGATTAGTTTAGTGGTAAAACAGGGATCTCCAAAATCTCTGACGGGGGTTCGATTCCTCCATCTCCCGCATTTTATTTAGTTTTTGTTGACCCACTCAATCTCCTTATTCCTCTTAAACCAAACCATTTGTCTCTTTGCATAATGGCAAATCTCGATTTCGAGCAGCTTCAACATTTCTTCTTTTGTAATCATCTCGCGTAAGAATCTCGAAATATATCTATATTCAAGACCAAAGCCATCTAGCTTCTCCCATGACAATCCTTCTTTATGCAGTCTTTCAATTTCCTCTATCATGCCGGCATCTACGCGCTTCAATAGGCGAATATGAATTCTTTCTTTTAGTTTTTCATAAGGATAATTTAGTCCAATCCATGTCACATCATAATCTGACTGATTTTTAGTCACCTTGGGAATATTGCCGAGAGCAGTAGCGATCTCTATTAATCTGACTAGCCTTTGTCTATTATTTATTTCAGAATTATTTAAAGAAATTGCAAACTCTTTATCTAGTGTTGCAAGTTTAGTGAAAAGTTCCTCAGTAGTCATTTTTTCAAGACCTTCTCTAAGTTCTTTATCATGTGGCACATCTGGATATGAAATATTATTAACAACTGCATCAATATAGAAACCTGTTCCACCACAAATGATTGGTAACTTACCTCGGCTGGAGATATCTTCTATGGCTTCTTGGGCCAGCTTTTTATATTGCCCAACATTGAATTGTTCGCTTGGATCAGCGACATCAAGTAAATGATGAGGGACGCCCTTCATTTCCTCAATAGTGATCTTTCCGGTACCGATATCCATACCTTTATATACCTGTCTTGAATCAGCAGAAATAACTTCGCCATTATGTTTCAGGGCGTATTCAACAGCAAAGTCGCTTTTGCCGGTAGCTGTGGGGCCTGTGATTACTACGATTTTGATTTTCATGTTTATTAATGTACAATGAGATTTGGTAGATAGCAAACAAGATCCTGATATTCAAAATTATGTATCCAATTCAAAGAACCGGAATCGCAAGTTGTCTGTTGGATGATATTGGTACTGCCTCAAAAGAAAAGGATCGTGCTATTAGAGCACTAACCGAAATAAGAAATCCTTCTACTGATGATCTGATCAAACTACTTGAGAGGCATATTGCATTGGCTCGCCGTGCTCGTAGTAAAGCTTCATTTCATGACTCAAGGTAAAGTCTTCAGAAACACTCACACCGTTGCCTAAGTCTGGAGCGGTGGAGTTTTTTTATAATATTTTTCATATTTTATCTTTTTACGTGACAAGCATGGTATCTTGTTTGAATAATATATTTTCGCAAGCAATTTTATGGATTCTTTCTTTCCGTACTTAATAATGTAAATAGGATTTGGGGATGTATTATTTATTTTTGTTTTGTGAATTGATCCTTTTACTTCTAGATTACAAATTATTCTATCTCTTAACCATAAGATATGCTTTTTGCTTGCGGAAATGAATGTCGTAAAGATTCTTTCATAAACATATTTTATATTTTTCTTCGTATTATATCTATCGGTGTATGTCGTTATTGAACCATCGCCATCAAGATGTCCTCTGAGAAAGTCAACAAAATATTTGTCAGGAACGTTTATTTCACCAATGGTTAATGACTTAGCTGGACTCAGTCCAATTTTTATAAGCCAATCATATAATTGGACATTGGTAATCTGTATTCTATAAACTTCGCTCGTTTTATTTCTTGTAAAACCAATTATATTTTTTAATTTAAGTATTCTAATCACATTTCCAATAGACTCGATATCATTAGAGGTAAATATAATATGTCGGCCATCGGATGATAGACACCCATCAGTTACAAGTAAACCGACAACATAGGCAAGTTCAGCTGACAAAACAAAACTTTGCACCCTTTTGGGCTTGTATCTCTTTATATTATTCATTGTGCCGAAGGTGGGACTCGAACCCACATGAGATTGCTCTCGCAACATTTTGAGTGTTGTGCGTATAGCCAATTCCGCCACTTCGGCATTACTTACATAGTCTACTAAATCTGGCGAGGAAATCAAGAAAAAAGCACGGCTGAGTGGCCGTGCGGGAGCTAGGTCGGAGTTGAGTCACTGTCAACGCAGGAGGTCTGGTGCTGGCACTAACTGTCTTATTGTGCCTGAGCCAGGTCTCCATCCGACAAGATTTGGTGGTTTCTGGGGAGGTTTCTTTCTTAGTCGAAACGTTTTCCCCTCAAGTTCAGGGACAATTTCGTGTTTCGGCTCAGGCCGTTTCTTTCTTGGTTTTTTCATAGCTTTTTTCTTTCCTGCATTTCTGTTATTATTGTATCATGTCATCACAATTTTTTGGAGATTCAATATTTTGGATAGAAGTAGAAAAGATAAAGCCAAATCCCTATCAACCTCGAAGGGACTTTGACGAGGCACGCTTGAAGGATCTTTCAGAATCCATTCGTATGTATGGAGTTCTTCAGCCACTTGTAGTTACTCGTAAAGAATTTACAAAAGAAGATGGAGGGCTAGGAGTAGAGTACGAGCTCATTGCAGGTGAGCGACGTCTTCGTGCATCAAAGCTTGCTGGATTACAACAAGTTCCTGCACTTATACGAAATGGAGAAGAAAGCGACAAAATGAAACTTGAGCTTGCTATTATAGAAAACCTACAGAGAGAGGATATAAATTCCGTTGACCGTGCTCGTGCATTCGACCGCCTCGCAAAGGAATTCGGTATGAAGCATATTCAAATTGCAGAGAAAGTTGGAAAGAGTAGGGAATACGTTTCGAATACAATGCGCATCTTGTCATTGCCAGAAGAAATATTGAATGGCTTGTCGGAAGGAAAGCTTTCAGAAGGGCATACAAGACCGTTGCTTATGTTGGTGGATAAGCCGGAGGAACAACTTACTCTCTTTAAGGAAATAGTATTTAAGAAACTTACAGTACGTGAAGCTGAAGCTTATGCTAGAAAGATCGCACAAGACAAAGTACGCAAGAAGTCACTCATAGATCCAGAACTTATAGAAATGGAGAATAAATTAAAGGAAAGTCTGGGAACTAGAGTTTCTATTGAAAAGAGAGAAAATGGTGGAAGAATCACTATAGATTACTTTACCGCTGATGACATAAGAAATTTCCTAGAGAAGATTTCTATAAATGGAGTAGTTCCTGTGGAAAATCTCGAGAAAAAGATAATTGCGAATGCACAAAAATCAATAGATGATATTTCAAATGCAACACCATTACAAGTTAGCGAAGTAAATGCACAGGATATACCAGTAGAGGAAATAGTCCCAGAAACTGCGGATTTACCAGTAGACGATAGAGCTCCAGCAGAAATAGTAGAAGAAGAAAATACAGAGGATTTGTATTCAGTAAAGAACTTTGGAGTGTAATTATTTTGTCGCTTCTATTTTTGGCTTCTTCGCCCATCTTTCTTTTCGCTCTGGTTTTGGTTTACTCAATATATCTATTGCACGTTCAAGTGTTATCTCATAAGGATTATCACCATCCTTTATCTTTAATGATCTGAAATCTCCATCTTGTACTATATATGGACCGAAGCGGCCAATATTTGCTGTAATGTTTTTTCCAGTTGCAGGGAAGGCGCCAAGTACTCGAGGTAGGCTTAAATATTTTACTGCATCTGCTACTGTGACTTTTGAAATATCCATACCTTTTGGTATTGAAGACATGCGAGGTTTAACAACTACGCGTCCTCCCGGCGACAATGGATCTATCTTCGTGGCGTGGCCAGTCGATAGACCATTCTCGCCTGCGGACGCTTCACTTTTTACTCCCCCTTTCTTTCTCCTAGGTTTCTTTTCCCCTGGAACTTTCTTCGGCTTTGGTTCGTATGCACCTAGCTGTACATATGGTCCGTATTTACCAACTAGCACATATATAGGTAGGCCTGTGGCAGGGTCATTACCTATTGGCTCATCTTTCTTTATCTCTGTACCATCCATCATCAATGCGCCTTCGCAATCTGGATATGTAGAGCAAGATAAGAATTTACCGTTTCGTCCGAGTTTGATAATCATATTTGAACCGCACTTTGGACATTTATATTTCGCATCAGCTTCACCGAGATTTGTGATCTTCGCTTCTTTCTCGAGTATCTTTATTTCTTTTGCAAAAGGAATATAAAATTTCTTTAATGTTGTGGCATATTCCTTGTCACCATTTGCAATATCATCTAGTGAGTCTTCCATTTCTGCTGTGAAAGTGTCATTAATATAGTGCATGAAATTGGCCTCAAGGAATGAAGAGACAACATCTCCAGTGTCTGTAGGCTTCAATGCCTTATTTTCTTTTTCAACATAACCACGCTCTTCTATTGTCCTTATGATAGAAGCATAAGTTGAAGGACGACCGATTCCTCTCTTTTCTAGTTCTTTAATAAGTCCTGCTTCGCTGTAGCGTCCAGGTGGCTGTGTGGCCTTCTCCTCACTCTTTATTTCCTTTAGATCCAAAGCCTCGCCCTTTGTTACTTTTGGAAGTTCTACGTCTTCACCTGCACCATCTGGATCACCTTTTAGCCAGCCAGGGAATACTACTCTAGAACCATTAGCCTGGAATTCTGGAATTTTGTGGGCTGGGTTTTCTGTCTTTATATTCGCTGTAATTTTTGTTCGTAGCATTTCAGCGTCTGCCATTTGTGAAGCTACCGTTCTCTCCCATATCAATCTATAGAGTAATTTTTGCTCCTCATTCATTCCTGCTTTTTCTATATCTATATGTGAAGGTCGAATAGCTTCATGCGCTTCCTGAGCATTCTTGCTTTTCTTTGCGTATGTTCTGAATTCTAAATAGTTTTTGCCGTATTTCTTTTCAATGATTTTTGCAATCTGCGCAAGAGCGACTTGGCTCAAATTTGTACTATCCGTTCTCATATATGTAATATGTCCTGCCTCATAAAGTCTTTGTGCGATCTGCATTGTGCGAGAAGGGGCGAAGCCTAGGCGAGAGCTGGCTGCCTGCTGTAGGGTGGAGGTGATGAAAGGTGCGCGAGGGGATCGCTTCATGGTACTTTCTGTAACATCTGTTACTTCCCATGGATTTTCTTTTCCTAGCTTCAATATATTTTCTACAACTTTAAAATCTGTAGGTTCTTCTGAACAAGTCAAAGCTAAGGGAGTTTTCGCAGATCCTGTCGTTGTAGTGTCAGCAGTAATTACCCAGAATGCATGAGAAATAAATGCTCGAATTTCTCTCTCGCGCTCCATTATTATTCTAAGAGCGGGGGATTGAACACGACCTGCAGAAAGTCCATAGCGTACCTTTTTCCATATAAGACCAGAAAGATCATAGCCCACAAGTCTATCCAGCACTCTTCGAGCTTCTTGCGCCATGCGAAGATTCTCATCTATTCCTCTCGGATGATTCATTGCTTCCTTCACTGCGTCCTCTGTAATTTCATGAAATACTACACGCTTTGGATTCTTCAAATGTGCTGCTTCAGCAATATGCCAAGCAATAGCCTCTCCTTCACGGTCGGGGTCTGTTGCTAGTATTATCTCATCTGCCTTGTCTGCGAGTTCAATTATTTCTTGAACGACTTTTTCTTTTCCTGGAGAAATTTCATAATGGGGAATAAAGCCACCCTCTATATCGATAGCTTTTTTATTACTCTTTGGAAGATCTCTGATGTGTCCGACGGATGCCTTTACGGTGTATTTGCCATCCAAGTATTTGGAAATAGTTTTTGCTTTTGCTGGTGACTCAACGATAAGTAATTTCATATGTTCAATCTAGTATTACATGAAAGCGGTAGAAGAGGCAAATTTTTTATTTTTATGATAGTCTATTGTGCAGACTGAACCTATGAAATTCAAATCAATTAAAAAGCCAGAAAAGTCAACCTGTCGGTGGTTTATCTACACGACGAATCAGAAATTCATTAGCTATCTAGTTGCGCTAGATGAAATGAGAGCTGTCAAAGTAACATGTTTAGATAAGCAAGTAAGGCTGATGTGGCCAGTAGGGCTTCGTGACATACTAGACTATGTGAATTATTACACTCAATTCTCTGTCTATTTGATGCTGAAAGATGGAAGCGCAGTATTCGTTTGGCATGGCCACATTCTAAAACGTGTACACAGTACCCGGTATACTGTTCACCCGTCTAGTCACCCAGCGTGACCAGCGGGTTCTTTTTTTTAGCCGACTCCTCTCCATGTTATAATCTTCATCATGCATGAACAAGAAAATAATCATCATACAAACAAAAAGATTTTTGGTCTGAATCGCAATATATTTTTCCTAGGGCTTACAAGTTTTTTTAATGACTTTTCCAATGAAATGATACTTTCGGCTTTTCCGGCTTTCTTTACATCTGTATTGAAGTCTGGAGCGGCATCACTCGGAATGGTGGAGGGTATTGCGGACGGGGCTGCAAATCTTATTAAAATTTATTCAGGAAATCTTTCCGATAAAATTCACAAGAGAAGAATATTTATTTTTATTGGCTATGGTCTATCTGTTGCGGTGAGACCCTTTTATATGTTTATGGGAAGTGTGGCGGGAGTTTTGGGCTTAAGGGTAGTGGATCGTATAGGAAAGGGCGTTAGAGAGGCTCCACGAGATGTTATTATCTCAGTTTCTTCTAGTAAATGGGAAACAGGTAGATCTTTCGGATATCACCGAGCGATGGACACAGCAGGAGGAATACTAGGCCCACTTGCGGCTTTCTTGATATTAAAATATTGGCCTGGGCAATGGGGTTTTTTCTTTATGATTACATTTGTCATAGGCCTCTTGGCTGTGGCGACAATTTTCTTTGTAAAGGAAGTTGTAACTTCAGTCACGCCTAATGGTAAAAAAGTTTTCTCTTGGAAAACATTTACTTCATTTTCAAAATCTTTCAAATATTATCTGCTCGCCATCTTTATTCTATCAATGGGGAGTCTGCCTACAGCGGTTTTGCTTTTGAAAACTGTGTCAGTAGGTTTGCTCATAGCATCAATTCCTCTATTTTATATGTTCTATTCTGTATCATTTACTATTTTTTCTTATCCTGCAGGAAAGTTGTCGGATAAGATAGGAACATCAAATGTCTTGATTCTGGGATACTTGATTTTGATAGTTTCATATTTGGGAATGGCTTGGGCAACTAGCCCTATTACACTTGGTATATTCTTCTTTATCATGGGTATCTTTTCTGCATGTGTTGATTCTACACAGCGTTCACATATTGCAAAGAAGATTCCAGAATATGAAAGAGGCACGGCCTACGGTCTTTTAAATGGTGCTATTGGTTTTGGAGCAATGATTTCTGGAATAGTGGGTGGGCTAGTATGGCAAAATGTTGGGGCAAGCTACGCGCTACTACTATCAGGGTTTATTGTGATTGTCGGACTTGTGGTGTTTGGGATTAGTAAGAGAGTGTGATACTGTTAATAACTAAGCAAATTCTTATTATTTATAGCGCTTAATAAACATATATATGGGAAATTATCCAAGAGACAATAGAGATGGTGGTGATAGAGGAGGTTTTCGTGGTGGCGGAGGTGGGGGCTATAAGGGGGGTTTCAAGGGTGGATATAAAGGAGGAAATGATAGAGGTGAAAGAGGACCTGTGACAATGCACAGTGCTATTTGCAGTAGTTGCGGAAAGCCATGTGAAGTTCCATTCAGACCGACTGGTGAGAAGCCAGTGTATTGTCGAGATTGTTTTGCTGGTAGAAGTGCTATGGGTGGAGATCGTTCTCAAAGAAAAGATCCAAGAACATTCTCACAAAATACTTCACACAATACCCAATCAAACACAGGTTCACAGCCCACAGTTGGAAATAGTGAAATGAAGAAACAGCTAGAAGCAATGAATGTGAAGCTCGACAAGTTTATATCTATCGTTCAAGAAGTGGTTCTAAAAGGTGCTTTGAAAGGTGTAACAAATGAATCAAAAGAAAATCCTCAAGCTATAAAAGTAGATTCAAAAGAAGTTGCAAAGAAAGCTCCAAAAGTATTTGCTAAGGTGTCACCAAAGACAAAGAAAATAGGGAAGAAGAAATAGTAAACTTCGGCTTGTGGTAATATAGTCAATAAATGACCAATTCCATCAAGTTTACAAAAAACCTCTCATGGAATACGCAGGCAAAGGAGGCTTTACGCATAATGAATGAAACTACCGAGAATCTTTTTCTTACTGGCCGCGCAGGTACTGGTAAGTCTACTTTACTAAATGAATTTAAAAGAAATACAAAGAAGCGCATAGCTGTGCTGGCACCGACTGGTGTGGCGGCTGTGAATGTCTCTGGGCAGACTATTCATTCATTTTGTGGTTTCAAGCCGGATATTACTTTGAAAAAAGTAAAGAAATTTCCAGATGGAAACAAGAAAGTAAAAGTGCTTAGCAAACTGGACGCTATTGTTATAGATGAAATATCCATGACACGAGCAGATCTTCTAGACTGCTTTGATAGATTTTTAAGATTGAATAGGAAAGACGCGGTACTGAAGCCTTTTGGCGGTTTGCAAATAATATTTATCGGTGACCTATATCAATTACCTCCAGTAGTGAATTCATCAGAAAGCAGTGCTTTTAAAAAACTTTATGATAGCCCATACTTTTTCAGTGCGAAGTGTTTTGTTCCAGAGCTTTTTCATTTTATAGAACTTGAACAAGTATATCGCCAGCTGGATAATAATTTCATTAGACTTTTGAATACTATTAGAAATAATAGCGTAACCCCTGCGGAACTGGATGAGCTTAATAAAAGATATATAAAAGATTTTGTAAGATCTGTAGATGAAAAGTTTGTTGTTTGTCTGACATCTACAAATGCTAAGGCAAGTGAAATAAATACCATAAATCTCGGTGAGCTAGAGGGTGAGGAATTTGTAAGGGTTGCAGATATTACAGGAAGATTTGATAGATCACATATGCCGACGGATGATGTACTACGTTTAAAAATTGGTGCGCAGGTCATGCTACTCAACAATGATCATGACGGCCGATGGGTCAATGGAACCATGGCGATAATTCATAAGATTGAGGAAGAGGGGATTTTGGTAAAACTGGAGACGGGAGAATATTATCCAATTAATAAAAATACTTGGGATGTTTTCGAATACAATGTTGATAGAAAGGGTGCACTGAAGACAAAAACTATTGGTTCATTTACACAGTACCCGATGAAGCTAGCTTGGGCTATAACTATTCACAAAAGTCAGGGCAAGACATTTGATGAGGTTATGATAGATCTGGGGAGAGGAACTTTTGCTCATGGACAGCTGTATGTAGCACTTTCGCGATGTAGAACGCTTGAAGGTATTACACTTTGCCAGCCATTACAAAAGAGACATGTGATTATGGATTGGAGGGTGGTGAAATTTGTAACTTCACTTCATTATGCAAAATCGGAAGAGAAATGTTCTATAGAGGAGAGAATTAAAATAATTAAAAAGGCGATAAAGGATAAAGCGGAGCTTTCCATAACATATTTAAAAAATAATGATGAAAAGTCACAAAGAGTCATAGAGCCGACAAAGATTGGAGAAATGGAATATAAAGGGAAAAAGTATTTGGGGGTAGAGGCGTATTGTCAGAATAGGAAATCGGTGAGGACTTTCAGGGTGGATAGAATGGTGGAGATTGGGGAGGGGGAGTAGATTCTCAAGTCTTTACAAAAAAAGCTTAGTATGATATAGTGTAGAAGGCTCCTTTCCAAAAAGAACGACAAGATCGTCGCACGTAAATGAATGTGCGGGGGAGATTTTACTGTTATGAAGACCAAAAATGTTCTTGCGGTGTTGGTAACCTCGGCTGCCTTGTTGATGGTTGGAAATGCCATGGCGCAGTGGAATCTTTTACTCTTTGAGAGTTCCCCAGAAAGTTATGTCGGCCACAATGGCCAGACTTTCGATATTGGTTCGCCAGAGTACGTATTCACTGACAACAGCGGGCCAAACGGTATTGGAGACTTCATCCTCACCATCCATACTCCCGACTGGTCATCAGTTTGGGGTCTGGAGTTCGCAACGGCAGATGGTACCGACTTTCAGTCGGGAACCACCTACGCTGGCGCACAGCGCGCGCCTTTCCAAGAACCTGGACATCCCGGGCTTGGTCTATACGGCGACAGCCGTGGTTACAATGCGTCGAGCGGCTGGTTCAAAGTTCTCGACTTCGAGCGTTTAAATGGGATGGTCACACATGCTGAGATCCAATTTTACCAGCATGGCGATGACTTTCATGGTACTCGCGAGTCTTGGGAGTCAGGCACTCTGTCTTACTCCGTTCCAGAACCGGCAACGTGCGCATTGGTCGGTGTTAGTCTCGCTGCCATGTTGATTTTCCGGCGGCGGTACTGAAAAAGGTGTTCACTTTAGTTCAAGGGTCCAGTCGACAGCGGCTGGTCCTTTCTTTTTGTAATAATTTTTATGCTACAATTATCCCATGAATCAATCATATAACTGGTATTCTCAACTTATTAGACCATCATGGGCACCGCCTTCATGGATATTTGGTCCCGTATGGACTTTCCTCTATGTCCTGATCGCTATTTCATTTGGCAAAGTCTTTATTATGTTCTTTCAGAAGCAAATTCCTTTTATCATTCTCCTGCCTTTTATTTTAAATCTTCTTTTTAATTTTATTTTCACCCCCATACAGTTTGGCTTAAAGAATAATTTACTTGCAGCTACCGATATTCTACTCGTGCTCGGGACTTTGATCTGGGCAATGATTGCAATATATCCGCATATGAAATGGGTGACTTATGTGCAGATACCGTATTTGTTGTGGGTATGCTTTGCGACAGCAGTGCAATTGACGATTACTTATTTAAATAGATAGAATAATATTCAGTATGGAAGAATTCAAAGCAAATACAGTAGAGGGTACAGCAAACTACGAGGGCAATGATTCCACGTTATTGTTTCAGCGTTTAAAGAACCAAAAAATTAGGAATCAAGTAATTGATCTTCTCTTACAAAATGAACAATCAAAAGCAGGTAAGGTTGTTCGCTATAGACATTTTGATAAAAATAACTCACTGATACGCAGACCAGAGGATCGAAAAGTATTTTACACTCCATTATCCAGAGAGCATCTAGAATTAGAGTATGACAAAATTTTACATGAGATGCAGGATCATACTGATATAAAATTTGCTGAGTGGGATTTTGAGACTTCGACTAATGTCTGCATGGTTTTAGGGGCAAAGGCTCCTTGGAATGACAAAACATATACAGTTAAACAAATGAGTATTGTAGAAGCACATGAAAAAGGTCACTCAGTTAGAGCTTACTTTGGTAAATTTTTTGAAAAGTCCTTTTTAAATGCTTGTAAATTAGAAGTTTCTGAATTAGAACAGGATGTAGTAAATATGTGGAAAAAGGCATTGCCAGAAAAAGAAAGAAACATAACTGATGATGAAGCTAAAAACGAAATAATCAAATATCTTTTAAGTCCAACTGAAATTGTTGAAAGGATGGCTCAATTGAAGAATTACTTTGGAATGAGTGGAGATGAAGAATTCACAGCTAACCATCTTGAGTATGCACGTCTTAATTACGTTGAAGATACAGGGCTTGATAATGGAATGAAATACTTTTTTAAATCCATTAAATCAGAAACCCAAGAGGAGTTTTTGAGATTAATTAACAATGCGGGTGTATAAAATATATTTATGAATGAAATTGAACAGTTAAAAAATGACATAAAGCAGATTCAGGACAGAAATGCGCGGGTAGAGGTTGATAAGGCGTGGGAAGTTAGTTCTGCAAGGAAGATACTCGTTGCAGTTTTGACATATATAATAGTAGTTCTGTTCTTCTTAGTATCGGACTTACCTAGACCATTTGTAAATGCGCTAGTACCAACAATCGGCTATATACTTTCAACATTGTCAGTTTCAGCTGTGAAAGGCTGGTGGGTTGGGAGGAGAGAGTAGGAAATGTGACTAGTATTTGGTCAGGTTGGGGAGAATACGGGTCTCTTTAGTATTTAATATACATACCCTCCCTACTAGCTAGTATGTTCATAACTCATTTGCTTGAAAAGTAGGGGAGGGGTATAATAGTGGCATGAAAACAAATTTAAATATCAACATAGCAACTGATGAATATGGCAAGGATCTGGTTATAGACCTGGGCACAATTAAACACCTCTTTGTTGCTGGCAATATTGGTACTGGGAAGTCTGTAGTATTGCATAACATTATATGTACTCTCATTTCTAATAATTCTCCACAAAAAATAAAATTTATGTTGTCTGATCCGAAACAAGTCGAATTAAATGTCTATAACGGAATTCCACACTTACTTACTCCAGTAATTAGAGACCAAAAGAGAACAATACTAGCTTTAAAATGGGCTGGAAAGGAGATGAATAGACGTCTGGATATTTTGAAAGATAATAATAGTAGGAATATAGAAGAGTATCATAAAGATACAGTAGAACATATGCCACATATTGTTATTGTAATAGATGAATTATCAGACATTACGCAGGTATATCCAAAAGAGATAGAAGCAGCTGTTGTGAAGATTTTAGAGATGGGACATATAGTTGGTATACATCTAATACTTTCTACTTCAAGACCAAATACAAAAATATTTACTAAACCAATGCGAGATTTAATAGGAACTCGTATTGCTCTACAGACAACTTCAGCACAGGATTCAAAATCAGTTATAGGCACAATAGATGCTTGTGGCTTGAAGGGAGAAGGACATATGCTTTACCGTGAAGGCATGAAGTATATTATTCGTGGGCAAGCTTCATTTATATCCGTAGAGGAAATTAAAAAAGTAGTAAAGTTTCAGTCAGATTCATATAGAGATGAGGTTATGGGTGAATTAAATCTAACTACACCTGAATCAGATAGGGATGCAGTATTCTCAGCTAATTTTGATTCAGATAATACTGAATTTGAACCAGATGAATTATATGATCAAGCAAAGCAGATAGTAGTTGAAAGTGGCAAGGCTTCAACTTCGTATATTCAAAGAAGGCTGTCAATCGGATATTCTAGAGCGGCGAAGCTGATCGATATGCTTGAAGAACGGGGAGTTATTGGACCAGCAAATGGAAGTGCGGCTAGGGAGGTTTGTGAGGAAGAAGAGGAGAAATAATTATGACCAAAGATCAACATTGCCCACATTATAATTCAAAGCGAGTAAAGAAAATCGTCAAGTAAATTATAAATATATGCCTAAAATCGATGTAAACAAAAAAAGAGGTATGGATGTTCAAGTAGAACTTGAGACATTTTGGAATGATAATAAGGAACTAGAAAATTCTTTGAATACTCTACTGCCTGTTACTTGGAATACTGATATTGGGCATACGACATCGAAAGTATCCAATAAAAAAACAGACATATATATTCCATTGGGAAAAAATGAAAACGGTTATTATACTTTTGATTTAACTCTAGGAAGGGATATTTTGATAGGCGGTACAATGCTTTCGGGGGTCGGAATGTTTAGAAGAGTGTCATTAGCTTCATTAATAAAAACACATAATCCAGAGAATCTTAAGGTTATTTTTATAGATAATAAAAAATTGTTGATAGATTTTTATAATATTCCATATTTGCAATCACAACCAGCGGGAACCTTAGATGATAGTTTAAATATAATAAAATGGTGCCAAGAAGAAACCGAGAGAAGATTAAATATTCTGAATAATAGTAATACAACTAATATATCTGATTACAATAAATTTAAGTCTATAGACAAACCATTTATACCGAGTATTGTCATATTTATAACCGAGCTTGGTGATTTGATTGATATTCCAAATTTTGACACTTTGCTTTATAAAATAGCTGGAATGACTAGAGTGACCAATATTCATTTTATTATTACTACGCAACAGCCGAGCGTAAATGTTATTACCCCAATTATCCATGACACATTTGTTAATAGAATTGCTTTTCAAATGCCATACGAAGCTGAATCAAAGCTTTTTATAGATCGAGCTGGTGCTGAAGAACTACTGGGTCAAGGAGATATGATATTTAAAAATGGTTATGATGATAAAGTTATTCATATGCAAGGATTACATAATTAATTATGAATATATACCTAGACATAGATGGAGTTCTGCTTGCAAATGACAAAAATCTAGCACCACATGCTAAAGAGTTTCTATCATATGTTTTAGAACATTATCCAGATACAACATATTGGCTAACTACGCATTGTCAGGGTGATGCAAATACTCCCATAGAGCATGTAGGGCATTTATTTGATCTAGAAACAATAGAACTTATGAGAATGATCAAGCCAACCAAATGGGATGTTGCAAAAACAGATGGAATTGATTTTACTAAACCATTTCTGTGGTTTGATGATGACTGTTTTGATTTTGAAAAGAAAATCTTAATCAAACATGGAGTACTAGATAATTGGATTGAAGTGAATTTGCAAAAAGATGAGAATCAATTATTAAAGTTTATAAATAGTTTTCCATTACCAGTAGGTAACCTATAATTTATGCCCAAACTCATCTCTAAAACCGACTATCTGATCTGGCGGGAATATCCACATAATGCATGGATGAAGAAGAGAGCGGAAGGGATAGGAGATAATCAAAATTTGACTAGATCTGCAAAATTTTCAGTTAGTAGTAACTATTAACAACTTTAAATTTGAATAGGGCAAATTAAAAGTTAGAGGCTTAACTTTACATTTGACTCAGACACATTTAAGGTATATACTCATTTCATGGCTAAATATAAGGCTGGCACACATATTGAACAAATTGGCTATAAAAGCTACTTACCGTCACAAGTCAACGGTCCTTTTGAATGGACTGATAAGCGTATCGATATTTTATTGAGCGATGCTATGCGCTATTTGGGTGAATTGAATGCATATTCTAAGCTTGTGCCAGATATTGATTTTTTTATACAAATGTATGTCGCTAAAGAGGCTACAAAATCAAATCAAATTGAGGGTACCAAAACAAATCTAGATGAGGCTCTATTACCAAAGATTGAAATTAAACCTGAACAAAGAGACGATTGGAGTGAAGTACAAAATTATATAAAGGCAATAAATTTTGCAATTGATCAATTATCTCAGAATGACAAACCACCTTTTTCAATACGTTTGATTAAAGAGGCACATAAAATACTACTCGATAACGTTCGTGGTTATATTAAACTTCCAGGGGAGATACGCAAGAGTCAAAATTGGATCGGCGGGGCAACACTAAAAGATGCAGTATTTATTCCACCGCACCATACTGTTGTTGCGGATCTTCTACACGATATGGAGAAGTTTTTGCACAATAAAATTGTACAAGTTCCGGACCTTATTCGTACCGCTATTGGGCATTATCAGTTCGAGACTATCCACCCATTTTTAGATGGTAATGGTCGTATTGGTAGATTGATAATTACTTTGCACTTGGTCAGTTTGGGCATACTCAACAAGCCAACTCTGTACTTGTCTGATTATTTCGAAAAGAATCGTGCACATTACTACGATGCACTTTCACGTGTTAGAGAGTCAAATGATATTGAGCATTGGATAAGATTTTTCTTGACCGGTGTTATACAGACAGCGAAAGAAGCTCGAGAAACACTAGAGAAAATAATTGACTTGCGTGTCAAGTATGAACAATTGATACTCAATGGAGTGGGTACGAAACGTCAGAAGTTGGCGAGGGAGCTTTTGAATAAGTTATACTCAAAGCCTATTGTTACAATTAGGGAGATTATGGCATTAGCACCAATGACTTATCCGACCGCTGCATCTATAACAAAGGATTTTGAACGCCTTAAGATATTTACAGAGAAGACTGGCCGAAAAAAGGACAGAATTTTTTACTTGCGAGAGTATTTAGACTTATTTAATAATTAACATATAATTAGACATATGGAAAACTTCAACCAAAAAACATCAATGATCTGGAACATCGCCGATATACTACATGGCGGATGGATGAGGCATCAATATAAAGATGTAATATTGCCTCTGGTTGTACTTAAACGTCTAGATTCTATTCTTACTGACACGAAGTCAAAGGTATTAGAAAAATACAATGAGTATAAGGGCAAGGTAAATGATCTCGATCCTATCCTTAAGCGAACATCGGGTACAGAATTTTATAATATTTCAGATTATGATTTTAAGACAATTCTTGGTGAACCAAAACATCTTGGCAAAAACTTTAAGCAATATATCAATGGATATAGTAAAAACATACAGGATATTTTTGAGAAGTTTGAGTTTGACCGTCAATTAGAAAGACTAGAGGGTGGTAACTTACTCTTTCTAATTATTCAGGAGTTAAATAAAGTTGATCTGCATCCCAAAAGTGTTGATAACTACCAGATGGGTCACATTTTTGAGGAACTTCTTAGAAAATTTTCCGAAATGTCCAACGAAGAGGCTGGTCAGCACTATACTCCACGAGATGTTATTGAATTGATGACAGAAATGGTTTTCTTGTTTGATAAAAAGGAATTAAAGAAACCACATGTCATAAAAAAGATATATGATCCCGCATGTGGTACAGGAGGAATGCTTTCAGTGGCAAAAGATTATATCTTGGTTAATATAAATAAAGCCGCTGATATTTTTCTTTATGGACAAGAGTTAAACCCGGAGACATATGCAATCGCTAAATCAGATATGCTTATAAAAGGTGATAACCCCGATTACATTAGAGGTGGAGACAAAGATTCTACTAAAGCAAGTACTCTTTCGAACGATCAGTTCTTTGGTGAAGTATTTGACTATGGATTGAGTAATCCGCCATATGGAATCGACTGGAAAAAAGATAAAGATGCTGTTGAAAGGGAAACCATACGTGGTTATGCTGGAAGGTTTGGTGCTGGTACACCTCGTATTTCAGATGGTCAGCTTTTATTCTTACAACACTTGATCTCAAAGATGAAGCCTGAAAAGGATGGTGGGTCCCGAATCTCTATCGTTCATAACGGGTCCCCACTATTTACTGGAGATGCAGGAAGCGGAGAAAGTGAAATCCGAAGATGGATTCTAGAAAAGGATTTGCTCGAAGCTATTGTGGCATTGCCGGACCAGTTATTCTACAACACAGGTATCAATACATATCTATGGTTTGTCACAAATAGAAAGTCAAAAGAAAGAAAAGGAAAAGTTCAGCTTATCGATGCTCGTACATTCCTAAAGAAGACTAGAAAAAGTCTTGGTAATAAGAGACATGAGATTGATTCAGATCATAAAAAGCAAATTCTGGATCTGTACGAAAAGTTCGAGGAAAACGAACACTCAAAGATTTTCAAAACTACCGATTTTGCATACAGACAAATCACTATTGAGCGACCACTACGCCTCAAGTTTGATTTCACCACAGAGAAGATAAAAGAACTTCTCACCGCCCTTGATATTAAAGACAATAAAAACGGTATGAAAGATTTTATTGGATCTTTCGAAAATCAAATTATCACAAGTAAGAAAGTGCTAGATGAAAAAATTGAAGCAGGAAAAGACCAACGTATAGCTGTGAAATTTACAGCAGGACAATACAAGAAGCTTATATCAATAGTTGGTATTCGTGATGAAGAGGCTGAAATCTGTGCAGATAAGGATGGCAAACCAGAGCCAGATGGCGAACTGCGTGATTTTGAAAATGTACCGTATGAAATGGATATCAAAGAATATTTTGATAAAGAGGTAAAACCATATGTTTCAGATGCTTGGATCAATGAATCGGTCCGAGATCATAAAGATAGCAAAGTTGGTGTAGTTGGATACGAAATTCCATTCACACGACACTTCTACAAGTACGAAGCACCACGAAGTCTTGAGGCGATAGAGACTGACATAGAAAAGGTTGAGAATGAATTGCTGGGTTTGCTTAAGGAATTATAAGTATATGGAACTTCAGGAATTAAGAAAACAACAGATTTGCAAATTACTCGAAATTACCACGGATACATTTCCGAGAGTCATTGCCTTTGTTGACTTTGGAAATGTGAATCATTGGTTTTCTGATGATGATAGAGATGAAAACGGAGAGTTACTATTGGATAGTCAAAAATTAACTATTAATTTAGAAAAATTGAAAGACACACTCGGATCTTTTTCAACGGACACTCGTTTCTATTATGGTCATAATCCAAACAATCAAGGTTCCCAAGATTTCATTAAAGCGACAAGACATATATTTGGTAAAAGTAAGGTATTTACAAAACCTATGCAAATGATTCGTCACTATCTTTCCGATGGTGAAATATCAAACAATACAAGGGAAATAAAAACAGATCGTGGAGGAAGATATATTTTAATTCCAAAATGTAACTTTGATGTTGAAATTAGTGTGGATGCGGTTAGGCTTGCAGAACACTATGATACCTTCTGTCTTCTTTCTGGTGATTCAGATTTTCTTCATTTAATCAGATATTTAAGAACTGAACAAAAGAAAAAATCATTACTCGTAAAAGGTGGATATATACAGACAGCATTGGCTACAGAAGTTGAGCTTAATGGAAAGATAATTAATGCACAGGATCTTAAACTATACATAGCAGAGAAAAAGCAAAAATCTGGCTTTTTAAGGCCAGACCTTGCGGATAGTCAACCCGAATCCACGGGCAGGACGATCCAAAGATCGTATAAAGAATAGTAGCCCATCAGCTGGCAAAAAGCAACTGAGCTGTGGATAATTAATAAAAATAATATGAAAATCAATATAACAAAAAAACAATACGAATCATTGGCAAAAGCGGTGTATTTGGGCAATTGGATGGCGAATGCTGTTAGAACTGGTCGCCCAGGTGATTTGCGATTACCTGAATATGAAGAAATTGCTGATTATATATATTCTCTCGCACCACAATTTGGGCTCCCAGAACACTTTGAGTCTGAACTAGAATTTAGTGATGATGAAATGACCGAGACTACAGAAGTAAGTAGACTCCATGAAGAATATGATGAAGTTAGCTTTTGGGATGAATTATCAAGTAGACTTGGCGAGAAAGACTTCTTTCTTAAGTATTCGGAAGATGTAATAGAAAAAATGGATAATGGAGAACATTTTATAAAGATGCAAGAATGCATTATTGAATGGGAAAATGAATTGGAGAAAAATGGAATTGAGAGATTGGGAGTAGTAGAAAAATAAATACATGGATAATAATCAAGATAAAAATATAAAGGGAGGTATAAAAGGTATATTTTTTGAGGTAAACGGAAATATGCAACAAGACGGTGTAATACAGACTGACAAAGATGCTACTGTTGGTATAAAAGTTGGTGGAGATTATACAAGTAACAAGGGGAAAATAATTCAAGGCGAAAAGTTCCAGCAAAGTTGGCACACCACTTGGTGGGGTATTTCAATAATTACGGTGCTTTGCGGACTCGTGATTGCTCTATTCGTATTTATATTAGGTTGGAATAAATAACATGCAAACACTCAAACTTACAAAAAAATATGAGACATATCCTGAATATAAAGATTCAGGTGTTGAGTGGTTGGGTAAGATTCCTAAGGGGTGGAAATTGAATAATTTACAACATCTCTTCACCAAGGTTAAAAGGATGGGATTTGAAAACGAACAATTATTGTCAGTATATCGTGATCTCGGAGTAATAATAAAATCCTCAAGAGATGATAATTATAATAAAGCATCGGACGATTTATCCACATATCAACTTGTTGAATGTGGTGATCTTGCAATAAATAAAATGAAAGCATGGCAAGGTTCAATTGCAGTATCTGATCACAGAGGTATTGTT
>CAIOGI010000007.1 GCA_903857825.1 Candidatus Tayloriibacteriota bacterium | reverse complement strand
TTTATATAATTATTTATTTTTCTCAAAAATATTCCATACGTTATCTGTTTCTGTATACCAATCTTCTATATCATGCCATCTATCTGAGGGTGTAGTAATGCGACCAAAGTTCATTCCTTTTATTCTATCTGGAATCAGATATATATATTGTGGGGAATACAGAAATATTGCTGGTATATCATCTTTAATAATCTTCTCAAAACTTACATATGCAGCCTCTCTCTTTCTGTCATCAGATGTCTCTCTCGCATCTTCCAATATTTTATCTGTTTTGCTGTTTACGTACATTGATATATTTAATCCCGGTGAATTTCTTTGAGAAGAATGCCAGAAAGCATACAAATCAAGATCTTTTCCGATAAATTCACCAAATAATAGCGCATCATACTTTCTTGTTTTGATCACGTTTTGTGAAAGATCTCCGTACTCAAATATTTTAATTGTAACTTTTGCTCCAATACTTTCCCATTCACTTTTCACAATTTCAGCAGCCTTTTTCAGTTCTGGCATATCAGCAGTAGTTACTGAAAATTCAAGTATTTGTGTTGATTTCTTCTCCTTTTTTTCCATTACACCATCTGCATTTAGTAACCAACCACTTTTCGCTAAAATCTCAAGAGCTTTGTCTTTATTCTTACTATGAGTTTCAGTTGAACTTGAATTTATTACACCAAAAGGTATGGGACTGTTTATACTAATTCCATATCCATACAATAATTCATTTATAAATCTATTTTTATCTAGCGTTAATTCTAGCGCTTGTCTAACTTCTTTGTTTGCTAAAACAGGAGCATTGTTTTGATTAAAAAATACTCCAAATATGCGAGGCAGTGGGGAGGTTAAAATTTTAGTTGAATCTGTGCTCGAAGCTATTTTTCTAGCTTCCTCTGGAGAAATTCCTGCCAGACTTTCTACTGTGCCACCATTGTAGGCTTCTATAGCCAATTTTTCATTTGAAAAGAAATATATATTTAAAGAGTCCAAATATGCTTCATGCGCATAATAACTTTTGAATGAAACTAAATTGTACTTTTGAGGTATACCTCCTTTGTCCCTAGATATACTGTTAATTTTATATGGTCCAGACCCTATTGGCTCTATATTGTATTGGCTAAATATAAACTGATCTACATCTACATTTTTCCAAATATGTTTCGGGATAATACCAATAGTCGTATTTGATAAGAAAGGGGAATATGGTTGTTTTAGTATAAACTGTATTTCTGTAGCACTTATCTTTTTTATTGTAACATTTGCCCAATCTGCACGTCTTGGACTCTTTAGTATACCATCTTGAATTTTCTGTACGGTGAATTCTATGTCATCGGATGTTAGCTTTGTTCCATCATGAAAATACACATTGTTTTTGAGTATAAAAGTATATGTAAGACCATCATCAGATATTGAATATTTTTCTGCAATATCTGTTAGCAGCTCACCATTTTTGTATTTCATAAGGCCAGAATATACTAGTTCAGAAATATCTCTATCTACATCTGTAAATGCTAGTACGGGATTGATTGATCTAGGAAGCCCTACAATACCCTCATTCAATATTCCTCCATGTGTGGGTACTGATATTAAAAAATATTTGTTTGTCCTGTTTGCCATTATCAATGAACTGACTATTAGTAATATAGTGAAAAAAGCAAAAATACTTTTTTCTGTTGCTGAAAACTTGTTTATTATTGAAAGTATTTTTTCACTTCCTTTAATACGAAGTTCCTTTTTTCTTTTGGGTAATTGAATGTCGTTCACAATAGTGGGGCGCAAGAATTATTTAAATTCTTTACGCTACGAAATTAGATATAATTATATAAGTGTAATGAGTGAAGATATAACAAATAATACAGCTATGGTTATTGTTATGGTGAAAAGTGTTTTCTCAAATCCTCGTCTTGTGTGAAAAGCTGAGCTGAAATTGTCACCACCTCCAAATGCTCCACCAACTTGTGAGCCGGTTTTTTGTAGTAATATAGCAGTAACTAAAACCACTGCTAGTACAATCTGTATGTACGGAAGTATGGAGGTTATCGTGTTCATTGGAGTCTAATCTATCATAAGCCTTTAATTTATGCAAGACAAGTGATACTATGATACTCATGTCACATTTTTTTGCTCCTCTAGTCTCAAATCTGCAGACCATTGTTGAACACGGTGGATATCTTGCACTTTCACTCATAACCGTTCTAGAAGGGGTGCCAGCAATTGGCTCTCTTGTACCTGGCCATACAGCGGTTATACTGTCAGGTTTTCTTTCTAGACTTCATATATTGAATATTGGTATTGTTATTCCTCTTGTTATTATCATGGCAATGATTGGGGACTACACAGGGTATTTTTTGGGGAGAAAATATGGCTATGATTTTTTAAAGAAGTTTGGAAAACTACTTTTTATTAAAGATGAATATATTGAGAAGGCGAGAACTGTTATAGGAAATCACACGGGTAAGTCTATTATATTTGGTAGGTTTAATCCTATTACTAGACCTTTAGTTCCATTCATTATAGGAGCAAGTCATGTTCATGCTAAGAAATTTTGGTTTTATGATTTCATCGGAGTATTTATTTGGTCGGTAACATCTATTGGTATTGGTTATATTTTTGGTGCTAGTTATCATGCTGTGGCGGGTATATTCGGAAAATTTATACTAATTGCTATTATTGTGGCGGTCTTGATTGTTTGGGGCTATAATTTTGTGAATAAAAAATTTCATGTTTTTGCAAAATATGAATTATTTGTACTATTCTTCAACTTACTCGGTTTATATGGTTTTTTCAAAACTATTCAAGACACATTACAAGATCATGCTTTTATGGCAGAACTTGATGTGTGGATAAATGAATTTCTTTTCTCCAATCTCTCATCATTTGGAATTTCATTTATGAAGATACTTACAGATATTTTCAGTCCGACCTTTTTAATACTCGCAACATTATTGTTAATTACTTATTTTATATATAATAAAAAGTTTCAATATGCAATAATTTCTTTTCTATCTATTGGAGGGCTAGGTATAGGATACTTTATAAAAGAAATTGTAGCTCGTCCTAGACCTGAACATGCATTAATACTCGAAACTGATTTTAGTTTCCCAAGTGGTCATGCTATGGCTGCTACAATATTTTTTACATTAATTATCTATTTCTTTGCCAGAAATATTAAAAATATAGTATGGAGAGAGACTTTCATCGCAGTGTCCGTCGTTTTGGTATTGTTGACTGCGTTTAGTAGATTATATCTAGGAGTTCATTGGCTATCAGACGTATTTGCTGGAGTTTCATTTGGATTGTTTTGGACAACATTAATGATACTATTTGTGAGGTATGTAGAGATTATAATAAGTAGTATTAGAGGTAGAAAGGGATTATAAGAAGTTTTGAAAAAGTCATTTTGTTTTGTATAATCACTCATTATGTATAAAATTGTATTAATTAGACATGGAGAAAGTGAGTGGAATAAGGAGAATCGCTTCTGTGGATGGGTTGATGTAGATTTGTCTGAAAAAGGAATTGAAGAAGCACATAGAGGTGGTCAGGCTCTAAAAAAAGACGGATATGTTTTTGATGTCGCTTTCAATTCTTTACTGAAAAGAGCAAAAAGAACTCTCTCAATAGTTCTTGAGGAGATTGGTCAAGAAAATATAGAAATAAAAAGATCTTGGAGATTAAACGAGAGACATTATGGCGCCTTGCAGGGATTGAATAAATCAGAAACTGCAGAAAAGTATGGAGAAGAACAGGTAAAAATATGGAGGAGAAGTTTTGATATTCCACCTCCCGCTCTAACGATCGAAAGTCCAATGTATCCAGGAAACGACCCCATATACACCGATGTGCCGAAAGAGGAGTTGCCTTTAACAGAGTCGCTAAAAGAGGTGATTGCACGTTTTTTGCCATATTGGAATGAGGAGATTGTTCCGGCGATAAAATCTGGAAAGAAAATAATGATAGTAGCTCACGGTAATAGTTTGAGAGCACTGATAAAAAATCTTGAAGATGTTTCTGACGCAGATATAGTAGAATTGAACTTGCCGACTGGAATTCCGCTTGTATATGAGTTAAATGAAAATCTAAAACCCACAAAGAAATATTTTTTAGGTAATGAGGAGGATATAAAGAAGGCGATTGAGGCAGTAACAAATCAGGGTAAGAAGAGATAGCCATAATACTTTTCAACAAAACTAGACATTTATTTTTCTAGTACATTTGCTATACTTATGATAGGTTGTTCCAAGTGATGGTGGACGGCTGTACTCACATTTTAATTTAGACATTATATTTGGAGCTAACACCCGTTCACCAACATTTGGCGCAATTTATTTGGAGTATGTAGAAATAGATTGTATTGCATCGCAGACACGGAAGTTTTAGAAAAATTGGACTCGTCGACTTGCGCTCGGAGGCTCCTCTTTTTTTCGTAAACTCAAAAAAGTAGGACCTCCTCACCGTGCCGAGTCTCAATTTTTCAAATTGCCATGAAAATCCAAGAAAACGTCTCATTGAAGGAATATACAACTTTTAAAATTGGCGGGCCTGCTAAATTTTTTTGTGTTGTCAAAAATGAAAATGATTTAATCGAAGCCTTTAACTTTTCAAAGAAAAATAAAGTTCCTGTTTTTGTACTCGGTGGTGGTTCTAATATTCTTGTTGCAGATGAAGGCTATCAAGGACTTGTGATAAAGATGGAAATGACTGGAATAGTGCATGCCGAAGATGGTGATGTAGTACACGTGACTGCTATGGCAGGTGAAGACTGGGATAAGTTTGTTGAAAAGATGGTCGGCATGGGATTTTATGGTTTAGAAAATCTTTCTGGAATTCCCGGAACCGTAGGCGCATCACCAGTACAGAATATTGGAGCATACGGAGTGGAAGCGAAAGATACTATAGAATTAGTTTATGTTTTAGACATGCAAAAGGATGAATACAAAACTTTTACAAATAATGAATGTAAATTTGATTATAGAAATTCAATTTTTAAAGAAGAGGAGGGGAGATATGTGGTCTTGTCAGTGACTTTTAAATTAAATAAAAAAGGCAGATTAAATTTTGGATATAAAGATATACAAGAAGCTTTTGCCGTAAAGAGAATTAAAGTGCCCACACTCAAACAAATGAGAGAAATAGTTTTAGATATACGAAGTAGAAAACTTCCTGATTTGAGGAAATATGGTACTGCTGGATCGTTTTTCAAAAATGTAATTGTATCTAGTGCAAAGGCTCAGGAATTACTTGCTAAATACCCAGATATGATTGTGCACGCTGTTAATAATAAGAAAGTAAAAATACCATTAGCTTGGATACTTGATCATGTTTGTGGTTTTCGTGGAGTAAAAAAGGGAAATGTTGGAACGTATCAGAATCAAGCTCTCGTACTTGTAAATTTTGGAAATGCTACAGCAAAAGAAATAATTGATCTTGCACAAAAAATGGTTGATAAAGTTTTCGAAGAAACCGGAATTGAAATCGAAACAGAAGTTGAATATTTAAACTAAATAGTAAAGTAGAAATATTTTTTAATAAATATTTTTTAATTTTTTTTAAGTTGTCCACAGTTTTTTTAAAATATCTATTGTAAATAATTCTGCATGCCCCATAATGTAACTAAGTACACAATTTATATTAAGTCGAAAATTGTTTGCTTCGTTAGAACTCTAAAATAAATAAAAGAAAATTAATTTTAAGTAATAAAAATAATTTTCTAATAACTCCTATGAAAAAGAAAACACGAAAGACAACGAAGAAGACGACAAAGAAAGCAAAGAAGTCAAAGAAGTCACGAAAATAATCTAAATAAAAACAGCTCGACATAAAGTCGGGTTGTTTTTTTGTTGCTTTTTTTATGGTTAAAATTGTGATATAGTAGCTCATACTATGGCATTTCAATTAAAAAATATTTTTGGTGATCCGAATAAGAAAGCATTGAAGAAACATGAACCAATTGTGAAGAAGGTCAATGATTTTGAGCCGACTATTTCTGCTTTATCAGATGATGCACTGAAAGCAAAAACGACTGAGTTTAAAGATAGATTAAATAAAGGAGAAACACTGGATGAAATATCCGCAGAAGCATTTGCTGTTGTTCGTGAAGCTTCGAATAGGGTACTTAAACAAAGACATTTCGATGTGCAGCTCATTGGAGGATCAATACTACACAGTGGAAGTATAGCTGAAATGAGAACTGGAGAGGGAAAGACTCTCGTTGCTACTTTACCTGCATATCTCAATGCTATATCTGGTGAAGGAGTTCATGTTGTTACTGTAAATGATTATCTTTCACGACGTGATGCTGTATGGATGGGGCAAATATATAATTTTCTTGGATTATCAACTGGAGTTATAAATCATGAATCATCTTTTGTTTATGATCCGACTCACACTGAAATGGATAAACAAAGAGATGATCTAGGTTCTTTCAAAGTTGTACATGAATTTTTAAGACCAGTTACTCGACGTGAAGCGTATCATGCTGATATTACCTATGGTACAAATAATGAATTTGGTTTTGATTATTTACGAGATAATCTAGAGTATGAATCAAGCAAGCTTCGTCAAAGACCATTTAACTATGCAATAGTTGATGAGATTGACTCTATTTTGATTGATGAAGCAAGAACTCCTCTTATTATTTCTTCTCCCACAACTGATTCAGAGAATCTTTATCATACCTTCGCAAATATGGTTAAAAGTTTTGTTAAAGATGAAGATTATACTGTTGATGAGAAACAAAGATCTATTTCTATGTTGCCAAGTGGGATTGAGAAAGCTGAAAAGAATCTAGGTGTTGAAAATATTTATACAGAAAAAGGTATAAAGTATGTTCATCATATGGAAACTGCGGTAAAGGCAAAGGCTTTATTTAATTTAAATACTGAGTACGTAGTAAAAGACAATCAAATAGTCATTGTCGATACTTTCACTGGTAGACTTCAGCCTGGGCGAAGATGGTCAGATGGACTTCATCAGGCTATTGAGGCAAAGGAAAATGTTTCAGTTCAGAAAGAGTCTAGGACTTTCGCATCTATTACTTTCCAAAATTATTTTAGACTTTACAAAAAGCTTTCAGGTATGACTGGAACAGCGTCTACTTCTAGCGAGGAGTTCTATAAGGTATATGGCCTTGAAACTCTAGTGATACCTACAAACAAATCAACACAGAGAAAAGACCTTAATGATTTTATTTTTCAAACAGAGATTGGGAAGTACAAGGCTATAGCAAGGAAAGTAAAAGAATTAAATAAGTTAGGTCAACCAGTTTTGATTGGAACCGTATCTATCGAAAAAAACGAAGTCCTATCAGATTTTCTAAGGGCAGAAGGTGTGCCTCATGAGATTTTGAATGCAAAGAATCATGAAAGAGAGGGAGAAATAATCGCACAAGCAGGAAAGAAAGCTGGAGTAACAATAGCCACAAACATGGCGGGTCGTGGTGTGGATATCAGACTTGGCGGAAATCCTGGAAATAAAGAATTATATGAAGAGGTAAAATCCCTCGGTGGTTTGTTCGTGCTAGGTACAGAAAGGCATGAAGCAAGAAGAATCGACAATCAACTAAGAGGTAGATCTGGACGACAAGGAGATCCCGGAGCGACTCAATTTTTCGTTTCACTTGAGGATTCATTGATGCGTATTTTTGCATCAGATACTATAAAGAAACTTATGGGCAAACTCGGTGTTGCGGAAGATGAACCAATAGTTAATAGTATAGTAAGTAGATCTCTAGAAAGTGCACAGACAAAGATAGAAGGTTTTAATTTTGATTCAAGAAAGCATATTCTCGAATATGACGATGTCCTGAATCATCAGAGAAAGACTGTATATGAAAGACGTAGAAGTATTCTCGTTGGTACTACAGAAGAAGTAGAAGCCAGAGTAATGGAAGTTGTCGGTGAAAATGTTGATGCCAAGAAGGCAGTAGAGGATAAGATAGCTCAGGTTGGAAAGGATAGATTCCTAACTGTAGCACGACAGTTAATGCTTCAGACTATTGATATGTTTTGGGTTGAACATTTGGAAATAATGGATTACACAAGATCTAGTGTGAATCTTCGTGCATATGGTCAGCGAGATCCACTTGTTGAATACAAAAAAGAGGGTTTGAGATTATTTAGAGAAATGCAGGAAGTAATAAATGCACAAATAATAAAATTAATTCCTCATATAGCCGGTGTTATAGCTACGCCAGAAGCAGTTGAATTAAAAGAAGTTCATGAACAAGCTCAAATGATAGGGCAAGGAGATGGAAGTAAAAACTCCAATGCAGAAGTTTCTAAAAAACCTGAAGTAGGTAGAAATGATCCATGTCCATGTGGGTCGGGGAAGAAATTTAAAAAGTGTCATGGTATGTAGACAATAAAAAGTATTATAGTATAATCTTAATATATGAGCGATGTTCAATTTGAAGGTGATAAATATGTAAGAAATTTAAATACTAATTTTCAAAAAGAAAAAGATACTTTTCTTATTAGGATTGCTATGAAAATGGGTGCAAAAAGTTTTGCGCAAGCCCAGCTTGTTCTTGTCTGTATTGCCATTCTTGCCGTTATACTTACTTCTATTGTTATAGTTATGAATTTTACTAGTATTGGAAAAAAGAAAGTTGTTATACCACCTGGTGCAATGATGATTCCAAATATGCGGGCAGTTCCTAATAATAGGTAGACATGAATCAATCTTTTAAGAATAAAAGAATCTTTTTAAATAGCAGAGGAGGGTTCACACTGATCGAACTTCTTGTTGTTATAGCTATTATTGGTTTACTTTCTTCTGTAGTCTTGGCGAGTTTGAGTAGTGCTAGGGCGAAGGCGAGGGAATCAGCAATAACGCAACAAGCTGTTCAAATGTTTAAAATTATACAATCATCATTAATAACATATAATCAAAATGATTATCAGTTATGGCTTAATAATTGGGCTGGATATTTTGGAGATAGTAATTGTGATTCACCACCATCTTTTTTATCTGTAGAAGAAAAAAATAATATAATCTCTATTTGTCATGCTCTATTTAAAATCGGTGGTTTTACTTCCTTTAACCCACCCAACCAGCCATTACTTATAAGTATTCAACAGCAATTTACCAATAGTCCATGGCAAATACCATATCCTGCAGGATATGGTATTACAATGTTAATGAGTAGTGGAAATTTAATCTGTGTTGGTAGTAATGGTGTTTCTAGTGGAACTTACGATCTAAAGCGTGTTAACTCAAGCTGTTATTACAGTCCGCCAACTATTAGTAACTAAAACTTAACGTTAGTGATTTGATGATTTTATCTTATATATTATGAAAAATAAAGGAATCTTTTTAAATAGCAGAGGAGGGTTCACACTGATCGAACTTCTTGTCGTCATAGCTATTATTGGTTTACTTTCTTCTGTAGTCTTGGCGAGTTTGAGTAGTGCAAGGGCAAAGGCGAGGGATGCGAAACGTACGCAAGATTTGGTCCAAATCAGAACAGCTCTTGCATTATACTATAATGATAAAGGAACATATCCACTACCGTACCCACAAACATGGGGTGGAGTAAGTACTGCACCCTGTGGAATTAATAATACGATATTGAGTGGTCCCAATGCTTACATAGCAGGATTAGCTCCAACTTATATTTCAATTTTACCTACTGATCCAGCTGCACCAGGAAGTTGCAATGGATATCTTTATACTTCTGATGGCACTAATTATAAATTTTTAGTACATGGTAGTGCTGAAAGTTATCCTGGTGTGGGTCAAAGATTTTATGATCCTGCTCGCCCAAATTGGGCGTGGATGATATGCAGTGAAAATCCTGTCGCATGTAATACTTGGTAATATTATTTATAATAGGTAATTGTATTTTAGTAAAAAATATAAAAAAATCACCCTCCCGCGCGAACTGTTCGCGGAGGAGGGGTGGTAGTAACATTTTAACCGGTAGCAGGTACTGGATCCGTATTTCTCTCAACCGTTTCTACCCCTAGCTGCACTCGCTGTCCAGTAAGAAGTACCATGGCTTTTTGTACCTGAGAGGTAAGTCGTCCTCTTTCGTCTTGACCCGATCTACGAATTGATCCTATTTGTCTTGATACCTCCAGACGAAAGTTCTCTTCGTTATTAAACCAGATTAGAAAGTCGGACCAATCATCTTCTGGACTAATCAACTCCTTGATTATCTCCATAGCTCCGATAACCTTTATGGTTTTGCACTCAAAGATCAGATTGAACAGGATCGCCACAAATCCGATGGCGATGCAAGCTAGACTTAGTCTTGTCGGTGCTCCGTACTCAAACCTCTCATAGATAGAGACGTATCCTAGCAGTAGTACCAGTGGTAAGGTAATAAACTGGTACACGCGCATCAGACTCAGTTGCTGATATAGTCCCAACATGGGTCCACTGTGATTGAGGACGGGTTTTCCAAACTTTCGAAGGAGATGGCACATTTCCCGATTGTTCATGGTCGCTAAGTTTTTGCTGGTTTTGTTTACTACCAGCATCCTTTCCATTCACCTTTATATCACCCACATACCACATTGTCAAGTTGTGAGATATCCACACTCAGATATAATATCCTCACTCATTATTAACTTTTAATAACAAAAATATGTCTAAAAATATAGATATTTCGAAAAAGGTAAAGCCATTAGGTGACAGAGTGCTTATAAAGGAAGACATAAATAGCAAGGAGAAGAAAACAGCTTCCGGTATCATTATTCCGATTACAGTAAATGAAGATAAAGGTGGAAAAAAAGGAGAAATAGTGGCTATTGGAGAGGGTCATTATGAAGATGGAAAACTTATACCGATTTCTGTAAAGATTGGAGATGAGGTTCTTTTCCAGTGGGGAGATAAGATTCAAATAGATGGTGAAGAATATTATATAGTTAGGGAATCAGAGTTATTAGCTATATTAAAGTAAAATTGGACCCTCTTTTATTAAATAATAATTAAAACTATGTCAAAAAGAATAATTTACAATGAAGAAGCTAGAAAGTCTTTGAAAAGAGGTGTGGATGCTGTCGCTGATGCTGTAAAAATCACATTAGGTCCAAGAGGTAGAAATGTTGTATTAGACAAAACATACGGAACTCCAACTATTACTAATGACGGAGTTTCTATTGCAAAAGAAATAACTTTGAAAGATAGATTCGAAAATATGGGTGCAGAGATAATAAAGGATGTGGCAACAAAAACAAATGATATCGCTGGAGACGGAACAACAACATCTGTAGTTCTCATGCAATCAATTATTTCTGAAGGAATGAAGCATACAACAATGGGTGTAAATGCAATGGGTGTTAAATTTGGTATTGAAGCTGCATCAAAAGATATTGTAGCTGCTCTAAAGGTGATTGCGAAACCGATAAAAACAGATGATGAAATAAGACAAGTGGCAAATATTTCTGCCGAATCAGTAGAAATAGGTACAATAATTGCAGATACAATAAAAAAAGTTGGTAAAGATGGTGTCGTCACTGTGGAAGAGGCGCAAACCATAGGATTAGAGTCAGAAGTTGTAGAGGGAATGGAGTTCGATAAAGGTTTCATCTCTCCATACATGGTTACAAATGCAGAAAGAATGGAGTCTGAATACCATGACCCTGTAATATTAGTAACTGACAAAAAGATTTCATCAATAAAAGAAGTACTTCCTCTTTTAGAAAAACTTGCACAAACTGGTAAAAAAGATCTTGTAATAATTGCTGAAGATGTAGATGGAGAGGCGTTGGCAACATTTGTTGTAAATAAACTTCGTGGCGGTTTCAATGTCCTTGCGATAAAAGCACCCGGATATGGAGATAGAAAAAAGGAAATGTTAAATGATATTGCCGTAATGATTGGTGCAAAAGTAATTTCTGAAGAAGTTGGGTTAAAGTTTGAAAATGCAGATATATCTATGCTCGGTAAGGCAAGAAGAGTCGTGTCTACCAAGGACAACACTATCATCGTGGGTGGAAAAGGAAAAAAGACTGATATAGAAGATAGAATATCTCAATTAAAGAAGCAAAAGGACAGTACAGAATCAAAATATGATAAAGAACATATAGAAAAGAGAGTAGCCAAGCTTTCTGGAGGAGTGGCTGTTATTAGAGTTGGTGCTGCGACTGAGAGTGAAATGAAATATTTGAAATTAAAGATAGAGGATGCTGTAAATGCTACAAAAGCTGCAATAGATGAAGGAATTGTCGCAGGAGGAGGTGTAGCTCTAATAAAAGTTGCACAGAAAGTTCAAGAAAGCTTTGTAAAAATAGAGAATCCTTCAAAAGAATTTGAATTAGGATATAAGATCGTATTAAAGGCTTTAGAGGCACCATTGAGACAGATCGCTATCAATGCTGGAAAGGAAGATGGATCTGTGATCGTGGAAAAAGTTAAAAATGGTAAGGGTAACTATGGTTATGATGCTCTAAAGGATGAAATGATACCTGATATGATATCTGTAGGTATAGTAGATCCAGTAAAGGTTACTAGATTAGGAGTACAAAATGCATGTTCTGCATCTGCAATACTTCTAACTACTGAGGCAGCGATTGCAGAAGAGCCAAAAGAAGAGTCACATTCCACAGCTCAAGGTACTGGTGTAGATTATTAATTTTTGCTATAATATTCCAATCATGAAAAAAACATTAATTGTTGTAATTGTATTGGTTATTGTTGGTTTGGTGATATGGAAAATGAGTAACTCACCTATTTTACCAGTACCTAATCCTGATAATAAGAACGCCTCAAGCACGACTGTCTCAGTACCCACAAGTCAAACAGTAAAGGTGTCTGACAAGCTTTCAGAATATAAAAATGATGAATTAGGATTTTCTGTAAAATATCCAACTGCTTGGGAAAGATTAGAATCACCTTCAAATGTATCATTTACAGTACCTATTGTTGATTCTACAGAAAAGAACACTATTGGTAGATTGGAATCAAAGATTGACGTCATCTCTGGCACATGTAGTTTCCCACCTGTTACTACGGTAAAAGAGAGAAGTAGTGTGAAGGTAAAGGATTTAACATTTAGCATGATTTCAATGTTAAATACTATTCAAGGAAGAAATTACTTCAATAGAATGTATACCCTACAGAAGAATTCTATTTGTTATTACTTTACACTCACATCAATCACTCTTAGCCCATCAAATAAAGGATACACCGGTGCAGAGGCTCAGAAAATTGGTGCTAGAAATGTATTATTAGTAGATACAGCAGATTCACAGTTCAAAGACATGGTTAAATCATTTACCTTTATAATTGGACCGGTGGGACAAGATGAAACAAAGGCTTCACCCACAAAGTAGTTTTATTTAATTAAAAATAAATACAAAATGATGAAAAAAATATTAATAGGTGTCCTGGTTCTAGTCGTCATACTCGTTATATATGGTGTTTCTACTTATAATGGTTTGGTAACAAATAGTATAAGTGCTGATACACAGTGGAAACAAGTCGAGACTGTATACCAAAGACGTTATGATCTAATACCAAATCTAGTAGAGTCAGTAAAGGGAGTGATGAAACAAGAGCAAGCAGTATTTACCGCTATCGCTGATGCAAGAACAAAATATTCAGGTGCAACAACTCCAGATGCTAAGGCAAAAGCGGCTGGTGAGGTAGAAAGCGCTCTAGGCAGATTGCTCGTAATTACAGAAAACTATCCACAATTGAAATCTTCAGAGGCTATGCAGAGTTTCATGTCTCAGCAAGAAGGAACTGAAAATCGTATAAGTACAGAAAGAATGAGGTTTAATGATGCGGTTAAAATATACAATCTAAAAGTAATGAGATTTCCAAGTTCTATAATAGCTTCATTAACTGGTTTTAATGAAAGATCGTATTTCGAGGCAACAGCTGGTGCTGAAAATGCTCCACAGGTTAAGTTCTAATATATGCGGCGAGCTATTTTTCTCGCACAATTATTTTTCACTCTAACGCTACTTTCGTTTGCGTATATTTCACATGCATACACAAGTCCAGGCAAGCCTCAGGGGTTTGTAAATGACTATGCAAAAGTAATTAGTACTCCAGTATTATCAGAATTAAAAAGCATTTTATCAAACTATAATTCATCAACAACAGTTCAAATAGCTGTAGTAACAATAAATTCTCTAGGCAATGAAACAGTTGAAAGTTATGCTGTTAAACTCTTTGAAGAATGGAAAATTGGTGTAGGGGGTAAAAATAATGGTGTATTACTATTGATTTCAATTGCAGATAAGGAAATAAAGATAGAGGTGGGTTATGGTCTCGAAGGAGTCTTAACAGACTCACAATCAAATAGAATAATTCAAAATATTATTTTACCTGAATTCAAAAAAGGAGACTATAGTTCTGGAATTCTTTCTGGTACAAAAGCAATAATCTCTGTTATAGATGGTGGTACAAATTATTCTCCAGGTACAGTTGTAAATCAGGTAAATACAAAAGCAGAAAATGGTAAATGGGATTTTATATTTAAATATGGTTTCTTTGTCTTTATATTTGTGGCAAGTGTTCTTGGAAGTACAAAGTCTTGGTGGCTCGGAGGTGTTGCTGGTGGAATTATTGGTATTATCATTGGTATTATTTATGGTTCTATTATTACTGGTTTGCTTGCCATAGTTGGTTTGACAGTACTAGGATTGTTACTTGATTTCATCGTCTCAAAAAATGCTGGTAAGGGTGGTCCTGGGGGTAGTTTCTGGGGAGGATTTGGAGGAACGGGTGGGGGAGGTTTCGGTGGCGGTGGGTTCGGCGGATTTGGAGGTGGTAGCTCTGGAGGTGGTGGCGCAAGTGGTAGATGGTAAAGATGGTTATAGGAATATCAATATAAAAAGCACATTGGAGGGTTCGCATAGCGGTCTAGTGCGCATCCCTGGAAAGGATGTATGTCCGAAAGGGCATCAAGAGTTCGAATCTCTTACCCTCCGCAATTTAGTATCGAGCAACCCATAGACTTATGATTGTGGGACGACCCTAATACTTAATCAACAAAATGAACACATTTTTACAAATAGATTCAGACGGCAATTGGAACACCATTCCTCCGGTATCCGTCGAAAAAGTGAAGAATGTAAATTGTCACAAGTTCGTTTTGTATACGATCGGAAAAATTTCTTGGGAAGAAATGATTTCAGATCCATCTGAACAACAAGTAAAAGGGGTCGATTTCACATTTGGAGAAAAAATCCGATCAATATCAGATATTCCTTATGCTTTGGTTGAAAGTGAAGAAAGCCTTACAAAGCTTGCACAAAAGGACTGTGAGATCAGCAAAGTCTATGTTGGTCAAATTCTCGATATACAGACTGGAGAAATGGCTCATTCTTTCATGGTTACAAGAGAGTCTGAAAATAACTACATTTGTTTCGATAAGCCAGGATTCAAGTATCCATTTGCAATGAGTGATTTGAATGATATTCTTAATTTTGTGAATAAAGACGGAGAGCAGTCTAATAAGAATCAAAATTGGAGATTTGTGCCAATAAAATAGTTTTTTAAATAATAAACAAATAAATGAAATATACGGAAAGTAAGTATGCAAATGATGATGCAGGCCAATCTGAAAGTCAGAAAGACTGGTCAGACTATTACGAGGCGACAAAACAAGGACCACCACGCCCTCTCTTGGTAAGTGCTCTTAAGCACGTTACTAATAAAAACAGGGCGATTGATATTGGTAGCGGTGCTCTCAATGATACAAGATATCTTCTAGGACAAGGATTTGACGTTGTTTCTATTGACAAAAATCCAACGATGGAACAGGAGGCCGTGGATAAACAAAATGAGAAACTTCATACTTTCATGACAAAATTTGAGGACTTCAATTTCCCAGAAAATGAATACGACCTTGCATCTGCCATGTATTCACTTCCATTCATTGATCCAATACATTTTAATTATGTTTTGGCAAAAATAAAAAGTTCTCTTAAAAAAGGTGGAATATTTTGTGGTCAGTTTTTTGGTGTTCACGATGAATGGTCGACGAATCAAAAAATGACATTTCATACAAAAGACCAGTTGAAAGTTATGTTCGAAGATTTTTCTATTATTTCATTTGAGGAAGAAGAAATAGATAAGGAAACTGCCACGGGTAAAATGAAACACTGGCATGTTTTCCATGTTATAGCTAGGAAATAATACTCGAATTCAATTTTGCTCATGCTATAATAAACTACATATGCCCATGAGAATATTAATGTTAACCATATCGTGTGCCTTGCTTCTTTTGGGTGTATATATGTATTCAAAGGTAGACGCAGATATATACGATAAGACATATACTCTACATCTTCCACAAAATGATATTTCATTAATAGTTTCTAATAGTAATGAATCGAGAATGAGAGGGCTTGGCGGAATGAATTCTCTTCCAGAGGACAAAGCAATGCTTTTTATTTTTAATGAGCCTGGAGAATATGGAATATGGATGAAAGATGTTATTTTCCCTATTGATATTTTTTGGCTAAATGAAGAAAAAGAAATAATTCACTTGGAGCAGGATATTTCACCTGATACTTTTCCGAAAATCTTTTATCCAAATGAAAAAAGTGTATACGTATTAGAAGCAAATGCTGGTTTTGCTAAAAACAATAACCTCATGGTGGGAAAAGTTTTAAATTTTGATACAAAATAGTCTCTATTTTTCAATGTATTTTGGTGGAGAGGTTTACACAGTGGGAAATTTATCTCTTAACCATTAAATTTACTTGAAAATATTTTTTTAGACAGTCTTTTTATTGTACAATTAGTTTATTACTAAATTTTTTAGCATAATTTATTAAATATTTATGATGATGGCAAAAGTCAAAAAGGTATCAGGAAAGGGAGGAAAGAAAGAAGAGTTTGTAAAATCAATTATTAAGAGAGATGGTAGGGTTGTACCTTTTGATATAGAAAAGATTGCAAATGCTATTTACAAAGGCATGATTTCTTCAAATGAAGGATCTCAAGAAGAGTCGGCCCTGGTTGCAAACAAGGTCTACGGAGAGCTTGTTCGTATTGCTAAGAAATTTAAGAACTTTATTCCCACAGTTGAGGGTGTTCAGGATGTTGTTGAGGCTGAGCTTATGCGTTCTGATTATATTAAGACCGCGAAACATTATGTTTTGTATCGTGATGAGAGATCTCAGATCAGAGCAAAAGGTCTTGATGTGCCAGATAATGTAAAGAAACTTGCAAATGATAGTAAAAAATATTTCAGAAATTCACTAGGTGAATTCGTATACTACCGAACCTATTCAAAATGGATCGATGACGAGAGCAGAAGAGAGACCTGGATAGAAACAGTCGGTCGCTATATCAGTTTTATGAAAGAAAATCTCGGTAACAAGCTAACAGACAAAGAATATGAAGAGGTCAGGGAGTCTATCTTGAAACAAGAAGCAATGCCATCTATGCGATTGTTACAGTTTGCGGGTCCAGCCGCTAGGAAAACAAATGTTTGTGCATACAATTGTTCTTTCATTGCACCAGAATCCTTTCAGGATCTTTCTGAGATAATGTACATTTCTATGTGTGGTTCTGGGGTAGGATTTTCTGTAGAAAGTGTAGCTGTGCAGAAATTTCCACAAATAATGATTCAGTCTGGAGAAAAAGCATCGACTTTTATTGTTCCAGATAGTAGAGAGGGTTGGGCGGACTCGCTAACTTTAGGTATGAAGACTTGGGCGTCAGGTAAGGATATTGATTTTGATTTTTCACAATTAAGACCTGCAGGAGCTAGGCTAAAGACTATGGGCGGCAAGTCTTCTGGTCCGGAGCCACTTCGTAAATTACTTTCTTTTACAAAAGAAATAATGCTTGCACGACAGGGTAGACGACTTAGAAATATTGATATACACGATATTGCTTGCATGATAGGTGAATGCGTGGTCTCAGGAGGCGTTAGAAGAAGCGCCCTAATTTCTCTATCTGATCTTGATGATTCTGATGTTCGAGATGCAAAAAAGGGCGCATTCTATATGACACATCCTCATCGAGCTTTAGCAAATAACTCCGCTATTTATCTCACAAAACCTACGAATGAAGAGTTTTTGAAGGAATGGATGGCGCTTATAGAGAGTAAATCTGGCGAAAGAGGAATATTTAACCGAGGTTCGCTCGCCAAGACATTACCAGAACGTCGCTTGAAGGTTCTAAAGGAATACAAGGGGTATTTTGATGTATCTGGTAACACTATAGTTGGAACTATGGGAACTAATCCTTGTGGAGAAATCATTCTACAATCAAAACAGTTTTGTAATCTCTCAGAAATAGTTGCAAGGGCAGAGGATACAGAGGCGACCTTGATGAAGAAGATTAAAATAGCAACGATTATAGGGACATATCAATCCTCGCTTACAAACTTTACCTATCTTTCAAAAGAATGGAAGGAGCATTGCGAGAAAGAAAGACTTCTTGGAGTCTCTATAACTGGGCAATGGGATTCTCCAGCCGTAAGAAAACCAGAGGTCATGAGAAGACTTTTAGCTGAAACTATAAAGGTAAACAAAGAATTTTCAAAACGTTTTGGTATTAATGAATCAACATGTATAACAGCCGTTAAGCCTTCAGGAAATCTTTCTCAAACTGTTGATTGTTCTTCAGGTATGCATCCAAGATATGCTAAATATTATATTAGAAGGGTTCGTATTTCGACCACAGACAATTTATTTAAAATGTTAAAAGATCAGGGAATCCCTCATTTCCCAGAAGTAGGTCAGACGGCAGAAAATGCTACTACTTATGTTCTAGAATTTCCAGTTAAGGCTCCTGGTGGCGCAGTCTTCAAAGACGATCAAACTGCTATTCAACAGTTAGAATATTGGAAAATGGTAAAGGAGAATTATACAGAACACAACCCATCGATCACTATCTCAGTAGGAAATGATGAATGGATAGAAGTAGCAAACTGGGTCTATAAAAATTGGGATATTGTTGGAGGATTATCGTTTCTTCCAAGAGAAGATCATGTCTATCAGCTTGCTCCTTATGAAAAGATAGATGAGAAGAGGTACAAGGAACTTGCAAAGAGATTTGAACACATCGATTATTCAAAGATCATAACTTACGAAAAGCAAAACGAGCTAGATTTGAAGAAGGAATTGGCCTGCGTTGGTGGTGTTTGCGAGGTTATGTAGTTTGTGGTATAATACTTATACATGTTAGACAATCGCTGTTGGAGCAATAGTTCCAATAGAGGAAAGTCCGAGCACTGGCTAAATGTAAATTTAGACAGAATAGTAGCGGGTAACACCCGTCCATCGTGAGTTGCGAGGTGCGAACAGAGACGCCCTTTTCTAGAAAGCAATTTTTAGAAATAGTCTGAAAAGACAGGGTATCCAAAGTGCAAACTGTGGATAAGTCATAAAGGTAACTTTGTGATTGCAACGGCAAAATCCTTACTTCAGTGCAAGGCCGTGCCCGTCGACAAGGAATCCAAAACATAAAATATACCAATGGATTTCTCGCCGACGGGAGTGCCGCTTGAGGTTAATCGTAAGATTGATCCCAGATAAATGATTGTCGTCTAAGATTATCGAAAGATAAATTTTAGATACAGAACTCGGCTTATAAACATGTTAAACAAAAAACCTTCTTAACAGGAGGTTTTTTGTTTGCTATAATTACATAACAATTATTAATTATTTATTTAAGTTTTATACTATGGATATACAAAATGTACAGTCTGCAAAAGGTTCTAACAAATTAGAGAATATTTCTTTTATTGTTTTGCTTATTACAATTTTTCTTTCTCCTTTGGTGTTTGTAACTACAAATTTTCCTTTTGATGCTTTAAAGTCATTTGTAATTGTATTTGGTGTTCTAATCTCAACTATTTTTTATGTCATATCATTATTGCAGAAAAAGGAGATAACTTTATCGAAGAATCCATTGGTAGTTGTTGGAGTTTTGATTTCTCTGACAACACTAATTTCCGCCTTTCTCAGTACGAGTGTACAGAAGTCTCTTATTGGTCAAGGATTTGAACTTGGAGGTGCAAGTTTCTTGATTGTAATGTTTATTGCAATGCTGCTAGTTGTTAGACTTATTATTAATAATAAAGATAGGATATTTTCTCTTTACGGTTCTTTCGCATTATCTTTTTCTTTGCTTGCCTTGTTCCAGATTTCAAGATTGCTACTCTCACCTTCATTTATGAGTTTTGGAATATTCAATTATTCAACAGCAACATTATTGGGAAGGTGGTCTGATCTAGGAATCTTATCTGCTGTACTATTTTTACTATCATTCTTTGTGTTAAACATTCTTTCTGTTAAGAAAAGTATAAAAATATTGACTTATATGATGTTTATAGTATCGGGCATGTTAGTGTTTATAGTAAATTCTGCCTTGATCTGGATGGTTTTGTCTTTGGTTTTTTTGTCTTACTATATTTATTTATATATAAAAAATTCAAGCAGCTCAATGGGATTTTCTAGGATGATAAACAAGGTTTCTGTATTCGCGCTAATATTCTTTATCATTTCTGGTGTATTGGCATTAAATGGAAGTAAAGTAGCCTCAGTATTAAAGCCTTTTAATTTTGAGCAAACAGAAATATCCCTACCTTGGCAACTTGCTCTTGATGTGACCGCAGATACGATAAAAGAAAGACCTTTATTTGGTGCTGGACCAAATCGCTTTGCTAGTGAATTCTTAAAATATAAACCAGCAGCATTAAATCCAAGCATATTTTGGAGCGCAGAATTTAATACTGGTTTTGGGTTTATTCCATCTTTTGCTGTAACAAACGGTGTTGTGGGTATTGTTTTATGGATTTTGTTTTTAATCTTTTTCTTTATTCTAGGTGTAAAAGGTCTTAGAAAGGTACAAGAACCACTATCTAGATTTATTGTAGCCTCTACATTCTTCACTTCTTCTTTCTTGTGGCTAATCTCTTTGCTCTATAGTCCATCTCATGTGATCATTCTGCTTACATTTATTATGACTGGTATATTCTTGGGAGCACTATGTCTTGAAAATGTAATTGAAAATAAAGAGTATAAAATAGATGCTGGGTCAAAAACAAAAACTGTAGTTACACTAGTATCAATTATATTAATCATTGCTATTGCACTATGGCTCTTGGTATATATAAAGAAAGTGATCGCATTGAAGTCTTTCCAAGGGGCGGTCAGTACACTAAATAAATCTGCAAATAAAGAGATAGAAAAAGCCGAGGTGGGTATTCGTAGTGCATTAGCTTGGGATAAATCAGACATGTATTATAGAGCTATTTCTGAGATAGATATGATGAAAATTAGTCCAATATTGCAGACACTTCAAGCTCAATCTGAGAAAGATCCAAAAACGATTGATCAGGAATTATTAAAGCAAGTTAATAATTTAATACAGGATGCTGCCTCCTCTACATTGAGTGCCATATCTGTTGATCCAACAAATTATTATAATTATGTTGCAAATGCAAGAGTAAATGAATTAGCCAACTCACTAAAAATAGATGGAGCTTATGAAAATGCAAAGACTGCGTACTCAAAAGCATTACAGTATAATCCTTATAGTCCATTACTATATCTGAATGTTGCGCAGCTAGAAGCTTCAATGGAGAAGGCTGATGAAGCACAAAAATATATTGGTGCGGCACTTCAATTAAAGCAAAATTATACTGAGGCAATCTACTTGCTATCACAGATTCAAGTTGCGCAGGGAAAGATAAAGGACGCCATAATATCTGCACAAGTTATGGCTCAGATAAATCCAAATAACTCAATGATATTCTTCCAGTTAGGATATCTATACTTTAGCGATAAGGATTATGTTAAGGCTACAGAAGCACTTGGAAAGGCTGTAGAACTAAATGGTCAATATGCAAACGCCAGATATTTCCTCGGACTTTCTTTGGCTAGATTAAAAAAGTACAATGAAGCAGTAATTCAGTTTGAAGAAATATTAAAGACAAATCCTGAGAATCAAGAAATTGTATCTATTATAGCTTCTCTAAAAGCAGGAAAATCACCATTTACAGATGAAAAAACTGATAAGAGCAAAACACTACCTGTAAAAGATAAGACTACTACAAATACAAAGAAGATAAACTAACATTTAAGGTATAATAAGGTAATCCATGGTTAAGAGATTCTTAAGGATTATGGGACAAGAGATTCGCGGCCTACATGAGGCTGCGTATCTTCTTGCCTTTTTTGCACTATTATCTCAAATACTTGGACTAGTTAGAGACAAGCTGTTGGCATATAGTTTTGGCGCTGGTGGTATATTGGACATTTATTATGCTGCATTTCGTATTCCAGATTTGATATTTGTTTCTGTTGCATCAATAGTTTCTGCCTCGGTATTGCTTCCATTTTTCATTGAAAGATTTAATAAAGATGAAGATAAAGGACAAAAGTTTATTGATAATATCTTTTCTGCATTCTTCTTCTCAATTATAATCATAAGTATTATCGTATTCTTTATGGCCCCATGGCTCATAAAGATATTACTTCCTGGTTTTGCGAATAGTCCTGAGTTATTAGAATTGATTATTGCTACAAGAATATTATTACTTTCTCCGATATTTCTCGGTATTTCAAATTTCTTTTCTAGCATCACTCAAATGCATAAAAGGTTCCTTGTGTATGCCTTAAGCCCTATATTATATAACCTAGGTATTATCACAGGAATTATATTTCTCTATCCGATATTTGGTTTATATGGTCTATTTTGGGGAGTCGTATTTGGTTCATTCTTACATATGACAATACAAGTCCCTTTTATTATTAAAAGTGGTATTTTTCCACATTTAAAATTTAAAATAGAATGGAATTTACTTTTTAAAGTTATATTTATTTCTTTGCCAAGGACACTGACTTTGTCTGCAAATCAACTGGCTTCTTTTTTCTTGATTGCACTTGCTTCATTTATGAAAGCAGGTTCTATCTCTGTATTTAGTCTTGCATTTAACTTACAATCAGTACCACTTTCTATTATCGGCGTTAGCTATTCTTCTGCTATTTTTCCCACACTTTCAAAGTTTTTCGTAGAGAATAATAAAAAAGAATTTCTGGGACAAATGATTGATTCCGCAAGACATATTGTTTTCTGGTCTATTCCGATAACTGTATTATTTATAGTTCTTAGAGCACAAATAGTTAGAACAATATATGGAGCTGGAAACTTTGATTGGGCTGATACTAGACTCACTGCTGCTGTTCTTGCTATTTTTGTAGTGTCGGTAGTTGGACAAAGCCTAATACTTCTTTTTGTGCGTGCATATTATGCTGAAGGGAAGACAAAGAAGCCTTTATTTATAAATATAATATCTGGTTTGATTATTGTGGCTTTGGGTTATGTTTTTACTAAGGCATTTTTTGCATATCCAGTATTTGCGTATTTCCTACAAGAATTATTGAAGGTTTCTGGACAATTGGGTACAAGTGTACTTGTGTTACCCCTTGCATATTCTATTGGAGTTTTAATTAATACATATTTACATTGGCATATGTTTGAAAAAGATTACCCAGGCTTTACGAAGCCTGTAGTGGCGACTCTATTCCAAAGTTTCTCTGCATCTATAATAATGGGTTACACTGCTTTCATCTTTTTACGTTTTTTCAATATATTTTTTCCTCTCACAAAAGCATGGAACGTTTTCTTACAAGGCTTTTTCGCTGGAATTGTTGGAATTATTATAGGTACAATCGTACTAATATTGTTAAAGAATAATGAAATTAAAGAAGTTTGGTCAACACTACACAATAAATTCTGGAAATCTAACGTTATTGTTCCTGATCAAGAAAGTCTCTAAATTATATCTGTATATACACAAAAATACTTAATTTTGCCTTATAGCGTATTTCTGATAGTATTCATATTACACTATGGATACGAAACATATACGAAACTTTTCAATAATGGCCCATGTGGACCACGGTAAGTCAACCTTGGCAGACCGCATGCTCGAGCTGACTAATACTATCGAAAAAAGAAAGATGCAAGAACAGGTTCTCGACAGCATGGAGCTTGAACGTGAAAGAGGTATAACGATAAAGATGCAGCCCGTGAGAATGAAATGGAAAAAGGATAATCAAGAATACATTCTTAATCTCATAGATACGCCTGGACATATCGACTTTTCATATGAAGTATCTAGAGCCCTAAAAGCCGTAGAGGGTTCTATTCTCCTTGTAGATGCTACACAGGGAGTTCAGGCTCAGACTTTGACAACTCTGAACATGGCTCGTGAGTCGGGTATAAAAATAATTCCTGTAATATCAAAAATCGACTCGCCTTTAGCCCGTGTATCTGATGTTATGCATGAAGTGTGCGAATTGCTGGATTGTGTTGAGGATGACGTTCTTACGGTTTCAGGAAAGACAGGAGAGGGTGTGGCGGATTTGTTAAATAAAGTTATAGAGCGAGTTCCCGCACCAAGTTCACCAGATAATACTGATGAATTTCGATCGCTTGTATTTGACTTTCAATATTCAAACCATACTGGTGTCATCGTCTATATCAGAGTCATGAATGGTTCTGTGAAGAAAAATGATAAGCTCCTGTTTAAGATATCTGATGAGAAATTTCAAGTAATAGAAGTGGGTATTTTTCATCCTGACAATACACCAACGGATTCTTTGAGTGCTGGTGAAATAGGTTATATAGTTACAGGTATTAAACAGCCAGGTATTGCTTCTGTCGGAGATACTGTGGCCTCTTTGAAAGATACCTTACCGCCACTTCAGGGTTATATGACACCACGACCTGTTGTCTGGGCTTCTGTATATCCTGAGAGTCAGGATGACTTTAATACATTGAGAATGGCATTTGGTCGTTTGCGTCTTTCAGACTCGTCGTTCACCTACGAAGAAGAAGCATCAGGAACTCTCGGAAGAGGATTCCGATGTGGTTTCTTGGGAATGCTACACCTCGAAATTATTACAGAACGTTTAAGACGCGAGTTCAACTTAAACCTAGTGGTTACCATACCAAGTATTACTTATGATGTAGAATTGAAGAATGGCTCGTCCGGCAATCAGCCGGGGAAGACTGTTACAATATATTCACCAGCGTTATTTCCAGATGATCATGATGTAAAAAAGGTCTTAGAACCACTAGTAAAGATGAAGATAATTTCACCACCTGATTATCTTGGTGTTATTATGCAGTCTATCTTTAATCATGAGGGGGAAGTTACATCGACTGATAATTTTGGTGAGAACAGAACATCTCTTGCTTTGATAATGCCTTTGCGTGAGCTTATGAGAAACTTTTTTGATGAAATTAAAAGTATCAGTTCTGGTTTTGCTTCAATCTCATATGAAATATCAGAAATGAGAGAGGCTGACGTTGCTCGTCTAGATATTTTGGTTGCGGATGAACCGGTAATTGCTTTTACTCGTGTTGTCGCACGTCGCAGACTCGAGGAAGAAGCAAAGGCATCTGTTGAAAAGCTTCATAAAGTACTTCCAAAACAGATGTTCACATTAAAAATACAAGGTAAGGCCTTGGGACGTATTATTGCTTCAGAAACTCTGACAGGTATGCAAAAAAACGTTACTCAACACATGTATGGAGGTGATAGAACAAGAAAAATGAAACTATGGGAAAAGCAGAAAGAAGGAAAGAAAAAGATGAAAGAATTGGGCCGTGGAAATGTAAACATTCCACAGGAGGTTTTCGTTAAAATGATGAGATCAGACTAATTATAAGCCTGTTGGAAAGTATAGCAATATCATACTTACGATAATCAATACTCCCACGATAATCATGCTTACATTCAATGCCTTCTTTGTATTTTTGTGAAATAATAACATAGTAAAATGTAGTATACTATAATTACATAATATTTCAATGCTTGAATTTAGAAAGAAAAATCAAATAAGAAAAGTACTTTATTCACCGATTATTGTATTGATTTTGGCTATTCTATTTGTAATTTTGTTTCGCGGTGCTTGGGGTGTATATAAAAAAGACAAATTAAGTCACTACAATCTAGATCAGGAGAAGAAAGAGCTCGACAAGATTATGAAAAGACAAGAAAGTCTAGAAACAGCATTAGCATATTTAAGTACAGACAGGGGGGTTGAGAGCGAAATAAGAAGTAAGTTTAGAGCTGTAAAGCAGGGTGAAAAGATCTCTGTAATTATAGATGACGAGAAACCAGAGGCCACATCATCAACGACGACAAAAAAGAGTTTTTGGTATAAAATATTTAACTGGTGATAATAAAATAATGCGAGTATGGTTTAGTGGTAGAATGCGACCTTCCCAAGGTTGAGATCGGGGTTCGATTCCCCGTACTCGCACACACAGTGATATGCTATAATGTTTTAACTATAAGTTAATTAATAAATATGAAAAATATAACAATATATTCAACACCCACATGTCATTATTGTCACATGGCAAAAGATTATTTTAATGCGCATGGAATAAAGTTTACTGATTATGATGTTGCAACAGATTTAGAAAAAAGAAAAGAAATGATTGATAAAACTGGACAAATGGGGGTCCCAGTTATTGATATTGATGGGAAAATAATGGTTGGTTTTGAAGAAAGTCGACTTGCAGAGGAACTTGGTATAAAGTAATGTTTGGGTGTTTCTATAACACCTAAACGCCCTCGTAGTTCAATGGATAGAATAGCTCACTCCTAACGAGCTGATCCAGGTTCGATTCCTGGTGGGGGCACTATCTGCGACGCTTTATTTTTTTTATAATTCTGCTATACTCATATTCATGAGTCCAGAAGAGAAATCGCTTCTTGAGAGAACATATAAGATGACTGAAGAGAATAACGCTATTCTCAAGTCAATTCGTAACTCTAATCGTTGGATTATTGCTTATAAAATCCTATATTGGGTTATAATTCTTGGACTTTCATTTGGTGCATATTACTCTTTAAAGCCTTACATGGAAACCCTATTTGGGGCCTATGGACAGCTTCAGGGAGAAGCAGGAGGCATTCAAAATATATCAAGTACATTAAGTGATTTGTTAAAATAACTTTAGGATATAAAATTAAATATTAATATTTAACAATAAAAAAGTTTCTCTGGGAACTTTTTTCAGCTATGTAGAAGTGATAGTATTTCTTAATATGAATAGACTTCATAAAAAAGCTCTTATATTAAGACAAGAAGGTAAAAGCTACGGAGAGATAAGCAAAATAACTAATATACCAAAATCAACACTTTCTAGTTGGTTGAATGGTGTTGTTTTATCAAAGGAATCTCAAGAAAGAATTAATAAGAAAGCCCACAAGACCTCTCTTGATGGACTAATAAAAAGAAATAAGCAACAAACCGTATCTGCTCAAAACAATGCTAAAAATATTAGGGAGCTAGCTATGAAGACAATCAAAGAAATATCGAATGATAATTTGTTGTTAATTGGTGTGTCACTATATTGGGCCGAAGGATATAAGAGACTAAAGATTAGAAATGGCAAGGAAATTACTTCCCATATTATTGGATTTACAAATTCTGATCCAGATATGGTTTTAGCCTTTATCATTTTTTTGAAAAAAATATTGGAAGTTCCACAAGAGAAGATTTTTGTAGAAATGAGATTGTTCAGCCACTTAGACGCAAGAGATACTCTATTGTATTGGATGGATATTACTGGATTATCTGAAACACAGTTTAAAAAAACCGATGTATCCGTCTAGCACTGCAAGTAGCGGGAAAAGACCAAAAAATCGCTTGCCTTATGGCACGGTTCGGGTTATAGTTTCTGATACCAAGCTCTTCCATAAATTGTTGGGCTTGATTGAGGGTTTAAAAGTTAAAATGAAGATACTTAAATAGAGATTGCCGAGATAGCTCAGTTGGTAGCAGCGTTCCCCTGAAGAGGGAAAGGTCCCCGGTTCGAACCCGGGTCTCGGCACCAAAAAAACAAAAATCCCTAATTGGGGATTTTTTATGACTAAATCGTCCTAACCTTTAACTTTGACTGCCTCTTCTTGTCTAATTTTGGAAGTTTAAGAATAAGTAACCCATGTTTCTCTACAGCTTCTGCATCGTCTACATCAATTTCTTCTGGTAGGGTGATTGTTCTTGAAAAAGACCCCCAATATAATTCTCTCATAAAATAATCATCTTCTCTGGAGATTCTTTCATCCTCTCTTTTTCCCTTTATTGTGACCAAATCTCTGGTTATAGAAATATCTAGATCTTCTGGTCTTACTCCTGCTATCATTGCTTTTATAACAATAGTATCATTTGTTTGATATACATCCACGGTCAATTCTCCCTCCTTGTCTTCTTCATCTTCTGTCCAGGCAGTTTCATTTTTTGCAAGCTCTTCCTCTTCGTCAGCAATAAGCTTGGAATTATCCATTCTTACAGATCCAGTTAATTTTTCAAAAAATGATTTTTTTTCTTTTGCCATGTTTTTCAAAGATGTTTATTATTTATAATTATTAAAACTATTTTATTACTTTTGGTTTGATTATCTTTATTTCTTCAAAGAGAATCAACAAAATAATTATCGCACCCCATACCCAGCTAAATATTTTTAGAGTATCTGAAGCTTCCGTTACTCTAATTATAGACAAATTAAAAGCACTATGCAATGTTATTGCGAGGATAACTCCAATAGTTATTGATATTGATTTAATAATTATGCCTTTATAGTAAGAAAGTCCGATCATAAAACCAATTGAAGCCGTAGACACAACATGAACTAGTGTTGCCCCAATGAACCTCATATTTCCAGAAATAATACCTTTTGTAATATTTCCTGAATCAATATGTGAAAATATGAATAATGCATTTTCTAATGCAGCAAATCCGATAGCAACTGTAATACAATATATTAATGCATCAATTGGTTCGTCAAAGTATTTTGTATTAAAGGCAAATATTGTAACAGCTATTAGCTTTACTATTTCCTCTGCTGCGGCCCAGAAAATATATCTAGTTGATTCATCAGAAAATATATCTGATATAAACTTTTCTAATAACAATGCAACTATTACTGAAAGCATGCCAGCGATAAATGTTAAAGCAATAATTTTTCTAGGTTCAGGATCTAAATTATCCTCTTTAAGCCAAAACCATAACCATAAAAGGGCAGGCAATATGCCTGATAATAATGCATAAATCACTATCTCTAAATTCATAGAATGATTATACCTTATATTTAAACTTTCATCATTGCTATTATTGACATGTTGACAAGTACCCCTATTCTATGATAGGGTTTTTGAGTAAATTGCTCTTTGACGTTAAGGGAAACAGCCTCGACTGGCTGAATGAATCCGACCTATTGTTGTGATTATATTCCTGATTATGTTTTATGTTGGAGAGCAGAAGAAAGACAAACACATGAAGAAAATTAATGGTTGCTTGGCTTTTCTGGCCATGGCGATCTCAGTTATTGGCGCAGAAATACGGTCTGGGTACTTCATTGTACCGGCAGCAAACTCGACAAACATCTCAACCTCGTTGCAGAACCTTTATGGGTATGTCGGCGGGGGGTGGTGGGTGGGCTACATCAACACTGATGTTGCCCACAATCCTGCGGCTCTCAATCTGCCGAATGTATTGAGGGCCTCTCAAATTATATTCGGAAGCACGAATAGATACCGGGATGCTGTTCCAGCGACTGGTGCGTCTGCTGGTGAGCACGGGTCCCGTATTGCGTGGGCAATTGACTGGAAACAGGCTTCGCCATTTTTGGCGTCATCGGTCTATTTTGCCCTGAGATCGACTGATCCGGCAAACACCCTCGGATATTCGGGGAACATGGCCACCAATACTAGCGGTGGCGCAGCACTCAAGTTCAGTACCACCCTCCGCGGCGAACTCTGGGATAGTAGCGGCAATATAGTCGCGAGCTACCACAATGGTGAAAGTGTCGCCACACATCCGATCAATCGACTTATTGGTACCATCAGGATAGGTTGGTTTGCAGATTCGTGGGAAACCATTAATCTGGATTTGAACTACTTCAAGACGGTGATGAATGGTGGTTCATTTGCTTCAGTCGCGGTCTTCTACATGAAGGGTGCGGATGGAAGTGTTGTCGCAGGGGTCACAAATCAAATGACCTGCAGACCCTTCGTGCATTCCCCGATAAGGAATGGGACCAATATGGTTGTCACGGTAGAAGGTCAGCGCCACCTCGGACTTACCTACGAGTTGTTGCGCAAACCCATCCTGGGGACACTTGGTGTTCCGTGGGTCAGTGTCTCTGAGGGACCTGAAGGTGTGCTTATAGATCCCACAGAAGTCGGATTTCAAGCATACTACAAGGTAAGGGAGACAGCTCCTACACCGCCTCTATATGCTGGCCAAGTTGGGGGCAACAACCCCCCAATTCTCATGGTTGAAAATGGGCCTGAATAAAAGGCCAACCATGAGAAATTCAAACTCAGTCTCTGCAGGTTGCAGAACTGAGTTTTTTTATTATCAATCACACTATTCTTTAAATAACCTATTTTGATGTACAATTTTGATTGACATTCAGTGATGAACATGATAGTGTGCAAATATCAAAAGATTGAGGAGGAACAAGGTTTAATATGAATATTAATAAATAATTACAATGAAAAGTCAAATAAATATAAAGATATCAATTATTTTAGCAGTGATTTTACTTGTACTTTTTGCATATACAAAAATAACCAATGCAAAAGCTGGTACTGCTCTCCCAAGTGATTTCGTTGAATCAATAATCCTAATTCCTACAGGATCTGGATTTAATGATGAAGAGGTTATTGTAGTCGGCGAAGGCTCAAATGGAGAAGAAGGTAAAAATATTATTCCAAATGCATCAAGCTCAAACGCAATCGAAGGTGAGGATTTAATACCAACAGGAATCGGCTCTAATGGAGAAGAAGGTGAGGATCTTATACCAATAGTAATTGGTTTAAATGGTGATGATGATGTCGTCGCTACAACTACTCCAATCATAATTCCAGTAATCACTCCTTCTTCTGGCGGTTCATCTGGTTCGTCTGGTGGTCGTTCAATATTTCCTATCCCAGTAATTGCAACCTCAACACCTATATTTACAGCAACTTCATGTAATTATATATCTTCATACTTAAGGTTTGGTGATCAAAACAATTCAGCTCAAGTAACTAAGCTTCAAAGTTTTCTTAAAAATATTGAAAAATTAGATCTTGATGTTTCAGGAGTATTCGATATAAAAACACTGAATGCAGTGAAAGTTTTTCAGGAAAAGTATGCCAATGAAGTTCTTTTTCCATGGGGAATGGTATTGCCAAGTGGTTATGTGTATTACACAACAAAGGATAAAATAAACGAAATATATTGCAAGACAACATTCAATTTAACTCCAGCTCAGCTAGCTGACATAACAGCATTTAAGAATGCAAAACTAGAGAGAGAAGAAAATCAAGAAATAGGAACTACAACCGATATAAGTCCAACAGGTTCAACAACAACACAAGAATCCTCATCAGAAATAGGTCTATCAGGTAAAGATTCACAAGCTGCAGCTACAATAAATACTGGTTTTGCAAATAAAATCTGGAACTTTATTAAGTGGTTATTTGGATACTAATTTTTAGCTTACTAGAGACTCAAATTTCCTTCAGCCTTAAAGCCTAGAGAACCTTCTCTGGGCTTTATTGCGCCAACTATAGTAATCATTAAGGCATTATCGCCAGAGAGCCCATTAACAGGCATATAGAGAGTTATAGAATGCTCATTGGCCAACTTTTCAAAGGCTAACCTTATATGTTTATTCGCAATAACTCCACCACCTATTATTAGCGTTTTGGGGCCCTCTTCTTCTATTGCACTTTTTGTTTTTGAGATTAATACCTCAGTTACTGCATCTTCAAATTCTCGTGCCAAATCTAGCTTTTGCTCATCTGAAATATCACCTAATTCTCTAAGTGTATAAAGCACAGCTGTCTTTAATCCCGAAAATGAAAATTTCAAATCCTTAGAGTGCAACATTGGTCTTGGTAGTTTTATTTTCTTTTCAATATTACTTTTTCTTGCTTTTTCAGCTAGTTTTGATATTTCGGGACCTCCTGGATAGGTAAGTCCAAGCATTCTAGCTACTTTATCAAATGCTTCTCCGATAGCATCGTCGACTGTTGCTCCAAGAACTTTGTATTCTCCAATTTTCTCCATTTTTACAATCTCTGTATGACCACCACTGATAAGTACTGCAAGAGCGGGGAATTCAACTGGTAAAAGTTTATGAAATTCAATATGCGATTCTGATTTTGATAGTAATGATCCTAGTATATGCCCCTCCATGTGGTTTATAGGTATAACTGGAATACCTAGCTTTTTTCCTAGTTCCTGTGCAAAAAGTATACCTGTCCAAAGTGCAGGCTCAAGTCCAGGGCCTCTGGTTACAGCAATTTTACCTATTTGCTTTTCAGAAGTACGTGCTTCTTGCAGAATTTTCTCATAAAGTATTGGCAGATTTTTTATATGCTCGCGCTTTGCTAGCATGGGGAATACACCGCCATATTCTTTGTGAATATCAATTTGAGAGTGAACAATATTTCCCAATACGCGATATTCAAAAACCCCATCCTTTTCTTGGGTTTCAAGTAAACATAAAGCTGTTTCATCGCAGCTTGTTTCAATTCCTAGTGTTATCATAATTTTGGTGCGCGATGCAGGATTCGAACCTGCCACCCTGAGAACGTCAATCCCATGCTCTACCAAATGAGCTAATCGCGCATCTTATCAATAATTTTACTACAATATATCAAAATACTTAAAAAGTACACTCAATAACATAAATGATCCAACAATAACCAATATAATCGCAAACCATTTATTCATCTTTTTGATATGCTCATGACTTATCTTGTGTGCTATTCGATCTGCGACAAAAGTTAATAATAGCCACCATAAACATGAGCCAATGAATATTCCAATTACAAATGTTGTGGCAATTTGTACGCCATTACCAATTTTCGCACTTACCTCAGCGAATGTCATGAAAAAGAAAAAGGCTGTCAGTGGATTGGTAATTGTTAAGAAAAATCCAGAAATAAATTCATCAATCAAGCTAATAGCAGTCTCTTTTTTAACTTCTTCTTTATTATTTTTTCTGATTAAGCCAAAGATTCCTAATATAAGAAGGAAAAGACTGCCGACTATTCTTAATAGAAATTGTTGATCTGTAATAAAAGAGAAAATAACAGTTATGCTAAATGCAGCGACCGATGCGAGTAATGCATCAGCAATCGCAGCACCAAGACCTGGTAAAAGACCAGACAAACGACTTCTGGTTATGGTTTTCTGAATACATATAATTCCAACTGGTCCAATAGGTATTGCTACTGCAAAACCTATAACTATACCCCAAAATATACTTGTAATATATTCAAACATTGCAAAATATTATATCATACAATCTACGATTTAAATCTTTGGTTTAAAACCATTTTCTGGCGGAGAGGGGGAGATTCGAACTCCCGAGAAGCTTTCGCCTCTGGCACTTTTCGAAAGTGCTACATTCGACCACTCTGTCACCTCTCCGTGCAAATACCATACCATTTTTTGCCATTTTTAGAAAATATGTTAGTATTTGACTGTCCATATGGTATTTATATGGCCCTATCGTCTAACGGTTAGGACAACGGGTTTTCAATCCGTTAACCAGAGTTCGACTCTCTGTAGGGTCACAAGTTGAATGTAGTCACGATATGAAACAATCACAAATAAATATATTATATGGATCTCTCTTGCTAGTAGCTATATTTGTGTTTGTAAAATTTGTTCCTACCAATAATTATGGTGATTTCTCCATTAAAGGGATTACTACCAATCATTGTAAGGAATACTGTAACTATGAAATTTCTGTAAAAAATATTTATACAGGTTCTGATGTTGAATCTTCATCTGATGCGGGTTACAGTGGAATAGTTTCACCAAAATTATGTATATCTGAAGAAATGGGTAGTAAATGTTTTGTGGCTGATGTGTCAAATTTATCTGATTATGTATTTTCGACTACCACTATAGATAGTAAGGAACAGTCTTTCCCTAATTACAGCTACATAGGGAAATATGTAATTAGTAATTATAAGCAGAAAGTATATTTTTTATATAGAATATGGAAACCAAGTGATAAGTGGGTACAGGACAATACACTAAAGATGGTTTCTTATGATCCAAGGACGAAATCAGTAAATGATGAAGGAAGGGTTGATATAAATGATATCGTAGTACAAGATATACAAATATCTCCGCTTGGGACGACAATATTGATTGTGGATGGAGATAACCCTAGATATCTCCCGTCGACCAATACTTCTGGCGTAACCGCATATGATTTGGATAAAAAAACCACAAAAAATATTATAAGTGCGACCAATGGTAATTCGATTAAATTCGTAAGTTGGATTGATGATACCCATTTTTTCTATAGAATAGATGAATTTTCTAAAATGGGTCAGACGATTTTTAAGATTGGTGTAATAAGATAGTTTGATCAACCCACTGGTATTTCACCAGCCTTATTTCCATTTCCCAATCAAAATCTTTATCATTTCTTAAGAATTTCTTTATAACTTCTTAATAACTTTTTGATATGGTGTGGGGATGAAATACGTTTTTATAGATGAAAGTGGTGATTTGGGATTTAAAAAGGCATCAAGTCGATGGTTTATATTCACCATAAACAAAAATGCCCCTCCGCTTTAGCAGGGCACCATCCGGTACCCCAACACGAGAGAGTCTGACTTCTTGTAACCATATATTATCAAACTCAAACTTAAAGTCAAATCAAAATGAAATTATCTAAAGAAAATATAATAAAAATTGCACTAATTGCTTTTATTGTCACATTTTGTAGCATTGCCGCCTATTTATCTACGCCTAAAAAGTTTTCTTATAAGGACATTCCAAAAATTGACTCCACTCTTCCGTATCATGTTGCAAAGGTAATTGACGGTGATACCTTTGAAGTAAAAGTTGGCCAAAAACTGGTCACAATACGAATGTTGGGCATAGACACGCCAGAGACTATTGACCCCAGGAAGCCGATTCAGTGCTTTGGTATGGAAGCTTCAGATAAGACAAAGGAAATGCTCTCAGAGCAGTCTGTGAGGCTTAAAACAGATAAAACTCAGTCAATCCTAGATAAATATGGTAGGGTGCTAGCTTATGTATATCTTGAAGACGGACGACACTTAAATGAGTTTCTTTTGAAAGAAGGATACGCCCATGAATACACTTATGGGAAATCATATCAAATGAAAAAAGAATTCAAAAAGTTAGAAAAAGAGGCAAGTAAAAATAAGAGGGGACTATGGGGTGAACCTTGTAACGGTATAACTACTTAGCTTTTAGAAATAGATAAATATCCTCAAGTGCCTTCACAGCATCTCCCGCAGCTATATTGTTTTGATGATATAGACCATCTGTACAATCTCCTGCAGCCCAGATACCTTTAACCGAGGTTTGCTGATTCTTTGAATCTGTTACAACGTGGCCGATCTCTGTCAACTTCACTAAATCTTTCGCAAAGTATGTAGTTGGGATTGAACCAATTTCTACGAAAATACCTGTAGCCGCTAATTCATTATCAGTATTTGTTGTTGAATCTTTGTAAATAAAAGATGAAACAAATTTATCTCCTTTAACCTCCTTTGGCACAGCATTTTTAATTATTTTGAAATGCGCATTCTTTGACACAGCATCTATCGTCACTGGATCAGCTCGGAACTTATCGCTTCTATTTACCAAAGTTACACTTTTACAATAAGCCAACAATTGAGATGCACTCTCAAATGCAGCGTTTCCACCACCAACAACTACCACGTCCTGTCCAGAGAACATTGGTCCATCACAAGAGGCACAATAGGTGAGGCCCTTGTGTTCAAAAATATCAGCACCAGGAATATCCAATTTTCTTCTGAAGCTTCCAGTGGCAATAAGTACGGTTTTTGACTCATATGAACCTTTTGATGTGATTATCTTGAAACCTGCATCTGTTTTTTCAATTTTTTCACACGACTCGCCTTCATGAATATCTACCACGTCTTTCGAATATGCCTTTAAATGTTTTTCAAGACTTTTTGCAAAATCTGCACCAGAAATCCTCACTGTTCCTATCCAGTTTTCAATACCTTCTGATACAGTACTCTGACTATTCCAATCTTTAGTTATAAAAAGTGTTTTTAATTTTTTTCTTGCAGCATAAACACCCGCAGCTACTCCCGCTGGCCCTCCACCTATAATTGTTAAGTCGTAAATCATGTTTTGTTAAAGATTACTTATAAAATTGAGACTCGACGCGGTGAGGGAGACTTTATTTTTACTAGCTTGCGCGACATTGTTTGATTTATCAAACAACAAGTGCCTTGGCTATAAAAATAAAGTGCTCCCGAGCGCAAGCAGGCGAGTCCAATTTTATTTCAACTTCGATCTCCTCAAGAAAGCGGGAACTGCACCCCAATCATCATCATCTTGAACTTCGTTTTTCTTTTCTTCAATTTTGCTTTCCATTCGGTCTTTATTTACTGTAGGTTGAGCAGGGATTGAATTGAAGATTTTACCTTTCGTATCGTCTTTCTGTTTTGCGTCGTTATTCTGTGTATTTGTACCTGTACTTGTATTTGTAAAAACTTTGTTTTGAACATTGTCTTTGTTCTCTGTACCTGGAATCAATTCAGGAAAACCAGCTGCTATGACTGTAACTTTGACTTCATTTTTCTTTAATTTGTCATCTTTAACTGTACCAAATATTACTTTTGCATTTGGATCTACTGATTCTGTGATGACCTTTGCTGCGTCTTGTATTTCAAACATTGTTAGATCTTCACCTCCAGCAATAGAGAACAATACACCCTTTGCACCAGTTATTGAAACATCAAGAAGTGGGGAATTGATAGCTAATTTTGCTGCTTCTATAGCACGATTTTCTCCTGATGCAGATCCAATACCCATAAGTGCTGAACCAGCGTTTTCCATAACAGTTCTTATATCCGCAAAGTCGATATTGATAAGTCCTGGTGTTGTTATGAGATCAGAAATACCTTCGACAGCTTGGCGAAGTATTTCATCACATATAGAGAAGGCATTCCTTACGGTAGTATTTTTGTCTATTGTTGTAAGTAGTCTGTCATTTGGTATAACAATAATAGCATCAACTTCTTTTCTTAATTCTTCTAGAGCTGTTTCTGAAATCTTGGATCTTTGTTGACCTTCAAAAAAGAATGGTTTGGTAACAACAGCAACAGTTAGTGCGCCAAGTTCTTTTGCTGTTCGAGCAACGACGGGGCTAGCACCACTACCTGTTCCTCCACCTAGTCCACACGCTACAAAAACCATATCTGCTCCCTTTAGGGCTTCTTGAACTTCCTCTTTAGTTTCTTCTATGGCTTTTTTCCCCATCTCAGGGTTCATACCAGTGCCTAGTCCTCGAGTAAGACTTTTTCCAATGTGAATTCTTTTCTTTGCTAAAGAGTGATGTAAATCTTGAGCATCAGTATTAATAGAAATAAAATCAACCCCCTTAACTTTTGAGTTAATCATGTGGTTTACGGCATTTTTTCCTGATCCTCCGACACCGATCACTTTTATTCTTGCGAATGCTTCAATATCTGGGGTAATGTTAGGCATGCTCAAATCTTACCAGATAACTAAAATTAAGGCAAAAATTGCTTTAGCCAGCCTTTTGTGGCTTTAAATAGTCTTTCAAAAAACTTTGCACTGGTATTTATAGGAGTGTCCTCGTTGGCATGAGTTCCCAAAATGCACAATCCATACGCAACCGCCCATGTAGAATCTCTATAACTTTGTTTTTCTTGTATTCCAAGATATACAGTACCTCTCCTTGATGGAAGCTTTAACGATGTTTTGGCTATTTCTTCTATATCTGTAAGTCCAGATCCACCACCAATAATTATAATTCCAGCTGGTAATAGTTCATTCCTACCAATCTTCTTTAAATGATTTTCTATCAATTCAAAAATATCAAATAATCTTGCTTGTATTATTTCCTCAAGTTTTTTTCTAGGATATGAGCTACCGGTAATAGCTCCGATCTTTATCTGTTCCGCCTCTTCTAGTGGAACCTTTAATCCTAATGCAATATCATTTGTAATATCAGTAGATCCAATGGGGAAGACTTCCAATGATACTGGTATATTATTTTCAAATACAGCAATGGAGACAGTTTCAGCTCCGATGTTTACGAGAACACACCCAGCAATTTTCTGAGATTTTGAAAGCGTAACTAGACTTGTAGCTATTGGAGATGCCATTACATCTTGAACACTTATGCCAACTTCTTCTACGGCTTGTATAATGTCATTTAAATGCTGTTCAAGACATGTTATATATAGTGTTTTGACTTCTAGTTTACTACCCTTCATTCCTTCTGGTTTACCAAGTGTAATCTTTCCATCAACTTTAAAGTAAAGAGGGATAGAATGAATTATTTTCTTATTTAGTGCAGAATTTGCAGGGATATCCTTTTCACATTGATCTTGAACCCTTTTCACATCTAAAGCAGTTATTTCTAAATCTGCTCTAGAAATAATAATAGAACTAGTACAGGTAATACTCCCGAGCCCAATACCGTTTATTGAAACAAAGGCTTTTTTAACTTTTACATCAGCCTGATTTTCTGCTTTCATCACTGCTTCTTTAATACTATTTGTTACATCTTGAACATTAACTATATAACCGTGCCTCAAGCCTCTCGACTCAGAATTACCAATTCCTATTATCTTCGGGAATCCTTTTTCGTTTTTTTCTTGAGAATCACAAATAACCACTTTAACGTGGTGTGTTCCAATATCTATTCCGGTAATTATATTTCGTGACATTTAGTCAGAAGCTCAAATTCCAAATTTTTTTCTGAAACGAGTTTCTATACTCTCCATTGTACTACCATGATCGAATCCTTTCAAATGCACTAAACCGTGGATAAGTAAAAAGGCAAAAAAGTTTTCATAATTTCTATCAAATTTCTTTGCTTCTATTTTTGTCATATCTGGATTTATATAAATTTCCCCAAAACTTTCTGAAAGAGGGAAGCTGAGTATATCGGTTGGCTTATTTATATCTCTATAACGATTGTTAAGTTTCTGAATTTCTTTTTTACTTACTATAATTAGTGAGAGTTCATATTTTTTACCAAGAATAGCATTTTTCATATCAGCAAAAGCCAAGCGAGGAAGCTTGGCTTTTGTGTTGTTTGTTAGGTTGAATGAAGTATCGCTCATCTTACTTTGAAAATCTGGATGTTTTTTCTTGCATCTTGCCTAGCTTGATAAGTTCGAGTATTTCAAGCTTTCTTCTTATAGATTTTAAAGTCTTCATCTTTGTCTTGTAATGAGATAGGTCACGTTGATTGTATCTAAGGCTCCTTACTCTAGGTAGTATTCCAGAACCCTGTACTTTCTTTGTAAAACGGCGAAGAACCCCCATGCTATTTTCTGTGCCGTTTCGTTTTATTTCTATATTTATCATAGGTAAAATATAATATCACACCTATAATTATTTCTCAAGTTTTTTCATGTATTTCGGTAATTCATGCAAAAACACCGTTTCTTGGGCGTGAGTATCCATATTTCTCACAATAACACTTTTTTCCATGGCTTCTTTTTTGCCCATTATTACTGAATATGGAATATTCTGCTTTTCTAAAATAGACACCTGTGCTCCTAGGCGATCTTTTGACAATGAAAGATATAATGGTATTTTAACCCTTCTTAATGATTCTATTACACTTAGACTAAGCAGTTTTGATTCAAATCCAAGCTGTACAAATGACGCAAAAGGTTTCTTTGCCTTTTTTATATCTTTTCTAAGATCAGCATTATAGTCTTTGATTAGAATTGATATTCCGACACCTTGTATTTCTTTTTTAATACCCATTTTCTTTGAAAGACCATCATATCTAACACCTATGGCAAGTATTTTTTGATTATTTTTTTTATTTTCAGTATTCAAATTGTTTATTGTAAAAATTGTTTCTGTACAATATTTACGATTGCCAATAAGACTATTATTTATTTTGTAAGGAATATTTAGCGCTTCCAAGTATTCTAATACCTCTTGAAAATGTATTCGACTCGATTCTGATAAGAATTCTATAGACTTTGGAGCTTCATTATTTATTTTTAAACATTTTTCATTTTGACAACTCAGAAGTTCAAAAGGATCTTTCTTTAATAGCTGACGACATTCTGCATGCATTTCATTTACGTTTCTTTTATAGTAGTTTGTGAGATCTCTATTAAATTTATTTATAGATTCTTTATCTCCAATACTATTTATCTCTACACAAATATTTTCATAACCATTTTCAAGAAGCATTGTCTTTGCTGTTTGTATTAGAGTTGCTTCAGCAATGCTTCTAGAATTGCCAAGTATTTCTAAATCACAATATCGATATATAGTCTCTGAGCCTTTTTTTAGAGAACCCTTAAAAGGTTCCTTGAAATATAGCATTACGGGCTGACTCATACTTTGCATATTTTCTTCAATATAATTTCTGAGTAGGGCGATTTTTTCTTCTACGTGAAGTGGCAATATTGATTTCTTCTTATCTGTATCATCAATATGATCTCCATCTAATAGAGATTTTGCATTATCTAAGTCAACTTTCTTTATATCAGGACTTTTGTGAGGGTTGAAACCATAGTACAAAGCTGTCTCACCAATTTTATCGAGATTATCATACGATATGTACTTGTTGTCTTTTGGATCTGGTTTTTGTTTTTTCATGAAATTTTCTATCTTCCTGGAAATATTGATATCTGAGAGACTGGCATTAGTCGTAAAAATGGACGACCAATGATGTACTTTGATTCTAATGGACCCCATGATCTGGAATCAGAACTTTGAGGTCTATTGTCGCCCATAACGAAATATTCTGTTTCTCCTAGTGCGATTGTAAATGAATCAGATGTGCGATGTTCCTTTGTAATATAGTTTTCTTGGAGTAAAAAACCTTCAGGATTTTCCTTATTTATTATAGTTACCTTTCCGCTATCCATTGTTAATGTTTCTCCTGGTAATCCTATTATTCTTTTTATGAAAAATGTACTTGGATTATTCGGATATCGAAAAATGATCACATCGTCTCTTTTCGGATCGCTTATATGATATGTTAATTGATCAACGATTAAATATTGTCCTGATGCGAAAGAGGGATCCATCGAGGCGCCACTTACAATAAATGGTTGAGCTACATATTTACGAATGGGTATTACAATGATTAAGGCGATAATAGCAAATTTGACTGTTTCTTTTATAAAACTTTCTTTCTTTTGTGGAGATTCAGGATTCATACTGGTAATTGTATTATGAATAGTCATTTGACACAAGATTTATGTTTATGTCACACTAGTGTTATGTCATATATAATCGCTGGTTTAGGAAATCCTGGTCAAGAATACGAGAACACTCGTCACAATATTGGACGAATTGTTCTTATGTCTATTTTTGATACGGATTTTTCTTTTGATAAAAAAATTAATGGCTTAGTTTCAGAAGTAAAAATTGGAAAAGATAAGACGAAGCTCGTTTCCCCAGAAACTTTTATGAATAATTCTGGTAAGGCAGTTGCACATCTCGTAAAAAGTATAAAAGCAGCAGAAAAGCTCATCGTTATTTATGATGATTTTAATTTACCTTTAGGGAAGATTAGAATTTCATATAATAGAAGCTCAGGAGGGCATAATGGTTTACAATCGATAATAAAGGCGGTCAAAACTGAGGCATTTTTAAGAATTCGTATTGGTGTGGCCCCAGAGAATGCTAAGGGTGTTGCTAAAGTTCCGCATGGCGATGATAAAATCGAGAAATTTATTTTGGGAAAACTGAAGGATGAAGAAGTTAAAGTAATAAAAAAAGTTTCAAAGAGAGTTGGAGAGGCTATTGAAGTGTTGATAAAGGAGGGAAAAGATAAAGCGATGAGTATTTACAACGCGGATTAATAAAAAGATAAAGTTCAATAATTGTGGTAAAATAGGTTCTATGAGGCGAATAATAATCAAAGAGGGACCTTTAGTTTTCCTTAGAAATGTCCTTTATATGGAAATAATTGCTTCATTGTTTTTCTTTGCGATTTCCTTTGCGACTGATTATTCACATGTATATGGAGATCTAGGTTTGGCAGACTATATTCGTTTTGATATTTTTGAAATACTTATTTTTTCTATTTTTCAACTATTTTATATAAGTGCACTATTTTTAAATTGGTACTTCTCTCATTATGAGATTTATGAAAAGGAAATAATTAGAAAGACTGGTTTGTTATTTAAAAAAAGAAAATCAGTGAATCTTTCAGATGTAGCTGCGGTTGAGATACATCAAAGTCCATTGGGTAGAATTATGAATCATGCAAATATTATTCTTGAACATAATAACGGACGATTTACCAAGATAAAGAACGTTTCGAATTTTGATGAATACGTTCACATAATAAAACAAATGGTACGCAGTACCTCAGGACGTATTCCAACACGTGATCCAAAAGTTCTAATTAAGGAGGGGGAGGGATTATTTACCGAGTTTAAGGAAACTTTGAGATACGATGCTAGAAAAGGAGAAATTAGTAAAGATGTAGAAAAAATGGTGGTCAAGACTATTGTTGGCTTTTTGAATGCGAATGGAGGAACTTTAATTATCGGTGTTTCTGATAGTGGAAAGGTAATGGGATTAGAGAGTGACTACAAGACTTTGCCTAAAAAAGATAAAGATGGTTTCGAAAATCATGTGAGCATGTTGGTAAAGACTATGATCGGTTTGGCTTTTGCAAAATATGTAGGTGTCAGTTTTGAGGAAATAGAAAATCAAGAAATATGCTTGGTCACAGTTAACGAAGGGCATAAGCCAGCATATCTAAAGAATGGAGACAATAAAGAGGACTTCTATGTGAGAGTCGGTAATTCTACTCAGCCATATTCTATGAGCGAAGCAACAGAATACATAAAGAGTAAGTGGGGGTAAACAAATAAAAATAAAAACAAAAAACCGCATAAATGCGGAGTTTTGTTACCAAACTGTAAATCCTACGATTTACAGGGGGCCACCGAGATTCAACTCTCGTTTACCGATCCACCAGTCGAGCATATTCGACAGTAAAAGTATAATACCACTAAATATTTGAAGTCAATATCCAATGCGTGCCCACCCTATTTACAAGACTGTAGCATCGTGATAGTTTAAAAATATATAGCTCTTTGATTGGAATTCATTCAGGGAGCATGTCTATAACAACCACGTCCAGTATGGACGTAAGATGGAGATACCAAAGATGAGTCAAAGACTGCTGAATAAAATAAACGAGCTAACGCGCTTGCTTACAAGTGGAGATCAATTCAGCTCGATGATGGATGTAATTGAGTCCGCTGATTTTGATGAACGGGAGCGAGATCCTGCTGTGGATGTGTGGAAATCGGCCTCGATACATATCACCAGCTTCCCGACAACGATACGGAAGCGTCTGGAAGTCACCAGTGAATGAAAGGTTTTCTCATAAACAAGCGATGCACCAAGTGGTGTGTCGCTGTTTCTTTTTATATTTAATTATTTCAGTTACGACACAATAATTATATTTTCACAATTGAAATTAGTTTTTAAATGTATATTATATTGATAATGCTAAATACTAATAATCAAGAATTAAAAAATACTCAATCTAAAATAAATACAATTTATGTTTTTATTGACGCATCAAATCTCTGGGAATCTCAGAAGGCTAAGGGTAGATTTTTTGACTATAAAAAGCTTGCTGATTATATAAAGAAAAAGTTTGAAGGAACTAGTATAAAGGTCTATTACTATTCTGCATACCCAGCACAGGGGACAAGGCCATATAGTTTGGAAGGAAAGCATAAGTTTTTAACTTTTTTAAAGTTAGGTCTGGGTTTTGAGGTTAGAAAGAAGAAGTTAAAGAGAATAAGTATTTTGACTGAAAATGGTGAATTGATCGAAGAAAAAGGTAATATGGATGTTGAAATAACGATAGATTCTTTAGATTTAATTAGTAAATATAGTATAGCAGTGTTTTTCACAGGAGATTCTGATTTTCTTGCTTTGATTACATATTTAAAAAAGAGAGATAAAAATGTTTATATATTTTCTTCAAAAAATAATGTATCTCAAGAATTAAGAACTGGAACAAACGGATATTTTGATGTATTAAAAATTGATGATGATATTTGGGGCAGGGAACTTAAACACAGACCAGAATCTAGCATTACTTCCTAGACGAAAGTTACCCTCCTTGCGGAAGGTAACCCTTGGATGTGAAACCCTAACGGTTATGATAACCGAAAGATGTTTATAGTATTACATATTTAATATCTTTTGCAAGCCAAATTAATTCGCACTTTGATCTTTTCTGCCTGCTCTTGATCTATCGGTCGTTGTTAGAAATCTCTTTCTTAGTCTTACATTTTTCGGAGTAATCTCTAGATATTCATCTTCACGCATTGTCTCTAATCCTTTCTCAACATCAAGAGTCCAAGCGGGTGTGAGCATTATATGTTCATCATTACCAGAAGAACGCATGTTTGACATTGCTTTACCTTTACATGGGTTTACATCCATATCATCGCCCTTTGATGTATCTCCAACAACCATACCTTCGTAAACTTCTGTAGTTGGTTCGATAAATACTCGTCCTCTTTCTTGTAGATTCCAAATAGCAAAAGCGAGTGCCTTTCCAGTCATCATAGATGTCATTGATCCTGTACTATGCTTTTCTATTTCTCCAGCATAAGGTTTGAAATCAATAAATCTAGAAGCAAGAATTCCATTACCTTTTGTATCTATAACAAATGCACTACGATATCCTAGAAGTCCACGAGTGGGTATTTCGAAAAGTATACGAGTAATACCGTCTTTTGTTTTCATGTCTGTCATCATTGCTTTCCTCTTTCCAAGCTTTTCTATTATAGCTCCAGTAAATTCATCAGGCGTATCAATAGTTAGCTCCTCGAAAGGCTCACTTTTTACTCCATCAATATCTTTTATAATTACCTGAGGCTGAGAGACTTGAAGTTCATACCCCTCTCGTCTCATATTTTCTAGAAGAATCGCAATATGAAGTTCTCCACGACCAAATACTGTATAAAATTCATTTGCATTGAAATTAACTTTCAGTCCGACATTTATTTCCAATTCTTTCTCAAGCCTTTCGCGGATTTGACGACCAGTGACGTATTTACCTTCACGTCCTGCGAATGGTGAACTGTTTACATAGAAATTAAGAGAAATAGTAGGCTCATCGATCTTTATTGCTGGAAGGGCTGGAGTATCAGCACTATCAGTTAACGTTTCGCCAATATATATATCAGGAAATCCTGCGATAGTTACAATGTCACCAGCAGTTGCTTCTTGTATTTCTACTCTCTTTTTTCCTTCAAATGTAAAAAGTTTAGTAACTTTGCCTGAATTTGATGAACCATCAATCTTTTTTTCAAAAACTGTTTGCCCCATCTTTATTGTTCCATCATAAATACGTCCAATAGCTAGTCGACCTAGGAAATTGTCATATCCAAGATTGAATGTTTGTACTGTAAGAGGTGCAGTAGCACTATGATCTTTGTTTGCTGGTGGAACATGCTCTAGAACCATATCTAAAAGGGGAGTAATATCTTTTCTCTCATCCTCTAGTTTTCTCATAGCTACTCCTTCACGTCCGATGGCATATATAGTAGGGAAATCTAGCTGAGCATCATTTGCACCAAGTTCCATGAATAGCTCCAATACTTGTTCATGGCAATGATTTGGGTTTGCAGCCTGTTTATCTATTTTATTTATTATAACTATTGGCTTCAATCCTAATTCAAGTGACTTCTTCAAAACGAAACGTGTTTGAGGCATTGGTCCTTCCTGCGCATCGACTACTAGTAGAACTGTGTCGATAGATCGCAATACTCGCTCTACTTCTGAGCCGAAGTCTGCGTGTCCTGGAGTGTCCACTATGTTTATCTTTGTTCCTTTGTACTCTATTGATGTGTTTTTCGCATAAATAGTAATACCACGCTCTTGTTCTAGGGCGTTCGAATCCATTGTTCCATCGTCTCCGTGTCCACACTGTGTCATGATGGCATCAGTTAGGGTGGTTTTTCCGTGGTCCACGTGGGCGATGATTGCTATGTTTCTTATATCCATTTTATTTAAAATATGCCCTGAGGGGCAAATGAGTTTCAATTAAAGCATAAAAATGGGAGAAAAGTCAAATTTTGAGATTGGCACGTTTAAGCTCTATAAAAAGATTACCACCAGCGCCTCCCGGGAGGGGCTGGTGTGAGTTAGGTTAAGCACAGTATCGCATTTGGCTTGAGGCAGTACCCGTATCGCAATTGTGGGTGACATATACAGAGCATGGTTTTGCTATGGTAAAGTCACGTTGCTCTGGCGAAGTTCCCCAATACCCATCTATGATGAGTTTTTGCTGATTTTCTGCACGATCTGCGGAGGCAGGTCGCCGGTTCTCGTGTCGAGTATTTGGTTTTTTCATTCTAAAATCTAATATTAACACGATTGCTTTATAGGGCAAGTTGATAACTTTTGCGTATTAATATAAAAAATAAGCCACCTGGCGCCGAACTGTTTTCGGGTAGGTGGCTAGTTCATGGGAGTACAATTAGGAGGCATATCCAGATGACCTGGGCAAGTGTCACTCGCCCTATGGTTCACGGTTGGATTTTTCTTGGCTCTCGGTTTTACTCGAGGACCTGATTGCCTCCCATTGCTCTTACTGCGAACTCTCTTATCGCTGGTTGATCTCATCAGTTTAGAATACTAGCACTTTATTTCCAAATTTCAAGTTAAAAAGAGACCCCGCCCTGCCTGGGAGGCTGGGCGGGGGGGCCAATAGTTGTATTTAAATTGCAAGTCTTGAACTGTGTAAAAAATAACAGCCACCGACCCGAACGCCGGGTGGTGGCTGAAGTGATGCGATTTGATCAGTGAAAGGCTGGAGGAAAGGCTCGCACAGACTTTCGGCCGAAATTTCGCCGGAGCGGTTTTTCTTCCTTGTTGTTACCAGCCGTACTGGTCGTGGTTCTGCTGCAGTCTTCCAAATGACCAGCAGTGCCGCTCGTATCCCCTTGGAGGCGGAGCTTCCGTGCGCAGACTTTCTGCGAATGGATCTCGCGTCCAATATCCTGCTTCATTTTCCTCCATGATTTGAGGTGAATAACCTCCTCTTCCTGCAGCTGTTGTGTTTTTGCCATACGATCCGTCTTCCATTTGCCGCTGAGCACTATTCTTTCTACTGCACATGCTGTGCACCCAGATAAGAATCGCGTCAGATCTAGTTAAAAATCATACCACAATACTCAAATAACACAACCCCTGACGACTTTTCCTCATATTTCATCAAAGTTATCCCCAATCTTTATCAAATCTTTAGAATTTCTTTATAATTTCTTAATAACTATTTGTTAACTTGTATGGATGACAGATAAAAATTATAAAATAAATTTTAATGAATTAGTGCTACATGATATAGGTTCAGTAGTAGAGTTGGTGGATTCTATTATTGCTTTTTCATATCACAAAGGAGCATCTGATATTCATATCGATCCATATCCAGAAGGTGTTGTTATTAGATTTCGTATTGATGGTGTGCTTGTGTATACCGATACATTGAGAAGTGAAATGCATGAAGAAATGATTGCTAGAATAAAAGTTATTTCAGGACTTAGAACAGATATACACTTTGTACCGCAAGATGGGAGATTCAGATTTGATCAAGGTTTCTGTGATTGTGATATTCGCGTCTCTATTATACCTACGCATTATGGAGAAAATGCAGTCTTGAGAATATTGAGAAATGAAAATGACTCGATGTCATTAGTAAAGCTCGGTTTTTCTGAGCATGATATAGATAGGATAAATATTTCATTGTCTCATCATCAGGGAATGATTCTGGTCACTGGTCCCACTGGCTCTGGTAAAACTTCTACTTTATATTCACTCATAAATTCATTATCCTCATTAAATAAGAGCATAATCACACTCGAAGATCCTATCGAGTATGCAATACATGGCGTAAGACAAATTCAAATACAGTCAAAACATGGTATTACTTTTGCAAATGGTTTACGTTCTATAGTACGACAAGATCCAGACATTATTATGGTTGGTGAAATACGAGATACGGAAACAGCACAGATAGCCACAAATATCTCTCTGACAGGACATTTACTATTGTCCACATTACATACAAATTCTGCACTTGGAGCTATTCCTCGTTTGATTGATATGAAGATAGACCCATATCTTATAGCCTCTACACTTTCGATTATTATTGCTCAAAGGCTAGTGAGAAAGATTTGCCAAGAATGCAAAGGAATAGGTTGTTTGACTTGTGGAACCATTGGTTATAAAGGAAGAACAGTAATCGCAGAAACACTATTTATAGATGATGAATTAAGAAAATATATTATGTCGCATATTTCTATGACAGAAATTGGTAGATATGTGAAAAGCAAGGGAATGATAACTATGTATGAAGATGGAATGGAAAAAGTAGAAAAAGGAATAACCAGTAGAGAAGAGGTACTTAGAGTTGTTCATGACTAATTTAAGATATTTTATGAATAATACTAAAAATTCATTTTCAATCACAGATCAAATATTTTTTGCACAAAGACTGTCTTTATTATTGGCTTCAGATATTTCTCTTACCCAGTCACTGAGTGTCATGATGTCCATGGATAATTCACTAAAACGTAAAAAGATATATGAATATTTAATAAGAAGCTGTGAGCGTGGCATATCATTGTCAAAAAGTATGATTGATTCGAAAGTAAAGTTTGATCAATTGCTCATTACTTTGATAAAAAATGGAGAGCATTCTGGTACCTTGATCGAGTCGCTTTCTGAAATTGTAAGTAATTTGGAAAAGAGAAATGAATTGAAGAAAAAGATAATAACCACACTTATATATCCAGCATTTATTTTCTTTGCCACTATTTGCATGTCTTTATTCCTTGTAATGTATATTTTCCCCAAGATTTTACCGATGTTAAATAGTATGAATATCGATCTACCATTTTTGACCTTACTAATAAAAGCACTTTATGAATATTCAATATTATACGGACTACAAGTAATCGGATTTATTGTCTTCATTAGTATTACATTTTTTATTTTAATAAAAAGATACACATATTTTAGGTATTACTTACATAAAATCCTATTAAAAATTCCAATATACTCAACATACTTAAAATTAAGCATACTCTCATCTTTGTGCAGTATAGGAGAAATTTTACTATCATCTGGCCGATCAGTATCTGAATTTCATACTTTTTCTATAGACTCGTTAAAAAATATTATTTATATAAATTCAATAAAGGAAATTCACAAAGAATCAGTTCAAGGTATTTCCTTTTCAAATTCAATGTCAAAATATCCTGATATATTTTTTCAGATAATGATAGACATGTGTTCTATCGGAGAGAAAACAGGGAATCTAGCATTAATGCTCGGACATTGCTCAAAGATTCTTGAACAAGATTTGGATAATCTTCTGAAGAGGTTTTCTGCACTCATAGAACCAATTCTCATGATTTTTATGGGTATAGTCGTTGGATCGATTGCATTATCAATAATTTTACCTGTCTATGAAATTACAAATCATCTTACAAAATAGGGGATTATTTACAAAATTGAGACTTGACGCGGTGAGGAAGTCATTTATTTTTAGCTTGCTAACAAATAAAAGAGCTTCCGAGCACCACAAGGGTACTTCTTGTTTGATTAATCAAACAATGTCGCGCAAGCAAGCAAGTCCAATTTTGTTGAGTAAGGGTATTTTAATGGTAGAGATAATGATTGCTATTTCACTGTTCATGCTATTTACTATTTCCACCTTTTCATTAAATTCCTCAATGCAGGGAATTAAACTTTGGTCATTAAAGGAATTAGATATATTAAAAAGCAGTTCAATTATAATAAACAGGGCAATAGTAAACTCTAGTACAACTGCAAATATGTATGGTAATTATTCATCTGAAGTCATAGAGGGGCCCTTGAGAATAATTAAATCAGATTTTATATATTCATGGGGAGAATCTTCATGTCTACAAAGAATTGATTTTGATGCAAACAATGTTTCGTATTTTCCTTCTGCAGTTTTTCTGGGTGCTGGTAATAATAGTACAGATATTGAAGTTAGAAATTCAATAGCATATGTTACTGCTGATTCTTCAATACAATCCCAATCTGATCTTTTTATAATTGATACAAATATTATTGAGAATCCATATATAATTTCTGCAATAAATACTGGCCCAGGGTTATCATCAGTTGCCGTAGCTGGTCCATATATCTATGCTGCCAATACAAGTTCAATGTCTCAATTACAAATAATTGATATACATGACCGACGTTTTCCGCGCATTATTTCTCAATTAAAGTTGCCATTTCCACAAGCTACCACAACAGCACCAAAGGCAAGCTCTATTTATTATAAGAATGGTTATATATATCTAGGTACAAGCAAATGGGATGGAGCAGAGTTTCATAGTATAGATGTAAGAGATCCACTTAACCCAAAAGTAATCGGAAGTTTTGAGACAAATACTTTGGTAAATGATATTCATATTTATAATGACATAGCTTACTTGGCTACTTCTGATGAAACTCAGATGCGTATGTTAGATATTTTAGATAAAGAAAATATGCATTCCATACACATTTTTTCATCAGGTGGTTGGCAAGTTCAGCAGGGAAAGGTTATTGACTATTTCGAAGGAATACTCGGTCTCGGAAGAACAGTCGGAGGAGTAAATCAGATCACAAATCATGAAGTATTCATTTTTTCTACAAGCACAGATTACTTAATGCAATTTTCAAAAGATATTCCTGGTGGTATATATGGCATGCTTATCCGTATGCCTTTTATATATTTGCTCACTCATGCTCCACTATCGGAGTTTCAAGTATGGGATTCGACAATGTCAAAAAAGATATATGAGATTTCTTTAAACTCCAAGCCTGTAGCAATGACATGTGATTGGTCTAGACTGTACTTTGCTACTGGAGATGATGGGGGATTATCAGTATTAAATATAATGCAAGATGAATAAGGGATTTACACTTATTGAAACCATGCTTTATGTGACATTATTATCATTTATAATGATGGGAGTTTTTTCTTCTCTATTTATATATTTAAATTCCGCAATCAATCAACCACTTTTTTCGAAGGATGATTATTCATTACTAATTGAAAGCTACTATGAAAAACAATAAAGGATTTGCAGCATTTATATTGGTAGTTTCAATTTCATCATTAATGTTGGCTTTTTCATTTATGCAAGCGATAGAATATGGTCATTATTTTGACGCTGTACAGACTAAAGAATATAGATTGATGAGCTATTATTCTGCATATTCCTGCATTGATCAGGCATTTTTGGCTCTATCACATGATTATTTTTTTACTACAAATATAGAAATTCCAATTAAAGATCTAAATTGTGTAATTAAATCAGTAATTAGTCAGGATGATACAAGAATCATTTCTGTTTATGGTAAATACAAAAATATTATTGTATACCGTAGTGCAGTAGCAAAGCTTTTTGACGATCAACTTGAAATAGTATCAATTCAATGATGTATTAAAAATCTTTATCAAATCTTTAGAATTTCTTTATAATTTCTTAATAACTATTTTGTAACATATATCTATTATTAATAA
>CAIOGI010000006.1 GCA_903857825.1 Candidatus Tayloriibacteriota bacterium | reverse complement strand
CAGAACTGGAGTAATATCTAGAACATATTCAACAGCAGGAGACAAATACATGAGTATTTCAGTTATAGATGCAGCAAACAACAGAACTGAATGGGCTTTCTGTTCAGGTCATGTAACTGTTTCAACTGTAACTCCTCCTCCTTCAAACAACAATAATATAATAAATAGTTACAACAATACAAATAACACAACTAACAACACAAACAACACAAACAATACAACAAATAACTATGGAAATAATAATCCATACTATCCACCACAATACTATAATAACAATTCACCCCTATATATTTCTTGTTTAGCTAATACAAGCTTTGCACCAGTAAATTCAACAGTTACTTGGCAGGCGAATGTTTCTGGTGGAAATGGAAATTATGTGTACACATGGAACGGTACAGATTATTTAAGAGGATCATCAAACTTAGTCAATACAACATATGGAAATGTGGGTACAAAAACCGCATCCGTAACTGTTTCTTCGGGTGGTCAGTCTGCTACTCAAATGTGTTCAAACTCAGTAAATATTGGTTCACAATATTACAATAATTCTGGATACTATACAGGAAACAATATTCAGGTTGCTTGTTATCCAGATAAAACTTCAGTAGCTATTGGCAAGACTGTGACTTGGGGAGTAGAGGCTATTGGTGGTTCAGGAGAATACACATATGCATGGACTGGTAGCAATGGACTTTCAAGTAACCAACCAACAGTTATAACGACTTATGGAACTATAGGAACAAAGAGTGCGACCGTGACAGTAAATTCAGGTGGTCAAACAGTTACCAAGAATTGTGGAAGTTCTGTAAAGGTTGTAGCAACTTCAGTTGGTAGTGGGACAAAGACAGTAATCAATCCAGTAGTTTATCAAAATTCTGGACCAAGTTATAATCCATTATTTGATAATATGGATATGAATCAAAGAGATAATTCATTATCTGCAGCATCACTATTCTCTCTAAAGAACGTACCTTGGGGATGGGTAGCTGTACTCATAATATTGATACTTATGTTTACAGTAATGTATCTTATCTTCAATAGAAACAAGATATAAAAAGTGACGGGTGTTGCTCCAAATATAGTCTAAAAACAAAGACTCCATACAAGGAGTCTTTGTTGCAAATAGTCGCTGTTTAAGCCTTGACTTTTGCCTGTATTCAGCATATAAAGATAGTATAATAACAAATCATATGAAGAATATTACATTAAAAAATACGGCTAAAATCATGGGTATATCACTTTCGATTGCACTTTTCTGTGCTCTTATCGGAGTGAAAGACGTTAGAGCTTATTATGTAGATCCAAATTATAATTATTACAATAACAATTATAATCAATCATTTTCAAATCTAGTCGTTTCTTGTTATGTAAACAGTTCTTCAGTGCCAGTCAATTCAACAGTTACTTGGCAGGCGAATGTTTCTGGTGGAAATGGATATTATGATTATCGTTGGGATGGAACAGAGTATCTATATGGGACAGAAAGAGTAATAAATAAAACATACAATACACTTGGTACAAAATCAGCATCCGTAACTGTAACATCAAACAATCAAAGTGTGACAGTATCATGTTCAAATTATGTAAATATTACATCAGAGAATTATAATACTTACTACAATCCATCAAATAATTATAATGGTTCATATTATTATAATTCTTATGGATCAGCATATGGTTCATCGTATAATCCATATTTGAATGGATTTCAAGTTTCTTGTTACCCAGATACTTCTAGTACAGAAGTTGGATCTACTGTGAGGTGGAATTCTAATGTATTAGGTGGATCAGGAAACTACACATACGCATGGACTGGTACCAATGGTCTTTCAAGTAACCAGTCAACAGCCTTAACCTCGTATAGCTCTCCTGGAACAAAAAGCGCAACTTTAACAGTTAGAAATTCAAATGGTCAGATAATAACTCAGGCATGTTCAGGTTCTGTTGATATAGTAAATGCAGAAACTTATGATGAAGAAGTGGTCTCTCAAGTACGCACCGTAACCGTTCCTATCGTTGTTTATCCAAACAATAACTCTAATAATCAATACCAAAATCAATCTCAACCACAATACATAAATAATCAAAATAATAATGATCTCTCAGCTAATTCATTGTTTTCTCTAGACAATGTGCCTTGGGGCTGGATTGTTGTCTTAATAATTCTAGTATTGATGTTTACAATAATGTATCTTATCTTCAATGATAAGAAAAAGGTTTAATTATTTTCTTTCTTTAATTTCTTCATTAATCTTGTTTAAAATTTCTTCTTCAGTTAACTGTCCTATTTGTCCGGCATCACGACTTTCAAGTGTTGCTTTCCCAGCTGCAAGATCTTTATCTCCTATGATGATGAAATAAGGTGCTCGAGAAACCTTTGCTGCACGAATCTTTTTGCCGAAACCGTCTTTGGAAAGGTCAACTTCAACACGTACCATGTTTGCGTGAAGCATGTCTCGTATTTCAACTGCTTTGGCATGATGTGCATCAGAAACTGGAATGACTTTAACTTGAATTGGGGCAAGCCAAAGAGGCATATTTCCTCCATAGTGCTCGATTAGAAAGCCCATGAACCTCTCATGAGTTCCTAAGGGAGCTCGGTGAATACAGAGTGGAGTTTGTTCCTTGCCTTCATTATCTGTGTACACAAGACCAAATCTTTTTGGAACAGCAAAGTCAACTTGATTTGTTGCTAGTGTGAATTCACGACCAATAGCGCTCCATACTTGCACATCAATCTTTGGACCATAGAATGCAGCTTCGTTGGCGACTTCAATATATGGAATTTGCGAATCTATGAGAACTTGTCTAACCATATCCTCAGTTTTTTTCCATAATTCAGGCTCGTTTACAAATTTCTCACCAAGTCTTTTTGGATCATGCGTAGAGAATCTCATTATGTATTTTTCAACGCCAAATGTCTTGAAGTACTGGATATACATTTCATTTACAGCACGAAATTCATCTGCGAATTGTTCTTCCGTGCAGTATATGTGAGCATCATTCATTTGCATCATTCTCACACGCATCAAGCCAAACAATTCACCAGATTTTTCGTGTCTATAGCAAGTACCGTATTCGGCTAGTCTTAGCGGAAGCTGTCTATAACTTCTTTGTTCTGCAGAAAAGATTTTATGATGATGCGGGCAATTCATTGCTTTTAGGTAATATTTACCACCCTCATATTCCATTGGAGGAAACATGCTTTCTTTGTAGTAGGGGAGATGTCCACTCATGGTGTACATAGATTCTTTTGCTAAATGTGGAGTTCTGACTCGGTGATAATTCATCTTAAATTCAGTTTCTTTTGCAAGTTTTTCCAATTCTTCAATCATTGCAGTTCCATTTGGTAACCAAAGAGGCAAGCCAGGCCCTACATCTTCATCGAAAGTATAGATGCCCATTTCTTTGCCTAATTTCCTATGATCTCTTTTTTCAGATTCAATCCTCATCGTCTCATAATCATCCAACTCCAACTTTGTTTCAAAGGCAAGTCCATAAACTCTCGTTAACATTTTATTGTCCTCACTTCCTCTCCAGTATGCTCCGGCTACTCGAGAGAGTTTGAATGAATCGTTCGGAATTTCATTTGCTGGATTTTCTGCATGACCTCCTCTACATAGATCAGTAAAGTTTCCACATGTATATAATGTGATTTTCTCACCTTTTTTTATGATTTCATCTATCAGTTCAAGCTTATATGGATTATTCTTAAAATGCTCCTTAGCTTCGGCCTCCGTAACCTCCTTGTGAGTAAACTTTGTCCAAGACTTTAAATGACCCTTCATTTTTTTCTCTAGAGCAGGCAAGTCCTTGTCGGAGATTTTCACATCCGCTGGGAATTCAAAGTCGTAATAGAAACCATCGTCTACAGCCGGACCTATTGTGTTTTTTGTGTCTGGGTATAGCTCTAGAACTGCAGATGCTAGTAAATGGGCAAGTGTGTGACGGATATTTGATAATTGTTCGGTTGTTTGTTTGTTCATATATATATCATACTATATTTATTCCAAAACTTTAACCTTATCTATTATCATACTTTTTTGACCGTTTCTTTCTGACATTTTTCCTTTTACCGCCAAACATTTATCTGGAGTGAAGGCTGATTTGAATTCTACAAGTACACGAGGGAATACCACGGTTTCCATTTCTCCAGAAAAATCTGCAATTTTTACAAAAGCCATGGCATCTCCCTTCTTTGTCATTATTGGTTTCACTTCTTCGACTATGCAGGCGATAGTGAACTCAGTTCCATCCGTCAGGGTTTCTTTTGCTTTTTTTATATCCAAATCTCTCTTCGCAATTATTTCTTTATATTGATCTAACGGATGTCCAGAAATGTACAAGCCTAGCAATTCTTTTTCCCATGCTAATTTTTCTCGTATTTCAGCGTTTTGAACTTCTGCGAGTTTGAGTGTTGGTATTGAAGATGTGTCTGTCATCAAACCAAACAAGGAGTCTTGATTATCAGTGTTTTGATTTTTTTCTTTATTATACAAAAGTATTGTTTCAATGTTGCCAATAAGCACTCCACGGTCTATGCCGAAGTTATCCAATGCACCAACTTTTATAAGTGCCTCCAATGATTTTTTGTTTAGATTTTTATCTTTTACTCTGTCAAGGAAATTTATTAGGGAAGTGAACTTTCCATTCTTTTTTCTCTCTGAAATTATGGCTGTTGCTATACCCTGACCAAAGTTTTTGATTGTTACAAGTCCGAAACGAATTGTGTCAGGAGCTGGAGAAGAAGTATCTTCATCGAGTCCTGCGGAACTCGCTACGCCATCGCTACGCTCAGACAGTCCTCGGACTCTCAAAGATACTTCTTCTCTGGCTCCAGATTTTACTACAGTAAACTGACTAAAACTCTCATTAATATCTGGAGGCAAAATAGGAATTTGCATTCTTTTACACTCACCGATTATTTCTGCAATTTTTTCAATATCACCCGCATCAGCTGTTAGAACCGCGGACATATAAATAGCAGGGAAATTGGCTTTCATGTATGAGGTTTGATAGGCAACACGGCCATAGCTAGCTGCATGACTTTTGTTAAATCCATACGCAGCAAAAGGCTCAATTAATTTCCATAATTCATTTGCCTTTTTCTTTGCCATTCCGTTCTTTACTAGACCAGAAAGAAGCTTTTCTTTTTGCTCTTCCATATCCTTTGGAATCTTCTTGCCCATAGCCTTTCTTAGTTTGTCTGCTTCGAGCCAAGAGTAACCACCAAGCTTGATAGCTATCATCATGACGTCATCCTGATAGGTTATAACTCCATATGACATATCTAGGATATCTTTCATGCGTGGATCGAGATATTCAATTTTAGTCTCATCGTGCTTTCTTTCTATATATTGAGGAATGGATTCTAGAGGGCCTGGACGATATAGGGCTACCATGGCATTTATATCGTGGATTCTTGAGGGTTTAAGTTCAACAAGGAACTTGGTCATGCCTGTACCATTTAGCTGGAAAAGACCTGTTGTTTCTCCTCGAGCAAGCATTTCAAATGTCTTTTTATCATCAAGGGGGATATTTTCAATATCAATATCTTTGTTTTCAATTTTCTTCACACGCTCCACCGCATCCGCAAGTATTGAAAGATTTTTTATACCAAGAAAGTCAAACTTCAGAAGCCCAACACCGTCTTCGCCGACAGCATGCATATCGTATTGGGTAATTATTTTTCTTTCTTCACCCTCTTTGCTCTTTGTATCGTACTGTAAAGGGACATGCTCGGTTAATGCATCAGGTGATATCACAACTCCAGCAGCATGAACAGAGATGTGTCGTGCACATCCTTCAATCTTTTTTGCCATATCTATAATCTTCTTGGTGTCTGGTTCTTTGTCGTATGCTTCTTTTAGTTCTGCTACTTCTGCAAGCGCTCGATCGATGGTCATTGGGAAACCTTGTGCGCCCATTGGGATCAGCTTAGATATTCTATCTGCTATGTCGTATGGGTATCCCATTGCACGAGCTATGTCGCGCACAGCTCCTCGTGCCATCATTGTTCCGAATGTACCTATCTGAGCGACTTTATCATACCCATATTTTTTACGAGTATATTCTATAACTTCATCTCGACGATTATCAGCAAAGTCCATATCAATATCTGGTGCAGATGGACGTTCTGGATTTAGAAATCTTTCGAAGGGAAGTTTGTAGGCGAGAGGATCTACATTTGTAATTTTTGTTAGGTATGTCGTGAGAGAGCCAGCAACCGATCCTCGAATGTTTGTGAGTATTCCATTTTCATGGGCATATTTTAATAGATCGTACACGACAAGAAAATATTGTGCATAACCCTTATCCTTTATAACTTTTAATTCATACTCTAATCTTTTTGTGAGCTCCTCTGTTTTTTCTAGACCTCTTTTAGGAATACCTTCATAAGCTAATCTTTTAAGTTCATCATCGTGCGACAAACCGCTTTCTACAATAAAGTTGGGGAAATACCATTTGCCTAGAATAATTTCTAAATTGCACATGTCTGCAATTTTTAATGTATTTTCCAATGCTTCTGGGATATCGCGGAAAAGTTCCTCAGCTTTTTCTGAAGATATAAATGAGAAATCCTCCTCTTCTTCGCTATCATTCATACCACCGCCAGCAGAATTCCTATCTGACAAATCTCCCGAAGTATTCACAAGCATAAGCGTGTCACGAGCTTCTTTATCTTCAGGATGAAGATAATATACATCGTGACCTGCAACGATTTTTGTATTTGTCTCCCTCGCCAATTTTATTAGTTGCTGCATCAAGCCCTCATGACCCTGAATTTCTGGATGTCGTGTAATCTCTATAAAAAAGTTTTCATCTCCATAGACTTTTTTGTAGAATTCTATCGCTTCCTTTGCTTTATCAATATTCTTGTTTTTTACAGCCATCGAAATATCACTTGAAAAAGATGGGGCAATGCATACCAAATTTTGATAGTATTTTTCTATAAGTTCCTTATCAATACGTGGCTTGTAGTAAAATCCTTCAAGGTTTGAATCCGTAACTAGCTTAATTAAGTTTTTAAAACCATCATGATTTTTCGCAAGGAGAACAAGTCTGGTTCGGCGATTATCAATGCCGGCCTGCATGTCTTTCCTTGTGCGAACGGCTACATAGAAATCGACGCCGATTATTGCTTTTATTCCTTTCTTCTTGCACCTCTGATAGAACTCTATAGCCCCATAAAGGTTCCCAGCGTCAGTAAGGGCCACTGCAGGCATACCGAGCTTTATAACCTCATCTACTAGATCATCTATCTTTGGTAGGGCGTTCAGCAAGGAATAGTGACTGTGGGTGTGGAGGTGGATGAATTTGGGTTTTTTCTCGGGGGGGTTCATGAGGGTATTATACCAATAATCAATATGATATCCACTCATTAGGTGATTCCAAGCTACTGAACCATTACGACACATTGACAGTTTTATGTTTTAATGATTAGCTACTATTAGTAATATTAATTAGTGGTGTATCGCTTCACTAAAATCTGCTCAACAGAGCATAAGCAAATTGTTCGTTGAAAGGAGCACAATATGGCTGACATTGAAATGCCGAAGTCTAAACCATGTCTACTCGAAGTCTCATGGGTAGGCAAGTGTGACAAACCAAGCACAAACGGATGGTGCAGCAAGCATGAAAATCTGAAATGTTGCAGTTGTGGGGCGAAAGCAACTCAAGACTGTGATCATGGGAGCTCGTTGATCTGTGGAGCTCCTCTGTGCGAAACATGTCAACATTCTTTGGATGGTGACAGACATGTGACGGGAGCGGTCTACAAGGAACAGACCGACAAAAGAAAACAGGAGGAGGTTGCAGTTGAACAATCCAGAAAAAGTTTAGAACAGCGTTTTAACGGAGAAGGTATCCCCTCCAACCTGTTCGAGTTGTTCAAGAAGGACCCAAAAGAGCAAGGTTATCGGCTGGATAAAGTTTTCTTTCTACAACTTACTCACGGACTCATGGCATTTTATCCGGCGGTAATTGATGCCGAGAAGAGAGTTATCGCATGTCTGGACCGGAGTCTTCTGATCGAAGTATGGAAAACTCTCGAACCACGTGACTCAAAGATGGGTTCAATGATTTGCTATGTCAATATGCAAAAAGGGGTTGCTTACCCCAACGCTGACGAACAGTATGGACAAGAAAGGTCAAAACCTGAAAAAATCCTCACCCGAAATGAGTATGAAGAAATTCGGAAGAAAACTCCTCATGCAATCACTTGGGCGCCAGGATTGATCGGGGGGCAATATTTTGAGCCGGCTCTTTTTCAAGCTTATGTGGACAGGATGGCTACTCGCTGTTTGTAAATAATCGAATGGTCATCGGATCAGGCTGTGGAGTAATGTTCATGGCCTTTTTTATTTTAAAATTTAAATTTGTTTTAAAAATCAATCTAATTATCCCCAGGTTCTTAAGAAATGATAAAGTTTTTGCGATTTTGACTATAGACAATGTCTTTTCAGTTGATATCATTGAACCAATAATTCTATTTTTATTAATAATTAATCTGATATATAAATATGGATAAAAAGAATAATATAATCATTTATCAAGGAAAGGGCGGGGTCATTGAGCTAAGGGCAGACATTAAGGAAGACACAATTTGGGCTACACAAGCACAAATTGCTGAATTGTTTGAAATTAATGTAAGAACTATTAGTGAGCATCTGCAGAATATTTTCAAAACTGAGGAATTAGACATTAATTCAGTTATCCGGAAATTCCGGAATACTGGAGCTGATGGGAAGTCATATGAAACTAAGTTCTATAATCTCGACGCTATTATCGCAGTCGGTTATCGTGTAAATTCAAAGAAAGCGACTCAATTTCGTATTTGGGCGACTGGAGTATTGAGAGAATATTTAAAAAATGGTTATGTTTTACAAGAGTATAAATTAAAGAAGAATCCAGAAGTAATAGAGGGTTTGCAGGAAACATTGGCATTGATTACTTCGAATAAATATAAGGGCAAATTGAAAGGTAAACTTACTTTAAAAATTACAAAGAATATGGAGGGGAATGATAAAACTTAAATGAAAAAAGATTTAAAAAATATAAATATTAAATACCTTATAGGCATCGACGAAGTTGGTCGTGGGCCCATAGCTGGACCAGTGGCTGTGGGGGCTTTCGTGTACTTAGAACCGGAGGCAAAAAAGTATTTTCGAGGGGTCAAGGAATCAAAACAATTAACCGAAGAAAAAAGGGAAATTTGGTTTGAAAAGATAGAAAAAGCAAGGAAAGATGGACTGATTGATTTTGTGGTGATCTTTCAAAGCGAGAAAGTTATAGACAAAAAGGGGATTTCATTCGCAATAAAAAAAGCGCTTGCTATGTCAATTGCCAAACTTAAAATAAAACCTGATGAAGCTCGAGTACTGCTCGACGGAGGTCTGAAAGCTCCCATTGAATATGAAAATCAAAAAACAATTATAAAGGGCGATGTAAAAGAGCAAGTCATTGCTCTCGCCTCAATATGTGCAAAAGTGACCCGAGATAGAAAAATGAGGGTTTTAGCAAAGAAGTATCCAGAGTATAGTTTTGATGTAAATAAGGGGTATGGGACAAGGAAGCATTATGAGGCGGTAAAGAAGTTTGGCTTGATTAGCCTGCATAGGAGAAGTTTCTGTAAAAGTATTTTTGAATTTGCAAAAAACCCCAATATAAGCTAATATAATAAAACTATGGTAAACCGAATGAGGGCAAATAGGTCGCATACAGGAAACAGACGTTCACATCACGCTTTAGATGATGTGCGACTTTCTAAGTGCACAAACTGCGGATCACAGCATGTACGCCACACAATGTGCGATAAATGTGGAACATACAGAGGAAAAAAGGTGATAGATATGACAGCAATAGTCGCAAAAAAGACAGAAAAGAAACAAAAGAAAGAAGTAAAAAAGTAATTTAAGCATTAGAGTTCGTTCTTTATAAAATATGGCAAACAGACACCTATCAAGATCAGTAGCACTCCAATCACTCTTTGAGTGGGACTTTCGAGGTTGTCATAATGAAGAGATGAAAGAAACAATCATTCGTATTTCTAAGGAGTTTGCTCCTGGTATGAGTGATTTTTCTTTTATCGAAGAACTAGTAAAAAACATTTTGGCAAAGAGAAATGATTTAGATATGATTATCGGAAAAGCTGCACCTGATTGGCCTATAGAAAAGATTTCAATCATTGATAGGAATATTCTAAGAATTGGTCTATATGAATTACTTTTTTCAAATAGAGATGAGGTTCCAGCCAAGGTTGCTATAAATGAATCAATAGAACTTGCAAAAAGTTTTGGTGGTGAGAATAGTGGAAAATTTGTAAATGGAGTGCTCGGTTCTGTTTATAAGGAATTAGGTGAGCCTGGTAAGGACTCTGTTTCTACAAAAAAGAAAAAGATTGCAAGTGTTCCTTACGAACAAATGCCAGTACAAAATCTTGGTGGGGCAGTTGTGTATTCTCGACATGAGGGAGAAATATATTTAGCCTTTGTACACGATATATTTGGACATTGGACTTTGTCAAAAGGCAAAATTCCAGAAGGAGATGTTAGAGAGGGTACAATAAATAAAGTTAAAGAAGAAATGGGCTTGAATATTAAGATAGTTGAGGATCTTGGAAATAATGAATACATAGCAAGTGATCCAGAATTGGGTAAAATAAGAAAACAAGTACACTATTTCCTAGCCGAATCAGATTTTGAAAATATTAAGTTAGCAGAGAAACCAGGTCTTGATGATGGAAAGTGGTTTAAAATAGACGATATACTTGAATTGAATTTTTATAATGATATATTGCCAATTGTTACAAAGGCGATTACCCTATTAAATAAGTAAGAAAAAGAAAATCTATGCCCGACTATTTAAAATTCGCAGAAAAAATGAATATTAAATTTAATGATATTAGCCTGCTAAAGAAGGCATGTACACATCGTTCATATTTAAATGAAAACAAAGGGGCTGGATTAGAACACAATGAACGTCTAGAATTTCTTGGCGATGCTGTTTTGGAATTGGTTATAACAAGTTTCCTATTTAGAAAGTTTCCAGATAGAAATGAAGGTGATATGACCTCATATCGTTCTGCTTTAGTGAATACTCATAGCCTCTCTAAAGTTGCGCTTCACATAGGTGTTGGTGAATACATTTTGCTTTCCAGGGGAGAATCAAAAGATACTGGTCGTGCAAGGTCAATCATTCATGCTGATACTATAGAAGCGATAATAGGAGCAGTTTATATTGATAAAGGATATGACGGTGCTGCGAATTTTATTTCTGAACAATTACTTGAAATTATTGATATTGATGAGATTATAAAAAATAAATCTTGGTTAGATGCCAAGAGTCGTTTCCAGGAAAAGGCTCAAGAGTTAACAGGGCTCACTCCTTCCTATAAGACAATGAAAGAAACTGGCCCAGATCATAATAAATTGTTTACATTGGGAGTTTTCATTGGAGATGTTCAGGTCGCGCTTGGTTCAGGACTTTCAAAACAAGAAGCAGAACAAAAGGCTGCGGAAAAAGCGCTGGAGGTGAAGGGGTGGTAAGTAGTTGACTGGGTTATTGATTGTGATAATATATAGTAATGAAAAGGTCTTAAGACCGTGGTTCATACACCACAAGGAGGTCTGGGCTTTTTCTTTTTGCATCTATTATTCTGGAAATACAGAAATAAATGACTTTTGTTTGATTCATAAATTCTACAAGTGCTAAATGTTATTAGCTACCTATCCTTTTTGGCTTGTATTGAGGTTGCTGCGATAGTTATAAAAACCTATTTAGAGTGTGCTAGAATGTGCACAATATGCAATACCACCTTTTTATAGATGAATCTGGAGACCCAAGTTTAAGCTCAATTAACCTTAATTTTCCTGTTTTTACTTTACTTGGATGTATATTTGAGGGTTCTGAATATGTGAGAGTGTGTTCTGAGCTTGTAAAAATGAAGAAGGAGTTTTTCAATAGTGAACATGCTATTTTACATAGCCGAGAGATTAGAAAATGTGAAGGAATCTTTACTAAGCTTTTTGATCTAGATATAAAGGCGAGATTTCATAGACAATTAAATTCTATTCTTGATAATGCTAAATTTACTGTAATTGCTGTTGGTATTAAGAAACAAGAATTTATTGAAAAGTATGGAAAGATTGCTGATGATCCATATGAGATTTCATTGTCTTTCTTACTTGAACGAGCAGTTATGGAAATAGATAATGGTAAAGATGACGTGATACATCTTATGTTAGAGGCAAGAGGTAGGGTAGAAGATGAAATCATACAAAAAAGACATAATCGTTTATTAGATAAAGGAAGCCAGCATATTACACCAGAAAGATTTAAAAAAAGATTTGAGAAAATGGAATTTAGAAGAAAAATAGAAAATGATTGTGGTTTACAGGTAGCAGATCTATGTGCACATCCAGTAGCAAGACATATAATAAATCCAAATGAACCTTACCCTCTATATGACATAGTTGAGAGGAAATTCAGAAGAAATAATCTAGGATCATTCAAGGGTTATGGTTTAAAGGTTTTTCCATAAATGCAAAAAGTCCCTTACGGGACCTCGTGCCGATCGGGGACACCCCAATCCATGTATTATATATACCATACATATAGTATATATGCAAAGTTATATCCACAGAGCCAAAATATGCTAAAATATACCTATGTATCTCAAATCACTCGAGATTTCAGGTTTTAAATCATTCGCTAAAAAAGCGACTTTAAATTTTACTTCACCCATCTCATCTATAGTTGGTCCAAATGGCTCGGGTAAATCAAATGTTGCAGAGGCATTTCGTTTTGTACTTGGTGAACAAAGTATAAAGTCTATGCGCGGAAAGCGAGGCGAGGATCTCATTTTTAATGGTGGCGGAGAAGGTGCTAGGGTAAATAGAGCAGGAGTGAAGGTGATTTTCGATAATAGAAAAAGAATGCTCAATGTTGATTTTGATGAAGTTACACTGGAGCGTGTTGTTCATCGTGACAATTCAAATGAATATTTTATAAACGGCTCCCCAGTGCGTTTAAAGGACATCGTAGAATTACTGGCACATGCACATATCGGAGCCTCTGGACACCATATCATTTCTCAAGGAGAGGCTGACAGAATTCTCAATGCTAATATTCGTGAAAGAAGAGAAATGATAGAGGACGCCCTAGGTTTGAAGATATATCAATACAAAAAACTTGAAAGTCAAAGAAAGTTAGAGAAGACCGAGGAAAATATGAAGTCTGTGGAGTCACTTAGACGAGAGATCGCTCCACATTTAAAGTTTTTGAAAAAGCAGGTAGAAAAGGTTGAAAAAGTACAAGAATTAAGAGAAGAACTTAGGAAGCTGTATAAGGAATATTTAAAAAGAGAAGAAACATATCTAAAACTTGAAAGGGCAAAAATAGAAGTAGAAAAAGTACCCTTGGTAGAAGAGTTGGCTCGATTAGATATAGAGATAGCGGATGCAAGAAAAATACTGGAGGGTTCAAAAAATCGCGATGCCAAGAGTGATGAGCTTATAAATCTCGAGAGTGTATTGCATAAGATACGCATGGAAAAAGATGCAGTTATGCGTGAGGCTGGAAAAATTGACGGAGAGATTTATGCTGGGCAAAGAACAATCGTTAAAGAAAAGGAAAAGCAAACAAAAGATGAGTTCAAGACGATATATTTGAAGGATGTTGAGGAAGTTGTAAACAGGGTGAGTTTGTTAGAAAGTTTGGCTGAAATAAAGCAAATGTTATTTGGCTTTATTTCTTCACACAAAAACAAGGAAGATTCGGCACTGATAGCAGAAGTTGAAAGAGAACTTGCTGAGTTAAAAAACAAGAAGAATGAATCTGAAAAGACTTTGAAGACTCTAGATGAATCAGAGAGGTCTAGAACGCTCGAATACAATGAACTGCGCCAAAGAATTGAAAGAGAAAAGGACTCAAATCGTGATGCAGAAAAGAATGTGTTCAGGATAATTGCAAGACAAAATGAAGTACGAGGTGTATTGAACGGTATTAAAAATATTGAGAGTAGATTAGTTATAGAAGAAGATTCATTCAAAAGAGAGATGCAGGAAGCATATGTGATAGTGGGTAGAGAAGCTGTTGACTATGCTGATTTAATTCTTATAGAAGAGGACAGAATAAAGCAACATGATCGTATTAAGTTGATTGAAAAGATAAAAATTCGAATAGAGGATTCTGGAGCGGGAAATAACATAGATATTCTGAAGGAATATAAAGAAGTTGAGGATAGAGATGCATTTTTAGAAAGAGAACTTGTGGATCTGGAAAGCTCAAGAACTAATCTCAATAATATGATAGCTGATCTCGATGCACGTATAGATATTGAATTCAAAGAGGGAATTTTGAAAATAAATGCTCAGTTTCAGCAGTATTTTTCACTTATGTTTGGTGGTGGAAATGCGGGGTTGAATGTGATTAGAGAAAAGAAACGAAAAAAGAAGGCTGATACGGATTTGTCTTCAGTTTTGTCTGATGACGCAGATATTGCTGATATAGCTGATGCCACTGAAGAAGAGGGTGAAGAGGGTATTGAAATAAATGTAAGTTTACCAAGAAAAAAAGTAAAAGGACTTATGATGCTTTCTGGTGGGGAAAGAGCTCTGACTTCCATTGCCCTACTTTTTGCTATATCTCAAGTTAACCCACCTCCATTTATTATTTTAGATGAGACAGACGCGGCTCTAGATGAGGCAAATTCAAGAAAATATGGCGATATGATAGCGAATCTTTCTACTTATTCTCAGCTTATCCTTATTACTCACAATCGTGAGACAATGTCTCGAGCTGGCGTACTTTATGGAGTGACAATGGGTGGAGATGGAGCATCAAAATTACTTTCTATACAGTTTGAAGAGGCAGTGCAGGTAGCGAAATAGATAGATTTTATTGATTATTTCAAACATTAATATATACTTAGAATATGAAAAATGAAAATAGATGGAAACAAAGATTTGCTAACTTTGAGAATGCTTATTTATTTTTTAAAAAAGCACTTGAATCAGACACAGTGAATAACGAGCTTCTTAGAGCTGGCCTTATTCAATCATTTGAATTTACCTTTGAACTTGCATGGAAAACAATGAAAGATAAGTTAGAAGCTGGTGGTGTGGAAGTCAATTTGCCTAGAGAAGTCATTCAAGAAGCTTTTCAAGCTAAGATGATAATTAATGGTGAAGTTTGGCTAGAGGCTTTAAAAAGACGCAATGAAATGTCACACTTATATGATAATGTAATGACAAAGAAGACAGAAGAATTGATTAGAATATCATTTGCACCTATCTTTGATGATCTTTATATTTCTTTAAAAAAATCTTTATGAATTTTGGGATAAGTCAAGAAAATTTGGATTTTATAACTCAAGCAATTGGTAATTATGCCGATATTGATTCTGCTTCTATATTTGGCTCAAGAGCTATGGGTAATTATAAAAGTACATCTGATATTGATATTTCTATAAAAGGAAATTTGAAAGATACTACTGCGGGTAGTCTTTTGAACTTTTTAAATAATGCGTCACCATTTGCATACAAAGTAGACGTACTTGATTATAATGTTATTTCAAATCTTGAACTAAAAAAGCATATAGATGAATTTGGAAAAGTTATATTTGAAAGAAGTAGAAACTAAGCTGGTAAGAAATCCAGTGTTTTTTTATCCAAATCAGCACCTGCAACCTTAAACTTTATAGGATCTCCTAGAGTAAATCTTTTCTTTGTCTTTTGACCAAAGATCGAGTAAGTCTTTTTATCAAATTCAAAATAGTCATCACCGATATCTCGGATCTTGATCATTCCTTCGGACTTAGTTTCATTTTCCTCTACATACATACCCCACTCTGTAACTCCGGAAATAGTACCTTCAAAGACTTGTCCGACTTTGTCTGACATGTACTCAACTTGCTTGAGTTTCTTTGATTCTCTTTCTGCTCCAGCTGCGTCTATTTCTCTAGCTGTAGATTTCTCTGCAATGTTTTGAAATGAATTTATTTCTGTATCACCAAAAGGTTCATTGTGAAGATGTCTCTGAAGAATTCTTTGTATCAACAGATCTGGATAACGACGAATAGGGGAAGTGAAGTGTGTGTAATATTCAAAAGCTAGGCCGAAGTGACCTATGTTCTTCGTAGAGTAAACCGCTTTTTGCATTGACCTTATAACCGCAGTACTGATCAAGGCTTCATGTGTAGTGCCCTCAATTTGCTTTAATAGCGACTTTATATCGTGAGCAGTAACTTTACCTTCTTTCGTATTCAATTTGTATCCTAGGGCCTTTACGAAGGTTGATAAATCAAGCATTCTTTCTTGATCTGGAATGTCGTGTATTCGGTATATTGAACCCGTATCCTTTTTACCTTTCTTTTTTATTGAGTCAAAAATATGTTTAGCAACTTCACGATTTGCTAGTAGCATGTATTCCTCAACTAGTTTGTGTGTATCTAGTCGAGCTTTTTTATATACTCCTATTGGCTTTCCATTTTCATCTAATTTGAATTTGATTTCTTCTTGTTCAAATTCTATTGCACCTTTTTTGAACTTTTCTTTTTGCAGAATCTTTGCTATTTCATTTAGCTTATTTAGCTCAGTAAAATACTGTCCTGATTTGGCATTCAAAACTTCCTGAGCATTTTCGTAAGTAAATCTGTGATCAGAATTTATAATAGTTTTCCCAAAGCCTCGTTCTAAAACCTCTCCTCTATCATTCATTACAAACCAAGCAGAGAAGGTGAGCTTGTCTTCATGTGGATTAAGACTACATACGTCATTTGATAGGACTTCTGGAAGCATGGGTATAGTTCGGTCGACTAAATATATAGAACAACCACGCTTCAATGCCTCCTTGTCCAGAGCTGAACCCTCTATGACATAATGACTTACATCGGCGATATGTACGCCGATTTCATACTTGCCGGAACCAAGATTTTTGTACGATATTGCATCATCAAAGTCTTTTGCATCAAAGGGGTCAATGGTGAAAGTCAAAGTTCCACGGAAGTCCTTGCGTTTTGGAATTTCAGAATTAATATCATTAATTTTGTTTTTTTCTATTTCTGATGCCTCATTTTCAACAGCAGAAGGGAAGCCGATTTCAAATCCTCTTTCGAGTACTATACTTTCCATTTCTACATTATTATTACCTTTCTTTCCAATTACTTTTATTATATTTCCTGTAGGATTTTGTTTCGCATCTTTCCATTCATTCATTTTTACGAAAACTTTATCGCCGATAGTAACCCGATCCTTATCAGTTGATGAAAGTACAATAGAAGCATATGCTTTTTTATCATCTGGATAAGCTGTTAGAATGCCTTCTCGGCTGTCTATTGTGCATACAAATGAATTTCGTGCCCTTTCTATAACACGTAAGACCTCTGCAGAAAGTTGTCCATAAGAATTCTTTTTTCCAATCTTAATTTCCACCGTATCGCCATTTAATGCCGTATTTAAAAACCCGACGTCTATCATGATGTCCTTTTCATCGTTCTTTGGGTCTTTAACAAAGCCCATACCTTTGCGATTGGTCATTATCGTTCCAATCAGTGTATTGGCCCCTGTTTTTTGTTTTTTATGAGTCATTTGTGAAAATACACTATAACAGAAAATGGGGCTAAAGTCCATGAAATACTAGGAACCAACCAGAGTATTGCCTTTTTTTAATGGGTCTGGTAGTATAGCCCCTATGTTAATGATTCGATTACAACGCGTAGGAAGAAAGCACGAACCCGTATTTCGTCTTGTTTTGACTGATTCAAAGAATGGACCAAAGAGTGGTAGATATTTAGAAGTACTTGGTTCTTTTGATCCACGTTTAGATAACAAGATAGAAAACTTTAATATTGTTAAAATAAAGGAACACATTTCAAAGGGTGCTAAACTTTCAAATACAGTTCACAATTTTCTTGTAAACAAGAAGGTGATTGAAGGAAAGAAGGTTAATGCATTGCCAAAGAGAACTCCTGTAAAGAAGGAAGAGGCTAAGGCTGAGGAAAAGAAGGCGGATGCTCCAGTTGCTGCTTAGTAAAATGAGACTCGACGCGGTGAGGGAGACTTTATTTTTTCTAGCGAAAGCGTAAAAAAATAAAGTGCTTCCGAGCGCAAGCAGGCGAGTCCATTTTACTTTATGCCAAACTGTGTAAAACTAATTTTGACTCTTGTCATTAGCAAGGTACAATATGTACTGTATTTGTTTGATTATAAGATAATAAGAAAATATATATGAATAATACGGACCAGCAGTTTTTGGAATTTGTAGTTAAGTCATTGGTAGAGAATCCAAATGACGTTAAGATAGCGAGAACAGTAGATGAGATGGGTGTGCTTATGACATTAGAGGTAAACGCAGCAGATATGGGTAAGGTTATCGGTCGAGCAGGAAACACTGCAAAGGCCATCAGAACTCTTCTAAGAGTTGTTGGAATGAAGAATAACTCAAGAGTGAATTTGAAGATCAATGAGCCAGAAGGAGGACTAAAGTCAGTACCAATGGTTGAGAAGGCTTCAAAGACAGTAGATGAAGCAATGGCAGATTTGAAGATTTAACAAAATTGAGACTCGGCACGGTGAGGAGGTCCTACTTTTTTGAGTTTACGAAAAAAAGAGGAGCCTCCGAGCGCAAGTCGACGAGTCCAATTTTGTGTACAGCTATAAAAAAGTGTGGTAATGTAATACCACGCTTTTTTGTTTATAAAAACACATGACATATCACATCATTTCACTATTTCCACAGTCCTTCGACTCATATCTATCCGAGTCTATTCTTAAACGTGCCCAAGAGGATAAAAAAATAAAGGTGAAGTTCTACAATCCTCGCGATTTCACAGTTTCTTCTAAAAAAGGTGGGGAACAAAGTTATGCTGATAGAAGAGTGGATGACAAACCTTATGGCGGAGGACCTGGCATGGTTATAGAAGCTTTGCCTGTGATAAAGGCTATTGCAAAAGCTGTGGGCCTGTCCAGCAAAAAGCTAGGCAAGAAAACTCCTCAGAAAAAAGTAAAAGTTATTTGGTTTACACCATCTGGAAAACAGTTTGACACTACTTATGCGAAAGATGTTGCGATAAAGTATACAGATATCGTGTTTATTTGCGGACGATACGAGGGCATAGATGCTCGGGTTAAGTCCGCATTTAAAATGGATGAAATATCAGTTGGGCCATTTGTATTAACTGGTGGGGAGCTTCCCGCAATGATTTTGATAGATTCGATATCACGTCAAATAGAAGGTGTCTTGGGTGACCATTGTTCACTTGAGGAAAGTCGTATCGCATCACCAGATGTATATACTCGGCCAGAAGTGTTAGAATATAAAGGAAAGAAATACAGAGTGCCGAAAGTTCTTCTTTCTGGAAATCACAAATTAATAGATGAATGGAGAAAAAATAAAAAGTAAAAAAATATTATTGATATTTGGTTTTTCCATTACATTTTTTATCTTTTTATTTATTATTGGCAATTCAATATCTCATCAATTTTCATTAACAAATACAAAGAATTATACAGATACTAATATTAATTCAATGAGTATTCTTTTCGTTGGAGATATGATGTTGGACAGAGAGGTTTCAAATATTATAGATAAAAAAGGATTTGAATCATATTTTGCGGGAGTAAGAAATTTAATAAATGATGCTGATATTTCTATTGCAAATCTTGAAGGTCCATTTACAAAAAATCCTTCAATAACAAAAAATTTAAAAAATAAAGCACTTCAGTTTACTTTTGATCCAAGTTTGGTAAATTCACTTACTGACCTAGGTTTTGATATTCTTGGACTTGCAAATAATCATACTTCTAATTTTGGTATAGAAGGTTTAGAGTCAACGAGAAGATATATTGATAGTACTAGTATGCTTTACTATGGTGATCCAAATAATAAAGATGAAATAAGTATAGTAAAGGTTAAAAATGGAATACGAGTTGGAATAATTGGTTTTCATGAATTCAGCTATATGAATTTTGATAAAGTATTCGTTGAAATAGAAAAACTCAGACCAGAAGTTGATATTTTAATAGTAACTCCTCACTGGGGAATTGAATATGATAAGACACCGACAGAGAAGCAAAAAAAATGGGCAAAGGAATTTATTGATAGTGGTGCAGATGCTGTAGTAGGTACGCATTCGCATGTAATAGGTGATATTGAAGAATATAAGGGAAAGAAGATTTTTTATTCATTAGGTAATTTTGCATTTGATCAATTTTTTTCAAGGGAGACCATGACAGGTATGGGTTTGTGTGTAGAAGTAAAAAAAGAGGGTGATAATATTGTAAATCTAAATTATAAAGAGATTACCTTTGAAATTGATAGGGACGGAGTTAGAGTTGTTAATAAATAGATTACATTGACCATATTAGTGCTATAATTTATATTATGAATTTTATTAAGAAAAACTTTTTGGTTTTATCAGCTTTTGTATTACCATTGATATTGATTATTTGCGTTGCTATGGCAACATATTTACCATCACTATTTATTTCCACAAATTACAATTTTATATATGCTTCTTGTACAGATGGTGCAAATTACTACCAATTCCCTTGTAATAAATATTTACAGGACCGTTATGTTGTAAATGATGGAAAGCTTATAATAAAACCTATTGATAAAGATGTTGATCTGGATAAAAATGGTGTGCCAGATTATAAAGAAAAGTATTCAGATAGAATATTTTTACATGATACAAAAAATAATGAAAGCAAGGAAATATCTATAGATGAAGCACAATCGCTTGTCCTGAGTAATCTTCTAACCTCACCTGATGGTATTACCGTTTCTAGTCACTATGATAATACAAATAATGGCATATTTTCTATTTTCGGAGGTTCATCGTCATATGGATTTTATCTAACAAAAGGGAATTTTAAAAGTAAGATAAATTTGGTCAATAACTTGAATAGCTATTATTATGCCAGCAACTTTGAATTTTTGGGTTGGATAATTAAAAATAATTAATTTTATGAATAAAGAACAATTACTAAATGAGATTAAGAATAAAATTAGTACAGGAGAAATAACTAGAGATGAAATAATAAATAGTTTAAAGACCGAAACGACTATTCCCCAAAATAAACCGAGCATTTTTTCTTTAACAAAGATCTTTTATGCACTGGGCGCTGTAATAGTAATTATTGGTTTGATTACTTTTGTATCTCAAATTTGGAACGACATTCAATCTTTCGGAAGAATACTGGTTACATTTGGTTTAGGTTTCTTGATGACTGGAATAGGTGCTATGTTGATCAAGAATAAGCCAGAAGACAAAATCGGCACAGTATTTTATTTTATTGGTGGAATTTTGGTGCCAAGTGGAGCTTTGGTTACTTTGTATGAGCTTAGTACGGGAGGGTATCATTCATGGATTGTTGCAGGTACATTTGGTTCATTATTTGCATTTTATCTATTACTAAATTGGATAAACAAAAATTCCATACTAGCTTTTTTTGCAATAGCGAATGGCACAGCCTTTGTTTACCTATTAGTCAATGCAATTATAAGCAATCCATATGATATGTGGTTTAATTCTGGCGATATTTATCAATACCTTACAGTTGTAATTGGTATGAGTTATTTACAGCTCGGACGTTTCTTTGAAGGTAAGTGGAATAGTTTTCTCATTGGAGTTATATATTTTGTCGGTATAACTGGTTTACTCGGTTCTGCATTTTCTTTAATATTTGATTCTGGTATATATCAGTTGATATATTTTGTTATTCTTATTGCTTGTTTTTTCCTTTCGGTTAGTCTAAAAAATAGAATCATTTTGATAATGTCTACAATCTTTTTGATTACTTTTCTTTCGTATATTACTAGTGAATATTTTGCAAATTCAGTTGGATGGCCGGTCTCTCTAGTATTTCTTGGCTTCTTGTTTATTGGACTTGGTTATATTTCGATTAATATTAACAAAAACTATATTTCTAAGTAAAAAGCTACAAACCCTTGACTATTTCTCGTATTCTGATAAGCTCATAACCAACTTCATCGATTGTGTTGCGACTAAAATATGAAGGATTACAAGGCTATAAATTGATCCTCATCTTGCAACTTCTACCTAAAATACTTTTTTAGTATAAGGAACGCCCTTTACAGGCGTTATTTTTCGTTGTGTAGAGTGAATCATTTTATGGAGTTTATTGTTTAAAGTGTAGTGTAGATTTTAGTAATTTTATTAGCAAAAGTTTTATTAATAAAAAACATGCATATAACCAAAAAGTATTTCAGTAGATTCAAAGAGCCATTGACAGCTATGCCAAATTTGGTTGAGTCACAGACGATTTCTTTCGATACATTTTTAGATAATGGTATATCAGAAGTGTTGAAAGAATTCTCACCAATTGAGGATTATGCCAAGAAGAAGTTCGAGCTGTCTTTTACTGGTTTTGAGCTTTCAAAGCCAAAGTACGACGAGCATTATGCTAAAAACAATAAACTTTCATATGAAGGACAAATAAAGGTTAAGGTAAAGCTGAAGAATAAACTTCTTGATGCAGTCAAAGAACAAGAAATGTTTCTTGCAGACCTTCCTTTGATGACAAATCACGGTACATTTATTATAAATGGGATTGAGAGAGTTATAGTTCCTCAATTAGCTAGATCCTTTGGTATATTTTTTACTGCAAATGAGATAAAGGGTAAGACATTTTTTGGTGCCAAGGTTATTCCTGCCCGCGGAGTATGGATGGAAATCGAATCAGATTCAGATGGGACAATCTACACACGTATAGACAGAAAGAGAAAGTTTCCTATTACATCTTTACTTAGAATTCTTGGAGCAAAGACAAATGAAGAAATACTAGCACTATTTGATAAGGAGGCACTTGCAAAAAAGGCTATTGAACAAACTCTTGCCAAGGATCATGCAAAGACAGTAGATGAAGCATATGTTGAAATACACAAGCGACTTCGTGATGGAGATTTGGCTACAGCTGATAATGCTCGTGAATTTCTTGGAAATATATTTAATCCAGAAAGATATGACCTATCTCGTGTTGGAAGATTCCGTTTTAACAAGCGTTTCGGAAAGTCAATGGAGGAAAAAGATCTTGAACACAAGACAGTATCAACAGATGACCTTTCAACAATAATTTCTCATATTACTCTTCTAAATAATACTCCAGAGGCCGTTGAAGACGATATTGATCATCTAGGATCAAGACGTGTTCGATATGTAGGTGAACTTCTACAGCAGAAGCTACGTGTCGGTATGACACAGATGAAGAGAAATATTCAGGACAAGATGTCTACGGTAGAGCCAGATGTTACTCTTCCTGTAAATTTCGTTTTCCCAAGACCACTTCAGGCACGTATAAAGGAGTTCTTTACTACAAACCAATTGTCACAGTTCATGGGTCAGGAAAACGTTCTATCAGAAATCGAAAACCTTAGAAAACTAACAGCACTTGGTCCTGGAGGTCTAACACGAGAGCGAGCAGGTTTCGAAGTTCGAGACGTTCACCCATCTCACTACGGAAGAATTTGTCCTATTCACACACCAGAAGGTCCAAACATTGGTCTTATTCTAAACCTTGCTACTTATGCTCGTATAAATGATTTTGGAATGATCGAAACTCCTTATGCAAAGGTAAAGAATGGAAAGGTTACAAAGGACATTGTATATTTGAATGCACTTGAAGAAGAAGGTTTTAGAATCGCTCACGGTGCAATACCTTATGATAAAAGTGGAACTATCACAGCAGCAGAAGTCGAGGTACGTATAAATGGAAAGCCTGGTCTAGCAAAGGCAGATGATGTCGACTATATAGATGTATCTACAAATCAAGCATTTTCTATTGCTACATCTCTTATTCCATTCCTAAACCACGATGATGCGAACCGAGCACTCATGGGATCAAACATGCAAAAGCAGGCAACTCCTTGTCTTATTCCTGAAGCTCCTTTAGTTGCTACTGGTATTGAAAAGCAAGCAGTTATCGATACAGGAAGAATTGTGCTTGCACCAGAAGATGGCGAGATAACTTATGTTGATTCAAAAAAAGTTATTTTTGAAGGTAAGAAAGTTGGAAAGAAACAATACGATCTTATTCATTTCTCTCGAACAAATGGATTCACATCATTCCATCAACGTCCAATAGTAAGTGTTGGAGATAAGGTAAAGAAAGGAGATGTGCTGGTAGATACATCTACTTCAGACAATGGAGAAATCGCTCTTGGACAAAACATGCTAGTAGCATTCATGTCATGGTCTGGTAATAACTACGAAGATGCCATTATTCTTTCAGAAAGAGTTGTAAAGAATAGTAAATTCAGTTCTATAAACATAGAAGAATTCGTAGTAAATGTTCGTGATACAAAACTAGGTCCAGAAGTTACTACATGCGATATTCCAAACGTTGGAGAGGCAAAATTGAAGAATCTAGCAGAAGATGGAATCGTTAGAATCGGAGCAGAAGTACGACCTGGAGATATTCTAGTTGGAAAGATTTCACCAAGAGGTGAGACTCAGCTAACACCAGAAGAGAGACTACTTAGATCTATTTTCGGAGAGAAGGCTCGTGATGTAAAGGATACATCAAAGAGAATGGAAGGAGGAAAGAGAGGTCGTGTTATTTCTGTAAAGATATTCTCACGAGAAAAAGGTGACAAGCTAGAGTCAGGAATCATAAAGAAAATTTACATAGAAGTTGCAGAGCTAAGAAACGTTTCAGTTGGAGACAAGCTAGCTGGACGACACGGAAACAAGGGAGTTATTTCTAGAATTCTTCCAGAGGAAGATATGCCATACATGGAAGATGGAACACCTGTCGATGTTATTCTAACCCCATTAGGTGTGCCTTCACGTATGAACCTTGGACAGATACTAGAACTTCACCTTGGACTAGCAGCACATACACTTGGTTACCAAGCTATCGTCCCTCCATTCACAGGAGCTACAGATGTTGAAATAAAAGAAGAGCTTGTGAAGGCAGGCTTTGATGCAAGTGGAAAAATGAAACTACGCGATGGACGAACAGGAGATCATTTCGATCAACCTATTGCAGTCGGATATATGTATATCTTGAAACTTCATCACATGGTTGAGGATAAGATACACATGCGTTCTATCGGACCTTACTCTCTTATCACACAGCAGCCTCTAGGAGGAAAAGCACAGGGTGGAGGACAGAGATTTGGAGAAATGGAAGTCTGGGCTCTTCTCGGTCACGGTGCAGCTTATACACTACGCGAAATTCTAACTATAAAGTCTGATGATATACAAGGTCGTTCTCAGGCATTCGATTCTATTGTTAAGGGTGAGCCATTGAAGCAACCAAACCTTCCAGCATCTTTCAATGTGCTTCTAAAATCACTACGTGGTTTGGCATTGGATGTCGAATTGATTAAAAAGGGTCGTGATGAAGAGGAGACAGAGTAATAGGAAACTAAACTGGTAGAATTCGACCAGTTTAAGATACTAAAAGCATGAAAAAAGATAATTTAGAATCAAAAAAACTAATAATTCGTAATAGTACAGCAGAATTTCTGATGTTTACTTCTGATTCTAAAGAGAGTGGAATAGAGGTTCGATTCGAGAATGAAAATTTATGGCTTACACAAAAGCTTATTGCTGAACTCTTTGAAGTTAGAATACCGACAATAAATGAACATTTGAAAGTTATATATCAATCAAATGAATTAAATAAAGAAGCAACTATTAGGAATTTCCTAATAGTTCAAAAAGAGGGTAGTCGTTCTGTTTCTAGAGAAGTCGAACACTATAACCTTGATACAATTATCGCTATTGGTTATCGTGTAAATTCAGAGAAAGCCACTGCATTTCGTCGTTGGGCTACGAGAATTCTAAAAACTTTTGCTGTCCGTGGATATGTATTAGATAAAGATAGACTAGAAAATGGTACATATCTTGGTCAAAATTATTATGATTCTCTTATACAAGAAATTCGTGAAATACGAAACAGTGAAAGAAAATTCTATCAAAAAATTACTGATATTTATACTACAGCATTGGATTATGATGTAGATTCACCATTAACCCAGAAATTTTTCAAAACTGTACAGAATAAATTACACTACGCTATACATGGATTCACAGCTGCTGAGGTAATTATAAAGAGAGCAGACGCGAAGAAACCTTTTATGGGTCTAACTAGTTGGGAAAAAGCACCAAAAGGAAAAATTTTAAAGACTGATGTGATCATTGCTAAAAATTATTTAGACGCTAAAGAGATAAAATCTCTTGATCGTATTGTATCCATGTACCTTGACTATGCGGAAGATCAAGCAGAACAAAAAATACCTATGACTATGAAGGACTGGGCAGAAAGACTGGATGCTTTTCTACAATTTAATAAAAGAAAAGTACTGGATAATCCTGGTAAAGTATCTGCAGAGATAGCAAAAAGTTTCGCAGAAAGTGAATTTGAAAAGTATAGAATAGTTCAGGATAGAATATTTGAAAGTGACTTCGATCAATTTATCAAGGAGACAAATAAGGTGGTTGGAGATAGTATTAAGAAATTGAAATAAAATATATGAAAACAACACTAAATATAAAAATAAATAAGAGGATAAAAGAAAAAGCTCAAAAACTAGCTAAGGGTTTTGGGATATCCTTGAAGTCTATTGCAATTCAGTATGTTAAGAATTTTATTTACAAAGGAGAAAATAAGATTCTAAAATCATAAAAAATATATGAATAAAATAAATTATAAAAAAGGGTTTGCAGCGCAGGGGATGGTTATAATAGTCGCTATTGCAGTGGCTGCTGGTGCTGTATATTACTTTGGGACAAGGGATGTGGTAGCTCCTCTAGAACCCAAGGTTGATGATGTGGTAGTAAATGCGACGTCTACAGTAGTAACTTCAGATTGGAAGACGTATATAAATGAGAAACATGGATTTGAAATTAAATATCTTCCAAATTGGCTAATAAAAGAAGATGACAATAATATTGTTAGAATTGTGAATCCAGACAAACAAGGTAAACCAGATACAGATCTTCCTATTGAGCAATTAGTTATTAAGAAGACGGGATCAGCTTGTGTTAATTCTGACTGGGAACAGGGTTTTGGATTAGTTTTTTACAAAACCATCTGTATGGGACCTAAAAATGATATATCAATAACAATGACTGCTGGTGATAACATTGCAAAAAGCATTATGAGTCAAATTATATCAACTCTTAAATTTACTTCTCAGACTTCAGTAGATCAAAACTTGTTAGAAGTTAATAAATTGATTTCATGTGCGATCACTAAATATAATTATACGATTAAATACCCAAGTAATTATAGAGTAATGGAAGTTATCTCAGGAGGATACGCTCCTTCATCATGTGAAAAGGCAAATACTGTAGCAACTCTAACTTTGGTGAATGAGAATAAAAAACAAGAATTTAGTATTGAAACAAGAGATAAGTCGCGTCTTGATCAAACCGTTGTGAAAGGTTGTAATTCTGTCGAATCGTGTACCTCATATATACCCAATCTTGTTTCTAATTTATTAGGACGTGTTTCTGCAATTGGGGGTGAAAAAGTATTATGGTCATTAAACGATAAAAGATGGTTCTATGTTTACCACAATGGGATCATGTACCACTTTTACGCAGCTAACTTTACCGATAATGAAATTAATGATTTATTAAATAATTTTAAATTTACATCTACCTCAAACACCCAACCCTCCATCACCGTTCTTTCACCAAATGGAGGGGAAGTTTGGAAGATGGGAAGTAAACAGGTTATTGGTTGGAAACCAATTCAAGGTAAAATTGTTGATATAAAAATTGAATCAAAAGAAAATTGTGTTCTTGAGCCTTGCTTAGCTCCTCCAGCGCCTGGTACAAATATGCCAACAACCAGTTTTAGTCCAATAATAGCAAAGGCTGTTAGTAATTCCGGCATATTTGAGTGGACAGTTGGTCAGTATTCATTAGGAGGAAATAGTCAGACTATACCAAAAGCAGGATTATATAAAATAACTATTTGTCCAAATGTATTTGACGAATCAAGAGTCCGTTCAAGTAATCCTTGTGATGTAAGCGATAATTACTTCACCATTACCAATTAATTTCATCAAATAATTATAAAAACCATGGAAAATAAAAATATGTACAAAAGACAAAATGACCCAACAGACTTCGATGCAGTGAAGCTTGGTGTTGCTTCGCCTGAGAAAATCTTGGAATGGTCATTTGGTGAAATTACTAAGCCAGAAACCATTAACTACAGAACACAGCGTTCAGAAAAGAATGGACTTTTTGATGAGAAGATATTTGGTCCAGATCGTGATTTCGAATGTTATTGTGGAAAATATCGCGGAATAAGATATAAGGGAATTGTTTGTGAAAAATGTGGAGTTGAGATCACCCGTTCAATAGTTCGAAGAGACAGAATGGGACATATCGAGCTAGCTACACCCGTATCACATATATGGTTCCTACGATCTATGCCATCTCGTATTGGTCTAGTACTTGGAATGACAACTTCTGATCTAGAGAAGGTTGTTTACTTTGCTGGATATATAGTTACAAAGATTCATCAGTCAGAAAAAGATGCATTCTTGAAGGAGCTTGATTCTGAATTCAAGACAAAGGTAAAAGCAGCTCAGGATGAAAAGACAAAGGAGGCTTTGAAAGAACTTGTACTTACAGCTAGAAGAGAAATCGAGAGCCTAGTACCTGGTTTCGTAATGGATGAAGTTCAATTTCACAGATATTCAATGAAATATGGTGCTCTATTTGAAGCTGGCATTGGTGCTGAGGCAATTTTTGAAATATTGAAGAAGACAGACATGAATAAGCTTCTTTTGGCATTAAATGCAGAAATCGATAAGGCAGGTTCACTTGAGAAAGAAAAACTTTCAAAGAGAATTTCTCTTATCAAGTCAATGATAAAATCAGAGACAAGACCAGAGTGGATGTTCCTTACAAGAATTCCAGTTATTCCACCTGCACTTCGACCTATGGTTGCTCTTGATGGAGGACGTTATGCTACTTCAGATGTAAACGATTTGTATCGAAGAGTTATAAACCGAAATAATCGTCTTTTGAAGCTAAAGGAAATCGATGCTCCAGATGTTATTCTTCGAAATGAAAAAAGAATTCTACAAGAGGCAGTTGATGCGCTTATAGATAATTCTATTCGTCATGGTGCAGCTACGGGAGCTGCTGCTATTCAGGCTCAGAAGCGTGCATTGAAATCTCTTTCAGACAATTTGAAGAGTAAGAGAGGTCTGTTCCGACAAAATCTTCTTGGAAAGCGTGTGGACTATTCAGGACGTTCTGTGATCGTTGTCGGTCCTACCCTAGCTCTTGATCAATGTGGTCTTCCAAAGCACATGGCACTAGAACTATTCCGACCATTCGTTATTTCTGGACTATTGAAGAGGGAATTGGCATTTAATATTCGTGGTGCTGGTAGACTTATTGATGATGGTGCAAAGGAAGTCTGGGAAATCCTAGAAGAAGTTATTGAAGGAAAGTACGTGCTTCTAAACCGAGCACCTACTCTACACAGACTTGGTATACAGGCATTTCGTCCTATCCTTATTGAAGGAAACGCTATTCAAGTTCACCCACTTGTATGTACAGCTTTCAACGCTGACTTCGACGGTGACCAGATGGCTGTTCACGTTCCATTGGGAGTTGAGGCTCAGCTTGAAGCAAAGGAAATTATGGCTGCTGACAAGAACATCTTAAAGCCTGGAAACGGAGATCCTACGGTTGTAGCTAAGCTTCTTGATATTGTGCTTGGTTGTTTCTGGATTACAAAAATTGTTGATGGTGATACAGGAGAAGGAAAGATTTTTGAAAGTCCTGAAGCCGCTCTTACAGCACACAACTATGGTGCAGTAACATACAGAGCAAAGATAAAGGTTCTACCAAGAGATGATAAGAAATATGCACAGTTTGAAGGTAAGCTTTTCGAAACAACTGTCGGACGTATTCTATTCAATGACATTCTTCCTTCAGATTATCCTTTTATAAACAAGGAAATCGATAGAAAGAAACTTTCTGGAATTATGGATGATTTGATCATTACTCATGATATGAAGGATATACCTATTATCCTAGACCAGATCAAGACATTCGGATTCAAATACGCTACACACTCAGGAACTACATGGGGTATTGATGATGTTGTCATTCCAAAGGGTAAAATAGAAGTTATATCAAAGGCGAAGGCAAATTCAGAATTGGTAATGGATCAATTCAATGAAGGTCTTCTAACTGAAGAAGAGAGATTGAGAAAGAATATAGAAATCTGGCACAAGGCAAAGAACGAAGTTGAAAAACTTATTCCAGCTTCTCTAAACAAGATGGGATCTGTCTACGACATGGTTACTTCTGGAGCCCGAGGTTCTCTTTCACAGATTACTCAGATGGCTGGTATGAAGGGTCTTATCGCATCTACATCTGGAGAGACTATTGAATTCCCAATTATTTCTTGTTCAAAGGAAGGTCTTACTCCTATCGAGTATTTCATTACTACTCACGGTTCAAGAAAGGGTCTTACAGATACCGCTCTTAACACAGCAAAGGCAGGTTACCTCACTCGAAAGCTATTCGTTGTTGCACAGGATGTGATGGTCAATGAAGATGATTGCGGGACAAAGGAGTCAATCACCATAAAGAAGCAAACAGCTTCAGGAATTAACATTCCACTTTCAAAGAACATTAGAGGCCGTGTACTTGCAGAGGATTTAGTAACTGCAGATGGGAAGAGCTTGTTCAAGAAGAATCATCTTCTTTCAAAGCTAGAGGCAGTTCAAATCGAGGAGGCGGGTATTACTTCTGTTCGCGTTCGTTCTCCACTTTCATGTAAGAGTGTGAGAGGCGTATGTGCACAATGTTATGGTGCTGATCTTGGAAAGAATAAACTCGTAGAACTTGGAGAAGCAGTTGGTACAGTTGCTGGTCAGGCTATCGGTGAACCAGGAACACAGCTAACAATGCGTACATTCCACGCCGGAGGTACAGCGTCTGTTGGTGGAGATATTACTCAGGGTCTTCCTCGTGTTGAGGAAATCTTCGAGAAGCGACGTCCAAAGAATCCTGCCGTTGTTGCCACAGTTAGTGGAACAGTTACAGAAGTTAAGGATCTCGGAAAGGAAAAGGTCATAAGAATAATGCCAGAGCTTGAGGATAGAGCAAAGGGTCATAAAGCAAGTGAAGTTGAATATCTATTCAATCCAAAGCGTATGCCTTTCGTAAAAATGGGAGATAATGTAAAGAAGGGTGACCTTATCACAGATGGTTCTGCTGATATTGACGAAGTATTTGAATTCGGTGGGGCAGAGAAGGCAAAGGATTATGTTATTTCAGAAGTTGGAAAGATTTACGAACTTCAAGGAGAAACAGTTGCTAGAAAGCATATCGAAATTATCGTAAAGCAAATGTTCTCAAGAAGAAAAGTTACTGAGGCTGGAAATACAAACTTTGCAGAGGGCATGATAGTTGACGATACATATCTACGAGAAGAAAATGATAAGGCAAAGGAAACTGATGGTTCTCCAGCAAAGGTAGAAGCTGTTGTGATGGGTATCACAGAAGTTTCTCTATCTAGAAAGAGTTTCCTATCAGCAGCTTCATTCCAGCACACTACTCGTGTACTTATAAACAGTGCAGTTCGAGGAAGTGAGGATGATCTAGTTGGTCTAATGGAAAATGTTATCATCGGTCGCTTGATCCCAGCGGGTTCAGGATTTGCGGGAAGTCCAAAGCAGAAAATGATAGAGGCAGTACAGCCAAAGGAGGAGGAATATGGGTATTAATTAAATCATTGTATGAATGAAGGATTAGAACAACCAAAAGAAATCACTACATTGGGTAAAATAAAAGAATGTGTTGAAGCAGTAGAAAAAAATATTAGTCTTGAAGTTCAGCGCACGGGGCAGAGCTGGTTTCCTTGTTTTAGGACAACGGTGTGGAAAGTTATACCAACCCTACTTAGCACAGCAAAACTTAAAAAAGAAATTAGTAGCGAACAAGAAGAATCAGCTCAAAAAGAAATTTCGAACATACTTGATAAAGCTGGAGAATATGAAATAGAAAGTGGAACGCCAAGTGTTTTTGAAGAAGGAGTCCCTTCTGACGAAGTAAAGCAAGAGTTGATTGGCAGGTTACAAAAGGTATTAGGTATTCTAGAGTAGAAGGAATAAATAGAAGGTGGGGAATAGATAAAAGTAAGCATTTGAAGAAAGAGCCCTAGAAATGGGGCTTTTTCTATGTAGGCATTGACTTATATAGATACAGTATGTTATAATATATGATGTTCAAAGGGTGCATGTTGCACAACTGGACCTTGAAAATTTGATTTAAGTTTATGACACCGAGAGAAATGTCGGCATTGACTTCGACGATCATTCTGGTCATTGGGTCAATCTGGTACATTATTCAGGTTGCAAAGAACGATGCGGTTAAGCCCGTGTTGGCAACGTGGATTGTGACCAGTTTCGGGACGGTTTTGTCCTTTGCAACGTACTGGACAAGCCCTCACCACAGCTTGGTGAGTAACGCGTACAACGCGATCAGTATTGTTACTATCAACTCAATTCTGATTTCCGTCGCCATCAAAAATCGGGCGAATGGGGTTAAATTGAGTTTCAACACTTTCCAAAAGGTGTGTCTGATGGTTTCGACGGTCATTGCGATATTCTGGGCAGTGCTTGTCTGGGGATTGGGAGGAACTGGAATTGTCCCCAATATTCTCATTCAAGTGTTGATGCTGATTGGATATCTCATCACCGCTGAAAGGCTATTGAGCGCCAAGAAAAATACTGAACCATTGTCCGCTTGGTGGTTTGTGCTTGTGGCTTCATTGATAGCAATGTATACCGGTATCGTAAGCCGGAACACTCTATCTATTATCTTCGCCAGTAGGACCACATTTGGTGTCGGGCTACTGATTTGGCTCATGATAAGAGCCGAGCATCGATCACGACAGATGTGATCAAGCATCACTTTCGCGCTGGCGACCTCATTTACTTGGGGCCGCCAGTTTTTTATATTATTTCCAAATTTACTAAAAAATTGGCAAAAAAATAGAAGTTAGGTATAATATGCTTATAAGTGAATTATTGATTCTTACGGGGGTGAAAGTCAGAAAGGCTCTACTGCAGGGTGCTATTAGGCTGAGTAATATCAGCATCGAACGCACTACGATGAAGGCCGCCGCCCTTCCACTCCCATAAGAGTTCGTAATTTTTTAAATAATCACTATCTACACGGAAAAAGGTAGCTATTTCACATTGGACTATGTCCACTTTGTTTATAATTTCTATTGAGCATAAGTATTTTTTGCCTTTAATTTCTTTTACAAAGCAAAATTCACCACGCTTGCCACTTTTATTTTTAAAAATTAAATCTGGGAACTTAATAATCAAATGTAGGTTTTCGATCAGAAAATCAAATTCTTCTGCAGGCCTCTTGTCATATACATGTTTTAATACGCGAGTACTGATATAAACCTTATTACTAGGACACGATATACCTTTTACGACGGCCGCAGTTAAATTACACATAAACGCTTGAACTATTTGAACAATAGCATTTTTCTCACTGCCTTTAATATATTTTTTATGCAATCCAATAATCATTGATGTAAAATCTATCATATTTTTATACTAAAAAATATTTACAGTTCTCGTATTTCATTTTCTAACTCAAATCTTTATCATTTCTTAATAATTTCTTTAAAACTTCTTAAGAACTTTTTGTTAAAGTATGCAAATTATTAAGATAATTAAACAAAATATGAAAAAAGATACAAAATCGCATATAAACGTGCAGGGCTCTGAGATAACAATAATATCCGATAGTTTTGGGGATTATATATGTCTCACAGATATGGCTAAAAAGTTTGGTGGTGAGGATTTGATTTATGGGTGGATGCGAAATCGAAATACACTGGAGTTCCTTGGTATTTGGGAGCAAATACACAATTTAGATTTTAAAGGTGTCGAATTCGACACCTTTAGGAAGGAGGCTGGACTCAATAGTTTCCGTTTAACTCCTAAAAAATGGATTACCGCAACAAAGGCAATTGGCATTAAGTCAAAAGCTGGAAGATATGGGGGAGGAACATATGCACACAAAGATATAGCTTTCGAGTTTGGTACATGGCTTAGTCCAGGTTTTAAAATGTACTTAATAAAAGAATTTCAAAGATTAAAAGATGGTGAAAATCAAGCATTGTCACTTAATTGGAATATAAATCGTATTTTATCAAAATTGAATTACAAACTACAAACACAAGCAATTAAGGAAAATATTATTCCAACCAATATTACAAAGGAACAAATTAACTATATTTATGCTGATGAAGCAGATATCTTGAATGTTGCTCTATTTGGAAAAACAGCAAAACAATGGCGTAACGAAAATAAGGACAAAGAAGGAAATGTTCGAGATTATGCGACTATTGAGCAACTACTTGTGCTATCAAATATTGAAAGTATTAATGCTGAATATATTCGAACTAATATGTCACAAGAAGAAAGACTTGTTAAGCTAAACAGTATATGTATTTTTCAAATGAGAGTATTAACCAGTAGTAGTGTTTCAAAGAGATTTGAAACATTAAAAAATAATAAGTAAACAAAAAAAGCGAAACCCCGCCAAATGGCGGGGAATCTCGGCAGTCCAATTAAGGACGACTGTACTCATATCATATCAAGCCCCTTCTTGTAGTCAACCCATTAAATGATATATACTGTACCCAATGTCATCTAATGTCGAAAAAATCAAGGAAAGGCTTGGGATTGAGGAGGTTATTAGTTCATATATCAAGCTAGACAAGGCAGGGAAGAACCTGAAGGGTAAATGTCCATTTCACAATGAAAAGACACCGTCATTTTTCGTGTCGCCTGATAGGGGAAGTTATTTTTGTTTTGGTTGCGGATCCAAAGGCGACGTGTTTAGCTTCGTCGAACAATTCGAAGGTCTAGACTTCATGGGCGCATTAAAAATGCTTGCGGAAAGAGCTGGAATTCAACTTGAATTTGATAAGGTAAATAATGAACATAAAACAGAAAAGGAAAAGTTGTTGGCAATAATGGAGGATGCTACGAAGTTTTTTGAAGGAGGATTGAAACATTCGAAAGAAGCACAAGAATACTTGAAGAAAAGAGGGATAACTTCCGAGACGGCGAAAAACTTTCGTATAGGATATATACCAGCAGACTGGAGACTCATTTATACATATTTAAAAAATAAAAAATATACAGATAATGATATAGAAAAGGCGGGATTGATAAAGCGTCCAGATGAGGCTGGTAGTGTAAAGAAAGAATACTATGATCGTTTTCGCGGACGTGTGATGTTTCCTATTTCTGATTCGAGCGGGCGAGTAATAGCTTTCTCTGGCAGAATTTTGGTAGATGATGGAAAGTCTGCAAAGTATCTAAATAGTCCAGATACCATCTTGTTTAATAAGTCGACCGTACTTTATGGTATAGATAAGGCCAAGCAAGCAATACGTATAAAAGACTATTCAATTTTGGTAGAAGGACAAATGGATTTGGTCCTCTCTCATCAAGCTGGTATAAAAAACACTGTAGCTGTTTCAGGAACAGCTCTTGCGGATTCACTTATTTCTAAAGATAATGTTGTAAACAATTTAGGAATAATAAAAAGGCTTTCAAACAATATTATTTTGGCCTTTGACTCCGATAATGCGGGAAGAAAAGCGGCAATGCGCTCCTCGGCAATTGCCTTGAGTTTGGGAATGGACGTAAAAATAGCAGATCTTCCAGAAGGAAAGGACCCAGCCGATCTTGTGTTAGCAGACGCCGAATCTTGGAGGAACGTCTTGCGTAATTCGAAACCTGTGGTAGAATTTCAAATTGATACTGTGCTTAAACAACAGCTTGACCCGCGCAAATTGCCACAGGCATTGTGGGACAATGTCCTTCCATTTATAGCCCCTCTTACAGGAGCGATGGAAAAAGCACACTATATAAAGTTAATAAAGGAAAAGACTGGGCTTTCAGAAGAGTCTATTCGAGAGGATCTAAAGAAAACAGAAGCCTCTTTGAAGGGTTTGGTTGCCGAAGTTCAAATTGCTGAAAAGCTTAGAACTGCATCTACCAGACTGGACTCGATAACTAGAAAGTTATTTGGTCTTATCCATTATTTGGATAAAAATACAATACCCGGAGTGGATGTAAATAGTTATAAAACTAACATCAAAAATATCTCCGCGGAAAGGTATGACAATTTAATAAAAAATATTGAACCATACAAAGATCAATTACTTTTGGAAGCGGAAGTAACCTTTGGTTCAAAAAACATAAATGAGAATAATAAGGACTTAATAAGAGACCTTGATGAATTATTACTCAATTTTGAAGAAGACATTGTGAGACAGGAATTTTCAGAGGCCATGTCAGAACTCGCCAGATCTGAAAGAGAAAAGGATGAAATGAAAGGGCAGGAGCTTATGAAAAAGTGTCAGGTTCTGAGTCTTAGACTCTCAGAATTATCAAAGAGAAAGCAAAAAATTTAATAATATATGAAAAAAAATAAAAAAGTTGTAAAGAAGGTTGTCAAAAAATTAAAGACAAAAGTTAAGACAAAAGCAAAAAAAGTTTTAAAGAAAGTTGTAAAGAAATCATCTCCAGCAAAGCAGAATAAGAATAAAGAGTTTGAATTAAAAGCATCAAAGCTTACTACAAAAGGACGTGAAAGAGGTTTCGTCACCTACGATGAAATTTTGAAGGAATTTCCAAATATCGAGACAGATATCATTTTCCTAGATGATTTGTATTCGAAGTTCTCAGTTGCTGGTATTGATGTGCTCGAAGGAGGAGGTCTGTTGGAGATGGAGCCAGAAGTTCATCATGCCCCAAAGAAATATTCGTATGGAAGTAGTAGAAGTTCCGATTCATCTTACGATTCTATTCAAATGTATTTGAAGGAGATTGGACAATATTCTCTTATCTCTGCTTCAAATGAAAAGGAATTGGCAAAAAGGATACAAGCAGGTGACAAGGAGGCAAAGAATCTTCTTGCTCGTGCAAACCTTCGTCTAGTGGTTTCTATTGCAAAGAAATATGTTGGCCGTTCACCAGACCTTACTCTCCTAGATCTTATTCAAGAGGGAAACCTAGGTCTATTCAAGGCAGTTGATAAGTTCGACTGGACAAAGGGTTATAAGTTTTCAACTTATGCTACGTGGTGGATACGTCAGGCTATTACTCGTGCACTAGCAGATCAGAGTAGAACTATTCGTGTTCCAGTGCATATGGTGGAGACAATCGCAAAGTACAAACAAGTCGTCCGTCGTCTAACTCAGGACTTAGGTCGTGATCCATTACCAGAGGAAGTAGCTACAGAAATGGGTCTTGATGTAGAGAAAATTTATAATATAGAAAAGATTGATCAAAATGTCGCATCTCTAGATGATCAAATCGGTGACGATAGTGATGACGGAAAGTCTACACTAGGTGACTTTATCGCAGATGACAAAATCCTTTCTCCAGATCAAGAAAGTTCACGCAGAATCTTGCGAGATCAGGTTAATGAAATCCTCGACGATCTTTCTGAAAAAGAAAAGAAAATTCTCGAAATGCGTCATGGACTAAACGACGGCATCACTCATACCTTGGAGGAAGTAGGGAAGGAATTCGGTGTAACTCGAGAGCGTATACGACAAATCGAGGCAAAGGCTCATGACAAGATACGACAGCATGACAAGATCAATAGATTGAAGAATTACTAGGTTATCTAGTTTCAGATGTGACATAAATATTTGAGTTATGGAACTTCCCATGGAAAATGGGAGGGGTATAATGTCATGTATAATATATATGGAAGAAAAAGTTAAAATAAACAATCTGGCTTTTATAGATGGACAAAATCTACACATGGGCACAAAGGAATGTGGCTGGAAGGTTGATTTTGCTAAATTTAGGATTTATTTGAAAGATAAATATAAAGTAACAGATGCATATTATTTTCTAGGATGTAAAATCGAAGCTCAAAATGATTTATATAATAATTTAAGACAAGCTGGTTTCATAACCATTTTTAAAGAACATGGTTCAGATCTTGCGACCAAGAAGAAAGGAAATGTAGATACAGATCTAGTATTCGAGATAATGAAAAATCTTATTGATAATAATAGCTTTAACAAAATTATTATTGTTTCTGGAGATGGTGATTATAAAAGAACGATTAACTATTTAATTAGAAAAGATAAATTTGAAAAGATTCTTTTCCCAAATAGAAAGTTTGCCTCATCACTATATTACTATTTAAGAGCACGATCTTTCGATTGTTTAGAAAATCTTAAAAGCTATATTCAATTAGAGAATATAAATGAAAAAGGGTCCTAAGGCACTTGCACCTTTCGGAACCTTAATCGTATTAGTACAAATACTATGATAAACAAAACAAAAAACAATGTCAATGGTCAAAATCAGGACAGTAATTCTGAATTCGAAACTCTCTATAAAAGACTAAACAAGGCGCAGAAGGAAGCTGTCGACACTATCGATGGGCCTGTTATGGTGGTGGCTGGACCGGGTACTGGTAAGACTTCCATTTTGACTTTACGTATTGCAAATATAATAAAACAAACGGATATTTCTCCAGAAAATGTTCTCGCTCTGACTTTCACAGAGTCGGGTGCTTATGCTATGAGAAAAAAGTTGGTGACCATAATAGGAACAGCTGGCTATAAGGTAAATATAAGTACTTTTCATGGATTTTGTAATGAAGTTATAAAGCAGTATCCAGAAAGATTTCCGCGCATTATTGGCTCAACAGCTATCACAGACATAGATCAGATCGCAATAATGGAGAAGATTATTGAAAATAGTGGGAATGATAGTTCTTTTGACTTTAAGCTATTGAAGCCATACGGTGATATTTTCTTTTATGTAAAACCAGCACTTACAGAAATTAAAAATTTAAAGAGGGAAGCTGTCGGTGTAGAAGACTTTGAACAAGCTATAAAGAAGCAAGAAAAAGATTTTGAAGATATTCCTGAAAAGGTTCATGTTAAAGGTGCACATAATGGCAAGATGAAGGGTGAATTCATAAAGCTTAAAGAAAGAATTGAGAAGAATAAGGAGTTACTGAAACTTTATGATGCTTATGAAAAGGCATTAATAAAGCAAAAGTTTTATGACTTCGAAGACATGATAGTAGAGGTTATAAAAACTTTGAGAAAAGACAATGATCTACTACTCATGCTTCAGGAGTCATATCAGTACATCCTCGCAGATGAACATCAGGATGCAAATAATGCTCAGAACGCCGTGCTTGAATTACTTTCAAATTTCCATTCTAGTCCAAATCTCTTCATTGTTGGTGATGACAAGCAGGCTATATTTAGATTCCAAGGGGCATCTATGGAAAATTTTCTATACTTCAAAAAGCTGTATCCAGAGGCTAAGCTAATACATCTTGAGGAAAATTACAGATCAACACAGTCCATACTAGACGCTTCACACTCTTTGATTTTGAATAATCATATGCCCGAAGGTCATAAGCACGTAGAGCTTCAGGCGAGAGCAGTAGAAGGCAAAGAACCTATTCATATTATTGAATGTGCAAATCAAGACACTGAGAATGCATTTTTGATTAAAGAAATACAGGCAAAAGTAAAAGCAGGCGTAGCTTCAGAAGAAATTGCAGTTTTATATAGAGACAATAAAGACGCCTTTCCTGTGGCTCATGCTTTTGAAAAAGCTGGTATACCTTTCCGTATAGAAAGTGATAATGATATTTTGAAAGATGAAAATGTACGCAAGCTCCTCATCATCTTTGAATCAATTAATAATCTTTCTGATGAGGAGAAGCTTGGTAAGGTTTTATTCATTGATTTCTTTAAATTGCCGACTATAGATATTTACAAGACTTTTGATAATGCGAGAAGGGAAAAGATGAAATTAATAGATGTGATAGAAAGAGATTTTCCAGAGATGGCTAGGAGGATTTCTTCATGGGCCAGTTATGCTCATAATAAATCATTTATTGAGCTATTTGAAATAATTGTTAGAGAATCTGGATATTTAGAATATGCTCTGTCCAATACAAACTCACTAGAGATGATGGCGACACTTGAGGCTTTCTTTGGTGAATTAAAGAAAATGGCAGGTGCGAAAAAAGAATATTTTCTAAAGGATTTTATAGAGCACCTAGAGCGCGTGCGCGAACATGGGATTCTTACAAAAACAGGAAAGGGAATTATGAAAGAAGGAGTAAGACTTATGACTGCACACAGATCAAAGGGTTTGGAATTTGACTATGTTTATGTCGTTGGCGCATTCGATGGGCATTGGGGGAATAAAACTCGAAGAACATTTTTCCATACCATGATAATGGCAGACTCAGCATCTGATGCTGGTGGAAATATAGATGATGAAAGACGACTTTTCTATGTGGCACTTACAAGAGCTAGAAAAGCCGTATATATTTCTTATGCAAAAGAAAGTAGTGAGGGAAGGGAGCAGCTACCTACTCAATTTATAAGTGAAATTTCAGATGAATTTAAAAAAGTAGAAGTTGCTGATGTGCTTGCAGATAAGGCCTTTGCCTTCAAAGAATCAGTCGTTCACGAACATCATGAAATTCATAATAAAGAATACTTGCAAAAGCTATTCCTAGAGCAGGGCCTATCTGTGACCGCATTGAATAATTATTTGAAATGTCCTTGGCAGTATTTTTTCATTAACCTTATCCGCCTTCCAAGCGCCCAGAGTAAACATCAAATGTATGGTACTGCCGTGCACGAAACTCTGAAAGTTTTCTTTGATAAATACAGAGAAGAGCAGGATATGAGTAAGAAGGACTTGGTTGAATTATTCGAGTTTAATTTGAATAAAACCCTGCTTTCACCATCTGATTACATAGATAGCCTAAAGAAGGGAAAACAAGCCCTAGAAGCCTATTTTGAGGCTTATAAAGGCCTCTGGAGTCGCAATTTACTAACAGAATTCAGTATCCGTGGAGTTCATCTAAATGTGGGTACTTTTGACCTGCTTTTGAAGGGACAATTAGACAAGATTGAGTTTATAAATGAGCATGATGTGAATGTAGTTGATTACAAAACTGGCAAGAAAAAGTCAGATAATAAAGAGAATTATCATAGACAGCTTATATTCTACAAATTACTTTTAAGTTTAGACGACAAGAAAAAATACAATATGCTTTCTGGCGAACTTGATTTTATCGAGCCCGATGCTAAAGGAAAGTTTACTAAAGAGAGATTTGAGGTTACAGATGAAGAGGTGGAGGAGCTCAAAAAACTTTTACAAGAGAAAGTTGGTGAAATTTACAATTTAAATTTCTGGGATAAGGTATGTGGAGAGAAGGATTGTGAGTACTGTAAGTTGGGTAAGTCTTTGACAAAATAAGTTTATATTACTTTGTAAAATTGAGACTCGGCACGGTGAGAGAGACTTTTATTTTAGCTCTGCTACAAATAAAAGTACTCTCGAGCGCAAGTCGACGAGTCCAATTTTACTAAGTGACATGAACTCATTCTGCTAATAATTTACTTAGTAAGTAAAGAATAGGTCTATTGTAGCTTTTACTGCTTCGATTGGCATTGCTCCACCCAGAAGAACCATCTTCGAATCACTGCTTATTTTAATTGGATATTCACCAGTTTGAGGATTCTTGTAAGGATCATAGATTTGCATAAGTTTTTCTTTTACTGAAGCTGGGAATGCTTTTTCTAGAACAATTATACTAGATGGAGTTCCATTTATACCTATATTTACTCCATCAACAAAATCGGCCTCTACTTTTTCTTTAAATTTACTTGTTGAAAGACAATTATTGAAGTCAGTAACATTTATTCCAGAAAATTCAGCAATCTTTGGAAGTTCCTTAGGATCTAGACCATTTGGTGTTGCTCCTGTAACTGAAGGTGTTACTTCATAAAGTCTATTTGTAAATGTCCAGAATTTTTCATTACCGCCCAAAGATCCAGCACATTCCATAGCTTGAGCTTCTCTACCAGCATTTGGATGAAGAATGTTGCCATTTGGATCTGGTTTATCAAGAGTGTAATGACGATATAGCCAAGCTACATTTCCTGAAGTTCCGTAATCTGACATAACTTTTCTCATTGTATTGTGGAATACCTTACAATAAGGACAAGATGCGTCTGAATACTCCACTATCTTTATCTTTGCCTTTGGATTACCAATAATATAATCTGCATCAGTAATCGGTTTCATCTTCTGTTCAAAGGTATCAGCTTGTTGATTTGGTGGTTTCTGAACACTTGGAGCTTTTGTATATATGACAGCTATAGCAATAATTGCTCCAGCAATAACTATTGCAGTCGGTATATTCAAACCACCTGACATTTTTCTTGTTTCTTGTGTTGATTCCATTTTATGTTATGTTTATATTAATTACTAAATTATACCATATGATTATTATTTTGATATCAATAGGGTCATTTCTAGCTACTTTTCTTGGGGGTCTTATCGCTTTAAAATTCAAAGATAGACTGCATCTACTTTTGGGCTTTAGTGCCGGGGCGCTTATAGGTGTTGCATTTTTTGATATATTGCCGGAAGCTATTGAACTTGCAGGCTCAAGATTCGAGATCTCTACCGTTACCTCGTTTCTTGTGTTGGGTTTTGTTATATTTATGATTATCGATCGTTTCGTGGCTCCTCATCACAATGCCGATGAACACTGTGAAAATACAAATCATCGGGGGCATTTGGGTGCTGGTAGCTTGTCATTCCATAGTTTTTTAGATGGTTTGGCGGTGGGCATTGCTTTTCAGGTTTCGGTGTCCGTTGGTATAATGGTGTCTATTGCTGTATTACTACACAAGTTCCTTGATGGTATTAATACAATTGGTCTAATACTTAAAAATGGTGGGGATAAAAAGAGGGCATTGAGATGGCTTTTTGTTAATTCACTTGCTCCGGTTATTGGTATATTAGCATCTACTATTATTTCCTTTTCCGAATCAGTGTTGGGTATAGTTTTGGCACTCTTCTGTGGATTCTTCTTATATCTTGGTGCTAGCGATCTTTTACCAGAAAGTCATCATCAGCACCCTACTTTTTGGACTACTTTAATGACTGTGCTTGGTGTTGTTGTTATGTTTATTGCTGTAAGACTGGCGGGAATTTAATTAATATAATATTAGTCCTTATCCACAGATACGTAAAATATCCTTATCATTTATATGCTTTCTGTTGTATTATTAATATAAAGTTAATCTTTTAGGTAATTATTCTTTAAAAAATTAATTAATATGAAAAATATAAACATTCAAAATATAAAAATAGTAACCTTGGCACTAATACTTGCACTGGGTATAAGTTACGCATCTGCAGCATGGACTCCAGCGCCTTCAAGCCCACCAAATAGTAATACAGATGCACCGATAAATGTTGGGGTTTCTAGACAAGCAAAAGTTGGAGGTATGGCAGTAGGAACTAGTTCTTTGCAGAATTTAATTGACGGGTACTCTTTTGCTGTTCCAAGTGGGATATCTCTTTTTAAAACTATAGTTGGAAGTGCTGATCTAGTCATGTATGGAAAGATCGGTGCTGGTGTACCTAATTATGCTACAGGACAATGGCCTTCAGTTACTCTAGATGTTAATGGTGATTCTTGGATAAGAGGAAATATAAAGGTTTCTGGAACTCGTACACTCAATAATGTAGTTTATGCTCCTGGACCAGGCAAGGTGCTTACTTCTGCAGATAGTCTAGGTACTGTATATTGGGCGACTCCATCCTCAGTACCTGGTTCAGGAGGTTCTTCAAAATGGGCAACTAGTACAAATGGAACAGATATATATAATGGAAATCTGTCTGGTAATGTTGGAATTGGTACTCAAACACCGACAACAAAGTTAGCTGTATCAGGAAATGGAGTTGCAAATAATGTAGGCGCAACAGTCGGAGGTAGAATTCAATCTGGTGATTCAGCAAATACAGGAGGTTTGTGGACAAATACAGCGAATACACAATTTATAGGTGATGCTCATGATGGTACTGGTGGAGCAGCAAATTCAATGATGATGTGGGTGAATGGCCAAGCCCGTTTGGTGGTCAATCCGAGTGGTAATGTTGGAATAGGCACAATGAATCCAACAGCAAAGTTGGATGTAGTAGGAAATATGAAGATTGGGAATTATTATTTTGATGGAAATGGTTATTCAGGAACAGATGATGGTTGGCTAAGATTATTGGCAACAGATAATGGCGCCTATAAGGGTTTGGCAGTAGGTAGTCAATATGTCTCTGGTAACTTAACTACAATAGGGAGTGCTTCTATTACTGGCGATGTTGGAATTGGAACTGCGAATCCATCTACTAAACTAGAGGTGGTAGGAACTGTCAAGGCAACAGGCCTTCAGGCAACCTCACTTCAAATAACTGGTGGCACGGGCCCATTGACTGGGAAAGTTTTAACTTCAGATGCAAGTGGAAATGCTAGCTGGAGTATACAAACAGTACAGACTATAAGATGGGACAAGTGGGTGAAATACTCAGTTCGTAATGTGGCAGCTGGTGGTTCAGAAAGTAATACCTTTGCACTCATTCGACATCAAAATGGATGTAATAATGGCTGGATTCAAAAAGAAACTAATAATTATATAGAGACTGTTACCATAATGAATCAACCACCGATATATACCGCCATAAGTGAAACGACTTGCGTGCGAGTTGATCCGACATATAGCGGAAATGCAATCCCAGGCGGTCTAACAGGTACTGTATTATCACAATCAGCTGATCCTTATGGTCCATAATATTTCTTAGCTCTATTTCTCAATCCTTATTTTGGAAATTAAAGATTAAAACGGTAGTGTAAATGTCATTGCGCTATCGTTTTTCTTTTCCCAATTTGAAGTATCTAGTTTAATATCTCGTATTTGTCCATTTGGACCAAAATCTTTATATTTTAATTTGCTATTTTTCATAGCATAGTCATAAACATCCTTGGTGATTTTCACATCATCTATACAGTACTTTATTATTTTATCTATTTCTCCAGTTTTCCACCAAGTTACCGCTTCTAGACCATGTCCGCTTTTCTTTATCCCAAGTGTTGCCTCAGCTATTGTATCTAGCTTTATTCTTTTACCGAGTACATTTCTGACTTCTACTAGTAGATCTAGACTTTTTATCTTTGTTAAATCGCCAGAATAGTATTTATTTAGTAGGGGAATATCGAAATGATCTCCGTTGAAGGTTACTAACATATCTGCTTGTTCGAGTATTGGCCATAGCGTACCAAAATCCTCTTGGAGATAGCTGGTGTATTGGTCGGTGGCTGAGTCATGTATACAGACAACAGAAATATCTAAAGCTGTAGATTCTGTGGAATTTACATCTTGAAATAAGTTGCGTGTTTCAACGTCAAAAGTTATTTTTCTCATATGAAGTTAAATAGAAATAGTGTCAGCTGTATATTCCTTCTGCTCACCAGTTGCTAAATTCTTTAATTTGAAACTTCCAGTTTTTACTTCTTCTTCACCTATACATATTACATAGGGTATATGTATTCTGTCAGCGTTTTTTATTTGATCACCGAGTTTTCTGAATGAGAAATCTATGGCTACTCGCATACCTTTTTCGCGCAGGGTTTGCGCAAGTTCCTGTCCATAACTTGAAACCTCCTTGCTCATAAGACAAATGTATATGTCAGCTGGATGCACAGCCTCTGGCTTTGCAAGCTTGTCATAAGTCTCAAGTAAATCACGTGCTATAACATCTCCTGCACCGAAGCCAAAGGCAGGAACCTTTTCTCCTCCAAATAGGTCGAGCAAATCATCATAACGTCCACCACCAAATACAGAACGTCTGTTTGCAGGATTTTTGTCAAAAACTTCAAACACTATTCCAGTATAATAATCAAAACCACGCATCAGAGTCTGATCAAAGCGGGCATTTGTAATGCCAAGTTTCTCTAATGCCTCTATAACTTCTTTTATTTCCTTCAAACCCTTGTGCTCATCCTTGGTCTGAGGCAAGTTCTTTGTAAATTCTTCGAAATTTTGTGAGGCAATCAAAGTGAGGAATTGCTGACTTTTTTCATTTAGTATCTCTTCCGCAAGTAGATTGAATGTTTCTGCTGGAACTTTGCTTTTCTTGTCTATCAGCTTTGAAATCTTCTTTGCCATATCATCATCAAGTCCAAAGACTTCCTTCGTGACATAGTTCATCAGTTTTCTGTTGTTGATGCGAACCTCGAAATCTGTAGGCTTTAGACCATATGCACAGGTGATATCGTAGGCTATTTGAATGACCTCGATTTCTGCTTGATTACTCTCAACTCCGAAAATGTCCACATTAAGCTGCCAGTGTTCACGCAAACGGCCTCGCTGAGGTTGCTCATAGCGGAAAAGATTAGGAATTGAAAACCAACGTAAAGGAAAGCCAAGCTCTCGCTTTCTAGCCGCTACCATTCTAGCTACTGTTGGTGTCATTTCTGGACGTAGAGTGACTTCTCGTTCTCCACGATCTGTAAAAGTATATGTTTGCTCATTTACTATTTCTTCGCCTGACTTCGCCTTGTAAAGGTCTGCTGGCTCTAGAACTGAGGCTGCATATTCCTGATAGCCGTATTTATGTGCTACACTTTTCCAAATGGCGAATATTTGATTTTGAATCGCCATGTCATCTGGATAAAAGTCACGCACGCCCTTGTATGGATCTGTTGATAGTTTCATATCTATTTATTATACTAAAATTATGCAAAAAGTCATTAATACATATAAAAAGCTAGGAGAAACACCACTCGAATGTCTCGAGAGGATTCGTATTGAATATGGCATGACCTCGGATGTACCCATGACTTATGCTGGGCGTTTGGACCCCCTTGCTGAAGGGGAACTTATAATACTTGTGGGTGATGAGTGCAAGAACAAGGAAAAGTATCTGGGTTTTGACAAAGAATACGAAGTCGATGTGCTTTTCGGTATTTCTACTGATAGTCATGATGTTTTGGGGATGATCGATGGGGTAAAGAGTGGAGAGGTTGGGGAAATTGATTTGAATAAATATATCGGGAGGTTTGTTCAGGAGTATCCTAGATATTCATCTCGAATTATTGCAATGAAAGAAGTTCCAGAAGATATGCCGACAAAGGAAGTTGAAGTATATTCTATTGAAGATTTAGGAAAGAGGGAAATGACCGGCGCAGAAGTATTGGATCAGGTGAAAAAAAATATTGCTTTAGTAAAAGGAGATTTTAGACAAAAGGAAATAGTGAGGAAATGGGAGGAAGTGATTTCTCGAGGCCTGTCTGAAACGAAATTTTCTATTTTAAAAATAAAAGTAAAATGCTCGAGCGGAACATATATGCGAAGTCTGGCAAAAAGAATGGGGGAGGATGAAGGAGTGGGGGCGTTGGCGTGGGGGATATGGAGGACTAAGATATTTTCTTAATTTACTATTTACTTTTTATATTTTCTGTATTTGAACTACTAAAAACAGCACTTTTCTTTATAACTTCTTAATAACTTTTTGTTAGGGTGTGGGGATGGATTCTAAAATATATAATACTAAGATAAAAAAACTATCAGGCACTAGCTATAATGAGGTGTACCCTCAGGCAATTTCTATCTACAAACAAATTGCATCTAAAACTAGGCGTAGACCATATGTTAGGTCAAGACATTTTAATAATGAGAAGGTGTTTCTTGATTACTTCTGGGATCATATCAGGCAAAAGAATCCTAAGGATAGGGCAAGGAGATTGAAATACTATACTTGCGGCCTAGATTTAATTAAAAATTCAAATATTAGGCAAGATTCAAAAAATAACCCAAATAAATCATCAGAGATATTACATCGGTTTTACGGGAGAACATTAGATAAAAGTCTATTTTGTGTACAAATAAAGGAAAGCGTTAAAAGAAGAGAAAAAAGTCTCATATCAATATTTCCAATAAAGTCTATATAAAGAAAAAAACCCTCCGCCAAGTGTGGTGTATAAACCACGGCCGAAAGTTTCTTTCATTACTATATACTAGCAAAAATTTAACTACAGTCAAGCAAAAGAAAACCCCACTTTCGTGGGTGTTTTCTTGATTGTTTTCATCTTAGCTTGTTTAACGTCGAGAGTACTCGACGAACTCCTAAAACATAGTCGCTGCGCTCTTTGTTTTAGGGTTTCTTTTCTCCTGTGAAAGACAATGCCATCTTTTGTTCCTTTACATCAAACAATGTTATTTTGAAATTGTATGACTTTCCTAGCTCTAGATTCTTTCTTAGTTTTTCTTCTGAGCCAAATTCTGAAACATGCACAAGTCCTGCTATACCTTCCTCAATAGATGCCAATGCACCATGCTTGTTGAATTTGATAACAACACCCTGAACCGCCATGTCTTTCTTGTATTTTTTTGAAGCTTCAACCCAAGGATTTTCCTTAAGTGCTTTTAGAGAAAGAGAAATCTTGCCTTCTTTGATCTCGATAACCTTCACTTGTAGCTTTTGACCAACTTTGAATAGGGCACGAGGATCTTCTACTAGAGACCAGTCGATCTCTGATATGTGGACTAGACCTTCTAGACCATCTTCTAGCTTTACGAAGACGCCGAAGTCTACGATACCAGTAACAGTTCCAGAAATGACATCGTCAACTTTGTATTTGCCGATAATCTTTTCCTTTTCCTTTGTCTCTGGACTCTTCTCTGAGAAGATAAGCTTACCTTCCTTTGGGATAGCAGAAATAATTGAAACTGAAATCTTTGTACCGATCAATTTCTTTAGCTCTTCTAGAATCTTGTCCTTATCACCATCTAGAACTCTAGGATAGTGTTCAGTCTTTAGCTGAGATGCTGGTAGAAAACCAGAAATGCCTTGCCATTGAATGATAAGACCACCCTTGTTTGCTTCAACGATAGGGAGTTCCAAGACTGACTTATTGTTAATAGCAGCTTCTGCCTCACTCCAGATAAGTGCCTGTCGAGCCTCCTTTAGAGAAAGTTCGATATAGCCATCTTTGTTATTTGTATCAACAACCTTTGCCGCTACAACATCACCGATGTTTATCTTCTTTATAATATCTCTAGCTGTAATATATTCACGACCAAAAATGATACCTGTACCAAATGGTGCAAGATCAATATATACTGCTGACTTTTCTACATTCAAAACTGGACCCTCAACCAATTCTCCAACTAATGGAGGATTTGCAGACTCGTTTAGAAGTCTGTCCATAAGTGTGTCTAGCTTTGGTTCTACAACTGCTTTTATCTTTTTAACCTTTTTTACTACCGCAACTCCAGCCTCCTTTACCTCATCCTTAATGTCTTTAATCATAATTTTGTGTGCATACGATCCGCTTTTTAATAATAATGATAATTTGCGGGTTTAACGTGTGCAGTTGGTTAATAAATAGCCTAAATACTCCATAAATGCAGTACAAAAGCCGTGGGGATACTATAGTATAAAATGAGGGAAAAGTCTAGGGGATCTAGATAGATTGCGTTTAGGAGGGGTGGTTTTAAATTGAATACTTGTCGGAGCTCTTTATACCCATGATTCTAAAAGAGCCCTTGCCAAATGTTTTTTCGATCAATCTTGCTACTGGCAACAGTTTTCCTGTTAAGGTCGCCTTTGCAAATAAATTAAATATTTGCTCCTCAGAATCAAAAGTATCCTTGTTTTTTACAAACAACTGATTTAGTAGCTGATGAAATATTATTCTATCGTCATTATAACTGTGGGTTATAGCTACATATTTCGCATTTCCATCTTCGTCAACTTTTCTTCTTAGACTTGCAGCCCCTAGCATCAATCTACTTAATGGGATGTTTTCTCTCACTGACATTCTTTCAAGATATCTATTTCTTTCATTTATTTCGTCCCTGACTTCTGGCCACCCATTAAAATATTGTTGTTCAAATCTAATTGCCAATTCCGTTATTACCACCTCATCAATATAATGAAAATACATCATTTCACCATCTTTGCTTGCAATTGAAAAGCCAGATCTGCGAGTCTTTAGACTAATTCTCTTGTCCACATTTTCAAGATTTCTTTCAGAAAACTCACTATCTGTCTCTTCAAGTGAATGAAATGATTCGAAATGCATGATTTCATGAATTAATGTCTGCAAGAATGAGAGTTTTTCATCTTCCTTATATTCTTTCAGGATTCCTATTGCCTGTTTGAGGGCAATAAAAAAACCATTATCAGTTTTGAATTTTTCTTGTAGCTTCGCCAAACCGACAGGATCAAATTTTGTCCTATCAATTACATGAATATTTTTTGAAGGTATATTAATCGCGTTAATTCCGTATCTTCCCAAGAAATCAACTAAAACACTATTTATCCTCGCAATTATATTTTCTAGTTCAGCTGGTTTTATTATTTCTTCTCCATCGGTACTGTTATTCTCAAAAACACGCTCAAAATATTTCAACAACTCTTTTTCTAAGTCTTCGTCAACACCAACAATGCGGTTTATTCCAGAGTTTTCTTGATTTACTTTAAATTCTTCCATTGCAATATTTTACCTCAAATATCAGTATATCCCAACTATCTATTTTTCTCCCAAACCCCAACCCAGAAGTTTCTTTTGTATATTCTGCCTTTAAACTTCGAGTAATGTGTCTCTTTGTCTAAGTAAAGCATTTCACTAATTGGTGCATATGTTGCAAGTAAATCTTCACGCGAGAAAACTCGCTCAACAAGTCCAAACTCTGGCATTATATAAGTATCTTTTTCTTTTCCTGGATTTGATTTTAGTAAACTCTTTGCATTTGCATCACCGTCTTTACATAAAGCACGAATGAAAAGATATCCACCAGGCTTCAATGTACGCTGAATTTCATTTAAATATATTTCACGCTCATTTTCTGAAAGGGAATTGGAGGAAGTGACGTCGAGTACGACATCTTGCGAATTATCATTGATGGGCCAGGTAGTGCCAATGCTATGTTTTATAAAATTTCCTTGTGGCGCGAGTTCCTTCGCATATTTCAGTGCTGTTTCAGACACATCAATCCCAATTATTTTATTTTCGATACCTTGCTCTGCTATGTAAAAGCTGTTTTTTGCATTTCCACAGCCTAAATCAAGTATATTTAAATTAGAAAGTTCAAGGGCACGCTCTTTACGTAGAAAACGTGTAAAATCTTTGATAGCCTTTATTGGCTCATTACTTAGACTAACGAGTTTTGGATTCCTATATTCATCTTCCCATACATCTTCTTGCATCTCTTAACGATATCATATCGCTATGATATAATGCCAATACTATGATTATTACATATTTCGGAGCGGAGTTTTTCAAAGTTCAGTTTGGTGATACCACGCTTGCCTTTAACCCTATTTCAAAGGATTCAAAGCTTAAGCCTAGTCGCTTTGGTGCAGACATTGTCCTCTCTACTACATATCACGAGGATTTTAATGGCGTAGATCAGGTCAGTCATGGAGACAAGACACCCTTTGTTATAAGTGGTCCAGGTGAATACGAAGTAAAGGAGGTTTTTATAAAGGGTCTTCCTTCAGAGTCAAAGTACGGTGGCAAAGATTTGATAAATACTATATATACAGTATCTCTCGAAAATATGAACATTTGTTTTCTTGGAGCTATCAATACTCCTGAATTGAAAAATGAAACTATTGAAGCATTAGACGAGATAGATATCCTTTTTGTACCAATAGGTGGTGAGGGAGTTCTCGATCCCGTTAAGGCATATAAGCTTGCTGTATCTCTAGAACCAAAAATCATTATCCCTATGCATTACGGTGATATCGGCGCAAAGGAAGCTCTAAAAGTATTTTTGAAGGAGGCTGGAGAAAGTCCAAAGGCAGAAGCCAAGCTAACATTGAAGAAAAAGGATCTAGAAGGCAAGGAGGCGGATATCATGCTACTTGATTCATCAAAGGAATAGTGTAATGAAAGTTGTTTTGTGATAAAATATCATCATGAATGACTATTTAGAAAATTTAAAAACAAAACCTCATCACGTAAAGAAGCGTTTTGCTTTTATTGTTTCTTTCTCATTTACATTTTTAGTTTTTGCTGGCTGGATGGCATCTTATGGTTTTAATTCCTCTTCAGTAATTGCTGAAAATGTTATTAAAGATGGTGAGGAGGTAATAGTTGAAACACCAGTATCCTCTCTAACCGCATCTGCCTTTGGTGCTTGGTCTGATATAAAGAATCTTCTTTTTGGATCAAATAAAGCAGAATATTCGAAGGACAATGTGACTGTCGAAGCGGGGAGTAGATAGGGTGGTTGACAGTATATTCTAAGGGTATATAATAATAGCACTGCCGCCTTCGGGCTCCGAGATTCCCCACCTTTATGGTGGGGTTTCGTCTTTCAAAACACCAAGTATTATAAATGATAATTTTATTAGTATCTCATAAAATATTATTGTTTTAATTTTTCCTATTTTCCTTAATAGACGCTTACTGCTAATTGTCTTTATTTGAGATAATACGACTTGTGCTTGAATACCGGTGCTCTCTGTAGTTACGCGATAGTCACTATCAACAATTTTACTTGTGAATGGTAAAATTATGCACGAGTCCCGACTTATTCGTCGAACAATCAATACAGGTCTTTCAAATGAATCATTTTTGCCATCTTGTTCTGAGCCAATATTCACGCCTAAAGCACACCACCAGATTTCTCGAGCATAAAAGAAGTTCTCGAACTCTTTTGATTCAATCTCTTTAGATTTATTATTCCATTTATCAAAATCTTTAAAATATTTTTCATTCATTTCATTAGATTAGCAAAAAGTTATTAAGAAGTTCTAAAGAAATTATTAAGGAATGATAAAGATTTGAGTTACGACACAACTCTTGTGTTGTTGTAAATAGTATTTAAATAAAAAAAGACCCCACCGTGGCAGCTTGTGAGCTACGACGAGCGGGGTGATTGCTGGGGCGAGGTGATGTATTAAAAAAGGTAGCAAGGGCGTCACTTCACTTTCCTACGTGTTCCTTTTGGGCCGAGACGGAAGACATAGATCTCGCCGTCGTCAATGGTGTGTGACCATTTGATGATCCGCAAGCCAGCCGAAGCGACGAGCAGTTTGGCAGTAGTCATGACCAGACGATCCATCTCAAGTCTGTTCTTGGGTAAGGGGAGCTTGTGCACCTCCTTTCCACGGAGGGTAACAAATTCGTGATTCCGAAGGAGTTCAACATCCATATACCAGTATTTCCCTTTGGGGCGAGATGGAATACGAAATTGAAGAAAATCACCGGGAAGCGGTGGCCAACTCTCTTTATCTTTTTGCATGCAGTACTGTGTTTCTTTGTGCTTTTTACAGCAAGACGTTCGCTGTGTTCCAGATATTTCTATCATTACAATTAAGTATTGTCAACCCTTTTCCCCACGACAAAAAAGCTAAAATTTGCTATAATATACACATAAAAATTTATAAAAATCCGAATTATTTAATAGAAAATCACTAGAAAACCATGTCTAAAAAACCCGAAGCATCAGATAAGAATAATCAGGAACCCACACCGAGAGATCCAAGAGAGGGAATTATCGCGAGAAATATAAGCACTGAAATGCGCGAGTCTTATCTAGATTATGCAATGTCAGTTATCACTAACCGTGCACTTCCAGATGTTCGAGATGGATTAAAGCCTGTACACAGAAGAATACTCTTTACTCTTCATGAACTCGGACTAACAGCTGGTGCTAAGACTAGAAAATCAGCAAAGATCGTTGGAGACGTGACAGGTAACTATCACCCTCACGGGACTGTTGCTGTATATGAAAGTATGGTAAACATGGCACAGGATTTTCGTATGCGTTATCCGCTTGTTATAGGTCAGGGAAACTTTGGTTCTATTGATGGAGACAATGCCGCAGCCGATAGATATACCGAAGCAAAGATGTCAAAGATAGCTCAAGAAACACTTCGAGATATTGATAAGGACACTGTAGACTTCCGACCAAACTATGAAGGCACTAGAAATGAACCTACTGTACTTCCTACTACGGTGCCGAATCTTCTTTTAAATGGAACACTAGGTATTGCTGTCGGTATGGCGACAAATATTCCACCAAACAATCTTGGAGAAGTCATTGATGCCACTGTTCATCTTGTTGAAAACAAAGACGCTACAACTAACGATCTATTACAGTTTATAAAAGGTCCGGACTTTCCAACTGGAGGTATCATGTATGGTGAAAAAGACATTCATCATGCATATTCTACTGGTCGCGGAGGTATTCTAGTACGTGGGGAGGCAGAGATAGTTGAAGACAAGAAGGGTCAATTCCAGATCATTATTTCCTCTATACCTTATCGTGTTAACAAAGCTGAGCTTATTATGCGTATCGCTGATCTTGTGCGAGAAAAGCTTGTAGATGGCATAAAGGGCCTTAGAGATGAGTCCGACAAGGAACTTAGGATTGTTATAGATTTAAAGAACGGAGCATACCCAGAAAAGGTTCTAAATTATATATATAAACACACTCAATTAGAAGAAACATTCCATGTAAACATGGTTGCTCTTGTGCATGGTGTACCACAGACGCTTGCCCTCAAGACTTTTCTTGAAGAATTCATAACTCACAGAATCGAGGTTATACGCCGACGTACAAAGTTTGATTTAAATAAGGCTGAAGAAAGAGAACATATACTTATTGGTTTGAAGAAGGCGCTTGATCATATCGATGAGATCATTACTTTGATTCGTGGATCAAAGGATGCTATTGAGGCACATGCAAATTTGATGAAGAAGTTTAGGTTCTCAGAAAAGCAGGCTACAGCTATTCTCGAAATGCGTTTGCAAAAGCTTGCAGGTCTTGAAAGAAAAAAAGTATTAGAAGAATTAAAAGAAGTTCAGGAACTTATAGAAAAACTAAAGGAAATTCTAGGAAGTGATAGAAAGGTACGAAATATTATAAAAGATGAGCTTGTTGAGATTAAGGCTAAATATGGTGATGAAAGAAGAACCAGACTCATCAAACATACTCTCAAGGACTTTAATCCTGAGGATCTAATCGCCGATGAAGAAAGCGTGCTTGTACTTACAAAAGGAGGATATATAAAGCGTACAAATCCTGATGAATACAAACAGCAGAAGCGAGGTGGTGTTGGTGTTGTAGATCTAGATACAAAGGAGGAGGATTTTATTACACACCTTATATATGCTAGTTCACACAATGACATTTTGTTCTTTACTGATAAGGGAAAGGCATATCAGATAAAAATGTACGATATTCCAGAAGGAAAAAAGTCAACAAGAGGGAAGTCAGTTATGAATTTCTTGTCGCTTGCTGAAGGGGAAAAGATCACCTCTATTTTGCCAATGCCAAAGAATAAAAAGGAGGCAGAAAATCTTGCACTTATGATGGTTACGAAGAATGGTACAGGAAAGAAAAGTTCAGCAAAGCATTTCCACGATGTACGACGTTCTGGTCTTATAGCTATTACTCTAGACGATGGAGATGAACTTATGTCAGCTTCATTCGTCTCTAAGGATGATAATATTGTTATAGCTACACGAGATGGTCAGTCCATCAGATTTGAGGAAAGTGATGTTCGCGAAATGGGTAGAAATGCCGCTGGTGTACGCGTTATAAAGCTTGGTAAGGATGATGCTGTGATTAGTGCCGATATTGTGCCAAAGGATGCAAAGAATCCACAACTATTCGTAATGGGTGAGCACGGCTATGGAAAGAAGACGAAACTTGATGAATACAAAGTTCAGAACCGTGGTGGTTCAGGTATTCTAACTATGAATGTTACTGACAAGACTGGTCCATTGATTGCTGCAAAGGTTGTTACGGATGAGATAGAAGAAATGGTAGCTATGTCAAAGAAGAGTCAGGTTATCCGTGTAAATCTTTCTGAAATTCCTACACTTGGACGTTCAACACAGGGCGTGAGAGTGATGAAACTCCGAGATGGGGATTCGTTGGCTTCACTTATCTGTTTATAAACTAGAAAATAGTAAACTACATGTTTGTTGGCTAGCCCCCACCAAACCACAACTTATATGTGTTTACTATTTTTTAGATATGTTATAATAATTTCATGTTCTCCGACCCACAAAAAAATATTGCATTATTTGAAATAGCTAATGGTATGAAAGTTGTTGATCTTGGAGCGGGAAGTGGTTTCTATTCTATAGAAGCAGCAAAGAGTGCTGGTCCATCTGGTAGGGTATATGCTGTAGATGTACAACAAGATTTATTAAATAAGTTAAAGAATTCTGCAGGGCTTGTTGGTCTGCATAACATTGAAGTTGTTTGGGGTAATATAGAAAAGATTGGTGGTACTAAACTTCGAGAAGCAATAGCAGATCGAGTTATACTTTCTAATACCTTATTTCAAATAGCCGCCGAGGATAGAGATAATCTAGCTCTAGAAATTAAAAGAATATTAAAATCAGGAGGAAAGGTAATGGTTATTGATTGGGATGCGGGAAGTCCTTTAAGTCCAAAAACTTTGGTGCCTAGACTATTCGCAGAAGGTATTTTTCAAAAAAACGGATTTCAATTAGAAAAGGGATTTGATGCAGGGGATCATCATTATGGTATTATATTTAAAAAACCATGAGTAAATTTCAAGTAATATTAACAGCTGTTTTTGTTGTTTGTATAGTCGGTGGCGTTATAGCTTTTGCAACATTTAGGGGTGGATCTGCAAAAGATGAATTACCAGCAATAACTATTTGGGGTACTTATCCTAGTTCTTCCTTTGATGCTTATATAAATAAAATTAATCAGACTCGAGCTGAAGCTTTGAAAATTACCTATGTTAAGGTAGAAGAGACAAATTTTGACAAAAAGTTTATTGAAGCATTGGCTAGAGGACAAGGTCCTGATGCTATTCTTATACCACAAGACTATGTCTATAAATATGAAGATAAAATAATTCCGATACCTTATGAGGCCTTATCCGAAAGATCTTTCAGAGATACTTTTATTCAACAGGCGGAGTTATATCTGGGGAAAAATGGAGTTCTAGCTCTTCCTTTTATAGAAGATCCTTTGATTATGTATTGGAATAGAGATACATTTACTAATGCGGGTATAGCAATACCTCCAAAGTATTGGGATGAATTTACTGAAATTAATAAGAAGATAACTAAAAAAGATGTAAATTCTAATATAAAAAGAAGTGCTATAGCTTTGGGAGAGTTCAATAATATTGTACATGCAAGAGAGATACTAGGTACAATACTAATGCAATATGGAAATCCAGTTACATTTAGAGACAAAGATTACCTTATCGCCAGCGCTTTAGGTGATCAGGGTTACTCAGGATCAAATTCATCAATAAAAGCTCTTGATTTCTTTACACAATTCTCAAACCCTTCAAATGAAAATTATTCTTGGAATCGTTCATTAACAAATACAAAAAATTCTTTCCTTTCTGGAAATCTCGCTACTTACTTTGGTTTTGCTTCTGAAATAAGTGAAATTAAAGGAAAGAATCCAAATCTTGATTTTGATGTAACAGCATTTCCACAGATAAGGAATTCATCCGGCAGAGTTGTTTATGGAAATATGTATGGTATTTCAATTGTAAGAAGCGCAGCAAATGTAAATGCTACTTATACCATACTGAGTTCTTTGATAGAAGCGAGTTCACTCAATACTTTGGTTTCTATGACATATTTGCCATCAGTTAGGAGGGATATAATAGCTAGCGGTTCAACAGATCCTTATCTTTCAATATTTAACAATTCTGCATTAGTATCTAGAAATTGGTTGGATATAGGAAGAATTGATTCAAATAAAATTCTTCAAAATATTACAGAATTGATAACAAGTGGTAGAAAGAACGCCAGAGAAGCAATACAATCTGGAAGTGAAGAATTTAATATTTTATTAAATAGAAATGAATAAAAGATTTATATTAAAGTTTGCTGCACTCGTCCTTCTTATATTAGGTAGTTATTCATTGTCACCTTTGGTTTATTCTGTCAATTCACCTCCACCAGCAGTACCTGCACCCTCAACAACCCTTGATTATAGTGGTTGGGTTCAATGTGATGGAGTGGTGACTCCTGGAGAGAGTAAACGTCAGGTTGTTTGTAATTTCGCAAATCTCGTCTCAATGGTGAAGTATTTGATAAATTGGGCATTTGGTATATCAATTCCAGTTATGGTGGGACTTCTCGCTTATGCTGGTTTTCTATACATGACTGGTTCAAAGGGTAATATCGACAAAGCGAAGAAAATCATGATCAGTGCAGTAAAAGGTTTTGTTTGGGCTCTCATGGCGTGGTTTATCGTCACTACATTATTAAAATGGATACTTACCCCTGAATTCCTGTCTGTTACAGGTACACTAGTGGGTCAATAAAATAATATGAAAAAAATAATAACATCATTCATTTTCATCACTTTTCTTTCAGTATTTTCTGTTAGTTTTGCTGTTGAAAGTAATAAATTAACAAATCCACTAAAGGTTGAGAGTGTTCAGGGGGTTATTTACCTAGCGGTTGATATAGCAATGTATATCGGTGTTGCATTCTCTATACTCGCCTTAATATATGTTGGATTCCAATTTGTTATGGCTCAAGGTAATACGGATAAATTAAAAGAAGCAAAGATGTGGCTACTGTATATAATTGTGGGATTGGCCATTTTAATAAGTGCCAGGGTCATCGTAGAAATATTAAAAAATACTCTATCCTCGGCTGGAGTTGTGGACAGTAGTGTGTTTAATCGAAATTAATAATATAATATGAATAATATGAAAAAAACAATTATGGCAGTGATATTGTTATCAGCACCTGCATTTGCTTCTGCTGTAGCAGCGATAACCCCAAGTTCTGTGACTGATCTCAGAAGTCTAATGCAATTAATTACAGGTTATTTTCAATATGCTATATATTTGATTATTAGCTTTGCAGTTCTGATGTTCGTATGGAATGTATTCAAGTATTTCATATATGGAAGTGATGATCCTGCAGCAAAAAAAGAAGCTGGTCTATATGTTATGTACAGCCTTATCGGCTTCTTTGTAATACTATCTATATGGGGCTTGGTATTCATATTGACTAATACATTTAAATTGCAGAATACACCACCCACAATACCGTTTGGGAATTTTAATCAGACTACACCACCAGATGACAACGAAGACGAAGACTGGATATAGCTTATCTCTTTTCCACAATTCATAGATTGCTTCTTGTCCTATATGTTGTTACAATTAGTAAATAAAAGTATTATTATTAAATAAAAAATATGAAAAAAATAATTGCAATTGCGGTTTCATTATTAGCTCCGGTGGCAGTGTTTGCTCAAAATACTATAACTAAAATTGATGGTACTGGTCAAGACAGTATCTTTGGTAAATTTACTTCTCTTGGAAACTCATTTATAACTATTGTTATATCTCTAGCAGTTATATGGATTGTTGTAAATGTTTTTGTATATCTTATTGCTGGTTCAGAAGATAAAAGAAAAGAGGGGGGGTTGCGTATTCTATACGGTGTTGTTGGTCTATTCGTAATCCTTTCTATCTGGGGTCTAGTCGCAATACTAAAGAATTCATTTGGTACAGGCAATAATACTCCAACAGAAAACCAATTTCCAAAAGTTATCGATCCAACTACTGTTAGATAATCCAAATACAGTTAATATTTTGCTATATTAATGAATATCTTCTCTAAAGTTGCAGAAGCGGCGAATAATAGCTCAGCAGCTACAGATTTGATAATTCTAAAAATAGTAGATAATATTATTTCTCCAATAGTACAGTTCATGTTCGTACTGGCAACCTTTATGTTCATCTGGGGTATAATCGGATATATTATGGGTGGGGAAGATCCAGAAAGAAGAAAAACCGGGCAAACGCACATATTATGGGGTTTGGTAGGTATGGCAATAATGATTTCAGCTTATGGCATTGTTCGGTTTGTATTTAGTAGTTTGGGACAGACTGCAACATTTTAGTTTTATAAATATAATTTATGTAAAAGAAAGAGGACAGGGGCCACATGTGATGGCACTCCTGTCCTTTTTTGGTTTAGCGCGAGGTGTTCTCGCGCAGGGTTCGGCTACCGTCGGGTAACTCGAACCTTCAGCTGGATCGGCGTCGATCCGGGGTTCATTACTGTCGTTGGCCCCGGAAGCGAACGAAAGTATGGGCTACTCATGCCAGCCACTAACTCTTGCCCCGCCTTTGCGAATCGGAGTTGGCGGTTGAAGGCCGTACTGAGATCGAGCTTAGTTGCTGGCTCGAGGAGAAAAGTTTCTCCCGGGGGGACAGTTACTACATCATTCGTGACGCTGTTGTAACTGACAACCCTGTCAGACAAGCGATCATTAGGCCAGGTCACACCACTCGGTGTTGTTCCTGTTCTAACCGGTGAGGCTACCGATGCCACGTTTGTTGTGGTAACCACCACGACGTTTGTCGTAAAGATTGTGTTGGTTACCGTCACTGGTGGGGGTGTTGGCACCACCACGGCAGGCGTTGCGGGTGTGGTGATTGTGTTTGTGACGTAAGTTACCGTTGGGGGAGTTACGCTTGTAGGCGCCATCGCCACAGGACTGTTTGTCACTCGAGCCATGTCGAGTCCTTTGTTTTGCCACCTCCCAGCCTCCCACGATTGGTAGCGCTGGGATGCCAGCATTAGGACAACGCTGGCTGCAACCGTCGCTGTCGTGGCAAAGATTTCATTTACTGTCATGGTGTGTTCTTTCTCCGTTGGCAACTCCCCACACTGAATTGTTATATTTACCTTGATACCCAACACAGGCATCTAGGTTTGTTTTGGGGAACTGTCTGATAGTTATACTAGCATATATTGATATAGATGTCAATAGCAAAACGGGGTTTAAAATTATAGCCAAAGAAAGCACATAAAATATGGCTTAAATCATGGAGTAACTTGGTATAGCTTTAGCCTTCAAGCCCTCATAAATGTAAAAACGCATAACTAAAGTTATGCTTATTTTACATATCAGTGCGCGGGAGAGGACTTGGTCACAGGTCTCGCCTTGTTAGGCTCGCCTGCGACCCCGACTCGGACACCTCCGTGTCCTCCGTCTTTCAAGTCCTAATCGCAAATACTAGTAATAATAAAAGACTGGATTTATCCAGTCTTTTATTATTCTGTGCGCGGGAGAGGACTTGAACCTCCAAGGGTTACCCCGCTTGCTCCTAAGGCAAGTGCGTCTGCCAATTTCGCCACCCGCGCATGTTTCTATTCTATTAAGCTTGGATCAAAGAAGATAAATTCTCCAACCCTCACTTGTGCGCCCAGTACTTCGTGATGGGCGACTGCGTTCGGAATGAAAGAGGTAAACCTCTTTTTCCTCACTTGTGCGCCCAGTAGGGATCGAACCTACGACCTTATCCTTAAGAGGGATCTGCTCTACCAACTGAGCTATGGGCGCAATGCTTATTTAATTGTATCTTGTCGAGCTAAGATGTCCATATGCTCTGGGCCTACCAGAACAGCTATGGGCGCAATACTTATTTAATTGTATATTATCAAACTAAGATCTACATATGGTCTAAGTCTACCAAAACATCTATGGGCACTTACCAGAAAAATATAGCAAAAATATAGCAAATTAGCAATCATTCAAATGATTGCTAATTATTGCTCGTATATAATAGTTTTTATCGACTATATATTTTTACTATTCCGCATCCTCTTCCTTAAGTTTTGACAAATCCTCAGCCTGTTTAAGTATTAATAGATCGATATCATTATTAGCATCTTCATCAACTTTGTCCAAGTCGTTGCATAGTTTGTCTATACTTTTTGAATTTTTCTCAACAGCATTTTTTGCATCACTTGTAATTTTGCTAGAATCTTTATTCAAGTCATCCACTTCTTTTTTTAAAGTTTTTGACTTTTCTAAAAGATTATCAATTTCTTTATCAAAATCTTTTTCATCGTCACTATTTGTTGCACTTTGTTTTGTTGTCGAATTCATATTATTGATTATTTTAATAAATGATTAATTTTTAGGAAAATCGGCGATAACCTTCTTTATCGTCTCAGTGGTAAGGCTGCCCCTATTCTTTTTTGCTATTGCTTCCATATGAATCTGAAGAGTTTTGAGGAATGCCTCACGTCTAACTAGTTGATCACCAGTTATCCTGGGATGATTGAAATATAACCCTTTAATATCTATTTTGAATAGGTCTTTATTTATGTTGGCGTCTTTTATCCCTTCTATATATTTGTTCCAGCCTCCGATATGGCTAGATATAGACACCCACTCTTTACCATATCTTTTCACATCAGGGGGAGTTTCTGGCGTCACACTTATTTCTGGTTGCAAACTAGTATCAACAACACCTCCCGTTCTGATTCCTATATCATTTAATTTCCTGCTATCTTTTTCTATTGAAATCGGTGGCACATTTATATCAATAAGAGGGGATTTCATTCTTGTAAATTCATTCCTCCTTGTTCTGTATGGATTTGCTCTTTCTTCAGCTTTGGCAATTTGACGATTTATTTCAACTTTTTCTTCCTCCAACTTTTCTCTACCTAGTTTTATACTTTCTCGTATTGAATTGATGTTCCCATCAAGTCTCTTAAGGGCACCAGTTATCACTATTTTAGATGCATTTTTTAATCTTTCAACCTCGTTATTTCTTTCTGCTACTAAACTATCAATTTCTTCTTGCTTGAGTGCATATTCTTCTTGACTTGCTACGGTAAGAATCTCGAGTTTTACTCTTTGCTCCTGAAGAGTTTCTAAGTGTTCTTCTATCGGTGCTAGTTTTTCATTGTATCGATCAATGACTCTATTTGCTATGGCATCACGATCATTTGAATAAACTTTTGCTGTATTGTATGCTTTATCAAATTTAGTTTTAATTCTATCTTTTCTTGTTTCTATTTTTTTCTTTTCATTATCTATATTTCTAAGTTCAATCTGAAGAGATTCAGCGCCTGATAATCCTTTTGCTTTAAGTGATGCTATCGAACTGTTTATAGCTATCCTTGACTGGTCTAAAGCTTTGCTTAAAAGTTCAATTTCATCAATCTCTTCCTTTCTTGTTACTGCTATTTTTTCAAAAGCGTTTATCCCGCCTTGCTCATTCCATATACTAAATTTAGCAACTAAGTCACTAACTCCCGAGCCTTCATAGAGTTTTAACGCTATTGACTGTGCAAATTTTGACATTTTACCAAAAAAGCTTTTATTTTTTGAGCTTAGTCTGATATCTGCAAGTGTTGCTTTTTCGTATAGTCCTTCTTCTTTCTTAAAGTCCACTACTCCTCCTCCAGGAAACATTGATGATAATGTAACTGTACCACTTGGAGCTTGCGGTGTAGGTTTAACGGGTCGGTCTCCTGGTAATGATGTAGCAGGTTCGGTCTTTGCTGTTGCTTGTTTGAATGTTCCAAAGTCTACTGCCCCTCCAGGAAACAATGATGATAATGGAACTGTACCACTTGGAGCTTGCGGTGTAGGTTTAACGGGTTGGTCTCCTGCCAATGATGGAGTAGGTCCTGGTTCATCAGGCACTTCTTTTTCTTTTTCAGGTTCCAGCATTACTACTTCTTCACTACTAATCACAACATTTGTAAGTTTGTCGTTATTAAGATATTTCAAAAGTTCATCTGTACTATCATGGTGTATTGAACCAGAAGCTACTCTATTTACTGTCTTAATTGAGTAAAATGGTTTTCCAGCACGAGTGCCTTTGTGTAGAGTGTAAGTTGTAGTTACACCAGCACTATTCATACCTTCAATTTTTACTCTTTTTGATCCATTAGCAATATCTTCAATATGAAGTTTTTCCGCAGTAAATTCTTTAGGTGACACCTCTTCTGTAGTCTGCCCATCATCTATTTTTTCTGAATTATCAGCAGTTGTTATGGTAATGCTTATAATTTTCTCATCTTTATTAACTAAAAGATCTTTGAGTTCGCGTTTAAAACTTTCCCCGTCTTTATCATAGGACTTTTCATTACTCGCCGTTTCTTCATTAGTGCCTTTGCGATTAAGAAAGCTTTTATATATAATGCTTCCACCATCTATCCTTATAATTTTTACTTTACTGTCTTTGTCCGCATAGTGAAAGACAATAGAATTTCCTTCTTTGATTTCAAATGCATCTATTTCTTTAGCAATATCTTCTGGAGATAGAAATTTTTCTGTATTTGGAGATTGTTCTTTGGTTTCTGCTTTTTCTTTTGGATCTTCTATTTTGTCAGCCGAACCTGATTCTGTTAAAGCAATATCAGGTTTTACTTGCCATCTTGTATTAGCTAGTTCCAGTTTGTCTTCATCTGCCATTTGCTGACCTTCACCAGCTTTGCCGTAATTAAAGCCAAGACCAATATTATCAAACATTTGATATGGCAAATTTTCTTTTCCAGTCGCGGTTGTTGGTATGGGTTCATTTTGAACGTCCGGTTTAGGTTCGTTTATTTCAGAAAACGGTGAAGTGGGTGTCTGTATTCCTTGCGTTTGTATAGTATCTTTAGCAACAGTATCTGTCGAAGGTTCTTCTGCTGTTGTTTCAGAAGTTTGGTTTTCTGGCGGAGTTCCATCTATCTCATCTACATTCTCAGATGGTAACATAACTAATGCCTCTCTTCCTTCATATGGTCTTACTCTTACATACCTTCCCGGAGCTTTTCCTACGGGATTCATATATTCAGGTTCATTAGCGCTAGAAACATTCATAAGTTTTTTACCCGTTTGCTCAAGGTAAAGTTTTTGTAAAACTTTTAGTTTTTCAGCACCTGATAATTCCTCATATCTTTTCTTTTCTGCTAGTAATGGTAAATGTTCCATTGTATATAAAATTAACTAATAATAAAATTGAATCTAAAATACAAAATCAATACTACACTATATTTTACTATGTAAAACAAATACAAACAAGCAGAAAACAGCAAAAAACTGGTAAATAGGGGTTACTTTTATGGGGCACAGATCAGTGCTCGGGGCGGGAGTCGAACCCGCATAACCTTTCGGTCGAAAGATTTTAAGTCTTTTGCGTCTAACCAGTTTCGCCACCCGAGCATATTACTCCACCATACTTTATCATCTTTGCTTCATCTTGCAAGCACTCATTCGCTTTAACTAATTTTCTATCTAAACAGAAACAATCTTCATAATAAATGTCTCTCAATATACGTTGAGTGGCTAATTTACCAAATTTAATTATGTATGTATCTGATCGATTATTTCTTTTGTCAATATGTAATCTACCTTGTACCATAAAAGTTGTCTGTATGTGCTCAAATAACCATTCAATAAACTTTGGTGCTGTTCCAGAAATTCTCAAAGACCATTGTTTATGATTATTGCTCTTATTCTTCCAAGAATAAATACATCCATCACCATCTATAACACCTCTTAGAAAATCACCAAATAACTTTTCGTCAATCTTGATTGGACCCATATTCCATGTCTTTCTGGAATACATACCAATAGAATTAAGGAAACGATAATTTGATATGCCACCTATCTGTATTACCGAATATATTTTTTCTTTTCCTCGGGCACGACATTTTTTTGTAATTTTAGAAGTAATACCAAGCTCTTTCTTGATTTTTTCTAAATGTTCATGGTCTTTTGACGTGATCGATACATGCCTTCCATCTTTGCTCAGTGAACCATCAGTTGCGATGTATCCAACAATATACCAAAAGACATTTGGATCAATGTCATCTTGATTTTTCATAATTAATAATTTGGGAGGCGTAGACCGGGCTCGAACCGGTGAATGGCAGTTTTGCAAACTGCTGCGTTAACCAACTTCGCCACTACGCCGACTCTTGCTATTCTATAACATTTCTAGCTATTTCGTCTATTCTTTGACGATTCTTCTCTCCATTATCAATTTCAAAATCAAAAAAGGGAAGTGCACGCATTCTTGCTTTGCTTTTAAAATATTCTCTAAATTCTGCACGCTTTCTCTTTACGAAATCTAATGCACCTTTTTCCTTGTCCTGAGGAAGGACTGTAAAGAATATTGTGGCTTGATTGCAGCGATCTGAAAGAGAAACATCGGTTACTGTTAATAGGGAAATGTGATTTGATTCACGCTGAAGGAACTCAGCTGCTGCTTCTTTTATTATATCTTTTAATTTTTGTTCTCTTGATGATGACATATTATTTTATCTCACAAAATTGGACTCGCTTGCTTGCGCTCGGAAGCTCTTTTATTTGTAGCAGAGCTAAAATAAAAGACTTCCTCACCGCGTCGAGTCTCAATTTTGTTTACTCAATACAATTTCTCGACAAGTCCAATTTTCTTATTACTCATATTACACTTTCTTCTCCACAGTGACAAATCCCTGCACCTTGTCACCGAGAGCGATCTCGATCTTTGACTCTATCATACAACCAAATTCATAGCCCTCATTTACCTCAGTTGCCTTAACTTTTTGTAATTGAAGCTCTTTTATCCTTCCTCTGCCTATTTCCATATCTCGACGAAGTATTTTTACTTCAGAACCTATATTGAGTGTGCCAATTTGTACTTTTCCACCTAGTATTTGTTTGTCTTTACTTTTGTTGAAAATGGCTAAAATTTTGGCAGTTCCTGATATTTCATCAATATATTCTTTTGGAATTTTTGAAGTAACTTCGTCTTTTAAGAATTGAACTAGATTGTATATTATGTCGAAGGATTTTATTTTAATATTTGACCTTTCTATTGTCCCTTGAGCTTTTGAGTCTATTCTTGTATTGAAACTTACTATTATAATATTTGGATCGCCCTGAACAGTCTTTACATCATTTTCATTTATATTACCAATACTTTCTGAAACTATTTTTATCTTTACTTTTTCATTTTTTATCTTTACTAATTCATGCTTTATGCCTTCGAGACTTCCCACAACATCAGCTTTAATGATAATTGGGATAATTACAGTTGTGTCGTTTTCATCTCTTCTGGTATATGAGCTATTCACGCTAGCTTTTGCTTTGTGTGTTTCTGTAAAGTTCTTTGCAGTTTCTTCAGCCTCTTTTTTATTAAGACAGGTGACAAATCTACTTCCAACTATTGGTATTTTATTAAAACCAATAACTTTCACTGGACTTGAAAAGCTAGCTTTTTTTATAGCTTTACCTTGATAGTCTTCGAATATTCTAACTGGGGATAGAGAATCTCCTGCAACAACGAACTGACCTGATTCTAAAGTTCCATTTTTAATCAGTAATGTTGCTGAAATTCCTTTTTTGCTGTCGAGTTTTGCTTCTATTATAGAACCCTCTGCTTTAGCATTCGTATCTGCTTTTAGATCTAGCATATCAGTGACTAGTAGGACTATATCCAATAAATTTGCGATTCCTTCACCATTTAAAGCAGAAATTGCACATACAGGAATATCTCCACCATAACCTTCAACATATACCTCATTCTCTGCAAGGCTCTGCTTTGTTTTTTCTATATCTGCTCCGGCTTTATCAATTTTATTTATTGCTACTACATATGGAATTTTTTCTAGCAAAATGCATTTTAATGCTTCAAGAGTCTGTGGCTTCACTCCATCCTCGGCAGAGACAACGAGTATGGCAACATCAGCAACTTGAGCACCTCGCTCTCTTATACTGCAGAAGGCTTCGTGGCCTGGTGTGTCAAGAAAAGTTATTCTACCTTCTTTTCCTTCGCTGGTTTTGTGATTTACTTCGTATGCGCCGAGATGTTGGGTGATACCTCCAGCTTCACCGTCAACAATATTTGCTTTTCGTATATAATCTAGAAGTGTTGACTTACCATGGTCAATATGACCCATAATAACTACAACTGGGGGTCGTTTAATTAATTTAGCTGAATTGTCCTTAATTACCTTTGTCATACTAGTGTTTGTGTTTTTTACTGTATCAGAAAAATGAAGTTTTGGCTAGGGAGGTGACAGGGAGGTGAGATGTAAAAAGATTAATGGCAAATTGAATATAAAATGTTAATATAAAAAAGCCACTGAAGTCTTTCGGCATAATTGGTTACAATACCTAGGCTGTGAGACATAAGTAACTCTGGCATGGGCCAAACATACCATGTCTCCGGAGTGAGTGCCCGTAACTATAACGAGGTGTACTTGTCTCGGATTTCAGTGGCACCTTTTGCCAAATTAGTTCAATGGTAGAACACCGCTTTCGTAAAGCGGGAATGTGAGTCCGATTCTCACATTTGGCTCAGGAATGAATACATGATATGATAGATGAATAGTCGAGAGGTAAGTTTGGGGCTGGTTAGGCTCTTGAGCCCGTGAATGGATGTAGTTGTTGTGTTGCGTCTCTAACACTTCAAAATACAGATTCATCCCCATCTTAATGTGAAGGTAGTTCACCCTCTCGGCTTTTCTTTTGCCCTTTTTTCTTATACACTAAACTAATGCAAAAAGAGGAAATTCAGAAAAAGATTGACGAATTGGAAATGTCTATGCAAAGCACTGACTTTTGGGCTGATAAGAACAAAGCGCAGGCAGTGATAAAAGAAATAGCAGATTTAAAAAATTCACTGGAAGGTGTTGGAAAGTTTGATAAAGGTAATGCAATCTTGACTATATTTTCTGGAGCGGGAGGTGACGACTCAGAGGATTTCTCAGCAATTCTTTATAGAATGTATAGAAAATATTCAGAAAAAAAAGGTTGGGGAATGGAGCTCGTACATTCAAACGAAAATGATCATGGTGGTTTCAGAAATATAACTATTGAGATAAGCGGAAAAAATGTATATGGAGATCTGAAGAATGAGTCAGGTGTACATCGTCTTGTGCGTATTTCACCTTTTAATGCTAAACAACTTCGACACACTTCTTTTTCAATGGTCGAAGTAATACCAAAATTTGAAAAAACAAATAGTGCAGATATGGATCTTCCTGAAAAAGATATTGAGATTTCTATAGCAAAGTCAGGCGGACCTGGTGGCCAAAATGTGAACAAAAGAGAAACAGCTGTAAGGATTGTACACAAAGAGACTGGGCTTTCAGTACATGTTACCTCGGAGAGATCACAAGCTCAAAACAAAGAAAAAGCAATGGATATTCTGCGTGGAAAGCTATTTAAATTAAGAGAGGATGAAAGAATAGCCAAGGAAAAGGGACTGTATATCAGTAAGACAACTTCTATTGAATGGGGGAATCAGATTCGCTCTTATGTTATGCATCCTTACAAAATGGTAAAGGATCATAGGACAAATATTGAAACTTCACAAATAGAAAAGGTTTTGGAAGGGCATATCGATGAGTTTATAGAAGGGGAAAGAATGTTATAGAAAACAAAATTGAGACTCGGCACGGTGTGAGAAAGCGGAGCTTTCGCAAGACCTTGAACATTTTGTAATCAAAAAGTGAAAGGTGTACAGCTCCTGTAAGGAGGAAGTCCTACTTTTTTGAACTTGTGAAAAAAAGAGGAACTTCCGAGCGCAAGTCGACGAGTCCAATTTTGTATATTTAAATATTACTTGTGGTACGACCTAATTTTCTTGAGCGAAGCGATTAGAAAATGGAAGTACTCCTGTGGCACGACTTATTTCACATGAGCTGTACCCAGCGAATTAGTGAAATAGAAGTACCCTTGTGGTATAATCTATTCATGATTTATTTCGATAAAGTCTCAAAGATATATGCGGATGAAAGTATTGCTCTTGATCAAGTCAGTTTTGGTGTTCAGCCAAATGAATTTCTTACAATTGTGGGGCACTCTGGAGCTGGGAAAAGTACTTTAATAAAGATGCTTATAGCAGAAGAAAGACCGTCCGAGGGTTCAGTATTTTTTGAGTCTGCAAATATTAACAAATTAAAGAAAAGAGAGATAAATAAGCTTCGAAGAAGAATCGGAACAGTTTTTCAAGACTTTCGTCTTATACCCAATAAAACAGCATATGAAAATATCGCCTTTGTAATGGAAGCAGCTGGTAGAACTGATGCAGAAATTCATTCTGATGTACCACATGTATTAGAGTTAGTAGATCTTGGAAAGAAAATATGGAGTTTTCCGCATGAGCTTTCTGGAGGAGAAAAGCAAAGAGTAGCTATAGCTAGAGCAATTGTTACTCAACCAGATATAATAATAGCCGACGAGCCTACAGGTAATCTTGACCCTATAAATACTTATGAAATAATAAAAATACTACAGAAAATTCATAAAATGGGTACAACAGTTTTATTGACTACACACAACAAAGGAGTTGTAGATGAAGTTGGTGGAAGAGTATTGACTATGGAAAAAGGTAAAATAATACGAGATGATAAGGCAGGCAAATACGTTTTATAGAAATATATTATTTATATAATCATGATATTCACAAATTTAAAAAGAATAATTAAAGCAGGTTTTGTAAACTTTTGGAGAAATGGCTTTCTTTCTTTTTCTGCTATTGTTGTTATAACACTCTCTTTACTTATTTTTGGTGGATTAATATTTGGTAGTGCATTCGGTAGAACATTATTGAGAGAGGTAAAAGACAAGGTTGATATAAATGTATATTTTGTACTTGATTCAAACGAGACAGATATTATCGCCCTAAAAAAGGTAATAGAAAATTTGTCAGAAGTGGATAAGGTGGAATACGTTTCTCGTGATAAAGCGCTTGCAGATTTTCGAGATAAATGGAAAGACAATACTTCTATTCTTCAGGGACTAGATGAGATCGGTGAAAATCCTTTCCCTGCTGTACTAAATATAAAAGCAAAAGAACCTTCACAATATTCTGGCATTGCCAATTTTCTAGATAGTAAAAGTTCATTTTCAAAAGAGGGTGTGAGTATCGTAGAAAAGGTCAATTATAATCAAAATAAATTAGTTATTGATAGACTAGGCCGTATAATTCCTGCGGTTGAGAAAACAGGCTCAATATTGGCAATAATTTTTGTTATTGTTGCAATAATAATTACATTCAATACTATACGATTGATTATCTTTACAGCAAAAGACGAAATATCAATAATGAAGCTTGTTGGTGCCTCAAATCTATACATACGAGGACCTTTTGTTATTTCAGGAATAATGTACGGATTATTTTCAGGAGCATTTACACTTGTACTTATGGGCGGTCTTGCATACTATAGCGATACAATAATAATGAAATTTGCAGGTGTACAAGGTGCTCAAGATTTCTCTTTGCTAATCAATGTATTTTCAAGTTATTTCATAACCAATTTTGGTCAAATATTTGCTCTTATTCTAGGATCGGGAATAGTACTCGGAGCTATTTCTAGTTATTTGGCTGTGAAGAGGTATTTGCGGGTATAGTTTGTCTGTGATATTATCTTTCCAGACTAGCTTACGGTTGCACACGAGTCTAGTAGTGACTTCGGTCATACTGTGTGCAAACAACAAAATTCGTGGAACATCAATGGAGATCCTCCTATGAATGCCCTTACCCCTAACGCCATTACGAACGCCAACTGATCGTCGCGCCACTAAACCGCATTAGTTAGACCCTATAGAAAGGAGGGGTCTTAGACACTAATGCGGTTTTACTTTTGTAAAATTAAATTATTTGATACAATACCAGCATGAAAAAAATGCCTGTACGGAAGACAACGAAAACAAATAAAATCACCAACCTAAAAAATCACAAGTATATTTTTGTCATCGGCGGAGTTATGTCAGGAGTCGGAAAAGGAATCGCCACGTCATCTATAGGAACTCTTCTACAAGCGAAGGGTTTTTCTGTAAATTTACTTAAGGTTGATCCATATCTGAATGTTGATGCGGGTACTATGAACCCTACAGAACACGGAGAAGTTTTTGTTTTGAACTCAGGATTAGAGACAGATCAGGATATGGGGAATTATGAAAGATTTTTGAATAGAGATTTGACTGGGGATGACTATATTACTTCTGGTATGGTTTATAAGCATGTTATAGAAAATGAGCGAGCATTAAAATATGGAGGAAAATGTGTAGAAGCTATTCCGCATATTCGCGATGAGATTATTCATAGATTTGAACATTCAGCAAAGTTAAATAAAAGTGATATTACAGTTGTAGAAATCGGGGGGACTGTCGGTGACTATCAAAACATAATGTTTATCGAAGCCGCAAGAGTGATGAAGATACGACATCCAGAGGATATTGTGTTTGTGATGGTCAGCTATATGCCAGTGCCGTCTAAGCTTGGAGAAATGAAGTCTAAACCTACTCAAAACGCAATACGACAACTAAATTCTTATGGAGTTAATGCAGACATTATCATTGCTAGAAGTGAGGTACCTATGGATCATAAGAGAAAAGAAAAAATCGCTGTATCATGCGGTGTGCATACTGATTGTGTGATTTCTGCTCCAGATATTGAAAGTGTCTTTGATGTTCCTTTAAACTTTGAGAAGGACAATATGAGTGAGATTTTAATGAAATCTTTGAAATTGAAGAAAAGGCCGAGTGCCAGGGGCCTAGGTGAATGGAAAAAGTTTGCCGACAATGTTAAGGCGGTAAAGAAGGGTGAAAAAGAGGTAAATATTGCTATTGTCGGTAAATATTTTAATACAGGTGACTTTGTCCTAACTGATGCATATGTGTCTGTGCTTGAGGCGATAAAATATTCCGCATATTCTCAAAAAGTAAATCCTAAAATCCACACAGTGAATGCTCGTGACTTTGAAATTCCAAATCCAGATTATTCTTCACTTGATAAATTTGATGGAATTATAGTTCCTGGAGGTTTCGGAGAAAGTGGTATAGAAGGAAAGCTAAATGTGATTCGATATGCTAGAGAAAAGAAGATACCATATTTCGGACTATGTTATGGTATGCAACTTATGACCATTGAGTTTGCTAGAAATGTTCTTGGTCTAAAAGATGCAAATACTGCAGAGATAAATCCTAAAGCAGAGCATGTAATAATCGATATAATGCCAGATCAGAAAAAGAAGATTGCAGAGGGGAATTATGGTGGAAGTATGCGACTAGGTAGATATGAAGCAAGATTGAAAAAGGGAAGTATTGCTCGTGAGGCTTATGGTGAAGATACTATATACGAAAGACATAGACATCGATATGAAGTGAATCCTGAATACATCGAGATGGTGCTTGCTGGCGGTTTATTATTTTCTGGTACATCTCCAGATGGTTCATTAATGGAAATTGCCGAACTTCCACGTGGAGAAGGTGTCGGTCAGCACCCGTTCTTCCTTGGCACACAGTTTCATCCAGAATTCTTGGCAAGACCGCTTAGACCACATCCACTATTTAGTGAGTTTATAAAGGTGGCTGTGAGGAGGGGTAAAAAATAAAGTTTTTATATTATTTATGAAAATCGAAATTGAAACAAGATTTCTGGATATAGATAAAAAAGATTTAATTGAAAAATTAAAGAAATTTTGTGCGGTTGATGAAGGGGAAGTGAAGCTTGATGAGATTATCTTTTATGATAAGGATTTGAAATGGTTCGATGAACATCGCTTGGTGAGGCTCAGAAAGGTTAAGGACAAAATTAAATTAACATATAAACATAACAAAGGACAAAGAGTTGATAGTGTGGATGAGGCTGAATTTGAAGTCTCTGATTTTAATGAGGCGAAGATATTACTTGAGTCTATTGGCTTGGTTGCTTACAGAATAGTAGAAAAAATGAGACATACTTTTAAACTTGATGGTGTAACTATTGATATCGACCAATGGCCACAAATTCCTGCATATGCTGAGTTTGAGGGTGATTCGGTCGATGAATTGAAGAAAATCGTCGATAAGCTTGGCTTGAAATGGGAAAACCGTTTTGATGCAGATCCAAGATATGTTTATAAACATTATGGATTTGATTTTGATAAGTTGAGATGGGTGACTTTTGGAAGGTTTGAGTAAAGGTGTGCGTCGGTGGCGGGTTTGCGTATTTGTATTTTTTATTGCCTAACTTAAATCTTTATCAAATCTTTAGAATTTCTTTATAACTTCTTAAGAATTTTTTGTTAGTGTAAGCGGATGAATAATGAGGAGTGGAGAAAATATGTTATAAAAGAAAAGAAAAAGTATAAAAAGATAGGATATGTTATTTGTCCAGCATTTTTTGATGAAAAAATATATTTTAACAAACATGGTTTCAATCATTTAATAAGAAAGATGGGTAAACCACGGCCTGTCAATGAACAAATTCGTAGAATAAAGTTAATTCCTCACGCACTAGATATATTAAGAAGTTCAGATAAGGTAAAAGTTGAAAAAACAAATGTAATTAATGGTTACACGGCAGAATTTTGGTCATTTTCAAAGAAAATAGGACAAAAGTGTATAAAAGTAATTGTAAGACAATTGAAAAATGGCAATAAGCATTTCTTTAGTATAATGGACAAAAATGTTGGGTAAAAAGCACAAAAGAACCTTACGGTTCTTTGGTAGTGTTCAATATCAGCAACAATGCCGATAGAATGACTTGGCTGTGCCTTCCATCAAACATGAACATTATTATCAATAATGATATCAAAGTTTATCCTACTGTCAACTTGAATATTATGCTTTTTTAAGGTATTTTGTATTGGTGCCTTTGATATATAAATATTGCCGGATCGTCTAAAGGTAGGACGTCGCTCTCTGAAAGCGAAAATTTTGGTTCGATTCCAAGTCCGGCAGCAAAAGTCTTACATTTTTTGCTATAATATTGTCATGAATAAAACCGTTTACATAATTCACGGGTGTCCATCTAGTATAGAAAAGGCTATGGATCCAGAAACAAGAACCTATGATAAGCATTGGATTCCTTGGACTAAAAAAGAATTGTTGGTAAGGGGGGTAAGAGTGGAAACGCCGTTATTGCCGAATCCGTGGGAGCCTGATTATGAAACATTTAAGAAAGAGTTTGAGAAATTTACAATTTTGGAAAATGATATTTTGGTTGGGCATAGTTGCGGAGCCACCTTTTTGATTAGTTGGCTTGGAGATACAAAGAAGAAGATAGCTAAACTTATACTTGTGGCGCCGTGGAAGATTGCTGATAAAGATAATGATTACAGGAGAGCCTTTTATGAATCTCCGATTGATAAGACAATAGAGTCTAGGGTTGGAGAAATTATTATTTTTACTGCTGATGATGAATATGATGATGGTAAAAAAAGTGTAGAAATGATTCATAATGTACTAGGTGGTAGAATTATTGAGTTAAAAGGTAGGGGTCATTATACACAAGGCGATATGGGTACCACGGAGTTTCCAGAGTTATTATCTGAAATCCTTAAATAAAGCCATTAGATTCGAACTCATATTTAGAAGAATTTTATTCTTATTTTAGAAAATTGCAATATTCACAAATCATCATAATTTTGTTAAAATATAAAACATCTTGTAAATAGAAGGGGGTGAGGGGGAGGACTCCCCAAGAAAGGTTGGCGCTGAGGAAGTCCGTAAATGCGCTGTAAACCCTTGTCCCCTTGTATTTATAAGATTTTTGAAGATGTAACTGATGCTTGGAATTAGTATAGACAATGTACATGTCAAGTTCCTGACAATCTCTGCTTGACTTATTACTTAAACTTGAATATACTTGCTTGTATGACAAACAAGTATATCGAAAAAGTTAAAGAATTTCGTATTAAAAAGGGTCTTACTCAAGATGAAGTAGCCAAGATTATTGGCATGTCTCGTCCCTCATATACAGCTCTTGAGGCAGGTAAAAAACAAAATATTGATCTTGATGAAGCACAAAAGCTTGCAAATTTTCTAGGTGTAAGTTTGAACCAATTTGTATCTGGAGTGATTGAAGATATAGAAAAGTACAAGCAGATGATACTCTCATATTTACGAATGGAAATATCTACAAAGCGAGACGGCAGAGTTCCAAAAACTAAACTTGCCAAACTTTTATATTTGGCAGATTTTGCGTGGTTTTACGAACACTTAGAAAGCATGAGTGGTATGCAATACAAAAAGCTTCCGTATGGCCCAGTGCCAGATACTTTTTTCCGTGTTTTAACTGAATTAGAAGAAGACGGAAAAATTAATATTGATAGAACAAAAGAAGGAGAGAAAGATATTTTCTTAATCAGTGAATCTGAGGGTAATAAAAGTCAGAGGATTACAAAAATTTCTGCTGAGGAAAAAGAATTGATGGAAAGGATTGCTCTTAGGTGGAAAGATAAAAGAACCCAAGAGATTGTGAACTTCACCCATAATCAGATGCCATATACTATTTGTCGAGATAATGAGGTGATTCCTTATGAGCTTATAACCCAAGAAGACGCCGATAAGGTGTACTAGTTTTATGCAAGGCAATTATTCTGTAAAGATCAAAGAGTATGCGCAGAAGCATTTTATCAAAGGCTTCGAGAAGAAATACAACAATCATTGGGATATTACTTTGAAAGCTATTATATTTGGATTAGAGCGTATTGATACTTTATTACAAACTGATAAAGCAGAAATAATTTCTGATATAGATGGAATTAAAATAATAAAAACAAAATTTAAAGTTGAAAAATCAGAAGTTTCTGCTAAGGCATCAGGTAACAGATGTATTGTCGCATGGTATAAGGAAAAGCAATTTGTATCAGTCTTACTCGTCTATAGCAAGACAGATTTGAGTGGTTATAATGAAACGGCGGAATGGAAAGCTTTGATCACAGAGAATTATCCGGAGTATAAGGGTCATTGTAAATAATCCAGATATTCACACCCAGATTATCAATGCATCTGCTATAATTAAGATATGAATACTCCTATTAAGATTTATTCGATTCATATACTGGCGTCATTGGTGTTTATGGGAATGTTGCTAGGATTGCTTTACTTTGTACGTGACTTTATTCAAGATGTATTATTGAATTCCCAGCAATACTTTTTGACAGAACATTCTATCGAGCAGACAAATGTAAATATTATTTTTATTGCAATAATTTCTATTATTGTTCTTATTTCTTTTATCTTCTATCTTTTGGTTACATTCAATTCGCGTTTCAACTTAATGGTATGGAATGAGACAAAGACTCTTTCTATTGCAAAGGACCAGTTTAAAAAGCTTTATGAAAATACTCCCGTGGCTTTTATGTTATTGGATAAGAACGGAAATATTCATAGTCCAAACAAGGCAACGCTTAGATTCTTTGGAGCTTTTGCTGAGGATTTGGAAGACAAAAATTTCTTTTCGTATATAACTGATGGATCAAAAGAAAAAGCAGAGGATTTGCTAAAGTACTATAAATTAAAAATACCAATAAACAGAAAAGAGTCTCAGATGATTACAAAGAATGGATCTTTAAAAGAGGTAATGATATCAGTATTTGATATGAGAGGTCCTGGTAGTGTGACCATAGAGGGTATAGCCGTCATATTGGATATAACTGAGCAAAAGCTAGTAGAAAAAGCAAAAACAGAATTTCTTTCATTGGCCTCTCATCAGCTGAAAACTCCACTAGCAACAACAAAATGGTATACAGAGATGTTAATGAGTGATGAAACTATGCCGCTAAATGAAAAGTATAAAGGCTATTTGGAAGTTTTGTATACAGCAAATCAGGAAATGATTGAATTGGTTGATGTCCTTTTAAATATCTCTAGAATAGAAATGGGTTCTATGACAACAGATAAAATACCAACAAATATTCAGAATCTATTCGAAAGTATTTTTGAAGAATTTAAATTACAAATTAATACAAAAAGAATAAATATTGTTAAGAATTATGATAATTTATTTACTGAAATTAGGAGTGATCCAAGACTGTTGCGTGTTGTTATACAAAATATAATTTCAAATTCTGTAAAATATACGCCCAATGAAGGAACAATAACAATCACTTTTGAGGATATTTCTGGAGAAAAGAAGATTATTATTTCTGATACTGGAGTAGGTATTCCGAAAGATCAACAAGAACACATTTTTCAGAAAATGTTTAGAGCTGATAATGTTAAGAAATTGGCGAATAGTCAAGGTACCGGTTTGGGCTTATATCTGGTAAAATCAATAATAGTTGCAATGGGTGGTAATATACAATTTTCCTCAGAAGAAAATAAGGGTAGTATTTTTACCATTAAGCTTTAATTAATAATAAAAAAATTATGAATGAAACAAAAATTAAAACAAAAGTATTGGTAGTTGATGATGATCCAAATCTTAATACAGTTCTAGTAGATAAGCTAAATGCTTCTGGTTTTGAGGCTATAGGAGCATCGAATGGACCACTTGGTATAGAAAAAGCATTTTCATTTCATCCGGATATCATTCTTCTCGATCTAATCATGCCGGGTATGGATGGATTTGAAGTATTGAAGCGTATAAGATCAGATGAATGGGGAAATAAAGTAAAAATCATAATGCTAACACTTATCGACAAGATAGACTCCATAGCTCAGGCTGTTGAGAATAATGTATCAGGATATTTGGTAAAAACAAATTATAGTTTAGATGGAATAGTAAAGGAAATAAACAGTATACTAAACAAATCACAGAGTAAAATATAATATTAATATGCTTCAATCATTGCTATTTACAAAGACACGCAAAGATGCGCCAAAGGATGAAGTGTCTAAGAACGCCGATCTTCTTATTCGTGCTGGTTATATTCACAAAGAAATGGCTGGAGTATATTCGTATTTACCACTTGGATTAAGAGTTATGAACAAAATTGTTGGAATCATACGCGAAGAAATGAATGCAATCGGTGGACAAGAACTGTCATTGACAGCACTTCAAGATAAAAATCTTTGGGAAAAAACAAATCGTTGGTCTGATGAGGTCCTTGACGTTTGGTTTAAAACTACATTAAAAAATGGAACTGAGGTTGGTCTTGGCACAACTCATGAAGAAGAGCTCACAAACCTAATGAAAGATTTTATACATTCATACCGAGACCTTCCAATTTATGCATATCAGTTTCAGACAAAATTTAGAAATGAAACTCGTGCAAAGTCTGGGATAATGCGTTGTCGTGAATTTCTTATGAAAGATTTATACTCATTCTGTAGAGATGATAAGGAACATGCTGTTTTCTATGAGAAAGCAAAGCAGGCATACGTGAATATTTATAATAGAATAGGTATCGGAGATATTACGTATATAACTTTCTCTTCTGGTGGTACATTTTCAAAGTACTCGCATGAATTTCAAACTTTAACTGAGGCTGGAGAGGATAGTATTTTTGTTGATGAGAAGAAAAAAATGGCAGTAAATAAAGAAGTGTTAAATGATGAGGTTTTGAATGACCTTGAATTAAAGAGAGAAAATTTAGTAGAAAAGAAAGCTGTAGAGGTTGGAAATATATTCTCACTTGGCTCAAAGTTTTCTGATGCATTGGACCTTACATATTCTGATGAAAAGGGGAATAAACAAAAAGTTATCATGGGTTGTTACGGTATTGGTCCTGGTAGAGTTATGGGTACAGTAGCTGAGGTGCTTTCTGATGATAAGGGACTTGTTTGGCCAGAATCCATATCACCATTTGCAATTCATCTCATTTCAATAGAAGATAAGGAGGGAAAGGTCTTGACTAGTGCCAATGAGCTGTATAATAGGCTTATAGCCAGTAATATAGAGGTTTTATATGATAATAGAGATGTGCGAGCTGGAGAAAAGTTCGCAGATAGTGATTTGATGGGTATTTCTATTAGAGTTATTATAAGTGAGAAAACACTTAAAGAAGATTCAGTTGAAATTAAGCATCGATCTTCTGGGGTAATTGAAATGTTAAAGATAACAGAATTTCTGAGTAAATTTCTGAAATAAAAGAATGAAAGAATTTAAGGAAAAAATTTATCGATATCTATCAAATGATATCGGGATTGATCTAGGCACAGCTAATACTTTGGTCTATTTACGAGGACATGGAATAGTTGTGAATGAACCGTCTGTAGTTGCTGTAAATCAGAAAACTGGTCGTGTTGTTGCTGTTGGTACTTCTGCAAAAGAAATGCTAGGTAGAACCCCTACGCATATTGTTGCCATACGTCCTCTCGTTGATGGAGTTATTTCTGATTTTGAAGTAACTGAAGAAATGATCGTTTATCTTATAAAAAAAGCAGAACTATATTCAAAGAAAACTCTCGGACCAAGAGTTGTCGTCGGTGTTCCTTCAGGAGTTACAAGCGTAGAGATAAGGGCAGTTAGAGATGCAACAAAAAATGCTGGAGCAAGAGAAGTTTACATAGTAGAAGAACCAATGGCGGGAGCGATAGGAATTCGTTTGCCAGTAAATGAACCAGTTGGCAGTATGATTATTGATATTGGGGGTGGTACTACAGATATAGCTATTATTTCTCTGGGAGGGATAGTTCGTTCAAAAAATATAAAAATAGCAGGAGATAAGCTAAACAGTGATATAATATCATATATACGAAATGAATTTAAGATTTTGATTGGTGAAAAAACTGCTGAATATATAAAAATCGCTGTAGGTACTGTTATATCTGGAGAACCTCTAGAGACCACTATTCGTGGAAGAGATCTAATTACAGGTTTACCAAGAGAGGTTGTAATAACTGATTCTGATGTAAGAGAGGCTATCTCATCATCTGTTGATACTTTGGTAGAGTCAGTAAAGGAAGTACTAGAAACTACACCGCCAGAAATACTTTCTGATGTTATGCATAGAGGTATACATTTGGTTGGTGGTGGTGCATTGCTAAAAAATCTAGATGTACTATTGGAATCGGCTCTAAAGATTTCCGTCTATATTGCCGAAGATCCATTGACAGCTATTGCTAGAGGCACAGGAATAATCCTAGAAGATTTGGAAAAATATACTGGTGTTATAATACAAAATGAAGATGAATTACGAGCTCAGAAGTAGTACAAAGAAAAACAAAATATCTACACCATTAAAAATAACTTTTATTATAAGTATTTTTCTTATAATTATGTATTTTATATTCCCATTATTTTTTTCATCATTTATAACAGCAATAATAAGTCCTGTTTGGAAGATTAATACTCCAAAATATGTAAATACTGAGCAAATTTCAGAAAATGTAAAAGACATAATGATTTCTCAATTAAAGATAGAAAATATTGAGCTAAAAGAAATCATGGGTAGGGCAACAAATAAAAATATTTTATTATCATATATTTTAAAAAAGCCGCCATATACAGCGTATGATTCATTTATAATAGATGTTGGAACAAAAAATAATGTAATAAAAGGAGATCGTGTATATGTTCTTGATAATATATTGATAGGTGAAATTGCTGAAGTTTTTTATGATACTTCAAGAGTAAAACTATTCTCATCTTATGGTGAAAAGTACGATGTACTAATAGGGGAAAAGAATATTCAAGCCACTGCTATTGGAAGAGGTGGTGGTTCATTCGAAGCTGTTGTGCCGCGAGATCTAAAAATTGTTGAGGGTGATACTGTCACTATTCCGAACATTTCAATTTCAATATTTGGTGTTGTAGGTGAAGTAATAGCTGATCCTGCTAGAGCATTTTCTACTATACTTTTTTCTCAGCCAATAAATATATACGAACAAAAGTGGGTACAAATTTATGAAAAAGAACAATCTAAGTAGGGTGATTTTAGGAATATTAGTTTTTTTATCAATAATATGGGCACCATGGTGGCTTACATGGTCTTTGGCTATTATTTTCCTTTTTTATTTTTCATTATATTATGAAATATTCGCTTGGGGTATAATTTATGACGCACTCTATGGTATTTCACTTTCTGAATATTGGAATGTCAGCTACATCTTTAGTATTGCTAGTATTGTTTTATTTATAATTTCTTTCATAATTAAGAAAAAGTTAATAATTTATGAAGCGTAGAATTAAAATTGACAAAGACATAGATCCAGATGAGATTTTCATAGACTCTCATAATCTTCCCCAATTCGATACACAGCAGTTTGAGGGTAGGCTGGATAAGCCTATATCAAGATTGAGTCTTGTTGGAGTTTTTATATTTTTTGTAATCATCATTTTGGCCTTTGGCTCAAAACTTTGGATACTTCAGATAACTAATGGTCAAGAATTTAAAGATAGGAGTGAGAATAATAGATTGAGAAATACTCCAATATTCGCTGCTAGGGGGGTTATCTATGATAGGAATAATGTAGAATTAGCGTGGAACGCTCCAGGAGATGATCCAGATATATCTCTCAGAAAATATAAAGGGGATCCTGGCTTGGCTCATGTTGTGGGTTATGTACAATATCCGTCGAAAGATAGTTCTGGTTTTTATTATAGCGAAGACTTTGAAGGTCTAGATGGAGTTGAAAGATTTTTTAATTCTGAATTACAGGGTGTGAATGGTATAAAGCTTGTAGAAGTCAATGCAAGCGGAAAAATACAGACTCAAAATACAATGCAACCAGCAAAAGAAGGAAAGAGCCAAATTTTGTCTATTGACTCCAGAATTCAGTCCAAAATGTACAGAGCAATAAAAGATATCGCAGAGAGAGTAGGATTTGCGGGTGGGGCGGGTATAATAATGGATACAAGAAATGGCGAAGTAATAGCACTAACAAGTTATCCAGAATACGATTCAGAAATAATGTCATCAAAAACTAACACTGCTAAAGTTAGAGAATTTTTAAATAATAAAAACAAACCATTTCTAGATAGAGTAATCGATGGTTTATATACTCCAGGTTCAATTATAAAGCCATATATGGGTCTTGCTGCTTTGAATGAGGGAGTAATAACTCCTAATACCAAGATTTTAAGTACTGGTTCTATTTCTGTTCAAAATCAATACTATCCTACACTACAGACAGTTTTTAAAGACTGGAAAGCTCATGGTTGGGTGGATTTGCGAAACGCTATATCTGTTTCGTCAGATGTATATTTTTATGAAATCGGTGGTGGTTATAAGGATCAAAAGGGACTAGGTATTGCTAGAATAGAAAAATACATGAAAATGTTTGGTTTTGGAGAAAAAGTTGAAAATTCATTTTTCAGTGGAGCTGAAGGGGTGATACCAAATCCTGAATGGAAAAAAGAAAACTTTAATGGCGAGTCATGGAATCTCGGTAACACATACCACACATCTATAGGTCAGTACGGTTTTCAATCTTCTCCATTACAAGTAGTTAGAGCGGTAGCAGCTATTGTAAATAACGGAAAAGTCATTAATCCAAGCATCATTAAAGGAGAAGCTGGAGAGGTGATCAGGACAATAGATATTTCAAGTAATTATTTCAAGATTATTAAAGAAGGCATGAGACTGGGGGCTACTGAGGGTACTGGAAAATCTTTGAATGTTCCATACGTTGAAATGGCAACAAAATCAGGTACCGCAGAACTAGGCGTGGCCAAGGAGAATGTGAACTCGTGGATGACAGGCTTTTTCCCTTATAATAATCCAAAGTATGCTTTTGCGATTCTTATGGAAAAAGGCTCAGTTCATAATCTTATAGGTGCTGGTGCGGCTATGAGAGAAATAATTGACTGGATGAATATAAACACACCTGAGTATTTTAAATAGGTAAAAGATGCAAAATTGAGACTCGACACGGTGAGGAAGTCTTTTATTTTAGCTCTGCTACAAATAAAAGAGCTTCCGAGCGCAAGTCGGCGAGTCCAATTTTGCTTATGTCAATTTTGCTATTTACTATTCGGCAAAAATAGGCTATTATTAAGCTCTTATAATAACATATATTTAAAAGCATGAGCGAATCAAAACAATATCTTACAAGTGAGAAGTTGGCAGAGTTTAAGAAGGAATTACAATATTTAACAAATGAAAAAAGAAAGGAGATAGCCGAGAATCTTGAGTACACAAAGAAAATGGGCGATTTGGCAGAAAATGCTGAGTATCACGAAGCAAGACAGGCACAAGGCGAGATTGAGGATCGTATTAGTCATTTAGAAAATCTCATAAAGACAGCATTGATAGTTGATAATCAAAAGACTGATACTGCAACAATTGGTAGTAATGTAAAAGTTAAAAAGCAAGGTGAGAGTGAATATAGAGTATATAAGATAGTAGGTTCAGAAGAAGCAGATATGGCCACAGGAAAAGTGTCAAATCTTTCACCTCTAGGAAAATCTCTTTTGGGAAAGAAAAAGGGTGATACATTTAGCTTCACAACACCAAAAGGAAAAGTAGAATACGAACTTATTTCAATTGAATAATATCAAATCATGTCATCTATTGATGAATTAAAATCTATAAGAATAAATAAATTAGAAATTCTTAAAAAAGCAGGAATGAATCCATTTCCTAGCAAAGTTCCTCGTTCTTTTGATTTAGCTCACGCTAGGGCACAGTTTTCTGAAAATGAAAAAAGTGGCAATGATTTTTCTTTGGCTGGAAGAATAATGGCAATAAGAGGCCAAGGAGCTATACTTTTTGTCGTACTATATGACGGGACATCAAAGTTTCAAGCAGTATTTAAAAAAGATGAAATTGATGAAAAAGTTTTTAAATTATTTACTGATGCGGTAGATATTGGTGACTTTATTTCTGTAACAGGTAAATTCTTTGCAACTCAGCGTGGTGAACAAAGTATACTCGTGAAAAATTGGACTATTGCTACCAAGGCAATTTTACCTCTTCCAGAAAAGTGGCATGGTATAAAGGACGATGATGAAAGATACAGAAAGCGTTATTTAGATATTCTGATGAATGAGGAGCTTTTTAATTTATTTATTAAGAAAGCAAAGTTTTGGGATGTGACCAGAAATTTCTTGAAAGATAAAGGTTTTTTAGAAGTAGAAACTCCAATATTCGAAGTTACTACAGGCGGAGCCGAAGCCACACCATTTAAAACTCATCATAATGATTATGATTTGGATGTATATCTCAGAATTTCTGTTGGAGAGCTTTGGCAAAAGCGTTTAATGGCTGCTGGTTTTTCTAAAACTTTTGAAATTGGAAAAGTTTTTAGAAATGAAGGCTCAAGTCCAGAGCATGCACAAGAATTCACAAACATGGAATTCTATTGGTCTTTTGCTGATTATAATGACGGCATGAATTTGGTTAGAGAAATGTATATAAAGATCGCACAAGAAGTATTCGGAACCACAAAGTTTACTACACGTGGCTATACTTTTGATTTAGCAGAAGAATGGGTAAAAATTGACTATACAGATGAAATAAAAAAGCAAACAGGTATAGATATAAATACTGCTACAGAAAAGGATATGATGAAAAAGCTTCAGGATTTAAAAGTTGAATATGATGGAAAAAACAAAGAAAGATTAATGGATACTCTTTGGAAATATTGTAGAAAGAATATCGCTGGTCCTGCTTTTCTTATAAATCATCCATTAATAGTTGCGCCACTTGCTAAAAGTGTTATTGGTAGAGATATTGTTCAAATGTTTCAGCCTATTCTTGCTGGAAGTGAAGTGGGAAGAGGGTATTCAGAACTAAATGATCCAATAGATCAAAAGAAACGTTTTGAAAATCAACAAAAACTTATTGACTCAGGAGATACAGAGGCAATGATGGCTGATTACGAATTCGTAGAAATGCTCGAGCATGGTATGCCTCCTACATGTGGTTTCGGCTTTGGCGAAAGGTTTTTTGCTTTCCTAGCAGACAAGCCTTTGCGTGAACTTCAAATGTTTCCGCTTATGAGACCAAAGAAATAGTTTTATTAATTTTAAATTAAAATAATATGAATCATTTTATGGGAGAATCTAATGAATCTATACGACAAGATATAAATAGAGAAACTTTTTTTGATAAAATTGAAAGGAGTACAGAATTTACTGGATTAATTATGTATCTTGAACAAACAACTGGTGTAAAATGTGAATTTGCTGATGAAATCAAGGAATCACCACATTTTGCAGAGCTTATAGATATATTTGGGAAAATAATTAAATTAGAAAAAACATTAAATCATACAGTGAAGGTTGTGAATAAGGAATTGATTGATGGTTTTACTTCTGAAATGATGGATGATGATTTAGAAACTAAAGCGCAAATAAATATATTAATCGAAAGATATAAAGAGATCATGAAGAATATTGGAGTTAAAAAATAAAAATTATGAAAACAACAGGACTTTCAGGTAATGAAATTTATTGTTTGGATAAGACTGGTTATAAGGCTGGTGATATTGTAGTGGGTAACAGTGTTCATTCGCTAGGGCTTGGAAGAAGTATTGGTTCTGCATTCAGAGCTATTGCTGGTGGCGAAGTTACACAATTTACGGATTTGATAGAGGAAGGACGCGCCGCAGCTCTCAGTAGAATGGAAAAAGAAGCACAGGATCGTGGGGCTATAGGTATCACAGGAGTTTCTAGTGAGCTTGTATTTCATGGGCAGAATATTGAATTCTTGTCTGTTGGTTCATCGCTTCATACGAAGGGTAATAATGGAGAGAAAGAAATATTGGCATTTAGTACATCAAATGATGGTCAAGACATGTATGCGCAAGTCGATGCTGGATATAATCCTGTAAAATTTGTTTTTGGGAATGTGGCATATTCAATAGGTATTACGAGGGGAGTTATTGGAATATTTAAAACACTAGCTCGCGGTGAGATAAGAGAATTTTCTGATATTTTTAATAAGACAAGACATCTTGCACTAGAGAGAATTACAAATGAGGCAAAGAAGCATGGTGCAAATTCTGTTGTCGGTATTGAGACTACTATTCTTCCACTTATGGGTACTGGTTTGCAGGAAATGCTTATGATAGGTACTGCTTCAAGTAATACAAATTTGCCAAAAGATTCTGTAGTTACCAGTGATATGACTACTCAAGAAATGTGGAATCTAAATAAAATGGGTTATGCTCCTGTAAAAATGCTTATTGGTACTTCTGTTTACTCATTGGGATTGGTTGGAGGCATTACTTCTGCTTTGAAATCTTTTGTAAAAGGAGAAATCAGTGAATTATCTAGTCTTATCTATGAAGCTCGCGAGAATGCTCTAGCTATCATAAATAAAGAGGCGGATGCTATAGGTGCTGATGAAGTTGTGGGTGTGAAGACTTATGTCTATCAGCTTGGAAGTGGTCTTATAGAATTTCTTGCTATTGGTACAGCAGTAAAGAAGGTTCCAGGGCTTACAAGTAAAAGTGAAGAGCTCATTCCTCAGGCATTTACTCAAGATTGGGATACTTTCGTTAATACAGCAGAGTTTAGCTTTGGTTTGGATTTGAATAAGGGGATGTAGGTTGGATTTATGAAATGTTTTCTGAATGATTTATCAGATATTTTTGCTTGACACCTTATTACCATAAGTATATCATACTGTACATATAGTATTATTATATATTATATCTATTTAACATCTAGTAAAAGTATCAATTATATGGCTACAAATAAGGTATTTATAGAGAGACAAATTCACAAATTAGTAAAAGAACATCTAAAAACAAGACGTATAAGTGTTATTACAGGTATGCGTAGAACTGGTAAAACCACTATAGTTAAACGTGTTTTAGAGGATATTAATTCTTCAAATAAAGTTTATCTCGATCTTCAGAATGTTGAGACTAGAGATTTTTTCAAAGAGAGGAATTTTGATAATATTCTTTTGTCTTTAGAGAATAGATTTAATATCAATTTTAAAGAAAAAGCATATATAGCTATTGATGAAATACAATTAGTCCCAGAACTACCTGGTATTATTAAGTATTTGTATGATACATATGATATAAAATTTATTATTACAGGCTCTAGTTCGTACTATATGAAGAATCTTTTTACAGAATCTTTAGCTGGAAGAAAACAAATATTCGAACTTTACCCACTTACTTTTGGTGAATTTTTGGATTTTAAGAGTGTGTATCATAAAGATGAAAATTTAAGTGATTGTACTTTTAATAATCATGAATATGAAGGTTTTAAGAAATATTATGAAGAATATTTAGAGTATGGCGGTTTTCCAGAAGTGGTACTAGAAGAATCAAATGAAGCAAAGAAAAATTTGTTAGTCGATATCCTCAGCTCGTATATTAATATCGATGTTGAGTCCATGTCCGATTTTCGTAAAAAAGAAGATTATTATAGTATAGTAAAAGTCTTGGCGGAGAGGGTTGGAAGTAAGATTGATTACAGCAAGATATCTACAATTATTGGCATTTCAAGGCAAACGCTAAATGAGTATATGTCATTTTTTGAAGATACGTATCTAATTAAAAGAATTCCAGTATGGACTAATAATAAAGATAGAGAAATCGTTAAAGCCAAAAAGTTATATTTTATTGATAATGGGTTGTTAAATATTCTGTCTGATTTAAGTAGTGGGTCAAAATTTGAGAATGCCATTTTTAATCAATTGCGACATTTAGGTGAAATAAGATATTTTTCATTAAAAAATGGTAAAGAAATAGATTTTATTATAACTATAAATATGAAGGAGACTATTGCTTTGGAGGTAAAAGAAACACCTATTGAAGCAGATAATGGGAATCTAGAATATTTGGCTGGATTAGCTGGAGTGAAAAATTATAGATTGATTGGCAGAAATCAATCTCCTACTTTTTCGGACTATATTTGGGGTGGAAGTATAAGGTAGGCCTCTTTATCCACAGTATTTATTGGGGGGGCAATTCTGGTGTATAATATTACTAATTAATATATTTATGATTATTAGAAAATTGATGAGGGGGGGGCTTTAATAGGGCATACTAAACTAGTTTCAATATTTATATTCTCTTTAATTTTAGTTGGAGTTTTTTCTTTTTCTGTAAAAGCTAATGCTGCTACAAATGTTTATTACTCAGTAGGTCAAGTAAAATACAATGATGTAGGAGGAGATCTAAAGACGGGCACACCAACAGTTACTATATCAGGAGGAGTAGCTACATTCTCAGAAGCACAGACAGGGAATATAGGAGTGGGAGATAGAGTAACATATGGAACTACAGGAGTGGTGTATATTTCAGGAAGAACATCGCAGACAGTTTGGAATGTGATAACTGCTACTGGAACTCAGCCCATTGCTACAACAAGTGCAGTGGTGAATTCTATAGGGCATGAGTTTAATTCATTAAATTCTGCAATGGGAGGCGCGGTTTTTAATTCAAGTCACATAAATACAAAGGATATAACTATAGGTAATTTTATTTTGAATGTCCCTGTCTATTATGATAATGGTCCTGACACAACTGCTGTTTATATGTCTGACGCGACGACAACTGCATCTAATTATGTACGTATTTATACTGCTACAAGTACCACTGAAGTAAATAGATCACAACGGCATACTGGAAAGTGGACTGATAATGCTTATCGCATAGAGACATCGAATTCTACTTCTATTCAAAGTGCAAATATAAATTATCTAAGGATAGAGGGGTTACAAATCAAAATTATTTCTACTATTCCAAAAAGCGGTATACAAATAAATGGCAAAACATATTTAGACACTGCAGATTTTCAAATCTCAAATAATATTATACAAGGTGTAGTTAGTGGATCGGCAACTGATAATTCAGGAATCGTTGGATATTATTCATCTATAAGTAGCTCTACAATGAAAATTACGAATAATATTATTTATGGTTTTAAAAATGGAACAGCGGCACTAGCTGGTATACGTGTATTCCGTATGAATCTTTACGCTTATAATAATACACTTGTAAATAATTATCGTGGAATATACAGAGAAGTTGCTAGTAATAATATAGTAGTCAAAAATAATATTGTTCAAGATTCTGCAATTGGTTACTCTGGTACTTTTACTACATCTTCTACTAAAAATATTTCTAATACAAGTCATGTTGCTAGTTCTACTTCCGATTATTCATCAACCACAGTCGCCTTCGCCGATCCAGCTAACGGTGATTTTCATATAGTTGGAGGTGATACAGCAGCAAAGGATATGGGAGCAGATCTATCGGGTGATTCAGCATTTCCTTTTAACACCGACATAGACGGACAAACTAGACCAAACGGTTCTGCATGGGACATAGGAGCAGATGAATCATATGCATCAAGCGATGTTACTCTTCCAATCGTTACAGCATTTACAATGCCATCTACGTCTAATACTCTAGCTGTTTCAGTAAACTCATTTACTGCAAATGATGATATAGGTGTAGCTATGTACATTATAACAGAATCATCGACTACGCCATCTCTAAATAACGCCAACTGGTCAACTTCTACACCAAACACATTTACATTCACTGGGGGTGGGGTAAAGACTGCCTATGCGTGGGTAAGAGATACTTCGGGAAATATATCGACAAGCTCTAGTCAGACTGTAGATTTTTTACGGACTACGTACTATATAGATGCTACAAGTGGTAATGATGCAAATACTGGAACCTCAACATCCCAAGCCTGGCAGACAATAGCTAAAGTCAATAGTAGAACTCTTCTTCCTGGAGATCAAGTCCTGTTCAAACGAGGAGAAACATGGAGAGAACAACTCACTATTCCTTCGTCAGGAGTAGTCAACTATCCAATAACCTTTGATACCTACGGAACAGGAGCTACTTCTACAATTTCAGGTTCAAATCTAGTAACTGACTGGACGAACTACAGTGGTAATATATATGTTGCAGATGTAGGGACTATTAGCCAACCAACCCAACTCTATGTAGACGGAGTATTCCATGATATTGCCAGCACCTATGTAGGTGGAGCAACTTCAGGCTATATGCTAGCCACAGCAAACTCAGTGGATACTACATCTATAATTGATTCTGATCTCACTCTAACTTCTAGTGATATAGTTGGGTCTACAGTTATCACCAAAGCAGTACCATGGGCACTCAGTACAAATACTGCCATTGCATATGATGCAGGCACTCATAAAATTACATTAAATGGAAATGTCTATAGCACCCAAGTTATGCGAACAGGTTACGGATTCTATCTACAAAATAAACTCTGGATGCTAGATGCTCCGGGAGAATGGTTCTATGCTACTACAACGGGGAAGCTATATCTATGGACTACAGACAGTGATAATCCAACCACTCGCATAGTAGAAGTATCAAATCGTTCTTATGGCATCAATACTAGTGGTAAAAACTATGTAACTATACAAAATCTAAATATTAAAAATGCAAATCTATATGATGTGGCTGCAACTAGTTCAAATAATATTAACTTAGGTAACCTTAATATATCTGGTAGTCAGATAGGTATATATGCTACTGCTCTATCTACTTCTACTGTTTTAAATAATTCAATACAAAACAGTTTGTTAAATGGAATACTAATAACGAGTAGTTCTACAAATATAAATATTTTAAACAATACAGTAAATAATGCAGGAAATATGGGTAGTAACCCGAAGTATTCGAGCGGAAGTATTGGTTTTAATGGTTCATATTCGAATATTGATAATAATATTATTACTAATAATGGAAATAGCGGAATAAATTATAAGGGCGATCAGACGGTAGTTTCGAATAATAGAATAGATAGATCTTGTCTCGTTCTTACTGATTGTGCTGGTATCTATACAAATAACACTGGCTATGATGTTGGCTGGACAAGTATTATCCGTAATAATACTGTTACAAATTCGATAGGAAATTTAAGTGGTACATCCTATGATATTCCATCTAATCTATCTACCCAAGCTCAGGGGATATATCTTGACGATTTGAGTCATGGTTATACTGTGACAAATAACATTGTTTATAATGCAAATATTGGGTTCTTCATCAATACTGGTTATAACAATATTTTGACAAATAATTATGCATATTACTCTAGAATTTCTGGGCTTAACATGTCAGAAGACAGTAGTTCATTCGGAGGAATGGCAGGATCTGTTCATGATAATGTTATAACTAATAATATTTTTGAGACAATGTCTAATTCGGATGCAACCTATCTTTGGGGGGTTGGATCTGCTTTACTTCATAGTCAATTTACAAACACATCAAACTTCGGTACATTTAATAATAATCAATATTGTCACCCAAATAGTAGCATTGCTGTTTCTAATACGAATGTTAGTCCGACGGTAAACTACACCCTCCCCGCCTGGCAAGCCTACTCCGGCCAAGATGCCAACTCCACCGACACCACCGCATACTGCTCCCGTCCAGCACTCACTACCTCCTCAGCATCATCTATTAGGGCAGGAACAGCTACACTTAATGGAAACACTACAAACAAAGGATATGACCTATCAACTCTAAGAGGCTTTGAATACAGTACATCACCATCCATGGATACAATCATAGCAACTACTACAGATTCAGGAACCTTTGATACTGGTATATTTACTAAAAATCTAACCGACCTTACTCCAGATACTACCTACTATTACCGTGCATACTCTACAAATACAGCAGGAACAACACTAGGTAATATTGAGTCATTCAGAACACAATCAGCTCCTAGAAGTAGTGGTGGTTCTACTGCTCAAAGCCGAGTAAACAACCTACTAGCTATGGGCAACACAACATTAGCTAATCAAATAGCTCAACAATACAATATCGCCATTACACCCGCAGTAAACACAACAAAATCTGCAAATACCTTCACTAGATACCTACAGCTAGGTATGTCAGGTAATGACATAAAACAATTGCAGATATTCCTTAACTCCAAAGGCTATATTATATCTGCTACAGGACCAGGATCAAAAGGAAATGAGACTACTATGTTCGGATCACTTACAAAGAAAGCCCTAATGAAATTCCAGAAGGATAACAAGATATCTGCAACAGGATACTTTGGACCATTAACTAAGCAATTCATTTTTGATGTATTATACCGAAATTCAGTAAAAAAGTAGTTCATATTGCATATTTTCAGTAATTTGGTATACTTTATTTACTATGAAAACTTATATTAATCGTTTGTTAGAGCCATTTATTAAAAAAACAGCTGAAACTATGCCAGTTATAGTAATGACTGGTCCAAGACAAAGTGGCAAAACTACTTTGGCAAAGCATCTTTTTCCTGATTATCTATATGTAAATCTCGAGTTTCCAGATATAAGATTATTTGCAGAAAAAGATCCCAGGGGTTTTTTAAAACAGTCTGATACTATGATAATAGATGAAATTCAAAGAATTCCAGAATTATTTTCATATATTCAGGGAATAGTCGACGAAGATCCGAGTAAAAAATATATATTAACTGGATCAAATAATTTTTCTCTTATGCACACAGTCTCACAGTCTCTGGCTGGAAGGGTAGGAATATTTTCGGTATTTCCTTTTTCAATTTCAGAATTAAGACAAGCTGGTATGTTGTCAGATTCATTAAACAAAACCATATTTCAAGGATTCTATCCTAGAGTTATAGCAGATGGGAATGATCCAGTTTCGTGGTATCAGGGATACATTCAAACATATCTAGAGCGTGATGTTAGAGATATGAGTGCAATTCATATGATCGAAAGATTCTATACTTTTTTAAGGATAATAGCTATGCGCGTTGGTAGTATTATGAATTATGCAACTATAGCAACTGAAGTCGGAGTTGCTCCAAATACTATTCGAGGTTGGATTACTATACTTGAAGCAAGTTATATTATCACTCTTCTACAGCCATATCATACAAATACTAAAAAAAGATTAATAAAGTCAGCAAAACTATATTTCAATGATACAGGTTTACTTTGTTCACTTCTAGGTATATCAAATGAAAGAGATATACCGAATAACTCTCTATCTGGTTTCATTTTTGAAAATTATGTAATAGCTGAATATTTAAAAAATGAAAAGATATTTGCTGGCAGCCATAATTTATACTTTTATAGGGACCACGAAGGGAATGAAGTGGATATGGTCTCTGAACATGGTATTGACCTAAATATATTTGAAATTAAACTTAATAAAGTCTTTTCAAATGACTTCGTTAAGGGATTAAAATATTTTGATAGTAATATAAAGATTGTTAAAACAAGAAATATTATTTATGGTGGTGATATAAGTCAAAAAATAGGAGACGTTTCACTCATTTCCTGGAAAGATATACTATAATAATAAGGATGGTTTTTGACTATATTTGGGGTGGAAGTATAAGGTAAACCTCTTTATCCACAGTATTTACTGGGTGGGGCAATTCTAGTGTATAATATTACTAATTAATATATTTATGAGTGATAAAAAATTGAGGGGGGGCTTTAACAGGATATACTAAACTAGTTTCAATATTTATATTTTCTCTGATTCTTGTCGGAGTCTTTTCTTTTACTGTAAATGCTTATGCTGCTACCAATGTCTATTATTCTGTGGGTCAAGTAAAATACAATGATGTAGGAGGAGATCTAAAGACTGGCACACCCACAGTTACTATAGCAGGAGGAGTGGCGACTTTCTCTGAAGCACAAACGGGGAATATAGGAGTAGGAGATAGAGTGACTTATGGAACTACAGGAGTGGTATATATTTCTGGAAGAACTTCACAGACAGTTTGGAATGTGATAACTGCTACTGGAACTCAGCCAATAGCTACAACAAGTGCAACGGTGAATTCTATAGGGCATGAGTTTAAGTCGCTAGTTTCTGCTCTTGAAAGTGGATCATTTAACTCAAGTCACATGAATACATATGATTTAGTGGCTGGAAACTATATTTTAAATATACCTTGCTATTATGATAGCGGCCCAGACACTCAAGGGGTATATATGTTAACTAGTGCTACAACATCAGCTTCTAATTACGTTCGTGTTTACACAGCGACTAGTACAAATGAAGTAAATCGGTCACAGCGGCATACTGGTAAATGGTCTAATAGTGCGTATCGGTTGGAAATTAATAATAATAATGGTATTGGGCTTACACAGATTAACTTTCTTAAAATTGACGGTTTACAGATTTATATTACTGCAAACTCACTTTATAAGTATGGTATTGTTTTGAAGGGTAAATTAATTACTGACACTACGGATTTTAAAATTTCAAATAATATAATAAAGGGATTATTAACTGGAGGAGCCACTAATTCATCTGGTATAAGTTTAGGTTCATGAGCAACTCAAAGTAGTAATATTGCATATGTTTCTAATAATATAATTTATAATTTTATTAACGGCACATCTACTACTATGATTGGCATTAACTCAAGTGGTTTTAATGTTTATGTATATAATAATAGTATAATAAACAATTATTACGGACTTTATAAAAGTAATAGTCTTGTCTTGGCTAAAAATAATCTTGTTCAAGATTCAGTTATCGGTTATTCTGGTACTTTTACAGCTTCTTCTACTAAAAACATTTCTAATACAAGTCATATCGCTAGCTCTACTTCCGATTATCCATCTACCACCGTCGCCTTTGCCGACCCTGCTAATGGTGACTTCCACATAGTTGGAGGAGATATAATGGCAAAAGATATGGGAGTAAATCTCTCTGGTGATTCAGCTAATCCATTTAATACCGACATAGACGGACAAGCTAGACCAAACGGTTCCGTATGGGATATAGGAGCAGATGAATCATATGTATCAAGTGATGTAACAGTTCCAACTATTACAGCATTTACTATGCCATCAACATCTAATACTCTAGTTGTTCCAGTAATCTCATTTACAGCGAGCGATGATATAGGCATAGCTATGTATCTAATAACAGAGTCATCATCAATTCCATCTCTTAATAACTCCAATTGGTCAACTTCTACCCCAACAACATTTACATTTACAGGAGGTGGTATAAAAACTGCTTATGCTTGGGTAAGAGATACATCCGGAAATATATCGGCAAACTCTAGTCAGACTGTAGATTTTTTACGGACTACGTACTATATAGATGCTACAAGTGGTAATGATGCAAATACTGGAACCTCAACCTCTCAAGCATGGCAGACAATAGCTAAAGTCAATGGCAGAACTCTTCTACCCGGAGACCAAGTCCTATTCAAAAGAGGAGAAACATGGCGAGAACAATTGACTGTTCCAGCTTCTGGTATAGCCAGTTATCCAATAACTTTCGATACCTATGGAACAGGAGCTACTTCTACTATATCAGGTTCAAATCTAGTAACTGGTTGGACAAACTATAGTGGTAATATATATGTTGCAGACGTAGGAACTATTACAGTACCTACTCAGCTCTATGTAGACGGAGTATTCCACGATATTGCAAGCACATATGTTGGAGGCTCAAGTCCTGGATATATGCTAGCGACAGCAAACTCTGTAGATACTACATCTATAATTGATTCAAACCTTACTCTAACTTCTAGTGATATAGTACTTTGAATTACGAAACTCCCTTTTCTCTCAATTCCCATATATAATAGAACAGGTACCGATTAAGGTACCTGTTCTATGAAAACCACAATTCAGTGTTTCAATAACATAGTAACAAAGGTTTCGTTTTTCTTCAAACAGTT
>CAIOGI010000005.1 GCA_903857825.1 Candidatus Tayloriibacteriota bacterium | reverse complement strand
TGCTGAACAAGTTACTCCTAGACTTGCTGGAGGTGGGGTTACACTACCAATAGTATATGTCTTCGGTGAATTGGTTAATATGGGGTTGTTTGAATTTGGAGTTAAGTCAATACCGTATACATAATATGAATGAGGTCTACCATCATGATATCTTGCTGGTATTTGGAAATGATATCCGTGATTAGTACTTGTGTATCCACCATTTGTTAAATCAGGTCTTGACATGTTTGCATTGACTGAGCCAATGTATGTACCGCCAGCACCTGCTCCACCGTCTATGTACACGTGTACTTCAATTGATCTTGTTTGATCATTTGGATCTAATGCCCAACCTGAAAGTACTGATGTGTTGTATAGGCCATCTAGGTAACCTACTGGTGCTCGGTTAGTTGCGGGAGGAGGGGTTACACTACCAATAACAAAACCCATACCGCCAGAAGAAACACTATCTCCTGAACATGTAATTCTAGTTATATCAATATCTCCATTATCACCATGACTTTCTTTTACCCAACTACCTTGATTTGGGGTGCTGCCACTCCAATAAAAAGCATTATTATTGTTATCACTTCCATAGTCACCGCCTGAGTATTGACCAGAGCTGGTCAAGCCTTGAGTATTTCCATCCATCATGTATGAACAAAGTTTAGCAACTGTCTGTTGAAGTTTTGTATCATTTGATCTTATGTACCAACCATGATCGTTTCTGAAACCATTCGGCAATATTTCTCCGCCTGATTGGCTTTTTGTCCAAGACATAAATGCCGCCTTTTCAGGAGTATCTGTGCGCATGATATCTCCATACTTTACGTTAAACTGATACACTTGTGATGCGTTAACTGTAAAGTTTGTCTGTGCAACAAAAGAAAATATGATTGCAAATACTATTCCAGTACAAATACTGATTATTTTTTTCATAAAAGTTATTGGTATGTAATTATTAATATAGCTATATTGTATATCAGTTTACAAGAAAAGTCAATGGTATCTAGCATAGAGTGAAGCAATACGGCTATATATATGAATAAAATAGAGTCTTAAAAAATTATATGTCAATCGTTGCCTTTTTTGCATTCGACTGAATGAACATTTTTCGACTAGGCACATCTGTACCCATGAGCATGTCGAATACCTTATCTGCCTCCTGAGCGTCCTCAATATGAACCTGTTTTAATATGCGCTTTTCTGGGTCAAGTGTGGTTTCCCAAAGTTCCTCAGCATTCATTTCTCCAAGACCCTTGTATCTTTGAATCAGGATCTTTTGCTTTCTACCTTCAGTAGTCTCTTCTCTATCCTCAACTTCAGCACCAGCTCTTTCTAGTAATTCAGCTTCTTGAGCAAGATCTGCTTCACTGATCTCTCCAGCATTATCAATTTCTTTTCCTAATGCCTTTACCTTATCCTCTTCATTGTAGAAATACATTATCTCCTTTCCCCTCTTTACTTTATAAAGTGGTGGCTGAGCAATATAAACATAACCTCCTTCAACCAATGGTTTGAAATATCTGTAAAGCAAGGTCAAAATAAGTGTACGAATGTGTGCTCCGTCGACATCGGCATCTGTTGCTAGAATAATCTTGTGATAACGAAGTTTAGAAATATCAAATGTATCTCCAATAGCAGTACCAAAAGCCAGTACGAGGTTCTTTATCTGCTCTGACCCTAGCATACGGTCTAGACGAGCTCTTTCGATATTCAAAATCTTTCCTCGAAGTGGAAGTATGGCCTGAATACTACGATCTCTACCTGTCTTTGCTGTACCTCCAGCGGAATCCCCCTCCACAATTATGAGTTCAGAGTCTGCCGCGACATTTGACTGACAGTCTGCGAGCTTACCAGGAAGCGTCATGCCTTCTAGTGCACCTTTTCTGAGTACACTATCCTTGGCTGCCTTTGCCGCCTTACGAGCCTTCATGGCTAGAATGACTTTCATTATCATTGCCTTGGCATCTTCTGGATTTTCCTCTAGGAAAGCTGAGAATGCCTCACCAAAAACTGTTGCCACAGCACCTTGAGCTTCTACCGAGCCAAGCTTAGCTTTTGTCTGTCCTTCAAATTGAATCTCGCGAAGCTTAACAGAGATAACAGCTGTAAGTCCTTCTAGGACATCATCTCCAGTGAAGTTATCCTCTCCATCCTTTGCCATATTATTTTTCTTGGCATAGGTGTTCAAACTTCTTGTTAATGCAGTTTTAAAACCTGTGACATGTGTACCGCCTTCTGGGTTATAAATATTGTTTGCAAATGGAAGAATACGAGAAGAAATATCATCAGCGTATTGCAATGCGACTTCTACAGACTCCACACCTTCAGCTTTCTTTTCAACATAGAAAATATTTTTATGTATCGGCTTTAATATTTGATTATTGAACTTTACGAGAGAAGTAAGACCATTCTCAAAGAAGAATGTTTGTGATGGGACTTGTAAACTCAAATTACTTAGATACATGATATCCTCGCTTATTTCTAAAATACCATTTTTATCAAGTTTTAATGCTTTAAATAAGCCTGAACTTGACTCTTCTCCTTTATATTCTCTAGCATCAACAACTGTAATACGAAGTGCAGGTACAAGGTATGCTTGCTGTCGAAGTGAGTTTACTACTCGAGCAAAATCAAATTTTATTTCCTTAAAAATTTCTAGATCCGGCTCGAAGGCGACTATGGTTCCATGTTCTTTTGAAGAACCGATTTTCTTTACGTTTGCCTTTTTCTTTCCTTGAGAATATTCCTGAGTATAAATACCTCCATCTTTGTGTACCCAAACTTGTGCGTATATAGAAAGCGCATTCACCACAGATGCACCCACACCGTGTAGACCTCCTGAGACTTTGTATCCAGAATCTTCTCCACCGAACTTCCCTCCAGCATGGAGAACAGTCATGATAGTCTCAAGTGCTGAAACTTTTGTGGCTTTATGAATATCTACTGGAATACCTCTACCATTATCTACCACTCGAATACGGTTATTTGGAAGAAGTGCAACCTCAATATGATTGGCAAAACCACCCATGGCTTCGTCGCGTGAGTTGTCGAAAATTTCTGTGATCAGGTGATGTAAACCGTCTGGACCTGTAGTACCAATGTACATTCCAGGACGCTTACGAACTGGCTCTAGACCTTCTAGCACCTGTATCGAATCCGCTCCATAACTATCTTTCTTTCCTGTCTTTTTCTCTTGTTCTTTTGCCATGATTTTGTTGGGTTATTTAAGGGTTTATTTAAAATTTTTATGAGGTAATTATAGCAGATTTTGGAGTAAAATAATACTATTGACATACATTATTTTTATCGTCCTGTCTTGTGATATAATCTAGAAAGAACTTATGAGAAATAACAATCTTTTTGCGTGCACTAAATGTGGGACACTTTCTAGGACAAAGACCTCGTACTGCACCTTATGCGGCGGAAGCGTCTTAGAATCGACTCTTGTAGGGACTAGAAATTGCGAATCAAGACTCTGTCTCACTAGGCTGATTGATTCAGATATTTATTGCCCAAATTGTGGCAGAAGAGCAACTCAAATACCCTGTATTGCAAGACAGTACACCCACGAGACAGAAGATATCGACTGAGCCACCTTGAGTGGCCAGTATTTTTTTATTTAATTTACCTCACCTGCCAACCCTTTTCCTTTACGGCCCCATAGACCTTTTCCATAAAACCATTTACTTCGGTGTCTGTAAGTGTCCTATCATTTGCTTGGAATATCATACGAAATGCGAGAGACTTTTTACCCTCTTTTTCAAATTGATCAAAGAGATCTGGGCCCTTAACTAGAAGTTCCTTTGCAACTGCTGTTGCTGAGCCCTTGATTATCTCTTGAACTGCTTCTGCAGTTACTGAACCATCTACGAACAAAGCAATATCGCGTACCATGAATGGTTCACTTGAAAAAGGTTTGAAAGTGACACGAGAATTTTTATCAGAATTTATTGAGGAGTATGCAAGTTTTATTTCAAGCTTATCTAAATTCTTTACATAAACTGAATTTGCAATAACAGATGATTCCAATTTGACTCCTAGTTCAGTCTCTAGATCTTTCAGCAAATTCTCAAGCTCAGTCTTCATAACTTGATCCTTATTCTTTATCTTTTTTACATAAGAAATTGCAAAGCACAGATCAAGCTCTTCGCCACTCGCTGGAAAAGCCTTACCAATCTCAAATATCTGAATTTTATCCAAGCCAAGCAAAGGGGCCTGACTTATAGCTAAATCTATTGAGCTTGTAATTCCTTCTTGCAAGCTTGTTCGAAGGAAACCCTTATCGGATGCCATAGGATACGCAACCTCAATGTCTCCCTTGCTAGCAAATGTTCTTGTTTGGATTTCTGTAAATCCCTTTTGCATAAAGAAATCTTTTATTTTTTCAGCAATCAAAAAGCCCTTTGAGAATTCATGATTATTCTTTGCTTCTGGGAGAACGCTCTTTACTTTATCGAGTCCTTCGATACGTCCTATTTCATCTATAATATCTTCTGCAATAATAAGATCTAGGCGTGGGAATGGTGGTGTCACTTCATAAACACCATTCTTCACAATCACCTTGCAAAGAAGTTTTTCCAAAATCTCTACCACCCTTTTTTCTGAAATACTAAAATTCAAAACAGCTTCAATGTTTTTGTGGGTAACGGAAATAGTCCAAGGCTCTGGAAGTTTCTTATAGACATCACTCATTAAACCCAACTTACATTTTGGTGAAATTTCTTTTATTAGTTTCAAGAAACAAGAGATGCCATATCCAGTAGTGTGTGCTGTGATTTCATTTTCAAATCTTTTTGATGAATCATTTCTGATATTATATTTTGTGGAAGTTCTTCTTACACTTACAGGGTTGAAACTTGCTGATTCCAAAATAATATTTTTTGTCTCTGCAGTAACAACGGCTCGTAAACCTCCTTTCACACCAGCGATAGCTAGAGGACCTTTATCGTCCGCAATGACCATATCAGAAGAAGTAAGTTTCAAGATTCTTTCTTTCTCCTCCCATTTTCCTTCTACCATTATCCTCTCAGGAAGTAATTGAATTCCTTCACCATCCTTTGCCATTCTCACGGTTATACCTCCAACAACCTTATCTGCATCGAAGGCATGCAATGGCTGACCCGTATCGAACATCACATAATTTGTCGCATCGACAATACCACTGATTGCTCGAGCGTCTATAGCCTCAAGGGCATTTTTGAGCCAAATAGGCGATGTTTTATTCTCTATTCCAGTTATTAATGTAGCGCTGTATCTATTACACAAGTCCGTCTCCACCTTTACCTTTACATCATTACCCTTTTCTGGCATTTCCAAATTTTCATTTTTCAAAGTAAGATTCAAAACCGCACAAAGATCATAAGCAATGCCCCAATGCGATAGCATATAATGCGCCCTGTCAGGCAATACTTTTATGTCAAAAACTGTATCTTCGACGACACCGCTATCGCCATTTACTTTTATTTTCTCCACAGCTTCCACCTCAGAAGATTTCAATATCAAAGCCTGCTCGATCTCCTCATCGCTTGGTAATGTTTCTACAATATGTTTTTGTAACCAACTTTTTAGTATTTTCATTTTATTTTTCCCTTACCCAAACAAATCTTGGTACTTTTTCTCCTTTAATCTCCACAATTTCTTCAAACATACTCGCTGGTCTTACCCAATACTTCGAAAGGTCATTATCACTAAGCTCTTCATAAACAATCATATCTTCTAGAGTTTCTGAATGCTTGGCCACAAAGTGCACTCTGCACATAGTTCCCTTTTTTGAATGTTTGTAGATGCCGGGTTTCATTATTAATTTATATTAAATGAATTATCGCCTGAATCACAGTCTGTGCTTCCGGCCCTGCATATCTTAACGATATACATACCAGATGGTATCTTATTATTTACAATATCCGTTGCAACTATCCAATTGTAAACTGAATTTGAATTTATATCTTTGTCTAGAGTTATCGGTGCTGGATAACACGAAGCAGGTGCAGGATAAATCATGGGGCAAGCGACAATTGGTAATAAGTATAGGTCGACTTTACTATTATAAGTCGAGTTAGTATTCGTCCACATTATCTGGTGAACAGAGTTGGCAACCCAATTTTCACCACCATTTGGGGAAACAACCTTTACAGTTTGCCCAACAACTTGTCCATCAGTAATTGTGAAATACGAATCACTTGTATCACAAATACTTCCTACACATACTGATATTTTATAATCGCCATTTGGCGCATTAAGTGTCGTGCCAGAATAATTATATTCTCCAACCTTCCAAGAATATGTTCCGGTATTTGAAATGTTTTTAACAATATATGTACTAACATCAGGCATGACACCTGTATAATCAGGTAGCGGTGGCGCAAGGCATGGTGACAAAACACAATTACTCTTTGCAATCAAAGATATTGTCACCGCCCCACTCAAATTACCTGGATTCCATCGAATACTAGCATAATCACCCTTCTTCAGAGTTTCTCCTCCGTTTGGAGAAGTGACTCTTACGTTATTTGTCTGACCATTTGAAGTAACTTGAACTGTAGCACTAGACTGTGTTGTAAGTCCTGCGGAATTTCTGACAGAAACTCTCACTGTATATGTGCCTGGATTAGAGTATGAGTGTGTGAAGGAAGTGCTTTGGGTAAAAGTTGAACTACTTGGAGAAATGCTAGATATAACGGTGGCTACATCCTCCCAAGTCACAGAATAACTCAACGAACTATTTTGAGGATCCGTGGCGTTTATAGTCCATGTTCCAGTTTGACCAACAGTTAAGATTGTTGGTGCACTAAAACTATTTATGACAGGAGCTCGGTTGTCAACAACTTGAGAAGTAATGGCGAATGGTCTCTTACTTGAAGTACACACACTGGTTCCTGATTCACAGATTTGAATTATATATTGGCCATTTGGAATTAATGCAAATGATTTTATATTGGAATAATCACCTGTATAATATTCACCCACTCTCCAAGAATATGAATTACTATTTGCACTTATGTTTTTAACAATATCGTATTGCCTTGGTAAACTTGGAGTACAGACCCGTGAACAATCCTTATACTCCATCAATCCTACATCCACAGTCGTCGCTCTAAAATACTGTGGTGAATTCCATCTGATCGTCTGATTAGTTCCTTTCTGCCAAGTTTCTCCACCATTTGGAGAGATAACATTTAATGAGTTTACGCTCCCTCTTCCTCTATTAAAATGCTCTCTAGACATTGGTCCAAAGAATCCATACGCAGGAAAGCCAATGGACTTCTGATATTCAGCCAAAGCTGAACGAGTAATTTGACCAAAGTAACCTTTTGAAACACCACTAGGCATCTTTAAATACCCATTGGACTCTAGCCAGGTCTGTAATGTTTCTACCTCAGCACCACTACTACCGATAGTTAAATCATTATTATATATTTCAGCACTTGCATATCTAGCACCTAGGAATGTAACGACACAAATCGCAGTCATTATAACTATTTTTTTATATATATTTTTCATATTTATTTTGTTAACAATTAAAATTGATTAATAAATCTCAAGTCTCCACTATATAGTAGACGTATGTCGGTGATGTTATGTTTCATCATAACCAAACGATCAATACCGAAACCGAATGCAAAACCCTTCCACACGGTAGGATCAATTCCCACAGTTTTAAAGACATTTGGATGTACCATACCTGCACCGCCCATCTCTAGCCACTTGCCGTTGAACTTCATATCCACCTCCACGCCAGGCTCCACGAATGGGAAAAAGCTTGGGCGGAAACGGATTTCAACTTCGTTGCTATAAAGTTTCTTCAAGAAATGTTCTATCACACCTTTTAGATGTCCCATCGAAACATCCTTATCGACATACAAAGCCTCAAGCTGTGAGAATTGTGCTTCATGTGTAGCGTCTGTCGCTTCATTTCTAAAAACTTTTCCAGGAACGACTATAGCGCAAGGCAAACTATCTTTATGCTTTTCAAGAAAGCGAACTTGAACTGCGGAAGTCTGAGTTCTCATAACTGGGCGATTCTTCACATCTAGTTTCTCGTCTTTCTTTGTCTTTATCCAAAATGTATCTTGCATATCTCGAGATGGATGGTCTGCAGGAATGTTTAAAGCATCGAAGTTATAGAACTCTTTTTCTAATTCTGGTCCCTCAGCCACAACGAAGCCCAAGTTAGCAAAAATGCCTACGACTTCACGTGTGAATTGTGTTATGGGATGCAGATGTCCTTTTTCATTTTTCATTACATAAATATATCAAAAATAGCCCGTTTGGGCTACTTTTGCTTTTTAGTCAAATTATTCCTCCACACCCTTCCATTTCCTTTATTTAAATTTCTAAAGTGTGGAGTAAGTGCATGACAATTTGGGCAGATTAGCCTTAGATTATTTTCTGAATTATTTTCTGAATTTCCATCAATATGGTCAACTTCAAGAGGTATTCTACCAGAAGCCTCATTTATCTTACTCCAACCACACAATGAACATTTGTTGTTATATTTTTCAAATAAATAACGCCGAAGATATGATGAAATTATTCTTGTCTGTATTCCATTTGATCCATTCTTAATACCGTCTTTCCATTCTTGTATAGATTTATCATACCTTTCTTTTCCTTGGCATTTGTTTGAGCAATATTTTATTTTATATCTTGTTATCAGTATTTTATTACAGACAAGACATTTTCTTTCTACTTTATTCATTTATACATAATACCATATCTTATACAAGATACGCTACACATAGATCAATACTTATGGAGCCGAGGAAAGGACTTGAACCTTCAACCTACCGATTACAAATCGGTTGCTCTACCGTTGAGCTACCCCGGCACTTTCTACTTCTTCCCCTCCTCTCCTACATCCTCACTCGATATGCTCTTCAGGAAGAATGACACACCCCCATTCTTCTTTATTTCTCCCCGACCCCTTACCATATCTATGACCTTCTTTGATGGTGGATGAGCATGAGCCTTTCTGTGAGCCCATATATAAGCTCTTCGTGCCCACGATAAGATATAATACGCAATCCATTGAATAAGTGCAATAGCACTCTTTCTATTTATGTAGGATAATATTTTCTTTGTGTTAATATAATATTTCCAAACCGTATCATCTGTTTTCTCTGCAATTTTTGAAATTAGGGTTTTTTTATTTGATCTTATCTCAGCAACTTTCAAACCCAACATGCCCAATATGCCAGCAAGTGAAATATAAAACGATAATATAGCTGGATCTAGGTAAATAGGCATATTTTTATTGTTCAAGAACAGCAAAACGTACAAATCTTCCTACCTCGATTTTCTCTCCGAATTTTTGTACTGCTGCCAAAATTAGTCCTTCTATAGTTACTTCAGAGTTTTTTATAAATGGCTGGTTTAGAAGGACCATTTCTCCAAAATATGTAGCGAGTTTTCCTTCAAGAATTTTATCTTGCATTTCTTTTGGTTTACCCTCTACTTCTTTCATAAATACTTCCTTTGCGGTATTTCTAGCTTCTTCTGTGATATCTTCTTTCTTTAGAAATTTAGGATTTGTAGCAGTAACATGCATAGCAATATCTCTTGCTAGAGCTTTGAATTCTTCATTACCAGAAACGAAATCAGTCTCGCACAATAGTTCAACTATAGTAGCAACTCTACCGGTAGAATGTGCGTAAGACTGAACTGTTCCCGCTTTGAATGTTCTGTCCCCTTTCTTTGCTGCGATTTCACCACTCTTCTTTCGAAGGATAACCTTTGCCTTCTCCATATCACCTCCAGCTTCCTCTAATGCTTTTTTACACTGCATTACAGAAATTCCTGTTGAATCTCTTAATTCTTTTACCTGTTCTGTGGTGATTGTTGACATAATAGTTAGTGTTTAAAATATAATAATAGATAGAATTATAACACAGACCTTGGAACGATGGTAAATTAAGACTTCTTTGCTTCTAGCTTGGCGTCAAAATATGCTTTAGTTATTTCTTGAGTTAAATACTGAATACTTGTCTGAGATGAATCATTTCCAACTATAGGATAGTCAATATGTTTAATGTTGCAATCAGAACCAGAAATAGCAACTACTGGTATACCCATATAATCAGCCTCCTGAACCGCTGTCTTTTCTTTCTTTGGATCAACGATAAAAATTGCTTTTGGAAGTTCCTTCATAGAAGCGATACCTGAAAAAAATCTTTCTAGATTTGCAATCTCTCTATCAATCAAAAGTCTTTCTTTCTTTGTATACTTTGCAAGCTCACCCTTTTCTTTTTCTGATGTAAGTTTTTCTAGCTTCTCTACTCGCTTTCTTATTTGGATGAAGTTTGTAAGAGTACCCCCTATCCATCGTCCATCAACAAAAGGCATGTTTATTGAAAGCGCACCATTCTTTACGGCATTTCTAGCCTCACTTTTTCCTCCTACGAATAGGATGGTTTTACCTTCTTTTGCAAGTGACCCTACAAAAACCTTCGCTTTTTCGAGTAATTCACTAGTTTTTTCTAAATTAAATATCTCTACTTTATTCTTAACTCCGAAAATATATGGAGTTACACTAGGATGTCTACGAGTCTTAGAAAAGCCAAAATGTGCACCAGCTTTAAACATACTATCAATCATTGGGTTGTTTAATTGTTTATTCATAATTTAATGTAGACAGAGTGTAGCAAATGGGGCTTATTTTTGCAACCCTCGTCAATTTGGTATTGCCTATACTCCACTTATTCTTCATCAGCCTCCTCATTACCCGCGATTCCTGTCTTTTTGTACTCTTGAATAGCATCAATGATAGGATCCAAATTACCAGCCAAAATCTTCTCCATATTATGCCATGTTTTCTTTATTCTGTGGTCTGTAATGCGATCTTGTAATACATTATATGTTCGAATCTTCTCTGAGCGATCGCCGGTTCCAACTTGTCCTTTTCTCGCTTCTGTAAATTTCTTTGCAAGATTCTCCTCTTCGAGTGCCGCGAGGCGGGCAGTAAGTAACATCATGGCTGCTTCACGATTTGCACCCTGGCTACGCTCTGCAGTAGCACGGACAGCAAGACCAGTTGGTTTGTGGACAAGACGAACAGCACTTTCTACCTTATTAACGTTCTGACCACCTTTTCCACCAGCTCTAGAAAATTCCATTTCAAGATCAGCTGGATTTATTTCGAATTTGATCTTCTTTCGAATAGGCATAATAGAAACTGATGCTGTAGAGGTATGCACTCTACCCATTTTTTCAGTTGCTGGCACGCGTTGTATACGATGGACACCAGTTTCGTATCTTATAAGCTCATAGGCTTCTTTACTTTTAATTTCCATTGTCACACCTTCTTCGATTACTTTTATATTCCAACCTTTCATTTCGGCATAACGACGATACATAGCTAATAACTCACCAGCAAAGATATCAGCCTCTGTACCACCTGCACCTGGTCGTACTTCGAGAATAAGTTCTGTTGGATATTCTATCTCTTCCTTTTCTGATTCTATTATTGTATTGATTTGGTCTTCTGTGTTCTTCTTTTGCTCTGCTATCGTTACTAGATCTGCTTCTGCTATCTCCTTCATTGAGGGGTCTTTTTCGATAATAGAAAGTAACTCAGCTTCATCTTTCAAAAGCTTTTCGTACATTTCAGCAAGATATGCTGTTTTATGATTTTTTTTGTATTCGTCTAAGTTCATTGCTTTAATTATGGCAAAGTAAAATTGAGACTCGACGCGGTGAGGGAGACTTTATTTTTACTAGCTTGCGTATAAAAATAAAGTGCTCCCGAACGCAAGCAAGCGAGTCCAATTTTACTAACTAAGTTACGCCTTCTTCTTTGAAGTAGCTTTTGACTGGCGAGTTTTGAACTTTTCTACCCGACCTGCACTATCCATAGATTTTTCTTGATTTGTATAGAATGGATGAGAGGTACTAGAGATTTCTACATGAAAAGCTGGGTATTCCTTACCATCTGTCCATTTTGCTTTTTCATTTGTTTTTATAGTTGAAGAAATAAGGAACTGTGATCCGTTTGAATTATCAACGAAAACTACAGGTCTGTACTCCTTTGGATGAATATCTTTTTTCATAAGTGAATGAAACTATATCAGAATAGCTGTTTTTTTGCAATATTTTCAAGAACTTGATCATAAAACTAAGCAAACGCTAGACTTTCCAACTTATCAGTACGATGAACTAATTTATCATGGTCTTTTTGATCAACCTTCTTTTCAAACAACATATGTATCTTGGTAACTTCCACTTTCAATTCACCAATTTCCTCGAAATGGGAATCGAGTTTGTCATTGACCTCCTGCAAATTGCAATCAATGTTATCTAACCTTTTATATATTCCATCAAATTTAATATCCACGCCTTCAAATCTACGGTCTATTGCATCAAATTTACCATCTATTCCATCAAACCTGCCTTCTATTGCATCAAATTTACGGTCTATTCCGTCAAACTTGCCTTCCATTACCTCAAATCTACGATCTATATTATCAAATCTACAATCTATCCCCTCGAATCTACCTTCTATTCCGTCCCTAAATTCCCTAAAATACCTTGGCTCATGGTTCTCTAGCTTATCGTCTATATGTTTCTTAAATTCTACAAAATACTTTGGTTCATGGTTCTCTAGCTTATCGTCTATATGTTTCTTAAATTCTACAAAATACTTTGGTTCACGGTTCTCTAGCTTATCGTCTATATGTTTCTTAAATTCTACAAAGTACTTTGGTTCGTTATTCTCTAACCTCTCATCTATATGCTTCTTAAAGTCTATGAAGTACCTTGGCTCATGATTTTCTAGCCTGTCATCGATATGTTCTTTAAGCTTTGTTATATATAATGGTTCTTTTTCTTGCATAGTTGTTTCAATGATTAATTATTTAATAAAATTATAAAGTTGGGTACTTATTTAAATACATTATAATCTAACAAAAATCATGGTCAATATTTTCAACGATAAATAAGTATGTCTGAATTTATTTCTTTACATTTTTTATAGCAAATTATTCAAAATCAAAGTCCTTGTAGTGGATCGATCATTGTTCTCTGAATAGTATCTGCTTTTACCATAACCTGATTGCCATAAGAATTATTAACAGACTTAGGACTACATGCTTTGCCTGAATAGTATTTACATGCTGCATTTCTTTCTGCAGTATAACTTCCATATTTTGCGCCATTATCGATAAGTAATAGTGAGGCTGCAACGAAGGCATGCTCTGGATTCCATGGATTTGGTATACCTACACTAAGAGCATTTTTTATTCTATTAACGTATAAGACCCAAGTAGAAGGTATAAACTGTGCTGGCCCCATAGCACCTCCATATCCCCCAGCACTCGCGATAGGACAAGACACTAGAACTTTAGAATAATCTAGCCCTAATGCCTTTGTTATAGAAATAAATGGCTGTATATCTCTCGTAGGCTTCATAACATTAGAAAAGATTATTCCTGACTTTGTACTTACACCAGATCCTGTATTTATATCAGTGAGATAACATGATCCAACGTTCTTACCAAAAGTCGAATCCTGACTTAATCCTGATTCTTGTGCAAATATAGCAAGCAAAAAAGCTGGCCTAATCCCAGTTGCCTTCTGAGCTTCTAATGCAAATTTATACGCGTCTCCAAAAGAAATTGACTTTGTGTCTCCAGCCAAGGAAAAGAGTGCTGCCCTTATCAAAGCTGCTTTTGCTTTCTTTTCTGCTAGTAATTGTGTATATGTTTTTTCATCCCCCTTACTTGCAGTTAAAAGTCTTTGTTTCTGCTTTTCATCATTTTGAATATTTACTTTCTCAGATTCTATTGCTGCTCGTGCATCTAACTCCTTGTTCTTTCTTTTATCTAAATCGTTTTTTTCATTTTCTGTTTGTTCTTTATCATCTCTAACTTGCTCAAATGTTATCTTTAATGATGCTCTGACTGATTCAAATGTATCTAAATCAGAAAATACAATACTTAAATCTTTACTGGCTAGTATGAATTCGGCTAATGAGATTTCATCTACTTCATTTGTTTTCCTCATTATTTGAGAAAGTGTTTCTCTTCCCCTATCTATTCTTTCTTCAAGGCTTAATATTTCTTTTTTCTTTGAATTAATATCTTTTCCTAATGATTCTATGATCAAATTCTTAGCTTTTATATTTAGTTGTGCCGCCTTTATCTTTGTATCTAAAATTAAAATATCACGTTTTAATGATGCACTTTGATTCTGTGCACCTATCAATATTTTTTCTGTCTCTGCTTGTTCTTTCAATACTTGTGCGAGTTCGGCTTGAAGCCTTATTTCCTTTTGGGCTTGGGTTTCGATTGCTTGAGCATTGATTAAAAACGGAGCAAATAGAATACTTGCAATAAAAAAAGACTTCATCATTAAATTCATAATATTTATTCTATCACAAAAAAGGCCCAGAGGGCCTTTTTTTATTTCTTTTCTGTTGTTGCTGCTTCTGCGCCTTCTTCTCCTTCTACTTCTACCTTGCCCTTCTTTGCTACTTCTATTGTAGACATGTCTATTGGTTTTACTTCTTCTACTTCTTCTTTTGGTTCTGATACAGATGCGACTATCTCTCCTAGTCCAGATATGAGAGTTACGCCTACTGGAAGCTTTATTTCTTTTGCGGTTACGGTACTTGAGAATTCTATTAGTGTAGATATATCTACTGTTAGTTCGCGTGGCAAATCCTTTGGTGCTGCTTCTATTTCTAGATCTCGAGCAACTTTAATAAGGATTGCTCCCTTGTCCTTTACAGCTGGAGATACTCCTACGAACACGAGTGGTACATTAACTTTTACCTTCTTTCCTTTTTCTATTACATAAAAATCAGCATGTCTTGGTGCTCCTGTTACTGGATGAACATCTACGTCTTGTATCAAAGCTTCGTGTTCATTTATGCCTTCCTTTAATACTACTACTGATGATTCTCCTGCCTTTTTGAAAACTTTAATAAAATCTGTTGTTGAAACTAAAACTGAAGTTGACTTGTGTTTTGGTCCATAAAGAACAGCAGGAATACTGCCACCCTTTCGGAGCGCTTCTAGTTTTACCTTCATATCTCTTGGTTCTACAGTTAATGTAAGCATGGGGAGTATTATATACAGATTAAATAAAAAGTAAAGCCCTGTGCGTGTGCACGGGCTTGAACGAGATTTATTTTGTAAGCCTCTCGGGGGGCTTCTCGTCGGTTACCCAGAGGGTTGCCGACGACGGTGGTGGGAAACGACTAACGCCCCCAGTCCGATGAGCAATAGCGATACCGTCGCTGGTTCGGGAACATTCGAGATATAATACGTCATTTCCTTGAATCCCTGATACGAAGTTCCTGCTCGGAAGTCCACTAGGTATGCCAACGAATCACCCAGGGAGATTGTTTGGCTGTTGTTGTAAATGGCCGACAAGGTCGTTGTCTCTCCAACGACTTGAATTTGCCATACATTCCCCCATGGGACAGCATCAATTACCTGGATCTGACTTAGACTGGCCATTGTCGGATTTCGATGTTCATCAACGAAGGATAGGGTGATTGCCGACTGCCCATCAGCAATCAGACAATTTTCTCCATCAAGAGAATGGACCCTCATTGGAGACGGGGAATTCAACAGGATTCCTCGTTCGTAAAATTGCATTGGGTCCACCACGGACCCGATTGCGATGTCACCAAACGACAGAATTGATGGAGCACCAAGCTGGGCAACAGCTTGGAAAGCACTGATCATCAACGCAATCACCAACACGGTCACCAGCGGGATTTGTTTTTTCATGAGACGAGTTCTTTCCGTGTGTACCTCTTCGGTACGGTTTTTTATCTGCCAGTATGTGCGCACAAGCTAACACAGTAGACAGAAACTAGCTAACAAAAGCATACAGTAAAGCATGCTTTTGTCAATAGTCTAAAATTTATTGAAGATATTTACTTATTGTCTGCTAGTGTGTGAGTCTTCAAACCCTCGGCGTATAATCTTTGAATATCAGATCCGAGAAGTATGGATGAGTATACTGCAACGTCGTCGATACTACCATTGTAGGGAAAATTTGCAGCAATAATTTGACCTATGTAAAATGTTTTATCAATATTTCCTGCGAAATCTGTATAAATAATACCACTACTTGGTATTATAAGTTTTCCATCAATATATACAGAACCAGCTATGGCACCATTGAATGCTACAGCAACATTATGCCATTTCCCATCAGTTAGGTTAAAACTAGAAGCATGTTGAGTTGCTCCTACTCCAGAAGAGTTTACTAAAGTAACAACGCCATTGGAAAACAACGAAAGTTTTGGTGAAGTTGCAGAATCACCCATAGAAAAGATACCTTGCAGTGATTTATTCGTTGTTTTAACCCATACCATTACTGTCCCTTTCTGAATCGATTTTAAACCGGTATTACTGGTAACAGTGAGATAGGTAGAATTAGTAACTACTCCCAAAGTAGCCGCATTATAATTTCCACTATATGTACTTGAATCAGTACCTACAGTTCCAGTCACGGTAGTATTATTCCACGATGAATCTTTTAATCTATTAGCTGAATCATCAAAATTTAAAAACAACTTCGTATCATCATACAACTTCGTATTACTATGCTTTGCGAAAGTTATTGCCGCAGCTACTCTTCCTCTATCTCTAGCAGTAGATACAGACGCCAAGACTACACTAGACAGTAAACCAATTACTGAAATAACAACGAGTAGTTCAATGAGTGTAAAACCTTTTCTATTATTTAAATGTGTTTTCATTTTATTATTTTTAGAATACAAAGAAATAAAGTACTAGGCCAATCAGTATGCAGTTCATACACACTATACCAACCAGCACCCCGCCAGCTTGAGCTTCCTCTTTTATAATACCCTTTTTCATTAGCCAAGCTGCCATACCTGGTATTTGTGCTTGTCCTAGCACACTCCTTGATTTATATTGAACTTGGTCTGTATCAAATTGTATTGACATAAAAATTAAGATTAATTACTGATAATATATTAACATTATAATACCACATTATTTCTCGGAGCAATACCCTCCAGACAGTCTATAATGTTCTGAGCTGATACTGTAGACATCTCTAATCTAGCTTCTTCTGTTGCTGAAGCTATATGAGGAGTAATAACTATTTTTGAAAGCTCTATCAAACCTTTTGCCAGATCAGGTTCAAATTCAAACACATCCAGACCAGCACCCTTGATTATTCCATTCTTCAGAGCAGATACTAATGCATTTTCATCTATAACAGGCCCCCTAGAAGTATTAATTAAAATTGCAGAAGGTTTCATTATCTTCAATCTGTCCGAGTTTATAAGATGATGAGTAGACTCCATAAGTGGAACATGGATAGAAACAATGTCAGAAATTTTCAACACCTCCTCTACAGTAGAATAAAACTTTGCAGCATCTTCTTTTTCTAATTCTTCATTTCTTTTTACATCGTAATATACAACATTCATTCCGAAACCAAATTTACCCTTTCTCGCAACATTTGCCCCGATACGACCAGTACCTATGATCCCCAGAGTCATACCCTCTATTCTTTCACCATGAAGTAACATAGGATCCCAACCTTTATATTTGCCATTTCTCAAATATAAATCCCCCTCCACGATCCGACATGTCAATGCTAGAATCAAAGCCCAAGTATGCTCTGCAACCCTTTCTGCACCTCCACTTGGAGTATTCGACATGTATATACCCTTTTCTTTTGCAATTTTTATATCTAAATTATTATAACCAATTGCATAATTTGCAAAAATCTTTACCGAGGGTACAGCATTTATCACATCTGCATCAATAATGTCAGTAAGTAATGTTAAAACTGCATCGTAGTCCTTTTTCTTTAATTCCTGCATTAATTCATCTTTTGTAAGTGGCCTGTCTTCTTTATTTATATCTACTTCATATCCTTTATCTATTAGCATTTTTATACCTACTTCTGGAATCTGTCTTGTTATATATACTTTTTTCATATTTATTATCTTACAAAATCGTGAGAGCATTACTTTGTAAAATTGAGATTCGGCACGGTGAGGAGGTCCTACTTTTTTGAACTTGTGAAAAAAAGAGGAGCCTCCGAGCGCAAGTCGACGAGTCCAATTTTACTAAGTGATGCGATCCGATTTTGTTTATATTATAAATTATTAAATAATTTTAATTTCTCTTCTACGACCTTCTGCATGGCAGTACGTGCCACTCGAAGATATTTATAAGGAGAAATCTCATCTGGATTTTCTTGTAAAGAAATCATGAGACCTTGTTTAAATGCAACTCTTAGTTCTGTGTTTATATGAACAATAGCAACGCCAGATTCTATAGCACCACGAACATCTTCTCTCGAATTACCAGAAGCACCATGAAGAACAAGTGGAATTTTCACAGCATCAGAAATTTCTTTGACTCTAGGAATATTCAAAGCAGGTTCTCCACCCTTTACCATTCCATGGACATTACCCACTGCAGGAGCAAGCATATCAACACCAGTAGCATCAACAAACGCTTTTGCTTCCTCTACTGCTGTCATTTTCCCCACACCGTCTGGAACAGCATCCAAAATTTTTGAAGATTTACCAATAAAACCGATTTCCGCCTCAACAAGCATTTCTGGATTTACACTTTTTGCGTATTCAACACATCTCTTTGTGGTCAAAACATTGTCCTCAAAAGAAAGCTCGGTGCCATCAAAAATCACAGCGTCGTATCCAGCATCCACAACCTCTTTTACTCTATCAAATGAATATGTATGATCTGCGTTAAGAAACACCGGCTGGCCAGTAGACTCTCGATAGCTCTTCACTACAGCCGCTATTTCTTTGACCCCAATAAAATCTCTCTCACCTTCTGATACACCTATAATTACTGGAAGATTGAGTTCTTTAGCACCCATGACCACCGCCCAGAACCCCTCCATATTTGAAATATTAAAATGACCAACAGCTTTTTTCCCCAACTGCGCCTCTTTTATATATTCTCGCAGTAATTGATTTTTATTCTTCATGTTATAATTCTATCATATATGTTTGATAAAAATATTGATTTTCTAGCAATTGGGGATATCACAACAGATGCTTTTATTCGTATAAAGGAGGCGAATGTTCACTGTAGAATAGATACTGAAAACTGTGAGTTGTGCATGAAATTCGGCGATAAGGTTCCTTTTGAATATGTAAAGGTAATTAAGGCTGTCGGAAATTCTGCGAACGCGGCTGTTTGCGTTGCTCGTTTAGGTATAAATTCTGCTTTGATGGCACAGGTTGGTACTGATGAAAATGGCAAGGATTGTCTAAATGAACTTGCAAAAGAAAAGGTAGATTTTAGATATACAAAGGTTCATAAGGGCGCAGCCACAAACTATCACTTCGTATTATGGTATGACGTAGATAGGACAATACTTGTAAATCATATCCAATACAATTACAAACTTCCTGAAATAAAGAGAGCACCTAAATGGATATACCTAAGTTCCCTTGCCTCAAATACAAAGAACTATCATTTAGAAATTTCTGAGTATTTGAAAAACAACCCTCAAGTTAAACTTGCCTTCCAGCCTGGAACATTCCAGATACAACTCGGCATTCAGGAACTGAAAGATATTTATAAAAGGACCGAGGTCTTTATTTGTAATGTCGAAGAGGCACAGAGAATACTTCACACAGACTCTAAAGATATAAAGACTCTTCTTGGAGAGATTCATGCAAATGGACCAAAGATAGTCCTAATAACAGATGGACCAAAGGGAGCCTTCATGCTTGATGGAGAACATTTTTATTTTATGCCTGAATACCCAGATCCAAGGCCACCTGTAGAGAGAACTGGTTGTGGAGATTCATTCTCAGCCACTTTTGTTGCAGCATTAATGATGGGTAAATCGCCTCTCGAGGCTCTTGTTTGGGCACCAGTTAACCCAATGTCAGTCATTCAGTATGTCGGTGCACGAGAAGGACTACTTAATCTAGAGAACTTAGAATGGTTTCTTAAACATGCTCCTCCTGAATATAAACCTAAAGAAATTTAATTAATAAAAAGAGAATATTGTGTTGTAGAGCAGACTCCGCAGAGCGACGGCTCGAGGATTAGGAAATTTTCAGCCCGAAAATTTCCGTGTCTGCGAGACAATACAATATTCTCTTTTTATTTATAATACCTTTTTATAAAAGCCTCCTTAAATTCAAAAAACTCCCCCTCTAGCATGGATGCACGAATTTCTTTTACAAGATTTACAATGAAATATAGATTGTGAATTGAAGCAAGTGTAGCTGCCATCATCTCTTTTGCTCTAAATAAATGTGACAAATATGCCGCAGTGTAATTTGTACATGTATAGCAAGAACATTCAGAATCTACTTTTGTAAAATCTCCAACATATTTTGCATTTAAAATATTTATACGACCATCACGAGTATATAGACTTCCATTACGAGCAATGCGCGTAGGAGTAACACAATCAAAAGTATCAATACCATTTTCAATACCACCAAAGAGATCCACCGGCTCACCGATACCCAAAAGGTGTCTTGGTTTCCCCTTTGGCAAAACATCATTTACCCAGCCGACAGCAGTATAAATATCTTCTTTATCAAAAGACCCACCAATACCAAATCCATCAAAGTCCATTTCGCCAATTATCTTTGCACTTTCCTTTCGTAAATCCTCATAACGCCCTCCCTGTACAATTCCAAATAAAGCCTGACCACCTTCATTATTTTCTTTATGATAATCAAGAGACCTTTTCGCCCATCTATGTGTCCTGTCCATTGCCTCTTTCTGATATTCATAGCTTGCATGTGGTGATGTACACTCGTCAAAGGCAAAGATTATATCAGCACCAATATTATGTTGTATCTCAATGGACTTCTCTGGTGTGAAAAAGTGTGTACTACCATCTAGTACTGAACGAAACTCAACACCGTCTTCTGTAACTTTTGCAAACTTTTCTTGATTGTGTTCAGAAAAATTGAGATCTGACACGGTGAGGAGGTCCTTCTTTTTTGAGCTTGCGAGAAAAAGAGGAGCCTCCGAGCGCGACATTGTTTGATTTATCAAACAAGAAGTACCCTTGTGGTGCAAGTCGGCAGATCCAATTTTTCCATCTTCATTGTTCCTATCACCGATCTTTGACGCACTGTTATTAAAAGCCGCCCCTAGAGAAAATGCCTGGAAACCACCCGAATCAGTAAATGTTGGACCATGCCAATTCATAAATTTGTGAAGACCTCCTGACTTTTTCATTATTTCTTCACCTGGCTGAAGATATAAGTGATATGTGTTTGCCAAAACAGCCTGAGCGCCAAGAGTGTTTACTTGTTCTGGACTAAGTGACTTCACCGTTGCCTTAGTTCCCACAACAATAAAAGCCGGCGTCTCTATAGATCCGTGAGTAGTTTCTATTTTTCCAACCCTTGCTCGCCCATTTCCCAGTTCTTTTTCTATACTAAATTTCATATTATGCATAATAGCATGATATAATCATTTTCATGAAAAAAGAACATGTACAATTAACTGCAGAACAAATTAATAAAGAAATAGACGAGCATATTACTGAGATTTCTAGAGAATTCAAGCAAGGTTTTGAATTTTTGAAAAAATATCCGAAAACTGTAACTATTTTTGGTTCAGCTAGATTTACAGAAAGTAGCACACATTATACAGCAGCGTATGAATTAGCGAAGAAGATTGTCGCAGAAACTGGATACACAGTACTTACTGGTGGCGGACCAGGAATAATGGAATCTTCAAACAAAGGTGCTTATGATGCCAAAGGAAATTCTGTTGGTCTAAATATAGTACTACCACATGAACAAAAAATAAATCCAAACGTTACTGATTCTATTCATTTTAATTATTTCTTCACTAGAAAGCCGATGATGAACTTTTCTGCTGAAGCGTATGTGTTTTTCCCTGGAGGCTTTGGCACTTTTGATGAGTTGTTCGGTGTCCTAACACTAATTCAAACACAAAAGATTCCAAAAGTTCCTGTTATTCTATGTGGTAAAGACTTCTGGATTCCAGTCAAGACATTGATACTTGAGCAAATGTTAAACAGGCATCACACAATATCAAAAGAAGATATGGACTTGTTCGTGATCACTGATTCTGCTGATGCGATAATAAAGATTATAAAAAAATCTCCAGTTTCAGAATGGTGGGAGCAGATGGATTAGTACAATTTGATTTTAGTCTGTTTTTCTGATATATTTTTTTATATGAGCAAATCACTCATAATAGCATTCGGATCACAAGTTAAAGGAAACTCTAACTCATCATCAGATTTTGATTTTGGAGTACTTGAGGACATACCCCTTACACTTTCACGTCGTACTGATCTAGCTGATTATATTTCTAAGAAATTAAATATCAATGAAGATAAGATTGATCTCGTTGATCTATACACAGTTTCTCCAATTCTAAAGTTTGAAGTAGCAAAAAACGGAAAGTTAATAGAAGGTCAAGATTTTGATTTCATCAGATTTAAGGTTCGAGCGATGAAAGAATATCAGGATACAGCAAAATTTAGACTTTTAAGAAAGAAAATAATATTAAAAAACAATGTCACATGATCTTATAATAAAGAAGCTAGAACAAATGAATATTTTGCTCGATGAATTAAAGAGTTTACTAATTTTGCCTTTTTCTGAATTTAAGAAAAGTTTTAAGAATATTCGTTCTGCCGAAAGAAATTTTCAATTAATTATTGAAATAGCAAGTGATATAAACGCGCACACAGTAACAGAACTAGGATCAGAAACACCAGATACATATCGTGAATCATTCAACAGAATGGTAACTCTAAATATACTTGATGAAAAGTTATTAAAAGATTTTGTCAAAAGCTCAAATCTAAGAAATATCTTGATACATGAATATGACTTTGATGAAGATAACTTTATATTTTACAATTCTGCAAAGGACTTTTTACCTTTATACGAAAACTATATACAAGCTATTCGTGAATATTTAAAAAAGTAAATAACATTAAGTAAAAGAAAAAACACTCATAGCGAGTGTTTTTTGTTTGAGTAAAACGGGTTAGGTATTACCAATTTCCACGTGACTCTCCTCTGTCAAAACTCTTTCGTGGAGCGCGAGGTTCCATAGGACGAGCTTCATTGACGGTAAGATTTCTACCATCTAGAGGCTTGCCATTGAACATGTTGATAGCATTGTCTGCTTCAGCATCTGTTGCCATCTGAACGAATCCAAAACCTTTTGAGCGGTTTGTCATCTTGTCCATGATGATACTAGCTGATTCAACTGTTCCAGCTTGAGCGAAGTGTGCCTTAAGAGCATCCTCACTTGTGCCGTATGAAATACCTCCCACATATAACTTCTTTGCCATTTTCTTTTTACTTTAACCCGTCTTTAATTAATTAAATGTAAGCGACTAGGAAAACTTACTTGGGGTATATGGTACGCGAGTAAGACTATGATGTCAAGGGCTTTGGACTATCTTTTTCTATAAACGCAACATATGCCTTACCAAAGGTACGGAAGACTTCTGTAGCCAGGCGACCATAGATGAGAGTCTTCTCTTTATTGATTGAATCATAATCATGGATTAACTTGTTCCGAAAACCCGCCATTCCACCTTGTTTATTACAGAAATCTTTATCTATCACACCTTTTTCTCCGAGAAGAGTTACTACTTCTTCATAAGACTTGGGATTTTCGTGAAATTCTTCAGCCAAGATATGTGCTCCTATATCGAGGATAATTTGAATTGACAGTTGAAGCATATGTTCCAATGCAAAATATAAAGTTGGATCTTTTATGATCTTTTCATCGGTATTTTTCATAATATCCTCAATAAACTTAATATGTTCATTAAGTCTAAATAATTTATCCTGAATTGTTTCAATTTTAGGTGGTGTCATATTTTATAAACTAAGCAAATAATCTTTTGAGTGCGTGAGACTGTATTGTTCTCAAATATTTTGTATCTTCGTACTGATTAAGCGCATATCTAACTAATTTATTTTTTAGTAAATTGTCATCTGCAAAAAGTAAGAAACCTTCTCCAAGTAATATGATATATCTTAATAGAGGGCTTCTGATCTCCATTATATTTAACACATCAACCTTATCTCTACCATATGCATATTCAAGCTCTGCACGTATGCTTTCAATATTTTTATCTGATTCTATCCTATCGGTACCAATAGGAAAAGTAACCGCAACGTCGACATCGCTCAATGGTCCAGCTGTTCCCCTTGCGTATGAACCAAAAATATAGCCCATGGTGGCGCCATTTTTACGCATAACTCTTAGTATATTCGTAATCTGCGATTCTGTAAGTTTCATGATTATATTTTATCAAAAAATAACATTAAAATCAACATAAAAAATATTAATATTTACTATAATTTCTTTATTTTCGCTAGTTCTTCATCAGATTTTTGAAATTTTTGCCATGATTTTTCTAATCGAAGCATTTTACCACGGGTATCTAAATAGCGGTGAGAAATATCATCTATAAGATCCAATGGAAGTTTGTCTCCATATATTCCCTTTACTTGCTCAAGATATACGATCATTTTATTAGAACTCTGCATTGCTTTTTCTAGTGTAGCAACAGCCATTTTAAAATCAGAAAAGCGCATACCATGTGATTCTGCTATGAATAATGGTATTGATAAAGCACAATTTGTCATACCTTCCAATAAATCATAATTTAATTTAATAAGTTCTGGCTTTATATTTGTAGAAAAAATAACAGAACATTCAAGCATTTTCTGATATACTTCAAGATCACGGAAGCTTCGAATTGGTTTTTTAGGTGTAAATTTATACATAACTCCCAGTGCCGGTATTGCACGATGTTGAATCCTGCCATGCCGACATTTAATTATATTAATAATAAAAAAACTAAACTATCTTTGCCTTCTTCAAATTCTCCTTAGGAACTTCTATTTTACTACCATCTTTAAATCTTGCAAATCTTTTCTTTTTTCCACTGAGCTTTTTTACTACATGAAGTGGATAGAATTCAAAATAATCTTTTTCATCAAACCAACCACATTTAAATTCAAAGAGGCGCAAACCTGTAAGCCTACTCATAGCCATAGCATACCAAGTGAGTTGCTCGATGGGCTGTTCCTTAGCTGCATTTGGTTTATAATCTAATAAGTGAATACAGCCATTTCTAATCTGTACAAAATCTATGTGTCCAGTCAATAATTTCGGGATTGGTTGTCCCCGTGCCGAATTTGACTTGGCTCCTGCGGTATCGGTCCTAGTCCCAGATGTTCCAGTCGTCTTGTCAATATCAGCACTGGGGCGTTTTAATTCTACTAATCCATTATCACTTATTTTAAAATGTAATACTTTCTCCAAATGTTCAATATCTTCTCTCCTTATATATACTGGCACTTCAGTGGCTACGGTTACTGAATCATTTGCTATAAAAAACCTTTGTAATTCCTCATGTCTTTCTCTATTATTTACAACCGCTTTCAAAACAAAAGAAGCCAAATGATTTGCAAAATTCTCTTTACTCTTTACTATCATATCTGCTTTATCAAACTTTGTTTTTATTTCTGACATTCTTCCTCCTTCTTGGAAATACTGATGTGGAGTTTCTGTAGATACACTATCTAAATATTCTTTTAATGGTTTTAAATTTCTATTTCTAAACTCCTCTAACATTAAATGTGTTTTTGCTCTATGATAACGAAATCTATATAGTTGTCTATGAGCCATAGTTACTACTTCTACTGTATCTTTTGGATTACAATATTTTACTGCGTAAGGACGAAGTCTTTCATATCTACATAGTGGCTTATACTCCTCTATCCATCCTGAAAGTGTCTGTGGATCTGGAGCAGAACCAAACTTTTTCTTTATCAAGGCACATGAATATTCTAGAGTAAAACCAAGATTATAATAACTCATACCCTCGATTATTATTCTTAATGGAAATTTCTTTCCTTTTATATCTTTTGCCGTGAAGGTTCGTGCACAGATTGGATTCCTACATAGATACATCTGGGCATTACCAAATTTGTTTTTTCTGATTCCTCTTTTTACAAAATCAAAAGACTGACAATATGGGCAACTTTCTGCACCCCTTTGAACTATTTGTTCAGTACTTATTTCGGTTTTAGTATTGATTTCTTCTTTTAACATGTGAGTATGTTAGCATGAAAAAAAAGATAATTACAATATAATTAAACGTGAGAGAAAATCGAATATTATATTAGACTTTTAAATTATTTTTAATTTTAATAATAATTTTTCTTAATTCAGGTAAATTATTTTTTATAGAGTCCCATACAACTTTTTTATCAACACCAAAATATTCATGAACAAGTTTATTACGCATATTCATAACATCTTTCCACTCTATTTCAGGATGATTTTCTCTTACTTCTTCATATATATTTCTTGAAGCTTCACCAAGAATAATAAAATTCATAAGTACTGCTTTATACACTGGTTTATTACTAATCAAAGATTCAGTATTTGAAATATCTTTAACAAATTCATCAATGGCTTAAATCATATCTAGAATATATAATTTTATATCTCTTTTTTGTTTCATAACATTATCATTTGAGCTAATATGCTTTCTTTTATATATGGCTTAATAGCATCCTTAACAACCAAATCAACTTTTCTTCCAAGTAGCTGTTCTAAAAAGCGCTCCATCCTTGAAAATTCAAAAAAACCTACAATTGCTTTATCATGATTAATTTCAATTGCAATATCAATATCACTATTCTCATCATTATCACCCCGAGCATATGAACCAAAAACACCTATTTCTTCTACTCCATAGGTTTTTAGCAAATATTCCTTATTTTCAGTTATTTTTTGTTTAATTATTTCTAAATCTTTTGACATATTAATATTATACCAATAAACCTCCTAAACTCCAAGCAAATGAATACTATATCACGGACAGATTTTACCCTTATATCACGCTTTTCTTGAATTTTCATATTTAACCCCTTCATTCGTGATATTTAGAATGACATATAATTTGACAAAAATCCAAGTTTAGTTATGGAGCAACTGGAGGTTCTGTTACTACTGGTTCTGAAGGAATTGTTACTACAGGATCCGCTGGTGGAGCAATTGTGACTTCTGCTGGTGGAATCACAGGTTCTATAACTGGTTCTGATATTGGAGTAGATGAAGCTATTGGATCTACTACTATTGGTGTAGAAGTTCCAGTGCCGACATTGCCCGATGTTGGATCCGTGACCACTGGTGGTATTGCCGAAGTTGAAGTTCCAGTGCCGACATTGCCCGATGTTGGATCCGTGACCACTACCGGTATTACCAAAGTTGAAGTTGCTGATACTGGTGGAGTTGTAGTAGCCACTGCTACTGTGCTACTTGCATGCATATTCGCTAACAAGGCCTGCAATTCACTCTTTGTGACACAAACATCATCAAGACAAAGTTCTTTCGTGGTGACCTTATCTGCAAATAGACTTGTGAAGTATCCTGATGTTGCTGTGATTTTCACTATTACCCAATCCCCTGTTGATGAAATAAGATTCTTGACTGAGATAGCTATAGAGCCAATAAATGAGTCTGAACTAAGTAGAGTATTTGCAGTTGTGCTTGCTATTTCAACTAGGTCTATAGTTGGTAATGGTGTTGTTGAACTAGCAATAAGTGATGTTAATGTGGCGATAGCAGCTGAAGCTTCTGTATTTACATCAGTAACTCTTAGATCAAGTTTCTGCATTTCTAAATTTGTACTTGATGCATTTAGATCTAACTCCTTAACTGATTCAACAAGTAAAGGTATAAATGAAGTATATGCTACTGATTTCATACCATTACTATTTGTTGAGACGAATTCTGGGAATATTTGCTCTACATCTTGAGCAATAAATCCAAAACGCTTAGTGTCCTCAGTTTGATTATTCCATCTAAAGTTTACACCTTGCAATCTCTTAATCTTACTCAAAGTCTCAGCGCTTGAAAGTGAGAATATATCTTTCTTTAGATTTCTGTCTGAGGAACAAGAAAGGGATGTAGTAACTGGATCTATGGTACAAGTACCGCTACTATCAGTGAAAGATGCTACAGGACCATCACCGGTGCGGACAACATCAAGTTTGTATAGGGGGCTTGTCGTCCCGATGCCGACGTTGCCTGTGTTTAATATGGTCAACCTTGTCCCTTCAGCATTACCGTTCCAAGTATCAAACCTAAACCCAGCCGAACCAAATGTTGCGTTTTCGTTTACCGCTCGTATGCGCGCATTAGCCGTGCCAGCAAAGCTCCCGCCGGTGTCAGTAAGAAAAGTAATTTGTGACTCATTACCCAAAGTTGAAGCCGCAGCATTATCAATGACAAGGGCAGGCCCTACTGCTCCAGCAACAGACTTCGCAATGTGCAAAACTCCCTCTGGACTCGTCGTCCCGATGCCGACGTTGCCTTCTTTTGTTAACTGCATCACTACATTACTTGCAAGAGTAGGAGCCGTGGTATTATTTGAACCTACAGAAATACTTAGACTTCCCCACGCTCCAAAATCATCATTTCTTATTCCCCAATATCTACTATCTGTTTGCACGCCATATGCCTGCAAACTAAGACCTCTAGTACTTCCATCATTCCCAATATGCAATGAGGCTCTAATATCATTAGGAGTAGTCGTGCCGATTGATACATTTCCCAAAACAGACAATTTTGCACCCGGCGCCGTCGTCCCGATGCCGACGTTGCCATTTCCTTTTATATAGAGACTGTCTACGTTGGCAGCAGAACCAAAAGTAGAAAACAATAAACCTGCATTATTACTATCTTCGGTATAACTGCGAATACTGCCAACCTTCACTGTCCC
>CAIOGI010000004.1 GCA_903857825.1 Candidatus Tayloriibacteriota bacterium | reverse complement strand
ATTAATAATTATTTTAATATGAATATATTATAGGTGAACGTACGTTCACTTGCAAGAGCATAGCTGTGGATAACTACGTGAATCCACCTTGCGGGATAACCCACTTCGCACGCTAAACAACTTTTTAGCTTAATTCGAATTTCGGTACAATCGCAAATCTAGCTAAGATATTCCACAGTATTATTATAAGTACTAATATAACTATAGTAGGGTGTACGGGTGAGAATAGTTTTGCCATTTGCCATAAACTTATCCAGTTTACATATATATTTCCACTTACGGTTTCAATATTATTTGTGAATTGAGTATCCTGCTTGTTTACATTATCAAGATTTGAATTCCAATTTAAAATTTGATTGTCTAAATTACTATTTTGATTTGCAAAACTTCTATTTTCAGAACTGAGTCTTTGCTTTGCAGAATCTTCTTGATTTATTAGCGAATTCTCTTGATTCCTTAATGTAGAAATTACTATTGTATTCGTTGCATTATTAATTGAATTTCTTATCTGAACTAATTGAGTTTGAATGCTTGATAATTGACTATTAATCAAATTTACAGCTTGTGTATGTTTTGTATTTAAGCTTGTCTTTTGAGCTTTTAATTGTTCAAGCGTAGTTAGAACATCATTCATCTGACTTTCTATTCCCTGTTTCTGTGCAAGTAAATTTTCAGAAGATATTGTCTCTATATATAATTTAGCATTTGTTAATGTTGAGACTTCATCTCTGAATTGATCAAACTTAGTCTTTGCAACAACAAAGCTAATACTTCCTCTTTTTTCTGAACTATAAAAATTATCAATTCTTCCATCATTACCCTTTACTATGTTCTTTACACTATTTACTGTGTCCTGAACATTTCTAGTTCTAATTGTTGAAGAGTAATATGTTTTTAAAAATTCACGAGTATCATCAATAGATCCTGGCTGATTCCTTCTATAGTATTCAGGCATTTGATCCATCACAGCTTTGTTAGAATTCATTTCACCCACAGAAACTGAATTTACTGAATAGCCAGATTCTCTCATCATTGGGGATTGCGCATCATAACTGGTATCGAAACCCTTACCAAATAGCAATGATAATACACCCCATATAAATAGAACTATCAAAACCGCAATTATAATAAGTGCAAACTTCCATTTTGAGACTTTCACTATTTTTCTAGTATATGTTTTCATATTTTTTATATTTTATATTAATACCAAGATTCATATTATAACACCTTCATTCTATATGATAATTCAAAGTTAAAGAAATTGCTAATATTAGCATAGAAAATGCCGACCACTTACAAAAACAACAAATCCCTATCTAGATCATCCGCATTTGTCCCCTTTCCTTTATTCTTCAAAGCATTGTGTGTAGAAGCTAGATAGACCACACGTTTACCATATTTTTCTTCTAATGAATCTATTTGCTTGTGTATTTGCTCGAACTTATGCGCTCTTTCTGTACCACCAAATAAATCCCCTTGTGAAGCACAGCTCGGCACAAGTTCCTGCAATGTCACCCCCGTCGTCCTATACTGCAAACCTCTTCTATACATTTCCTTGAACTTTTCTCTGACCAAGTTCATAAGTATTTCCGGTGCATTTGTCGGCGAAGGCAGAGTGATGAATCGAGTTATGTAGTCAAAATCCTTTGTCTTTAGAAAAATCGAAATCTTTTTCGGCACTAGTTCATAATGTCGAACCTTGGCACAGGCCTCCTCCATATTTTTTGAAAATTGAGAAAGTAGAAAAACCTTGTCATTCGTGAATGGGTGAAATGAATGCGTTCTCTGTATTGATGAATATGCTGTCTTGGGCTTCGGATCTATTTCCATTACATATATTCCATGAAGTTCTTGCCAAATAACTTCATATGGACTTGCTAGGTTTTCCCTCACCCATTCTAATTTTTTCATATAGAAATCTTGCGCAGTCTTTATGCCGAAACCATTCAAAAATTCTGCAGTTCTCGGACCAATACCCCAAATCTTCCCGATAGGCGTCTTCTCTAGAAAGTCAGAAATCCTTTCTCTATCTATAACTGTCAGACCATTTGGCTTTATCCATTTCGATGCGACCTTTGCCAAGACTTTCGTAGGAGCTAGTCCGATGGAAATAGAGAGACCGAGCTCCTCATTCACCTCGCTCTTTATACGTTCTGCAATCTGCCTATATGTCATCTTTAGTGGTGGCTCAAGTCCTGTGAGATCAGCGAAGCATTCATCTATACTGTATTCCTCTACATCATCTGCGTATCTCCTTACAATATCGAACATCATGCTAGAGTATTTCGCATAACTTCTATAATCCCCCGGTAAAATCAAAACCTTTGGGAAATCTCTCTTCACTCTAAATATCGGCATTCCTCTCGTGATGCCCATGGCCTTGGCTTCATAAGAAAGTGCAGAGACTATTCCTCTCTCTTCGCCGGTCACCACAGGCAGACCCTTGAGTTTCGGATTCTTGGCAACCTCCACACCAACAAAGAAAGCATCACCGTCCATGTGAAAAATGGTTTTGGTTTTTTGTGAAGTTTTATTCTTTTGAAAATCTTTTATATTTTTTAGAGCGCTGTCGGGCATCCCTCTATTATAAGTGAACGGGTGTTCACTGGGAAGGGGGGATGGGGCCTTATGAACTTGACATCTAAATTTGATTTGCTAATATAATAGTTATGGAAGGCCGAGGGGAGAGCGAAAGCATCGACTCGGCTTTTCTCTTGTATCAACTATGGTAAAATCGCTACAATTAAATATACTTTTTATATTATTGCTCAGTTATGCTATTTTATTAGTTTAAACTATTAAATACTTTTAGTTTAGACTAATCGCATAGCTTAAACTCATACCATATTTCTCTGGTTTATAGTGTTCAATATGTCTGGAAACACTACACCCCCTCGTATTGAGCTGTTTGGAAATTCCGAACAACTAAACATGATCTTTTTAAATCTACTTTTTTTCATCATCCATCTTATTTACTACGTATTCAAATACGCGCTCCTGTACAAATTTCTTAAGTTCTGGACTCTTATCCAATTTTTGATACAAACTGAAGTGATTGTCTAGCATATCGACCAATTCATTTTGAAACAGTTCATTAAATTTTAGTTTTGCTGAATCCTTACTATTATTCATTACTGAGCCCTGTAAAGTATCGCTTTTTAACAACCTCATTGTAATACTATTTAATATTAATCTGTCTTTATCATTAAAGTCAGTGCCATATCTTTCATTTATCTCTTTGATTATTTTTGATAAAATATCCCACTCATCCTCAATTGATGTCTTTGTACTACCCTCTCCCATTGGATCAATATTACCCTCTTCATTATTTAACTTAACATCCATTTCTCCTTTTTTAGAAATCTTGTATGTACTCATGTCTATCGCCTCAAGTACCTCATATGGAAGTGGATTTTCTCGCTTCGGTAACTTTCTGATCAAATATTTTAAGAATATAAATAACTTCTCAAGCTGTGGGTCCTCGAAAGTCACAATCTGTGAAATAAATGCGTACTTCTTAAGGTAATCAAATACAGTGGTTTTGAAACTCTCCATTTCCTCTTCTGTGAGGTTCTCATCGTTGATTCGAGAAACTACTCCATCAATAATGTGATTGAGTTTATCTGGAGTTGCTTTTGCATATAACTCATCGACAAAGCCATTCACTTCAAAATCAGTAAAGAATTTAAAGCCACGCACATCACGTTCTAAGTCATGAAGAATATTTGGATCAGTAGCTTCTGATAGTACCGTAGTTGTGTAGTAGGGTTGGAATGATTCTTTTATATCATCAGTTTCATTAACGAAGTCGAGCACGAATGTATCATCCTTGCCATACGTAGTTCTATTGAGACGAGATAATGTTTGGACCGCACCAACTCCACCAAGTTTCTTATCAACATACGTCACCGACAATAACGGCTGGTCGAATCCTGTCTGGAACTTTTCTGCAACAATCAAGAATTTATATTCATCATTTTTGAATTCTTCAGCCGTCTGACTTTCTGGGACCTTATTCATTTGACCTTCTGTATATTCAAGCTTGGTATCAATATCTTTGACTGTGCCAGAAAAGGCTACGAGAGATTTATGCCCGTATCCCTTTTCCTTAAGATATTTATCGAACGCTAGTTTGTATCGCACAGCATGAAGGCGTGACTTGGTTACCACCATAGCCTTTGCTTTACCTGCAATAAGTGAAGCAATTTTCTCTTCAAAATGTTCCACCATTATCGCTGTCTTTTTATCGATAGCATGTTCGTGTCTCTCAACATATCCAACCATAAGTCGCTGAGCTTTCTTTTTATCAAACTCAGGATCATCTTCAACTTTCTTCAAAAGTCCGAAGTATGTTTCGTATGTTGTGTAATTCTTTAGTACATCAAGAATAAATTTCTCCTCAATAGCTTGCTTCATTGAGTAAAGAGAGAACGGACCGAATTTACCCGTAAGAGGATCCTCAGTTCCAAAGAGTTCAAGGGTTTTTTGTTTTGGGGTTGCAGTAAATGCAAAGAAGCTTAGGTTAGGTGATGCAACCTTTCGAGCTTTCATACGTTCAATGATTTGGTCTTCTACAGTTTTGAAGGCCTTCTCTTCGTTCTCTGTTTCTTTTTCAGCCTCATCAAGCGTTAATACCTGACGCAAATCAGCCGCCGACTCACCAGACTGTGATGAGTGAGCTTCATCAATAATCACAGCAAACTTTTTACCTTCAACCTTATCTACAGCATCAACTATCACTGGAAACTTCTGCAAAGTAGTGGTGATAATCTTTACCCCTGATTCAAGTGATTCTTTGAGTTCCTTACCGCCATTTTCAATATGCTTAACCAAACCAGTGATCTGACTAAAGCTATCAACTGTATTTGAAAGCTGTCTATCTAGTACTCGACGATCTGTTACTACAATAACCCCATCAAATATGTTCTTGCCTTCATCATTGTGTAGTTCTGCAAGACGATGAGCAGTCCAAGCGATAGTATTACTTTTACCGGACCCTGCACTATGTTGAATAAGATAGTTTTTTCCTGAGCCATTCTTCTGTGTATCGACAACAATATTCTTTACTGTTTCGAGTTGATGGTATCGAGGGAAGATTAATTTTTCTTCCTTTCTTTTCTTTCCATTCTTATCTTCTTTTTCTTCAGTAACTTCTTGTATAAAGTTTCCAAGCAAATCAAATACGCTGTCTTTGGACCAGATCTCTTCCCATAGGTAATAAGTCTTATACTTTCCTGTAGGTGCATCTGGATTGCCTGATGAGCCTTTATTGCCCTTATTAAACGGTAGGAAGTACGTAGTAAGTCCTGTAAGTCGAGTGGCCATGTATGCTTGCTCGGTATCTACAGCAAAGTGAGTGAGACATCGCTTGAATGATAGTAACTTTTCTTTTTGATCTCGGTCCGTCTTGTACTGAGATATAGCATTGATAACATTCTGACCAGTAAACTGATTTTTGAGTTCTGTTGTAAAGAGTGGGAGACCATTTACAAAGATAACCATATCAATTGAGTTTTCATTCTTAGCACTATATTTTACCTGACGCATCACGCTCAAAATATTCCCAGCGTAATCCGCTAATGTTTCTGGATTCTTATCATTTTCAGGCTTCCAATATGCAAGACGGATATTTACCCCTCGATCCTTTACACCTTCACGTAGGACACTTAACAAACCACGAGAAAGAAGCTCTTCGTCTAGTCTGGCTAGGAATCGATTAGCAACATCGCCACCATATTGCTCAACCAACTTATTCCAACTATCCTTTTGAGTAGTTTGAATAAACTCAAGGACCAGCTCTGTGTCCATACACAAGTCTTTGTTATATGAAGAACTTGGCCGTGATCTATATTTATGCAGACTCACAAGCTGTTGCTCGATGAATTCTTCAAATCCTGATTCTTTTGTGTTTGTTTTTGTTGTCATATTATTAATCAAATTTTTTATAATACCAAGAATGCCCTCTCTTTTCTGGGTTATTTGGTTTTGACGAAAAGTTATCAATTGCAAATTTTATTTCATGTGGACCAAAAGGTACGTGCATTATAGAGTCAATCATTTTTAATGATGGGTGACAAAGAGAATCATTGCAACGGTTACAACAATCTAAATTCGCCACTATTATTGGTAGGCTCATTTCCTTAGCTAATTCTATTTCCCATTGAATATATTTTGTGTGATATTTTGTATTTTCACCAATAAGAACTATAACTTGTTTTGCTATGTTCATTCTTTCTCTCAATTTACTTTTTATATACTGTTCACCACTTGCCCAAATAATTGGGTTCAGGTCATGTGCATCATAAAAATTAAAATCTATATTTTTATTTTCTCTCCATGCTTTCATCAAGCTGTAATATCTAATATCATTTCCAGCATCAAATATTACATATGTTTTATCATTATATGCCATACATTTATACTTTGATTTTTCCTGTTACTACATTAGAAATTAGTGAGGATTTGAACTCTTGTAATGTTTCAATGGTCTTTTCAACTTTTTGTATCGCTATTTCAAAATTTGGCATTTTAGATTCTAGATACTTAACGATTCCTTTTTGTTCCCCTAATGATGGGTATAGAATCATTAAATTTTCAATAACTCTCATACCTATGTTTTGTTGAGTACCGAATGACCAAGAAAATTTCACTTGATCTTGAAACAATCCCGACTGGAGAAAAAAGTAGATATATTTGGGTAGGGCCTTATTAACATCTGTTCTAATTAATGCCAACGGTGACCATATACTAAATTCAGAATCAGTCTCAACAATTGCGACTCTTCCTGTAGTAGCGCCAGATTTGACCATGAAAATATCATCTCTTTTTGGATTTGCTTTCTTGCAAAATTCAACATGATCGTTACGGCTAATAAAACCTCTATTTTTATTAAAATCAATAGTGTTGTTAGCTTGTATAGATTCTGCAGAAATAAACCTAATACCGTTTTCAAGTAATACCGGTGTTGTATGAGGACCGTCAGTTATCTTCATCTTGAGAAGCGTCTTAATAGAAGATACTTCCCATTCTTTAGGTATCTTTCCGATCCAATTAACACCACTTTCGACAAGACCGACCTTTGGATCAAGACCTTTTGTAACTACATGATTAATAACCGCGGTGCGCTTTTCTCTCAAAAGTTCAATTAGCTTTTGTTTTCTTTCAATAATTTGATCAACCGAAGAAGTCTTTTCATCAAGATATTTAGCAATTTTCGTCTGTTCAGAAATTTCAGGAATACCAACTTCAAGTTTTCTAAATCTTTCATAATTTAAATCCCATTGATCGTTTCTTACTCCACCAGAATTCCTCTCATATTGTTTAATATAAATATCTGATCTAAGTAAATAGTGAATAAATCTTGAATTATTTTTCGAGAGTGGTT
>CAIOGI010000003.1 GCA_903857825.1 Candidatus Tayloriibacteriota bacterium | reverse complement strand
GATTTTAACCTCATCACTGAAAAAGAATTACAACATGTTGTTCGTCGTCTCAATTCTCGTGAACGAAAACGTCTTAATTTCAAATCGCCAACATCACTATTTACCAAATCGTAACTGTTGCATTTAGAGTGACTATTTGGTAGAAAGTAACAAATTTTGATATACTTTCACCATGAATCAAAAAACCTTCATATTAATTGGTCGCTCGGGTTGTGGAAAGGGTACACAAGGAGCGCTGATAGCTAAGTATTTAAAAGAAATAGATCCAGAAAGAGACACTTTGTATATTACAAGTGGTGCTGAGTTTCGTGAGTTTATAAAAGGTGATTCTGCTACACAGAAGCTTTCAAATGCTCTATACGCAGCCGACAAACTTCAACCAGAATTTCTGTCTGTTTATATGTGGATCAATGTTTTGATAAAGAATTACACTGAAAAAAAGCATTTAATTTTTGATGGCGCCCCTCGTAGGAGGCATGAAGCAGGAGTTCTCGATTCTACTTTTGGTTTTTATAGTTTAGAGCATCCTGTGGTCATAAACATTGATGTAAGTGAAAAATGGGCAACAGAAAGACTAGAGGCAAGACATCGTATGGATGATAAGAGTGAGGATATTGCAAAGAGACTAGCATGGTACAACACAGACGTAGTCCCAACCATTGAGTATTATAAGAATAATCCGAGATACAAGTTTGTTCAGATAAATGGAGAGAGAGGTATCGAGGAGATTCATAATGAGATAATTAGTAAATTGTAAAATTGAGACTCGACGCGGTGAGGGGGGACTTTATTTTTACTAGCATGCGTATAAAAATAAAGTGCTCCCGAGCACCACAAGGGTACTAGTAGTTTGCTAAAGCAAACTATGTCGCGCAAGCAGGCGAGCCTCAATTTTACAGAGAAAATACAATGATAAAAATAAAGTCAAAAGAAGATATACAGATACTAAGAGAAGGAGGGAAGCGACATGCTGAGATTCTTTTGGCTCTTAGAGCAATGGTAAGGCCAGGTGTTTCTACTAAAGCACTTGAAGAAGAAAGCCGCAGACTTATAACTGAGGGTGGCGACACATCAGCCTTTTTAAATTATCAGCCATCCGGGGCTGTTCGCCCTTTTCCTGCAAGTCTTTGTGTCTCTATGAATGACGAAGTTGTCCATGGTATTCCAAATGAAAAAGAAAAGATTTTAAAAGAGGGAGATATTGTCTGCTTAGATCTTGGGCTTATTCATAAAGGCCTAATAACTGATGCTGCCATAACGGTCGGTGTTGGTAAAATATCAAAGGAGCTTGAAACACTACTTGAAGTTACAGAAAAGGCGCTAATGGCGGGTATAAGGGCTGCGAAAGGGGGTAAAACAACTGGTGACATCGGTGTTGCAATAGAGAGAATGGCTATAGCCAAAGGGTATGGTGTTGTCGAGGAACTTGCAGGTCATGGTGTTGGCTATGATGTTCATGAGGATCCTTTTGTACCAAACTTTGGTCAAGCAGGAAAAGGAGATGGTCTGAGACCTGGTATGGTAATAGCCATAGAGCCGATGTTTAATATCGGTAGTCGCCATGTCGTACTAGATTCAGATAATTGGACATATAGAACAAGAGATGGAAAGCCAAGTGCTCACTTTGAGCATACTGTGGTGATAACGAAAGGGGAGTCGGAGATTTTGACGAAAATATAATTTTTGCCCCCCCTGGGGGGGCTATTTACTAGTTCAATTACCCAAGTTATCCACAATATGCGGGTATACTTGCTATTTTAAGTACTTATATTGTATACTATATCCATGAATTACAATAGAACAATATATAGACATTTATTAGATAATATAGGTAAGAAGCCGATCTTGGTTCTTTATGGTGCTCGCCAAGTTGGGAAAACCACTCTTATCAAAACTGTATTACAAGAATTTAAAAAAACATTGTATTTACAGGGAGATGATCCAAAGGATGCTTTACTCCTTGAACATAGATCTGCAGACGAACTTTCTGCTTTAGTGTCCGGTTATGAACTTATAGTTATTGATGAGGCACAGAGAATAAAAGATATAGGAATTACATTAAAATTAATAGCTGATAATGTTAAAGACGTAAAGGTGATTGCATCAGGATCTTCTTCTTTTGAACTGGCGAATAAACTCAGCGAGCCACTTACTGGAAGAAATCGTAAATTTTACCTATACCCGCTTTCTATAAAAGAATTAGTGGATACATATGGAAATATAAATATAAAAAAAGAACTCGATACTTATATGACTTTTGGTATGTATCCGAAAATTGTAGCTACAGAATCAAGAGAAGAAAAAGCTTTACTCATAAAGGAGTTAGCCGGAGACTATTTATTTAAGGATTTGTTTATGTTTGGAGATATAAGAAATTCATTTGCTTTCGAAAAATTGATAAAACTTATAGCTTTGCGTATTGGAAGTGAAATTTCATATAGTGAATTAGCCAATGAAGTTGGAATAAGTAGAGATACTGTACTTAATTATATAAATTTGCTAGAGCAAGCCTTTATTATATTTCGATTGACTCCACTTTATACAAATAAAACTAAAGAGATAAATAAAAGCCATAAAATATATTTCTATGATGTAGGAATAAGAAATGCTGTTATAAATAATATAGACCCCATGGAATTAAGACCGGACAAAGGTGCGATTTTTGAAAACTTCTTTATAGCTGAAAAGGTTAAGGAGAGGGAATATTCAGGTAAAAAAAGCGAAATACATTTCTGGAAGAGCCGAGGTGGAAGTGAAGTTGATTTTGTAGAAGTTATAGGTGAGGAAATAAAAGCATTCGAATGCAAATGGAAAGAAGCAGTTAGTGCACCAAGGCCCTGGATGGAGATGTATCAAAAGGCTAGCTTCGAATGTATAAATAAAGAAAACATAGTAGAACATTTATCTGCCTAAAATATGATATTATATATCCATTATGGAAATCACCACCCCTTCATTTGAATCAAAGTCATTAAAATCACCAGAGGAAGAGTTGAATTTTCTACGGGAACAGCTGGCGCAGAAAGAGAGAGAGGTTGCTTCTCTGAAGATAGAAAAGAAACCAGAAGAAATTCATAAGGAAACAATAAATGAATACAAACAAATTCAAGCGGCTCAAATCCTTCATAAGGATTATGTCATGCCTGTTAAAAAGGCAGAGGAAATAGTTCTACAGCTTACACCAGAGGAGCATGACAATAAAATCTCTGAATTGCTAGGTATTATGCAGACACAGGGAATAAAGAATGTTTTGAGTATTATTGAAAAAATGAATGATCCACATATACAGGATGACTTTGAAAGATTTTTAGTTCAATACATAAAATCAGGGTTTCCAGTTCAAGGACTATCTGAGAAAAGTCCAGAGTTCAAAGCATTACACATGACTCTATTCGAAGTAACCCTGCCAGAAAAAACAGATGAAAGTAAAGAGCGTGCATTAAAAGAAATGTTGTCTGCTATGGAGCAGTTCTATTCTGGAATGATGTCGGTTGAGGACGGTGAAGACGACAATACAAAATACTTTTCAATAGAACTTGCTGTAGCAAATCATAGTGATGAATTTACTTTTTATGTATCAATACATGATAGTAAGAAAAGTCTTTTTGAAAAGCAGATATTGTCCTCATTTCATAATGCAAAGATTACAGAAAAGAAGGATGACTACAATATTTTTAATGAAAAGGGTATTACAACTGCTTCATATGCAAAGTACAGTAAAGATTCAATATGGCCATTGAAAACTTATGATAAATTTGATTTTGATCCTATTAATTCATTATTGAATAGTTTTTCTAAAATAAAGACACACGGTGAAGGTGCATCTATACAGATTTTGATAAAACCACAAGGAAGTTCCCATACAAAAAGATTTAAAAAGACACTAGATGATATTTTGAAAGGAGAAAAAATATCTGATGCCATATCAAAAAATAGTGAAGGCGTTTTTAAATATGTAGATGGATTTATAAATGGAATATCTAGTTTAATGATGACAAAAGAGGATAAGGAAAAGCAAAAAGAAAAAAAGAAAGAAGCTGCATCACAAGTCGATCAGATTTCTGTCGATGCGATAAAAGAAAAAATTATATCACCTATTGTAGCTACAAATATTAGAATTATTACTTCAGCAGAAGATGAAGCGACTGCAGAACAAATACTATCTGATATTGAATCCTCATTCAATCAATTTGAAAATACTCATGGCAATAATTTGGAATTTAAGAGAGTTGAAAAAACTGAGCTAAAGGAATTGGAATATAGTTTTTCATTTAGGCTCTTTGATGAAAATAAACGTATTTTAGCAAACTTAAAAGAGCTCACAGGGCTAATGCATTTTCCATCTAGTGTTATTCGTTCAGCTCCGCATCTAAAGATTGCAAAGTCTGGAAGTGCTCCAGCGCCTCTAGAGTTACCAAAAAATGGAGTATTGTTAGGAGTAAACAAAGACCGAGGAACAGAGACAAAGGTCTTTATGACGCCGGAAGATCGTCTGCGCCACTTCTATGTTATCGGACAGACAGGTACTGGTAAGACAACTATTCTAAAGAATATGATTGCACAAGATATAGCAAATGGAGAAGGTGTATGTATGATCGATCCTCATGGTTCTGATATTCAAGACATTCTTTCACTTATCCCCCAAAATAGATATGAGGATGTTATATATTTTGACCCTAGCTATACTGAGAGACCAATGGCATTAAACATGCTCGAATATGATAGAAGATATCCTGAGCAGAAAACATTCGTGGTTAATGAAATGCTCTCTATTTTCAATAAGCTTTTTGATATGAAAACTGCAGGAGGTCCTATGTTTGAACAATATTTCAGAAATGCTGTATTGCTTGTTATGGAGGACCCTGAAACAGGAAATACTCTTTTGGATGTTTCGCGTGTGCTTGCAAATAAAACATTTAGAGAGTTAAAGATTTCAAAGTGTAAGAATCCCATAGTTGTTCAATTTTGGAAAGAAGTAGCTGAAAAGGCTGGTGGAGAAGCATCTCTGGCCAATATAGTTCCTTACATAACCAGTAAATTTGATGTGTTTCTTTCAAACGATATTATGAGGCCTATTATCGCTCAAGAAACATCAACGATAAATTTTCGTGAAATAATGGATACAAAGAAGATACTTCTAGTAAATCTTTCAAAGGGAAGACTTGGTGATATCAATGCGAATCTTATCGGTCTTATCCTTGTAGGAAAGATTTTGATGGCAGCTTTGTCTCGAGTTGATTCTATTGGTCAAAATTTACCACCATTCTATCTTTATATTGATGAGTTCCAAAACATTACGACTGATTCTATTTCAACTATTCTTTCTGAAGCTAGAAAGTATAAGCTTTCATTAAATATTGCTCATCAGTTCATAGCACAGCTCGAGGAAGGTATTCGTGATTCTGTATTTGGAAACGTCGGCTCTATCGCTGCATTCCGTGTCGGGGCAGAAGATGCTGAATATTTAGAAAAGCAATTCTCACCAGTGTTTACAGCAAAGGATATAATGTCTATAGACAATTACAATGCATATCTAAAAATCCTAGCCAATGGTCGTCCAGTAAAGCCCTTCAATATAGAGACTCTGCCACCTCCAAAGGGTGAGAAGGCTATCGTTGATCCAGTAAAACAACTATCATACTTAAAATATGGAAAGGATAGAACAATAGTAGAAGCAGAAATAATGAGTAAGTATAAAAAACCAGAACCTGTAATATCAAAAGAAAAACTAATATAATAAAATGAAAAACAAAACAACACACCCAAAGTACGAGCAAACCCTAGTTATTATAAAACCAGATGGAATTCAACGAAGCCTGATGGGCGAAATAATAGGGAGATATGAACGTGTTGGCTTGAAGCTTGTGGCTATGAAAATGATGGTGCCTACTTCTGATCTTATAGAGAAACATTACACTTTAGATCCAGAGTGGAGAAGAATAACAGGTGAGAAAACTATAAAAGGCTATCATGATAAGGGTCTAGTCCCACCATCAGAAAATCCTTTAGATATCACCAAGAAAATACTGGCAAATAATTGTAAATACATGACGAGCGGGCCAGTGATCGTTATGATATGGGAAGGGGCGCATGCTGTCGCTATTGTGAGAAAAATCACTGGAGGGACTGAACCGCTCATGTCAGATGTTGGAACTATTCGTGGAGACTTCGTCCTTGATTCATATAAGATGACCGATGAGGATGGAAGAGCAGTAAGAAACTTAGTTCACGCATCTGGATCAGTAAAAGAGGCAAATGATGAGATAAAGCACTGGTTTAATAATAATGAGATAATAAAATATAATCATGTGCAGGAGAAGATTTTGTACGATGTCAATCTGGACGGAATTCTAGAATAATGTCTGAAGTGTTTTTGCTATTGTATTCGTCTGACATAGTAATATAATTGAATAGGTTATAAGAGTATTAAATCTATAACTTTTTAACTGGGAGATCGACGAAGTTTCGCACTTCAAATTATGCTGTACCTTGGTATTAGCATTGAGATCACCCACCTAGTAATTTTACTAGGCTTGATACTCTTATAGCCGACAAAGTACATCTGTATAACAAAATTGAGATTCGGCACGGTGAGGAGGTCCTACTTTTTTGAACTTGTGAAAAAAAGAGGAGCCTCCGAGCGCGACATTGTTTGATTTATCAAACAAGAAGTACCCCTGTGGTGCAAGTCGACGAATCCAATTTTGTAAGACAGGTGTTTTTTGTTGGTTCTGGTATAATAGTTAAACATGCAAAATATAAAAATTTCAATAGCAACCATTATCATTTTAGCAGCGATGTTGGTCTTACACTTGTATGGTATGGAACATGATCTATATATAAGATTTTGGTTTTATGACATTATTTTGCACATACTCGGTGGTGTCGGTATAGCTATGTCCGTATACAGCGTTGCCGTGTTTTTTAATATTGAATTGATTAAGGGAAAACTAAGCAGAATAATAGCACTCACCTTCATAGCAGGTCTCGCTTGGGAAGCTTTCGAAGTGATTTTCAATTTAACTGGGTCAAAGGTTTGGACTACACCTTACTACATAGATACAATCAAGGATTTGTTTAATGATGTCATTGGTTCGATTATTGTATATTTAGCTATTAAAAATAAATAAAATGAGTATAAATTTAACATTCTGTAGTGGAGTAGGAAGTGTTACGGGAGCGAATTTTCTTTTTGAGCTTTCAAATGGAGAGAAGACTACGAAGATTCTAGTAGATTGCGGATTGATTCAGGGTGATAAAATATCCCAGGTGGAGAACAGGGAAGATTTCGTATACGATCCTGCTGATATAGATATACTTTTTGTGACACATGCACATCTTGATCATGTTGGTCGTATACCAAAACTTGTTAAAGATGGATTTCAAGGTGTCATATATTCGACCTCAGAAACAATGGCTCTAGCAGGACTTATATTGGAAGACGCCGTAGGATTGCTAGAAAAGGAGGCGACAAATGAAGGTATTTTACCTTTATACGAGGCACAAGACTTGAGAAAAGCTATGACTTTGTGGAAGACTATTCCGTATCATACAGAAACACCTTTTTCAGAGGGATTTTCTGTTTATCTTAGAGATGCGGGGCATATACTCGGTTCATCAATGATACAGTTCACTTACGATGGGAAAAAGATTGTGTTTACTGGTGACCTTGGTAATACACCTACACCACTACTACAAGACACTGAGCCTATAACTGGAGCTGACTATGTGATTATGGAAAGTGTATATGGTGATAGAAATCATGAATCAAAAGATGAAAGAAGAGGAAAGCTTGCCCAAGTAATAAAGGATATTATACAAAAAAATGGTACTTTGGTTATTCCTGCTTTTTCTTTAGAGAGGACACAGGTCATTCTTTATGAGTTGAATAAATTAATTGAAACAAAAGCTGTGCCGTCTATACCTGTATATGTCGATTCACCTTTGGCTACGCGTATAACTGAAGTATACAAGTCTAGTACATATCTTTTCAATAAGATCGCTCAGGGGGAAATAAAGGGAGGTGATGACATATTTAGTTTTCCAAAACTATCATTCACTGTAAGTATGCAAGAGTCAAAAGATATAGATCATTCAAAGTCACCAAAGATTATTCTCGCCGGCTCAGGCATGTCTATCGGGGGCAGGGTGGTGCATCATGAAGGGATATATTTACCAGATTCAAAAAATACAATTTTGCTTGTCGGATATCAGACCTTAGGATCAATAGGTAGGCATTTACTCGATGGAGATAAAAAGGTATCTATACATGGAAATGACATACCAGTAAGGGCAAAAATAGAAACAATTTTGGGATATTCTTCACATAAGGACTCAGACCATTTGGTAGAGTTTGTTGCCACAGCACAAGACAGTATAAAGAAAATATTCGTGGCTATGGGCGAGCCGAAAGCTTCACTGTTTCTAGCGCAGAAGATAAGAGATAATCTAGGACTTGAGGCCATGTATCCGGAGAGATTGAAGAGGTATGAGTTGGGGTAGAAACTCTTTGCAACACAAAGAATTTTTGGACGGAACTTCCCATGAGAACTGAGGGGGATATTATATCTAGTTGAATATTTCACTGAATGTGTGCTATGATGACTACCTAACGTTCGGTAGGTGTCTTATCAATTATATTAAAATACATGCCAACAGACAAAACAAAAGATAAAATATTAAAAGTATCTAGGGAATTATTCATGAAAAAGGGCTATGATTCAACCTCAATGTCAGATATCAGCTCGAAGGTTGGTATAAATAAAGCTTCACTTTATTACTTTTTTGAGGATAAAGAGCACTTATACTTTGAGATAATGCGAAAAGCTTTAGATAATATTCTTTCTTACCTTGAGGACGTTGAAAAAGTTAAGAAATACAATTTTGTAGAGATAATTGAAAAATTAATAATAATTAGTTCTAAAGATAGCATAATAGCCTATATTTTAGATACAGATTCGATAAACAAATCATCAAAAGGTCTTTCTGAAATACATCGAGGTATTTCAGATGTGCAGGATCTTTTTAGGAAAATATGCAAGGATGCAGGCGTAGGGCAGCCCCAAGTAGCCGCGGAAGTTACACTAAATGCCATTCATGCCTACACTATAAAATCTTCTTGTCATAACATGTCAGTCAAGCCACGAGATTATGCGAAATACTTATCACAACTTTTAGAAAAAAATAAATAAAATTATATGTCATATTTCAAAAATCACAAAAAAATAATGTATATATTTGGTGGAATCATAATACTTCTAGCGATCATACTTCCGAGAGTCTTTAGAAATAATAATTCTCTAGATAAGGTTGCAGAGTATAAATCATTGGTATCATTGATTTCAGTAGACGATTATCTTGGAAACATAAGACAAATCGATACAAATGCTACGATAGAATCTAAAGGACAGATAGAGATAAGGGCTCAAATATCAGCTCCTGTTCAGAGTTTGAATGTTGGTATTGGTGATGCTGTTTATGCTGGTCAAACACTTCTTGTTTTGAAGAACGATGATATTGTCGCACAAGTTTCTCAGGCAAGAGCAAATCTAGCTTCTGCTGAGGCAAGACTAGCTGATACTAAAAAGGGTACAAGGGCAGAAGAGATGACTATCTATGAGCAACAATATAAAAATGCTGAGCGAGATATGAATAATGCAGTTCGAGATGCGTATACGAAAATTGAAGACGCAACCAGAAACAAAACTGATATTTTATTTACAAATGCAGCTTCTGTAAATCCAGACTTAATAGTAAGAACAGAGAGCAGGGCAATTCAACAAGATATTAATTTTAAAAGATTAAGACTCGGTGAACAGATGAAATTATGGAAAGGAAAATTCTTTTTGGGTGATAATATAACAAGAGAAAGTGAAGCAGAAATTTCAGCTATTATTAGTTATTCAAAAAACTACTTTGATACTTTGGCAAATATAATCGGGGACCTTTCAGTTGGAAATTCTGGCATGGTTCAGTCGACAATAGATGGTTATAGAAATGCTGTAAGTGGGGCACAAATGCAGGTAAATGGCGCGTCAGCGGCGTATTCAGGAGCGGTGTCAGCTTGGAAAGTTTCCGGTGATAACCTATCACTAAAAAAGGCTGGTGCTACTACGGAGCAGCTAGTTTTAGCAGAAGCTTCTGTCTCACAAGCGCAAGCTGCACTTCAAGGTGTTCAATCTGTATATAATAAATCAGTAATAGTATCACCCATAAGTGGTAGTGTGTCAGTTTTGCCATTCCGTGTTGGTGATCTTGTTTCTCCAAATGCCATTATAGCTGGAGTTGTTAACGATGATGGTTTAGAGTTGAAGGGATATATTTCTAGTGAAGATGCTTCATATGTGAAAGAGGGTGATAGGGTTTTGATTGATGACAAGTATAAGGCGATAATTTCTAGAATATCTCCAAGTGTTGATACACAGACAAAAAAAGTGGAGATAAGAATTGCTGTTAGTGATGTAAATACAAATCTTGTTATTGGTGGCATTTCAAATGTAAAGATATATTCTGTTTCGACAACTACTGATTCAGTTTATACTTTACCAATTTCTTCAGTAAATATATCAAATTCTGGAGCTCATGTTTATACATTGGCAACTACAACGGATGATGTTTCAATGCAAACTGTAGTCGCTCATGATGTTAAGCTTGGTGAAGTGTATGGAGAGAGTATAAAAGTGATAGAGGGTATTGAAAAGGGAATGAATATAGTCACCCCTATAATTGGACTAAAAGATGGAGCTAGTGTAAGGGTTAAAACAAATTAATTTCAAATAAAAATGAGTGAAAATAATAATCAAAATTCAGATTTAAAATATTTGGAAAAACTAGAATTTAATCCAGATTTACGTAAATCTTGGCTTAGCTTCTTTGTTACAAACTTTAGAGTTGTAGCTTTAATAATCTTTCTTATATCTGCTTGGGGTATTTACTCGTTCTCAATCTTACCAAGAGAGTCAAATCCAGAAGTAAAAATACCGATCGCAGTTGTGAGTACTGTTTACTCTGGGGCATCGCCTGCGGACATAGAAGAACTGGTCACGAAGAAGCTAGAAACATCTATATCTAGTTTGCAAGGTATAAAAAAGCTCAGTTCTAGCTCGGCAAATTCTTTTTCAGCCATCACTGTGGAGTTTGAGGCAAATCAGGACTTGAATGATTCAATAAGAAAGCTTCGTGACAAAGTGACTTCAGTAAAAAATGATTTACCCACTGATGCAAGTGAGTCGGTGGTAAATGAAATATCCTTTGACGATACACCTATATGGTCAATATCTATAACCGGTCCATATAATGGCTTCGCAATGAGGGAATATGCGGAAACAATAAGAGATGAAATAGAAAAGATCTCTGGAGTTCGTGAGGTGAGACTTTCTGGGGGAGATGAAAAAGAATTTAGAGTAGAGTATGATCCAAGTAAATTAATTTTCTATGGTGTTTCTATTGATGCTGCGAATCAAGCTATTAAGCTTGCAAACCTAGGTATCCCCGCAGGAAACTTTGAAGGAGAGGTTTATAATTATGCCATTAGATCAGATGGAAGATTTTATGATGCCAAGTCACTAGGTGAATTACCTGTGTCGAGAACGGCGGGAGGAAGTGTTGTGGCTTTACGTGATATTGCAAATGTTTCAGAAACTGCGATCAAGAAGACTATTTACTCGAGATTATCAATTGCTGGTGAACCTTCAGAGGATGCTATAACGTTGAGTGTTATTAAACGTACCGGTGGGTCTATTATAGACACTGTTAAACAGTCAAAAGAAATAGTAGATAATCTTCTAAAAACCTTCCCAGAGGGAATAAAGTATGATGCGACCTCGAATCTTGCAAAGGGTATTGATAGTGATTTCAAACAATTATCACATGACTTCTTGCTCACCTTGATACTTGTTGGTGGTATATTGTTTCTTGTTGTGGGCTTGAAAGAGGCATTTGTAGCAGCTCTGGCAATACCATTGGTGTTTTTCTTGACATTCGGTGTCATGCAGATGACTGGCATTACTCTTAATTTTCTTTCATTATTTTCTTTAATTCTTTCGCTCGGTCTCCTTGTTGACGATGCAATAGTGGTCGTCTCTGCAACTAAACAATACATGAAGACTGGGAAGTACACACCCGAGGAGGCCGTACTTCTGGTGCTAAATGACTTTAAAGTTGTTCTAACTACAACGACATTAACAACGGTTTGGGCTTTCATGCCTTTGCTCTTGGCTACAGGAATAATGGGACAGTTCATAAAGTCTATACCTATTACTGTATCTGTAACTTTGATAGGTTCTCTGCTAATAGCATTGATGGTGAATCATCCACTTGCGGCTGTGCTGGAGAGAATAAGATTAACAAGAAAATTCTTCTACTTAATAGAAATATCTTTACTGATCGTATCGGCTATTTTGTTCTACACAGGCGGAGTGGTTTCATTCATTTTTGCTATTATCCTTGTAGGAGTAATGATTTGGATGGTTTCCTGGTATGAAAAGGGTGGCAAGGGCATCATGATTCAAAATGAGATCTTGAGTAAAGGGGAGTGGAAAAGTGATGAACTAATAAAAAAGAAGTTAAAGGATCAGAGTTCTCATGAGAATGATAGTTTCGCTGGACGCCTTATCCATGGCATGTTTCATATGAATAGAGTTCTGCCTATTTATGAAAAATATCTTAGGAAAATTATTACTATTAAAGAAAATAGAAGGAAGTCTGTTATATATATAGGAATATTATTTATTATTGCTATAGCTCTGCCTGTGTCAGGTATTGTTCGTTCCGAATTTTTCCCTGCGGCCGACTTTGAGACAATCTATATTAGTATAGAAGGTACGCCAGGACAAAAACTGGATGTAACTGATGGTGTTGTAAAAAAGGTAGAAGAAAGATTACTAAAATATACCGATATCGTTAATTTTTCCACAATAGTTGGTAATCCAGGTTCTCTTCCCTCATCTCACCTCGCATCCATAGTTGTTTCTTTGAAAGACGATAGATCAATGAAGTCTTATGTCCTTTCAGAAAAAATAAATAAGGAAATGGCAGACATTTTCGAAGCAAAAGTAAGTGCAGAAGCACCTAGAGGTGGTCCTCCAAGTGGGGCAGCTTTTGAGGCTAGAGTTTCAGGAAATGATCTAGCCATGCTTGATAAGATTGTTCATGATCTCGAGCCAATACTGGCTTCTGTTGATGGTGTTGTAAGTACAGACATATCTTTGAAAGAAACAATGCCTGAATACACATTTAAACTTGATCAAGCAAAGATGAATGAGTATAGACTAAGTTCTGCTTATGTTGGTTCTACGCTCAGGACAGCAATATCTGGCACAGAGGTGACAACAGTGTTAAGGGACAATAAAGAAATAAAAATAATTGCTAAATTTGATGAAAAAAAGATACCTGATCTAATTTCAATTCAGAATACGCAGATCTTGAATCCTCTCGGTAATGCTGTATACCTAAAAGATATTGCAGATATAGAATTAATACCCTCGGTCAATGCTATTACCCATGTAGATCAAAAGAGAACCGTGCTACTTTCAGCTAGTATCGGCGCAAAGACAAGTTCAAATCAGGTTGTTGCAGACTTTACAAAAAAAGTTGCTAAGGAGTATGTTATGCCACAAGGCTATAGCATAATTTATGGTGGAGAAAATGAACAGAATACAGAGTCTGTAATGTCTATAATACGCGCCATGTTTCTAGCAGCATTGCTGATTATCTCTACACTGGTGATTCAATTTAATTCTTTCAGAAAAACAATAATCGTCCTGGTGACTGTTCCTCTGGCCCTAATAGGAGTATTCTTCGGTATGGCATTGCTAAATGTTACACTGAGTTTTCCTGGTTTGATAGGGATACTCGCATTATTTGGAATCGTCGTGAAGAACGCAATAATCCTTATCGACAAAATGAATCTAAATATAAAGTTTGGTATCCCATTTGTGGAAGCTATCATAGATGCGGGAAAGTCTAGACTTGAGGCGATCACTATTACATCTATCTCTACCATATTTGGAATTCTACCAATTACTCTTTCAAATGAGACATGGACCGCGCTCGGCAGTGTTGTGATATTCGGATTACTACTCTCATCATTCTTAACGTTGTTTGCGGTTCCACTACTGTACGTAATGCTTATAAAGCCTGAGGAAAAATAAATAATTTAAAATAAAAAATAACTCCATTGTTTTTCCACATTTGCAAAATTTGTGGGGTGGGTTCTATAGTGGGTTTTGGTGTATAATACTACTACTAATTAATACATTATTTATGAGTAAACAATATTTTGAAAGCAGTTACGAGAGAGAGAGTAAAGGCTTCGCTCGGAAATAGAAGTAAAAAGTTCGGTGTTTTGTTTTTGATGGCGATTTCTTTTTTTGTATCTATAATCTTAGTTTTGCCTACAAAATCCTTTGCGGTATCAGATTGGCTTACGGGTTGGGATTATAGAACCCCAATTATAGTAGGCACTATAGCGACTACTACATCTAATTATGTTGCACAGATCATTTTACAAGGAACATCATCAACAGCCACGAACTTCATTGATTTCTCCAAGACATTACCTAGTGGCACTGATCTTCGAGTTACAGGCTCAGATAAAATAACCCCACTTCCTCTGTGGATAGAGAATTGGAATGCAACAAATAATGCAGCAACAGTTTGGGTAAAAATGTCACAAGTGTCATCGATTGCTTCTACTACAGTATATATCTATTACGGTAACGCTTCGGCTACTAATACGAGTAATGGAACTACTACTTTTTCGACTTTCTATGATGGTTTTGAAAATTACCCCGCAGGACGCACTGATTATAATCCGGGAGAATGGCCAAATACATATATAAATCCTACATATGGCAATGCAGCGGTGTTTGTTCCACAAATTGCTAGCACTAGTGCGTGGGACAAGAACTCAAGCACGTTTGCACATGTTTTGAAGGATGGCGATAATAGTTACAAAATGTATTATTGGGGAGAAAATGGTTCAAATAGGGGTTTGATCGGACTGGCTACTAGTACTGATGGTATCAGTTGGACTAGATATTCCAATAATCCTGTCATTGGAACCACGACCATAATGGGTGTTAATGAATATGCTCTACGCCCTCCTATTGCTTGGAAAGAAGGGTCTGTATATCATATGATGTTTGGTGTCGGGACCTCGTCAATTTATAGAGCCATTAGCCACGCCACTTCTTCGGATGGATATACTTGGACAAGGGACTCCGCTAATCCGGTATTTTATGATAGTCAAGGTTCAGTTCGTAACTTTGAAGCTTGCGATAGTGTTATAAAAGATAGAGGAATATATTATATGTATTACAGTGGGTGGGACAATCGTGAAATTGGAGTTGCCACAAGTACTGATCTCGTTAATTGGAACTCTAGCAGTAGCCCTGTCTTTCAATCCAGTGGAATTAACAGTGATCCTTTCAAGAATCGTTTTTGTCCAGGTGTGTTTAAATATAACAACGCGTTTTATTTGATGGTGCCATCAATTAGTAGCGTGGGGCCAGGTGCTCCTCGCATGGACTTGTATGTTGATACAAAAGACCCATATTTTTTGAGTACAGACAGACAATTTGTAAGGACTATGATATTTCCCAAAGCAGATGGTTCCGACGGTCTTAATCTAGATACTCCACAGGTTTTAACTGATGATGTAACTAGGATGGCTACCACTACTGGATCAATATATCTGTATTATGCGACACAAAGCATCAAGGCCATAGCTGACGCCACGACACGCTGGAGTACAAGTCTTTTAATTACACCGCCAGGGGTAATTGACAGCCTTGTGAGTCCAGTATCATCCGCTACCGTACCTCCAAATCAAATATGGCAAGGAGAAGGTCCTGGTAGGATAGCTTTTGTAAGTAGCGACACTTATTTGAACTCTAAAGCAATGAGTATTACTTCCACTTCCACAGTCTCCGGCTATGGCTTTACTGGTGCAAATACATACCCTGTCCCAGTGACATCTGGAACTCTTGAATATTGGATAAAGAGAAGTTCGAGCAGCCCAGCGGCTGCATTCAATATGTATCTCTATGGCACTGGACAGAGCTCGTATGCGTCGGCGCTAGGAATGGGTACTAATGGCCGTTTCAATATTTCGTCTGGTTATGGAAGTTCCAAGGACACTGGTATTTTATATCAGGCAAATGTTTGGTATCGCGTAAGTGTTGGCTTCGTGGGATCTACAACGGCTCCGACGCAAGCCAGATTCTCGTTTTCAATTTATAACAGTAGTAGCACGTTGTTATACGCTTCATCGACTCCAACGAATGGGAGCTTTGACAACCTAGCCAAGATCAGACCAATAATGAATATTCCGGGTTCCATCTCGGATACAGTGTATATTGATGAAATAAGGATAAGGCCATATTCGTTCGCTGAGCCCATCACAACCACAGGATCATCTACAGTAAGTGTATTTCGTGGATATAGCACAATATTCAGAAATGTAACGAACACCGCATCATCAACAGATTATGTTTCATATTCATCTATTCCAACTAATACAGACTCAGTCAATCTGGCCGTAACAGCTAATAATGGCTCTCTTGACGTGTTTATACAGGACTGGCAAACCTCTGGCTCATATCACAAGGAGTGGGTGGCATCTAGCTCGGTATCAAATACTCAAGCAATATTTGCAGTAGGCGACTTAGTTCCCAACAAGTCATACATTATCACCCGTGATAGTGCCACAACGACCACTATTACAGGTACTGACTGTTCAAATAGTATCTGTGTTGCTGACTATTCAGGAACTATCACTTTCACTTATTCTGGAGGATTTTCTACTCATACATTTACAGTAACTCCAGATACTACCTCACCATCATCATTTGCTCTATCTACACCAGTAAATAATGCAAATGTTAGTAATCCACTAACTCTAGTATGGAATGCAAGTACAGATACAGAATCAGGAATATCAAAGTATCAGTTATATATTGATAATACTCTAAATGCAGACAACATATCATCTACCACAAATTCCATAACATTATCAAACCACCTATCATGTGGCACTCATACATGGTATGTAATAGCTACAGATAACAATAGCAATACTACAAATTCAGATACATTAACATTTAGAGTTCCTTGTCCTTCATCCAGTGGTGGTACAGCCCAAAGTCGAGTAAACAATCTCCTGGCTATGGGTAACACAACATTAGCTAATCAAATTGCTCAACAATACAACATAGTAATACCAAATCAAGCAGTTGCTCCAGTAACTAATAAAACTCCAACCTTCTCTAGATATCTACAACTCGGTCAAACAGGTAATGATGTTAAACAATTACAAATCTTCCTAAACTCCAAAGGCTACATTCTAGCAAACACAGGACCAGGATCAAAAGGACAGGAAACTACTATGTTCGGTTCTCTTACAAAAAAAGCCCTTATGAAATTCCAGAAGGACAACAAGATCCCATCTACTGGATACTTTGGACCATTAACTAAACAATTTATTAATTTGAGTAGGTAACTGTATATACTGAACTTGTGCAATAAATGCACAAGTTGAACCTACAAGTAATTCTTTACAGTTCAAATTCAGTCATTTCTATTTTGGAACATACTGAATGGTTTGTCTTGTCAATAGTTTAAACTTTTTGTAACACAAATTATTCTCAGATGGAACTTCCTATAAAAATGAGGGTGGGTATAATTACTCATACTTTATTAATCTAATTTAAAAATAATAGTATGAATAATATAATATTAAAGATACAAGCTGATTTAGACTCTATTAAAAAACAAGATAAAGACTTTGAATATTGGTCTGCTAGGGAACTTATGATTGTGTTAGGATATGTTAAGTGGCAAAAGTTTATAGAAGTTATTGAGAAAGCAAAAGATGCTTGTAAAACCAGCGGATATATTGTTGGTGACCATTTTATCCACGCCGGTAAAATGGTATTGACAGGCTCCACAGCACAACGCCAAATAGAAGATATTCTATTAACTCGTTATGCTTGCTATTTAATAGCCCAAAATGGAGATTCTAGGAAACCACAGATTGCTCTATCACAAACGTATTTTGCTTCACAGACTAGAAGGCAAGAACTTTTAGATCAAAGAGAATACGAAGACAAGAGATTAGAGACAAGGGGTAAATTAAAAGAGACGGAAAAGAAAATAGAAAGAACTATTTATGAAAGAGGGATAAGGCTGCCTGTGGAATTCGCAACATTTAAAAATAGACATATAGAGGCTCTATACGGCGGATTAAGTACTGTAGATCTAAGAAAGAAGAGAAATATACCTAAAGGTAGAGCATTAGCAGATTTTGATACACATGTAGAACTAAAAGCAAAAGACTTTTCTTTGGCAATGACAGACCATAATATAAAAGAGAAGAATCTTAAAGGTTTACCTCAACTATCAAACGAAGTTATTGCTAATAGTAAAGCTACTAGAAAAACTTTATTAAGTAGAAATATAATACCAGAAAATCTTAAGTCAGAAGAGGATCTAGAGAAAATAGAACAAAAGAGGAGGAGGGAATTGAAGGAACTTTCAAATAAAATTTAGTTCACTTTCTTCACAATAACCTCGAAAGTCTTTGGGCTCTCATGCGCTAGGGTAGAAAGTATCTTTCTGTCTAGCTCGATATTTGCTTTCTTTAGATTGCCAATGAACTTGCTATATGAGTACTTTGCATCAAGGTTTCTAAGGGCTGCATTGATTCTAACATTCCAAAGCTTTCGGAAATCACCCTTCTTGTCTCTTCTGTGAGCAAAAGCATAAGTACCTGCATGTGAAATAGCTTCATAAGCTGTTCTTTCTTTTGTGCTTCTATTAAAACGATAGCCTTTTACTTGGCTTAGTATATTTCTTCTTGTTTTTAGCGCATTTACGCCTTTCTTTACTCGTACCATGTTATTATTTTAATTGATTAATTATCCTCTCGCGTTTATTAAGAATCGACTTTTTTCCTTATTTGTCATTGGAAACTCTTTGCTTCTTTTCTTTGATAATTGAGATCGACGACTTTCCTTTGAATTGAAGTGATTTTGACCTTTTGCTCTTGCAAGGATCTTGCCACTTTTAGTTACTTTTAATCTTTTTAAATATGATTTATTTGTTTTCATAATGTTTTATTAATATATTCTCTATGCTCCTTATTTTTGGGCCTCTATAATAGCAGATAATCCCTTTAGGCCCTTTGTTGGGGCTACTACAACCTTATATTCAGTTGTAATAAGTTTCATTATACGTTCCATTCGCTCCTTCAAGAAGTTAATGTCCATATACTTTGATCGTCCTACTAGATAGAGGTCAATCTTCACTCTATTGCCGTCCTTAAGCCATTCTGAGGCTTTTTTAGCTTTGAGTTCGAGATCATGCTCTCCTGTGCCGATTTTCACCTGTACATTCTTCAGTTCTGAAGTCTGAGTACGGGATTTTGCTACCTTCTGCTTCTTCTTTTCATCGTATTGAAATTTACCATAATCCATGATTTTTGCAACAGGTGGAGTGGCATTTGGGGATATTTCAATAAGATCAAGGTTTCTGTTCTTAGCTTGTGTCAAAGCTTCAGCAAGAGTAATAACTCCTAGATTTTCACCATCATCGGTAATGACACGCAATTCTGGCGCCTTTATGAAGTTATTTATTCTTACTCTTTGTATACTCATGTGAAGAAGCCTTATTTATAGCATATTTTCTTTTGGATGTCTAGAAAAATCCTCTTATAAACTTCATAAAGAATCCTGCAAACTTTTCTACCCAATAACGAGAATTCCATTCTTCAAGAGTTAGTCTTTTACACTTATTCATATCGTACGTGAAATGTGATACTAGTTCCTCTGCAAATCTGCCATTGTTAGATACTATATTTGCTTCGAAGTTATATAGAAGACTAACATTGTCCATATTTAATGTGCCAACACTAGACCAATCACCATCTATTACTATCGTCTTGCTATGTAGCATTTCTCCTTCATATAAAAAGATTTTTACACCAGATTTCAGCATGCTGTGAAAAAAAGTTCTTGAACTCAGATCTACGAATGTTTGATCAGATGATTTTGGCATCATTATTCTTACGTCTACTCCTCGGTGAGCAGCCAAGCGTAATACTCTAGAAAGATGTCTTGTTGGAACAAAGTATGGAGTTGTTATGTAAATATATTTTCTTGAATTACGTATCGCTTCAATCACTTGATGATAAAGTCTTCTGTGACGGGGGATGGGATTATTGCTTATGTATCTAAACTCATGATCACTAGTCTTCTCGTGTCTTATTTTTGGTAATTTTACACCATGAGCTCTATCCCACATTCTATCGAATGCTTTTTGCATATCTGTTACGACGAGGCCTTCTATTTTTACATTTGTATCTCGCCAATCTTTCATTTTTTCATAAATGCATATACTTCCAGTGAAACCGATCTTTTTATCTACAACTAATGTTCTTCTGTGATTTCTGAAATACCATGATCTATAATTTGGCACATCAAAAAAATTAGGAAAAAGAGTTTTGAAAAAGACAAGTTCAATTCCTTTGTTCTTTAAGTCTTGTATTATTCCTGATCCGAATAAAGTAAAACTACCTGCTGCGTCCCAAATAAAGCGAACTTTAACCCCTTGGGAAGCTTTTTTAATACAAATATCAATCAATTGACTGCCAAAACTATCTGGTACAAATATAAATTGTTCGAGATCGATAGTCTCCTTGGCATTTTCACATGCTTGAACCATAGCCTCTAAAGCATCTTTATTTGATGTGAATAGTTTCCAGGTAGTTTCATTCATTAGTATAAGCCTAGCATAAGTTACTAATTACAGCTATAATATTCTATATGGAAAATTTAGGACTATTTATAGCTGTAGGAATATTCTGGTTATTATTTTTTGGTCCTCATACTAAATCAAAGGAAAAGAAGGACGATAAGAAGGGGGGTAAGGGAGGAGATAAGGGGAAGAAGTAAATGATAAAAAATAGAAGCCCTTTCGCAAAAGGGCTTTGTGGGAATTGTTGACGAGATTATCCTTGTCTTAGTTTTTTTGCTAATCGACCAAATTCCACCAACTCTTGTGGTGCGTCGGCGCCGATTCTGACGACCACATATGTGGTTGGTGGTTTTGATTTGTGTAAATAAAAGGCACCTGCCCCGTAGGTGATGACATCTACTCTTGATGTCTTTCTTGGTTCGGGAACTACCACACACCTTTTTGTAAAGAAGCCTGGCGCGGCTGGCTCAGTATGGAGTACCCTATGCTTCGTGCTCATAGATTTTTCGATTATTCTCCAATACCAGATTCGCAACAGGCGAATTTAGTACAGGATTAGTTTTCTAGCTACATTTAGCTTACAACTTGTTAGAATATTAGGCAAGGAATATTACATGTCTCAATATTGTGGAGATGGGCGGAATCGAACCGCCGTGCAGATGAAATCTTATATTGCTTCTACATTGTATAGAAAACTTTAGCGAGCAGATCTTTCAACCTACTCTTTTAACTTACATACTATAAAGTAAACAAAATATATGTAGGCGATTCCCAAGGTTTCGAATTATAAGCAGGGAAGCGAATATAATTCTAGTTCATGTTTATATCACCTCAACACCATTCAGAACGCATGATGTGAGACGTCGCTTAAGCCGTAGCTAGAGCGAAAGTAAAGTTGTGTGATCCAAAATATGGAGACACAGCAGCCTTTACCTTTGTAATTGCTGAATTAGCAGTTACGAGTTTCCATCGGTTTTAAGAGACAATGGAGCTCTACAATGCACAATATGAAGTACCTCAACTGTCGAGGCCTTTCATCCCCATGTGTTTAAGAAAGAAGGCTGTGATATTGCTTTTGAGAAACATCCGCAAGGCGACGGCCTGAGGACCGAGGAAAATTTCTAGCAAGAAATTTTTCGTTTTCGAGAAACAATATCACAGCCCTCTTTCTAAGTTGTCAACGATCTTTAAACTCTCTTCGAATCTCTCGGTCGGTATCGCGCTTCTTTATGTCCTCACGCTTATCGAACTTCTTCTTTCCACGGACAATGGCGACTTGAACCTTGATTTTCTTGCCCTTATTATACATTGAAATAGGAACTATTGTCAAACCCTTTTTGGCTTCGAGGGCAGCAAGCTTTTGAATTTCTGCTTTTGTTAATAGAAGTCGGCGATTCCTTTTTGGATCATATTCTTTTGGAGTATTTTTTTCTTGATATGCTGGGATATTTGAAGCTGTGATGAAAGCTTCACCGCCTCTAACTGTAACATGCGCGCCAAGTAAAGAACCTTGGTTTTTTCTTAAACTTTTAACTTCTAGCCCAAGAAGTTCTATTCCAGCCTCGAAGGACTCCATGATTTCATAGTCCATTCCGGCTTTTTTGTTGTATATAAGTGATTCAGTCATCGCATAAATTATAATAGCATTTTTTCTTTCAATTTTCCTGTTTTAATAGTAATATGAAATATATGAATCAACAGCAAAATAAAACAAATAATGGAGATAAAAAGGGAGTCAAGAAGCCAAATAAGTTTGGTTTACTAAATTCTATTACCATTGGGTTACTAATACTTTTTATGATTTCTGGCCTGTACTCGATGATTGTGGATAAAAAGACATCAACCGTTAAAATCACACTTTCAGAATTAGTTAAGGATATTGGAGCTGGAAATGTAACCTCGGTCACTGTTAAAGGTGATAGTCTTCTTGCAGAATACAATGATGAAAAAAAGACAATAAAAGAAACAAATAAGGAAACAGACTCTTCAGTAACAGAGACATTTGCAAGATATGGTCTCACCCCAGAGAAATTAAATGCAGTGAAAATAAATGTAGAAGGTCCAAGTGGTTTTATGTATTGGTTTGTACAAATAGCTCCTTTTCTGGCACCTCTTCTATTTCTCGGATTGATTATTTGGTTTCTTACTAGACAGGTTAAAGGTGCTGGTATGCAGGCATTTACTTTTGGTCAATCCAAAGCAAGAATAACAATGCCAGATGATCAAAAACAGAAAGTCACTTTTAAAGATGTTGCCGGAGCAAAGGAGGCGAAGCAGGAGCTGGCAGAGATTGTAGATTTTCTTAAAAATCCAAAAAAGTTTCTAGAAATTGGTGCAGTAATTCCTAAGGGCATCTTGCTAATGGGGGCACCGGGAACTGGAAAAACTTTACTTGCTCGTGCTGTCGCAGGGGAGGCTGGTGTGGCATTCTTCGCTATTTCAGGATCGGAGTTCGTGGAAATGTTTGTTGGTGTTGGTGCTTCCAGAGTAAGGGATTTATTTAAAATGGCGAAACAAAATGCTCCAGCCATTATCTTTGTCGACGAGATAGATGCCGTCGGAAGAGTTCGAGGTACTGGTGTTGGGGGTGGAAATGATGAAAGAGAGCAGACATTAAATCAAATACTTGTAGAAATGGATGGTTTTGAGCCAAATGAAAAAGTGATTGTCATGGCTGCAACAAATAGGCCTGACGTACTTGATCCTGCCTTGCTTCGTCCAGGAAGATTTGATAGACGGGTTACTATTGATTTACCAGATAGAAATGACAGAGAAGAAATTTTGAAAATACATTCAACAAAGAAACCATTTGCTGAAGATGTTGTACTTCGTGTAATCGCTGAGAGAACTCCAGGATTTTCTGGTGCAGATTTATATTCACTTATGAATGAGGGAGCCATACTTGCCGCAAGAGAGAATAGGACAAAGATTTCGCAGTATGACCTCATAAGAGCTATTGAAAAGGTTATGCTTGGCCCAGAAAGAAAGAGTCATTTGCTTTCAAAGAAAGAAAAAGAAATTACGGCATATCATGAAGCTGGACATGCTTTGGTCTCATCTGTTTTACCTTACGCAGATCCAGTTCATAAAATATCCATAATCTCTCGTGGTAGAGCGGCTGGATATACACTTCATTTGCCACTGGAAGATAGAAAATTACAAAGCAAAAAAGAATTCCTCGACGATATTGCGGTATCTCTGGGTGGTTATGTTGTAGAAAAAATGATGTTTAATGATGTAACAACTGGACCATCAAATGACCTTCAAGTATCTACTGCGCTTGCTCGAGATATGGTAACTAAATATGGTATGTCAGAGAAAATCGGTGTACTTGCTTTGGAAAGTTCTGGTGGCCGGGCGCTGTTTGGTAAGGGGGTTGAGGATAAAGATTATTCAGAGAAAGTGAGTGCGGATATAGACTCAGAGGTGGCTAGAATTATGCAAGAGTCCTATAAAAAAGCCGAGGATGCTGTTATAAAGTACAAGCCAGCATTGGATGCAGTAGCAAAGAGGTTGATTGAAATTGAGAATCTTGAAAGAGATGAATATGAGAGTATAATAGTGGCCCATGGTATACAGCCGAAGAAGAAGGAAGAGATAGTATAATTTGTTGATGTCAAAGAAATTAGAAAAAGAAAAAGCAATAAAATTAAGATTAGAAGGTAAGAGTTATAGTCAGATAAGAAATGAGGTAAAAGTAAGTAAAAGCACTCTCAGCAAGTGGTTGCATTTTTTTCCTTTGTCTAATGAGAAAATTAGGGAATTGAGAGATAATAGTCAAATAAGAATAGAAAAATGTAGAAATACTAAAGAAAATAATAAAAGGAAAAAATTGGAAAATGTCTATAATGAAGTTGGAAGAGATATTGGTAGGTTATCAGAGCGAGAGATAAAATTATGTGGTTTGTTTCTATATTGGGGTGAAGGAACTAAGGTAGCAAGTAGTTCGGTTGTACTTTCTAATACTGATCCTGCAATGGTATTATTTTTTCTTAAATTTTTAATAACAATTAAGGTGCCAAAAGACAAAATATTCGTAAGGTTGCAGTTGTATAAGGATATGGATATTGAAGAAGAAGTAGAATTTTGGTCAAATTTATTAAAGATTTCAAAAGAAAATTTTAAAAAACCATATATAAAGAAATCAAATCTCACTGATATCACTTATAAAAGTGGATTTGGTCATGGAACATGTTCACTTATGGTATATGATATGGTTCTATACAATAAAATAATTTCCTCTTTAAAATATATTAAAGATTCTGTAATGTTGAGAAAAAACTAATAATAGTCTATTATATGAGAGCGCCCGTAGCTCAGTTGGTAGAGCGGTCGACTTATACTCGATTGGCCGTGGGTTCGAGTCCCTCCGGGCGCACAAATGAATACAAAAATAACGTTTGATAAATTAGATATTCCACTTAAACCTGAACCAAATACCGCCACTCCCAAAGTTGACGTGTTTAGTGATACTTTATTATTAAGTTTTTCTACAAATGTTTATAATACAGAGGGTAAGATTATTTTTAATGAACCCCTTATGTATCGTATAGGCGACCCAAACGACGAGGGTTTCTTTGACTCAAAATCAAATCCCAAAATCAAGAATGATAGTATATATTCTTTTACCAGATTTCCCGATCTAGAATTTAATGCTTTTTATATCGTTAAAGGTTATGATTGGAAGAATTCCTTGCTGGGAAAGGGTACTAATATTTTGAATGAAGAATACAAAAATATTAGTGATTGTATACACTTTGTCTTTTTTATGAAAGATGGTACTTTCGAATGTATTGCCAGGTCTTACAAGGTACTCTAATTTTAGTATTTTTTAAATACAAAAATCATCCTAACACAATAGTGTTTTCATTTTTATTAGTGATAAAATTCATTCATATTTAATCCAATTTTATTAACTAAAATCAAAATAATATGGATAAAAATACTAAGACATCAATTTTTGAAATTTTGTCAGAACTGCGTTTATGTAGTAGTATTAAATCTCTAATTAATAGTTTAATAAAATACAATGAATCTTGGAAAGAAGACAAAAATAGTCTGTACAATCGGTCCAGCAACAGAAAGTGAAGAAAAGCTAAATGCGTTGGTGGAAGCAGGAATGAATGTAATGCGTTTAAACTTCTCACATGGAGATTTTGCTGAACATCAGAATCGTATAGAAAATCTTAAGAAGGTAACAGATAATACAGGGAAGACGATTGCGGTAATGCAGGATCTTGGTGGACCAAAAATAAGAATAGGTGAATTTGAAAAAGGACTTGCAACTTTAGTCGAGGGTCAAGAGTTTATCCTTACTACGGACGAAGTAATGGGTAATGAAAGTAAGGTTTCGGTTAATTACAAAAAACTACCAAAGGAAGTAAAGGTTGGTGGATATGTATTGTTGCATGATGGAAAGAAAAAACTACAGATTACAGATATAAAAGGAAATGATGTTATTACCAAAGTTATCGTTGGAGGGGAAATAAAGAACAAGAGAGGAGTAAACCTGCCAGGAGCATATCTTTCTATCAGTTCAATCACAGATAAAGATAGAAAAGATTTAGAATTTGGTATAAAAAATCAAGTTGATTTTATAGCACTTTCATTTGTTAGAAGACCATCAGATATTACTGAATTGAGAGATATATTGAAAGCTGCAGACTCTAAGGCTGGTATAATAGCGAAGATTGAAACACCAGAAGCATTAGAAAATATAGATGAAATAATAAATCTTGCTGATGGTTTGATGGTTGCTAGAGGGGACCTGGCAATAGAAATTCCTGCTGAGGAAGTTCCACTAGTGCAGAAAATGCTTATACAGAAATGTAATTCATTGGGTAAGCCTGTTATTACAGCGACACAAATGCTTGAATCAATGATAAAAAGTCCAGTACCAACAAGAGCTGAAGTGTCAGATATAGCAAATGCTATTATCGATGGTACAGATGCAATCATGCTTTCCGAGGAGACAACATTGGGAGAATTTCCAGTTGAAGCCGTAGAAATGATGACACGCATCGCGACGCGTGTAGAAAAAGATGTTTACACTGCAGATACCATTGCTGAATATGATGATTCACATGGTATTACAGACATAACTTCTCAATCTGCTGTTCTAGCTTCTCACGAAGTAGACGCGAGATTTATTGTTGCATTAACTGAATCTGGAAGAACAGCAAGAATGTTGGCAAGGTATCGCCCTGCAGAAAGAGTTGTAGCATTGACTATGACTTCTGCCGTAGCAAGAAAATTGATGTTATCTTTTGGTTGTTATCCTATTGTAGTTGAAAGATTTACAACAATTGACCAAATCATGTCCGTCGTCCGAGATGTTGCGCTAAAAGAAAAAATTGCTGCCGAGGGCGATAAAGTTGTTATCGTTGGAGGTATGCCATTTGGAAAGATAAAAGAGACAAATATGATGCTTATCGAGGTTTTATAGTCACTTATCCACAGATTCTAAAGAAACGATAAATTTTTTATGAAATATGCCCTTGTGGGCATATTTCTTTTAGAAGTATAATTTTGAAATGAATAAAAATATACAAAAAAATTATAAGCAAAAAGATACAAATCTTTTTTTAGACAATGAAAGAAAATATGTTCTTAGGATTCGAGATATGCCCATTGAGCAGAAACCAAGAGAAAAACTTATAAAATATGGCCCGAGTACACTTTCCTCGGCTGAATTATTGGCAATTATTTTAAATACAGGAAATAAGAATGAAGATGTGATCGAGGTATCAAATCGTATAATCAAAGATTATGGAGAAAAAAGTGTAATTTCACAAAAAAATGTTAATAAAATGTCCAAGGATTTGAATATTTCAATTATAAAATCTAGCAAGATAATTGCTTGTGGAGAATTGGGAAGGAGATTTTATGAAAAACATGAAAATGGTTTTACAACAATACGTACCGCAAGAGATACTTATGAGTATTTACAAGATATGCGTAATCTACCAAAAGAGCATCTTCGGGGATTGTATTTGAATAGTCATAATCTAATCATTCACGATGAAGTAATTTCTATAGGCACAATAAATTCAAACATTGTTCATCCGAGAGAAGTATTTAGACCTGCCATAGAATACAATGCTGTGGCTATTGTACTTGCTCACAATCATCCTTCAAATATATCAACACCAAGCAAGCAAGACATAGAAATCACCAAACAGCTTGTACAGGCAGGTAAGATGATAGGTATAAATATTTTAGACCACGTAATCATTACAAAAGATAATTTTATTAGTATTCATGCTGGTTATTAATTAATAAATACATTATGAAAAAATACCAAAAATCATACCCAGTAATAGATGGAATATTATCAGATGACTTCTTGTATTTTGAAGGCATAAATAGGCCGGTAGATATCTTTTTTTTAAATGATAAAGACAATGGGGCTATTGACCGTACAGATATATTAGAGAAGTATTTTAATGATATATACAATCTATTCCTATGCAAGATATCTATATTTGTAGCTTCAGATACAATAAATAATGAAAGTTCAATTAAGCTTCAGGCATTACTTCAAGAAATGATAAAGGTTAAGAGTATGATAATTGATGAGAGTAAATTAAAACCATAAAATTTGATATAATAGTGCATGTGAATTATAAAGACTATTTCAAAGATAAAAAGATTGCGGTTATAGGTATAGGTCCTCATGGAGAAATGATCGCTGATATTAAATTCTTATTAAGAAATAAGGCAAAGGTATCTTTATTCGATACTCATAGTGAAGAACGTATAAAAAACTATATAATGGACCTCTCAATAGGTGGGCTTCATAGATTTTCCTTTGGAAAGATAATTGATATTGATTTGCTTGAATTTGATCAAATTATTCTTTCAACAGAAGTATCTTATAGATCAACTTTTCTAAAGAAGGCTATTGATGCTGGAATCAAAATTGAATATGCTGATATTCTGTTTTTTAAATTAGCGCCACCAGTCACCTTTGTGGGGGTAATGGGTATGTATGGGAAAAGTACAGTAGTACATTTGATATACAGAATGCTGAAAAAGGCTTTTCTTGAGTATGATGATCAAGGATTATTCTTGCTTGACTCTAGTTCTACTGGAGGAGCATTAACACATTTAAAGAAGATAAAAAAAGGTGATGTAGTTCTTGCCAGAATCCCAGAATCATTAATAGAATATTATTATGGTATACGTATGAGTCCTCATGTCGCAGTTTTAACTTCTGTCACATCATTTAAAATGCTTGAATTCCAGACTTATAATAACTTTATAGTAGCTACTGATGAGGTGATAGACAGTATAAAATCAAGATCAAGTATAATCTCTAAAGCAAAGATTCTTCGTACTAGAGCTAGTTCAATTCCCAAAGAATGGGGTATGGAAAAAAAAGCACTTCATGATCAAGAAAATGCCTCATTAGCTTTACAAACTAGTGAATTATTTAAGGTTTCAAAGGAAATATCGATGGAAGTGATTCAAACCTTTCTAGGTCTTAGGGGGCATATAGAATATATAAAAAAAGTTGCAAATGTTGATTACTATAATGATGCGTCATCCGTAAGTCCCGCATCTACTTTAGCAGCACTAAGAGCAATATATAAAGACAAAAATACTACTTTAATTTTTGGAGGAGCATATACCGGTCAAGATTATGATCTATTGATCAAGAATCTGTCTCAGTATGTATCTACTGTTATATTACTACCTGGAAGTGGAACAATAGGATTAAGAAAGCACATAGAAGAAATAGAAGGGCTTGAGGTATACCAAGTTTTAAATCTTGAAGATGCAGTTCTAAAGGCAAAAGATTCTACAAAAAAAGAAGGTATAGTTTTATTTAGTCCGGGTTTTGATGCGGTGGGTGTTGATGTCTCTAGAAAAGAAAGGGGAGAGAGGTTTGTAAGAGCTGTGCGAGAATTGTAGAAAATTTTCTACTGTTAATCCCCGCAAATCACGCACACAACAGAACCATCCCAAGTTTTGCCAGTATATACAGCCTGCATTAAACCAGCTACTGAAAGAGCGCTATTCGTAGATATATCTATTCCCTCATTTATTTTTGTAATTTCTTGCGCTGACAAAATTTGTTCATTTGAAGCTATCCAACCACTACCATTAGTTTCTTCTACTAATCTGATTACATTGTCTCTTCTCAATGCTCCATGATCGACTATCGCATCTGCGATGGATTTCTCGTCGAGAGTTTCGTCATCAACGAAATGATTAGAAATAGTGTGACAAGATGATGTTTGTACAATATGTAATTCAACTTTTTTATTAATTCTAATAAAATATTCAGCCAAAGCTTGGGCTGTAGTACCTGAAGAAGTTCCAATAAAAACAGCTGATAAGTTTGGAATTTCTAATAATTCTTTGCCAAGTTCACTATAGCCAATAAGGGCAGTGTCGTCTGTTGATTGTCTTAGCGTACAAATATCGCCATCCTTTGTTTTTTGGAAAAGAGTTTGAAGTGGACGATCATGCATTGTTACTGAAATACTTTCATTTTTAAATTTTTCTAGTTTTCTTAATTTTTCTGTAAAAATATGTTGCCCAACAAGTACTTCCAGTTTAATTTTATCTAGTCTATTATTATTTAATTTTTCAATATGAAAACATGCCGCCAAAGCCGCATTACCAGAAGATGAAATAGCAAAATGTTTTTTACCCTGAGCCAAGTATAGATCGATCATTACGGGTATTGATCTGCCTTTGTGGGAACCATAAGGATGAAGGTCCTCACGTTTAAAGAAAACGGATTCCATCTCTAAAGCCTCTTTTAGCTGTGGGCATTCTTTGTTTGGTGTTATCATATTGATATAATACAACGTTTTAGGTAGTATTAGAAGGTACTTTATTAATTATGTATTTCCAATCAATAAAAGTTATGAAATCAATATGTCCAGAATGTAAGAATGGTATCGATCTTTCTCGTTTTCCAGTTGTAAATGAGGGAATGGTTATCGAGTGTAATCATTGTGGTATTACATTACTTGCCAAGAAAGTAGATGGGGAAAATCTAACTACTGAGATTGTTGACGAAGGGAAGTAATCGTCTCTTCTATCATACCTCTAAATCCGTGTGAACCAAGGAAGGCGATAACATCGCCGTCTCTTGTGTTTTCTATTAGATATTTTACTAATTTATCATCGTCTTCAATGTAAAGAGTATTTGGCTGAGTTTTCTTTATGGTCTCTGCAAGTTCGTCACCTTCAAAAGGCTTTTCAGATCCATCGTCAGCAACCTTAAGTTTCGTAAGGCGGGGAATAATGACTGTGGTGGAGTCCTTGAAGGCGTTGTTGTATTTTGTTGACGACTCTCTTTGACGACCTCCACTGTTTGGTTCGAAAATAGTAATTATCTTTCCTTGATATACTGCTCTAATGGTTTTCAGAACGGAAGCAGCTTTTTCTGGAGAATGTGCTATGTCATCGAATATTGTTACCTTGCTATCTAATCTTTTTTCAAGTCTTCTTTTTAATCCTTTGAAGTTGGAGATGGCTTTAACGATTTTTTCAGTTGGTATTCCAATTTCTGATGCCATGGCGAAACACCCGGTAATATTTTCTGCTTGAAATGTCCCGATCATTGGCGAGTGAATTTTAATTCCATTGATTTTGAAATCTAGACCATCTTTTGTTTGATTAACATCACTATAAACATATTTCGCATCGCTTTTCCCATACCATATAGCATTTTGTACAAGTTCTTTGACCTTTTCATTATCTCTATTTGCCACAACGAAACCATCTTTTGGTATTCCTGATATTAGTTTTCTGAAAACATTAAAATAACTTTCTTCTGTTGGATACAGATCCGCATGGTCCCAAGATATTGCACTCAACAATAGATGCGTAGGTTTGTAATATACAAACTTCGGTGTGTTGTCGGTGGGTGAACTTTTATACTCATCTCCTTCAAATACGCTGTACTCACTATCTGTCAGTTTTGCCGAAGCATTATGGGAAAGAGAAATACCGCCAAACATGTATGTGGGATCAAACTCTGCTTCTTGTAAGATATATGATAATAGAGTTGAAGATGAGGTCTTTCCCCACGTGCCCGCACAGACTATTGATTTTGGTCTTATGAAGTAGTCTCTGAATACCTCCATGTAAGGTTTTAAAGTAATGTTATTTTCCTCAGCATATTTTATTTCTGGATTTTTTGTTCCAGCAAAAGTTGTAATCACTACTATGTCAAGTTTTCCACCCTCAATCATTTTTTCTGGATGCCAGCCTGCATAAAAAGATATCCCATGTTTTTCTAGTTCTGTCGAAACGGGAGGGAAGAAGCCTTTGTCTGAACCAGTAACTTTCCAGCCTTTATTGTGAAAGGCAATAGCAAGTGCGCTAGTAGCTACACCGCATATACCAACGATGTGAATGTGTTTTGGTGAAGAATCCATTGTTTTATTGTACTATATTGTTTATTTCTCGCTCTATTTACAGGTATGAAATTTTGTGTTAGTATCTGTGAAGGAGTTCAAAGATGAGAAAAAGAGTTTTGTGGTTTAGGAAGTTTATCCTCACTGCAATTGGCCTCTTGATTGACCAATTGCAAAGCAAGTTCGTTCGTTGGTTTTTGTTCCCCCTGATATGTTTTAAGTATGGCATGTTGGCTGGGTTCTTGTTTCTTTTGGTGGCGACTTCTCTCATTGGGTATTTCCTTCTAAGGGCATATTTCAATGAGCAGAGAGTTTTGAAAGATGAGGCACTATTCATTTTATTGACACGGCTACTTTCAAGGTTTAATAGATTCTTTGTTTTGATCTTCATGTCAACACAACTCAGTCCAGTGGTGCTTACTGCATATTTCGATTCATCAAAAAGATTAAACTGGAAACCAGTAACAATCTTTTTGGTCTCATTGGTAATAGGAATGCTCTACACTTTGTTGGTCGTCCTATTGCTAAAGAAGAAGTTCCCATGGCTCAGCACCTATCTATAAGATGGGTCGCTTTTTTTATACAAATTATTTTTATAACACAAAAATTTGATTACATGAACTAGTATTTATTTTTTAAAATAATACAATGCATAAATATTAAGAACTACTATTAATAAAATTAACTACAGTATCATTTTCCTGATATCGGGAAAATGACGGGTATTAGCCTTTTTTATTATAGCAAGATCAATTTTCTGAAGCTAGTAAATTGTTAGAAATGAAGTAACTAATTACTTCAAAACCCTTTTCACCTCCTCCAAATCCTCCGACCACTTTTTTCCATCAAACCACTCTATGCCAGAAAACTGTAATTTATATACATCCCCTGGACGTTGTAGGGAACCAAGATAAACATATTTTAGACCTGAATTTTTAGCAGACTCTATAGTCTTTGTCATCATTATGAGCCCCATATCCTTTACTGCTGTTGCTAAATCATAAAAAGGATAACAATAATGAATCATTGCCGGATTTTTATAACAAATAGCATAACCTGTGTCTGAGAATGATAATAGAAAATTAAAATTCTGCTCAGTTGTAATGAGTTCTTTTATTTTATTTGCAGTAAAGGCTCCGTCTGCTTTTTTCTCATAAAAGTCTTTGGCCATTTTTCCTATTTGCCAAGAATATTCTGAAAAGGGTATCACGCTTTCCTTCATAGAAACTTCTACTCCTTTCCTTAGTATTCTCCTGTTCTCACTTGATAATTCAAATTTACTTAAATTTATGCGAACACTTCTAGTTTGCTGAATAACTCCTTTGTCTATACGAGTAAAGACAAAACCTGCATTATACATTTTAGAAATGTTTTCTGCTCTAAAGTCCGATATTTTTTCTTCTTTCCAATTTAAGTATTTCATTTGTTTGTTTTAAGTAAAATTGGACTCGCTTGCTTGCGCGACATAGTTTGCTTTAGCAAACTACTAGTACCCCTGTGGTGCTCGGAGGCTCCTCTTTTTTTCACAAGTTCAAAAAAAGTAGGACCTCCTCACCGCGTCGAGTCTCAATTTTACTAATGCAAAGCCAACCACACACCAAAGACTACAAAAACAAAATGTATTATCCAAAAACGCATAATCGTCTTTTCTTCACTCCATCCTTTTAATTCAAAATGATGGTGTATTGGTGCCATTTTAAATATCTTTCTATTCAGAATATATCTTCCTAGTACCTGTATCAACACTGTTATTGCTTCAATGTAGAAAAGGAAGCCTAGGAAAAATATTGAGCCGATCTCGCCAATGGCTATTGTGTTTACCGCGAACAAGGCACCCAATCCCAAGGATCCTACATCTCCCATCATAAATCTGGCTGGTTTAATATTGAAATACGTATATGTCGCTAGGGCACCAACGACAGTTGCGTTCAGTATTGCTATTTCGCCGAAACCATTTATCCAACTCAAAAGCATAAGAGCACTAAAAGATGAGATGAGCATGCCTCCAGCAAGTCCATCCATACCGTCAGCTATATTCACAGCGTTTGCAGTAAACATTACTATAAGAATAACTATTGGAATGATTATCCAGCCTACATAAATATCGATGCTAAATGGGAAATAAATATAATGCCATGCAGAACCAAGCTTGTCGTATATCCACCATGCAGTTATGGAACCAGCGACGAATTGAAGTAATAGCTTTTCATGAACATGTATTCCTCTGCTAGTTCTAGAACCAATCCAAACTGAAGTTCTCTTGAACATCGACCATGGTAATGTGATTATGTACCACATCCTCATTTTAAATTCACGATGCACTCTTATTAATGCGAAGATTTGAGTAAGTTTTCTAGATCGCCTTTCAGATCCGAAAATGTTTAGTAAGTCATCAACAGCACCAAGTAGTGCAGACAGAAGCATTACACTAATTGGAACCCATGTATAACTTCTTGACCAATTGAAAACCAGAGTAATCAATGCAACAGTTATTATGATCAAAAGTCCTCCCATGACTGGAGTTTGATCTTTATTTTTTTGAGAATCGATCATCGCCAATTCTCTTTTTGCCCCTTTAATTATTCTAAAATAATATAGTATTTTTATTAGAATCGGTGACCAAATAAAAGCGACTACGCAAGATAATAGAGAAAAACCAAGTATTATAGCCAAGTCTGCTGTTCCTTCTAATATACTTATCATGGTTTCAGATTATCATAAAAAGGGCGATTTTTCCAATTATTTGTGATAATCTATTACTTATGAATATTAAACATATTTCTCAAAAAGCACTCGATGTAATCGATCAATATACAAATTTTAAAGTTGGTGATGTGGTATGTTCAGTGCCATATTTTAATAATAAGCATACTGGTAACAGGGCATCTTTTAGAGTCGAAAGTGGTAAAGGAAGTCCAAAAGATATTTATGAAGAAGTTGAACAAAGAGCGTTCAAGGAAAAGATTGACCTAAAATCACTTGATTCAAATTCTCTAAAAAAGTTTCTTGTGGATAATAGTCTCGGTATTGATTGTTCTGGTTATGCATACTATGTATTAAATGAAGAGAGCTTAAGTTTGGTGAGGGGCGCGCTTGACCGATATTTTTCATTTCCTTATGCGAAGGGTGTTTTTGGAAAAATTAAAAGTAAATTTCGACCAATAGAAAACGCTGGAGTACAGACTTTTGCTCATGATGTGAATAGTAAAGCTATAAGTGTAAAAGAAGTACAGGTTGGAGACATGATAACCATGGTTGGTGGTCCTGATAATGGAGAAAGAGATCATATGTTAGTTATCGATCAAGTAGAGTATCAAAATCTTTTACCAACCGTAATACATTATACTCATGCCGTTGCTTGGCCTACAGATGGCGAGTATGGACACGGAATACATGAGGGGAGAATTGATATTTTAGATTTAAACAAAAATATTGTGGAACAAAGATGGATAGAAAATGAAAAGACAGGAGATCAGAACTATACTTTTTCTCGCGCACAGAAGTCAGTGACGGAGGTGAGGAGATTGAGGTGGTTTGATATTAGCATTTGACAGAATCATACCATTATATATACTATGGTATATAATATAAATATATGAATACAAAAACACTTTTAACTATTAAAACAGATAAAGTAATAAAGAACCTTGCACAGGATGTTGCATCAGAAATTGGTGTGCCTCTAAGCACTGTCATAAATGCTTTCTTGAAGCAGTTTGTGAGAGATCGAGAAGTTAGTTTTTCTGCTTCATATAAACCATCTGCGCATTTAAGAGATGTTATAGCACGAGGAGAAAAAGAACTTGCAGAAGGTAAAGTCGTTTTTCATAAGGGTTCAGATTTGTTTCTTAAAAATCTGAAATCATAATATATCTAATATTTATTTCACATGAATCTTGCCTTTTCATCAGATATTAATAAAAGTTATAAAAAATTATCTAAGAAGATTCAGGAGAAATTTGATATGAGAATTCGTATTTTTGAAGCAAACGAATTTGATGTCATATTGAATAATCATAAGCTACACGGAGAATTTGAAGGCTGTAGAAGTATAAATATTACAGGCGATATAAGAGCGATATACAAGTTAGTATCAAGGGATAATTATTATTTTTTTGATTTAGGTAAGCATTCTGAACTATACGAGTAACCCCTCCAAAATTTTCTTCCCCCTCTCATTAAATTTATTATGCGTTTTCATTATGCCTCTCGTTGTCTGAATACGTAATAGGTCTGCATTTGGTGTTATATTGTTGTAAATAATTACTTTATTACCATTTTCTATTAAACCTTTCACATCTGCGTCTATTTCTTTTCCCGTAACTCTTTGTATTATCTGCGCGCCGTCATTAATGGGGATAAGTGAAGCGGGAACCTTACCGTCAGTAAGTGAAAGTAAGTGTGCTTCAAATGTTGTTATTCCACCAACACTATGAGAACGGATGATGTTCTGAAGTTCTGATTCGAAGGTTGTGGATGCCGGCTGTCGTGCATTGATTTCGATGAGATGAAGACTGTCTCTCTCTGAATCATAAATAACATCTATACCAAAAAGTCCTAACCATCCATCCTTTTGCATTTTTTGTGCAACTTTTTCTGCTATAGCTTCAAAATCTTTTATTTGTGCTTCGGTTAGAATGGTATGTGGTAAACTCCAATCATTACCAATAGTGCTGAAAGGATTTGTGGTGAATGGGAGCATGCCGGTGATTTGATAACTGATATTGCCCAAAAGGATTACAGTTTTTGTTACGACAATGTTCACAGTTAACATCGGTCCATTTATATAGTCAGTAACTCTAGCTTCTCGATATGGAAACTTTTTCTTTAATTCATTTAATTCATTCTCATCTTTCACAAGAACGGTTCCTTCGCCTGTGTGACCATGTGACCATTGAAGTACGAAAGGTTTCTTATCCCAGAAAATGTCCTTAACCTCCAATATTTTGTGTGGAGGCAAAAGGGAAGCGAGTTCACCTAGCCATTCAATCTGAGATATCTTGTTTTCTACTTTGTCAGAAAGTTTCGCGCTAGGATTTAATAATTTCCAATTCTTCTCTTTGCAAAGTTGTTCAATATGAATATTATTTTTGAAAACTAAAAGGCCACCATTTAGCCTGGCGATTATCTCCTGCACCTCCGCATTGGTTAATAACTCATAAGTATCAAGTATCTCTTTTGAGTCTATAAGAAAAATATTGTGAGGATGGGCAATTTTTATTTCTTCCGCATAAGGTGTCTTGTTTGTAACAATATAATAATCACCTTCAGGCACTTGGCCGAGGGCTCTTTCAATGTCTCTAGCAATGTATATGATACTTGTCATATATCTAGTGTAGTATATTATATCTTTATGTCTACTTTTTATATTGTTGCGACACCTATTGGAAATCTAGAGGATATTACCTTGAGGGCTCTTCGCATACTAAAAGAGGTTGATCTTGTGCTGTGCGAGGATACTAGAGTGACTAAGAGATTATTTAAAAAGCACTCTATTTCTACAGCTTCTATGAGCTATCATGCACAAAGTGGTGAAGCGAAAGTCGATCTTATTTTAGAGAAAATTTCTGAGGGCAAAAACATCGCCTTGGTTACAGACGCTGGAACTCCTGGTATTTCTGATCCTGGTTCAGTTTTGGTATCTAAGGTCAGAGAGCAATTTAAAGATCAACTATTATTAGGCGAATTGAAAATAGTTTCTATCCCTGGTGCTTCTGCTCTCACTTCTGCACTTTCTATTTCCGGTGTACCAACTCATGAATTTATTTTTCTAGGTTTTATGCCACACAAGAAGGGTAGAGAAACTTTATTTAAAGAAATTGCCGAGTCAGAAAGAACTATGGTCTTCTATGAAAGTACGCATCGTATTTTGAAGACACTTGAATCATTAAAGAAGATGAATAAGAAAACTACTATCGCACGCGAGCTTACGAAAATATATGAGGAAGTTCTGCAGGGTTCCGCTGAAGAAATATTAAAAATGCTTACTGATACTCCAGAAAAGCAAAAGGGGGAGTTTGTGGTGATTGTTTCTAATTAGTTAGATTTTGGGAAAAGTTAACCCTCGCTCGGATCATAAGTTCGTGCGAGGGGTGCTACTTGGGTTTCGTTTGTTCAAATCGACGTCGCTTTATCTCCAGGAATATCTTTTTGGAACACAGATTTGTGAGTGTCAGTCTTGCCTCGTCTGACTTAATGATCAAAACATCGTTTCCATCAGATTCAACCAGGCAATTGTTGAAAGACATTGCTTCTCCGAGTGATGTTTTTCCATTCTGAACTATCCACACGAATGTGATGTCGACACAGGTTTCACTGAGCCCAAAGAATCTTGCTATCCCATATAATCCATCAGAAACAACAGCGGGGGTCGAATTGTCAAACTTAATTTTCAAGCAAGCTTGTAATCTAGAAGGTGCTATGTTCATTTTCCTCACCTCCTTTCCTGGTACATGCTATCATCTCGGTGTATAATTGCTAGCATAAAAATTAATACATTTAATAAACAATAATATGTCAAAAAGACAATGGCTAACTGTTTTTGGTGCATGGGTGATGGTATTTCTTTTTCTAGGATTTCCTTCTTCTTGGCACAAGATAATATTAATTGTTTCCGGATTAATAATTATTGCCATTGCTTATAATATCCCACAAGAGATTAAGGCTGATGAGGTTGGAAAGGATTCATCATTTGTTGAGAGTAATCATAAAGAAATAGTTTGATAATGAAAAAGAATGCTCCTAGTATAGTAATAGCAAGTTTAGTAATACTGGGCATTTCCTTTGGTTTCATCTTTCCATTTAAATATCAAAGTACTTTTGTAGCTGGTGAACCTGCATCTGTAGTTGTTGTTCCTACGCCTTTTGTTGTAACACACGTCAAAACGCCAGATTCAGTAAAGGCTATATATATGTCAAATTGGGTTGCTGGTAATGAGAAACTCAGGACCAATCTTGTTAATCTGATTGATAAAACAGAATTAAATTCTGTTGTTATTGATATAAAAGACTATACGGGTAAAATAGGTTTTTTGGTTTCTAATCCTAAGCTAGAAAAGTTTGGTTCTTCAGAGAACAGGATTCCAGATGTAAAAGAATTTATTGGTAGACTACATGAAAAGGGAATATATGTTATAGGGAGAATTTCCTCTTTTCAAGATTCATCCTTAGTTAAGACACATCCAGAATATGCGGTAAAAAACAAAGCGGGTGCTGTTTGGAAAGATTATAAAGGTGTAGCATGGCTCGATGTAGGTGCAAAACCAGTTTGGGATTATCTAGCAATGATAGGTGATGAGGCGTATTCTGTTGGCTTTGATGAATTGAATTTTGATTATATTCGTTTTCCATCGGATGGAAATATGGAAGATATCGCTTATCCATTTAGTCAGGGAAAGGTTAAGGCTACTGCCCTCAGAGAGTTTTTTTCATTTGTTAGTGGGTATTTCCATAATAAAGATATTACTATTTCTGCCGACCTATTTGGCATGACTACTTCTAATTATGATGATTTGGGTATTGGGCAGGTACTCGAAGATGCATTAAAGTATTTTGATTATGTATCTCCTATGGTATATCCATCTCATTATCCAACAAATTTTAATGGTTGGAAGAAGCCAGCAGAGAAACCATATGAAGTCATTTTGTATGCAATGTCAAAAGCCGTTGTTCGAGCAAATATTGCTAGCACCAGTCCCTACAAACTTCGACCATGGCTACAAGACTTTAGTATAGGTGGTACTAATTATAGTTCAGATATGGTGAGGGCACAGATAAAGGCGACTTATGACGTAGGTTTAAATAGCTGGATGCTTTGGAATGCTTCGAATGTTTACACAGCTTCAGCACTTGACCTAGAGAAGATATAGGCGTAGCATTTATATTCGGATGTACACTTTTTGAATAGGAAGGTGTCATGGTAGCATTCATAACAATAAACAAGCAAGAAGTTACTAGTTATTATGGAAAGACGTGCAAAGAGAACACTCGGAACGGTGACAAGCGAAGTCGCTTTGGGTAAGGTCCCTGCCAATTGGGAAATTCGTCAAAGGCAGGAAATCAGGGTTTCAAGAATTGTCGTGTTGTTGCGGTTGCATAGCAATAACATTCCCCACTTCGAACAATCTAACTCCGTTTTTTTTATGAATCCTGATGCGGGGGCTCGTGATGAGGTAGAGGAGCTACACGAATTTGAGCCCAGGTAAACACACACTTGATTTAATCACCCACCGAGCTTGGAGCGCTCGGCGGGTTTTCTTTTACTCATTTTTATACACATTACCACCACGCACCTATTTAAATTTTTTATGGTACGACTTATTTCACCTGAGCTGTACACAGCGAATAGTGAAATAGAAGTGCCCTTGTGGTAATATTATTCTTATAAAGATCTATATTTATGAATGAAGAAAGGATTACATTTTTTGGGCAAACTGATGCCAGAAACAAAAAGGTAACATTTGGTATTAAAGCCAAAGATAGAACAAAGCACGTTTATGTTATCGGAAAGACGGGTATGGGAAAGTCTACCTTGCTTGAAAATATGGCAGTGCAGGACATAAAGAATGGAGAAGGAATGGCCTTCATAGATCCTCACGGAAAAACTGCAGAATTACTTTTGGAATATGTACCAGAACATAGACAAAAGGATGTTGTGTATTTTGCACCTTTTGATATGGACTATCCTATTGCTTTCAATGTTCTCGAAAGTGTTGATCCAGACAAGAGACACCTAGTCGTATCTGGTTTAATGAGTACATTTAAAAAGATTTGGCAAGATGCATGGTCAGCAAGAATGGAATACATTTTGACAAACACTTTGTTGGCACTACTAGAATACCCAGGTGCAACACTTCTCGGTGTGAATAGAATGTTGTCTGATAAGAACTTCAGAAATCAAGTCATCACTCATATTACAGACTCATCAGTAAAAGCTTTTTGGACTCAAGAATTTGCAAATTACACAGAGAGAATGGCGGCAGAAGCAGTGCCTGCAATTCAGAACAAGATTGGACAGTTCACAGCAAATGCTCTTATCAGAAACATGATAGGGCAACCAAAATCATCTTTCGATATTCGAGAAATGATGGATAATGGAAAAATTTTCATAATCAATCTTTCAAAGGGAAGAATAGGAGAGGCAAATGCCAATCTTCTAGGTGGTATGCTAATAACAAAGATATATCTCGCCGCACTTTCTCGAGCAGATACTCCAGATCGTATATTAAGGACAATGCCAAATTTCTATCTATTCGTTGACGAGTTTCAGTCTTTTGCCAACGAAAGCTTTGCTGATATTTTGTCTGAGGCAAGAAAATATAAATTAAATTTAACTATTGCTCACCAGTACATAGAGCAGATGGAAGAAGAGGTAAGGGCAGCTGTATTCGGTAACGTTGGAACAATGATCGTGTTCAGAGTCGGTGCATTTGATGCAGAGGTTCTTGAAAAAGAATTTATGCCACAGTTCACAGCTGAGGATCTGGTAAATCTTGGAATTTTTCAGACATATTTAAAATTAATGATTGATGGTATAAGTTCACAACCATTTTCTGCCACCACTTTACCACCTATTGCAAAACCAGAGAGTTCTAGTATGCAATCAGTGATAGAAATGTCTAGGAAACAGTATGCGCATCCAAGAATAGATGTAGAGAAGGCTATCGATGATTGGATGGCTCCTATTAAGGCACCTCAAAAACCACAATCAAGCCCTGCTCCTACGTATGTAAAACCGTTGTTAAATGTTCCGGTTATTAAGAAACCTGAAGTCTATGTCTCGGAACTAAAGAATCATATACCAAAAGAAAATAGTATTGTTAAGAATAATCCAGTAATTGCAAATTCAATCCCGAATACCATATCTAATACCGTACCAAATACGATTAATCCTTCTCCTGTAAAACCAACACCGAATCCTGGTCATGAATCTACACCAGTAAGTGTCCCAACAGTAGTACAGCCATTCAAAAAAGCTTTTGAAGAAATTAAAATTAAAGAGACAATTCAAGCAAAGCCAGAATCAATAATTGAAAACAAAATTCCCAATACACCAACACAGGTCAATATTAATAAGCCAAATCCAGTATCATTAAATTCACTGTCATCACAAAGAAATATAAAAGAAGCTGAACCACAAAGAGTAAATGACTTAAAGAATGCATTAGCATCATTAATGTCGGCAAATAAGGTTGAAAATAAAAAAGAAGATAAAATTCAGGAAAAAAAAGAGCAAAAAGTAGAATCAAAACCGCAGCCAAGTTTAGTTAAAGAGATACCAGAAGAGAAGCTTAGAGATATATTAAAGGTGGAGTAGTAAAATTGGACTCGACGCGGTGAGGGAGTCCAATTTTACAAAATATGACTTTGGGTTAATTAGGTCCTGAAATACGACAATAATATACGCATATAAGCCTTTATAATGCCCATAGTCGGTCTTTTGTAGTACTTGGCATACTTCCTTACTATTTCCAAGATTTCTTTCGCTGTGGTCAATCTTTTTGTGTGTGTAATATTTCCACCGTGTATTCGGTAACCAGACAAGACTTGAGGAATATTTGTGAATTTGTATTTCATTCCTATCTTTAACCAAAGATCATAATCATCTGCAACCTTGTATTCTGTAGAGTATCCGCCAACTTCTAAAGCTGCACTTTTTCTGAAGAGCAGAGTTGATTGAGCAAATGGATTGAACTGAAGTATGATATTGCGAATAACCGAATCATAAACAGGGAATAGCACTTTTTTAATAGGTTTAGATTGTGCATCAATATGCATAATACCACCACCAAGCATTGCATAGTCTGGATTTGCATCGAGAAATTCTACTTGTTTTTTCAATTTGTCCTTATCAAGCCAAATATCATCACTGTCGAGTGGGGCGATGTATTCACCACGAGCCAATTCCAGACCTTTATTTCTTGTTTTAGCTATACCTAAATTCTTTTGATTTTTATAATAAAAAATTCGTGGATCTTTTTCTCTATATTTTCTTACTATTTCCCCAGTAGTATCTTCTGAAGCGTCATCAATAATTACTATTTCCCAATTTGAATAGGATTGTTTAAGCACACTATCAATAGCTTCGTGAATATAATTTGCCCTATTATAAGTAGCAATAATCACAGACACTTTCGGTGTCATTAAATTTTCATTATTTGTGAATTTTTGATTTTCTTGCATAATTTATATTTTACTTATATTCTGTGCCATGTTGAGGGAATTATATCCTTGTAGTTTTTTTCACCCATTAATACCCATCTTTTAGGTGCGATAACTATTTTATCACGGTTTTGATTTAACCAAGCACCCCACCAACTAAAAGAAGAATTGGCAATAATGTTGTGTTTACATTTGCTCATAAGGATTAGTTCTTCAATTTCATCTAATGGTGTTGATTTGATCGGTGACACATAGGATGTTTCGTAAGGGAATTTGATATTTTCCTTTGCCCATTCTATTCCATCAGAAAAGACGAAGATATGTATGTTGTTGCCGATTTTTGTGCTCATGTATTCTACTGCCTTCGTGTAATATGATGGATCGCAAGTGCCGTGGTGCAGATTCGTACTCTTATCGCTAACATAGTCGCCGCGTCTAACATGTAGAGAAACGCTATTTGGGCAGCTATTTATCTTTGACAGCACCTCTAAAGCTCTCGGACTCAAGGAATCCTTGAGTGTTAGATCTTTTCTAATCTCATCTTCTTTGTCTATAAAGTACCTTTCTGTTTGAAAAAATCCGTCAAGATACAAAGGCTTTTTTGAATAGAATATCTTTGGATTAAAAGATATGTTGAATATTCTTAGTGCTTTTGTCTTGAAAAATCTCCACCCTTTTGAGATTAGCCCGAACGGATATTTTAGTTTCTTTATTTCTGCGGCAGAAGCTATTTCAGCCTTTATGTCGAATGGTGATAGGGCATAGTGGCGCACAGTGTCTATGTTATTGTTTTTGCTATAGCCTGTTATATCGAGTTTGAGCTTATTATCATTTCGTAATGACAAAGCTCTTCCAGTTGCGTATTGGAATAACTGATTTCCTAGACCGCCTTTTAGGTTGATGAGTATCATATGTTTTTTTTGATAATCTTATAATATATCTTGTAGTATATTTTATAGTATATGATATCATAATTACCTACAATACATTTAATTATACATAAATTTAATCATTAAAGATGTCTAAACCCAAACTCTCAATAATAATTCCGACGTTTAATTCTGCCCGTACTGTTTCGGAGGCTGTTTCTTCTTGTTTTAGACAAAATCTTAAGGAAAATATGATTACTTTTGAAATTATAATGGTTGACGATGGTTCAAAAGACACAACGCCAGAGTTTTTAAGAAAGATAGCATCTGAGCATAAGGAGATTAAAATATTTTTTCACACTCAAAATAAGGGAGGGGGAGCAACTCGTAATACTGCTATATCAAAATCATCTGGTGATGTCATATTTTGTCTTGATAGTGATGACATTTTACCAGATGGCACCTTATCAAGGATGTATCTATTTATGGAGGATAAAAAGAAAAGAGGATTAATTTGTGATGGTGTAGGTTTGCACAGATCTATAAAGTTTAAAGGCAAGTTTCGTGGTATCGATAAAAAATATATTGATAGGATTGATACATTTTCATATTCTGGAGAAAGGATTCCATTTGAGAGTCTTTTGCAAATAAATAATGTATTGTGTCCATTATATTCTGTTTTTATGCACACAAAAGAAGCGTTTACTCTGTCAGGCGGTTATCCAGAAAATCATGGTTTCGACACTCAAGCATTTGCATGGAGATTCCTGGCTAGTGGATTGGTCGCATATACCTGTCCAGATGCAGAGTATTATCACCGTTTGCATCCTAGAGGATTTTACGCATCATATTATACTCGAGAAGCTAGATCTGGAAGATCAAATAGAAATTGGTTTCGTATTCTTACTGAATTTTTATACTTATTTGATCCTGAAGTTAAGAAATTTATTCTATCTTTTAATCTAAACAATGAAGGGGATCTATTTAATTTAGTTTCAAGATGTTTCGATCCGTTATTTGTAGGTGATTACAATACTCAATTAGTATCTTGTGAGAAAAGACGATTGTCGGATAAATTAAGTGCATATGAAATAGAATCGATCAAAAAACAAATTGAATCACCTGCATTAAAGCTTAAATTTTATACTCCATACATAAAAAAAGTAAAGAAGATTCTTAAGCCGTACTATATATTTATTTACGATATAAAAACACGATTAGGTATTAAGCATCAAATTTCTATCACAATGAATTATATATTACTGTGTGCGAAGCAAATCATAAGGATTGACTTTGCTGAAGATTGTTCTCTTGTAAAAAATAGTAAAGAAAAAATTGATATTTTTATTAAGACCGTTTATTGGGATCGTGCGATTATGAAAGTTATGCTTCAAAGCCTAGAAAAGAATGTATGTAATAACCTTGGTGATGTTTACATCGTATCTAAGACTGAAGAAGATCTGATTCACTTTTGTAATCAAAAAGGATATCATTTTATAGATGAAAAATCTGTTCTTGGGTATGATAAGGATCACATTAAATACGAAGTAAATGGAAAAGATAGGAGTGGATGGGTTTTTCAACAGATTATCAAATTTGCTGGAGATAAGTTTGTTAAAACACGAAGATATCTAGTTGTTGATTCTGATACAATACTTATAAATCCACACATATTTCTTGAGGGTAATAATAATGATAAAGTAGTTTTTAGATACAATACAGAATGGCATGATGCTTACTTTAAATCATTCAAAAAGCTTTTTGGATATGATGCCCCCACTAGACTTTCTTTCACTTCCCACATGATGCTTTTCGATGTTGAATATCTTGCGGAGATGAAAAGAGAAATTGAAAACAAAAATGGTAAAACTTGGGATGAGGCGTATATTGATTTGGCTGATCCGAAAGAAGCTTCATCGATGAGTGATTACGACACATATGCTAACTGGGTTCTTTATAACCATCCAGAAAATGTTGTGACACGACCGTTATATAATACAGGGCTATCAAGAAGTCATTTTAATAGTCTTGAAAAACTAACAAAAAGATACTCCAATAAGTATAAGACAGTCTCTTTTCATAATTGGATGAAATCATAATTTTATGTATAAAAACAAAGATTTATATAAACTTTATAAGAAGTATAATAATGACGATAGAATGAGTCGCAGATTTCCAGATGTGACAAAAAGATCTACTATAGAAGTAATAAATAATGCTATTAATCTATGTGATAAATGGGATAACTTTCTTGATATTGGAGCTTCGACGGGGCATTATTCTACAGCACTATTGCACAAATTTAGAAAGGGAACTGCTATTGAAGCAAATCACAATGAGCACTTATTGGATCTTCTACGAGTATATCAGAATTTTTCTGTAAAGCTTGGGTTTATTCAAGAATTAGATTTTGATGAAAAATTTGATTTTATTTTAATGGCAGATATATTTGAACATATACCATTGATTGATATGCCGTCACTTCTAGAAAAAGTCAGTAAAGTACAGGATGTAGGAGGAGTACTCTATATTTTGACACCCAATCCAATTTATTGTGGGCCAGCAAGCGAATCTTCCATCTTTCATAATAGAGGAAAATCAGATCATGAGGGACATTATAAGCATTATGATCGTATTGAGATTAATAAAGTTATGAATAAATATAAATATGAAAAGATTTTTGATAGTTATGAAGAAGGAAAAGTAAAAAACTTCTTTAAGCGTTACATCTTTTCTATTTCAATTAGAGACAAAAGGTATTCTCGAAACCCAATTTATAGGGTTCTTAGTCCACTTTTTATATGGATTATTAAAATATTCTACTATTTCGTTGATGTAATTTCGTATTACTTTGAAAGAAAAAACAGATATAATGACTTTTGTAACATTAGCTATGTAGGAGTTTTTAAAAAGTGTGAATAAATCTATTTTTTCTTTGCCAGTATAAGATGTCTACCATCAGGCTCTTTTTTAAGTAAATTGTATGTATAGTTTATTCTATTTATGAAATCCATAAAGTAGAACATATTGCTAATGGTATGTATTTCGATCAATATAATAGGCTCGTCTCTAAGTATTGTATTAATGCCACCCTCTAAGACTAGGCTCTCGGCACCTTCCACATCAATTTTTAGTATATCGATCTTTAAGGTATTGTTTTTGATCTTTTCGAGATTATCAATTTTCTGTGTTATCACTTTCATTCTTTTGAAACCAATCCCATTTTCATATGTGTCTTTACTATAAAATGTATCTGATTCATCTATAAAACCTCCACTACTGGTTCCATTTTCGATATTTTCACTAAACAGAAAATCAGTCTCAGAGTTTTCTGATGAAAGTGCAATATTGTTTACTTTAATATTTTTTATTAAGTTTTTATCAACGTTTTTTTGTATGCGGTCTGCATTAAAGGGATTTGGCTCGAATGCAAGTATTTCACCAGTTGGTCCAACAAGTTTAGAAAAAAATATTGAATGATAACCAATGTGTGAGCCTATATCAAAAATTGTTTTTCCCTTTAGATTGAGCTTTCTAAGCGCATCAAATAATTCTTTATCGTATTCTTCTGCAAGCATTTTCGCTTGCCACTCTCCGAGTGGGTAGAAGAACAGCCACGTCCCTTTTAGTACCCCCTTAGAAACCTGATTCCAACTAGGAGGAATCTTTTTTTCTACAACTTTTTTAACTATAGGTTTTAGTTTCTTATAAAACACACTGTTTTTAAATGTGTTAAACAAAATCGGTGGAATTACTTCTTGGGTTACTTTATATAAGTTTTTCATTCTTTTTTATTATTTCTTTCCAATAGTCAAACATAGTTATATCAGATTTTGAAGCAAAATCATAGTTATTGTATATAGTTGCCAGTTTTTCCTCGCTTAAATTTGTAATTTCACTCCAGTCTTTTATTTTCAAAATTGGTAAATTATTCTGTTCTATAACTTGGCAGTCCGATGAATTTTTTATAATTGGAACAACCTTAAAAGCTAAAGCTTCCCATGTTCTTATGCAATCCGGGCCATTTCCTTCTGGGGATGCAACAAATTTATATTTATTCAATAAATTGAAATGCTCTATCGGTGTTACCCTGTGTATAATTTCATCACAGATCACACTATTTCTTAGAGAACTGATGGCCGTACCTCTCTCTTTTGGGTTTGTCTTAATGTTGAAGCCAAATAGTATTTTATTTTTTTTCTCAATTGTTGAAATATTTACTATTTTTTTTACTACTTTCATAAACGCCCATCCATTTACGAACAAGTGCTTATTCTCAATCCCTATCGGTATGGGAACAATTTTTTCGTGTTTATATATGTTATTTTGTGCAAACCATCTTATGATTTTATCGTCGATGTATAAAGACTCCTTTCTACCAATAACATCATCACTGTTATGAGTAATTAATTTGTATCTCGACATAATTTTTGGATGAATTAAGGTAAACCACTCTTCTTTCATATCTGTCTTAAGAAATACCACATCATTATCTTCTACTTCACTCGCTCTGCATTTAAAAGTTTCATCATATATGTGATCAGCCATTGATCTGAAACCATCGCCACTTATGTAAGGATAACTCGTTGATCTGTATTTAAAGAGTTTTGCAATACTTCTGTAAATTTTACCTTGGATTTTATATAATATTTTTTTTATTGCGTTACACATGTATAGATTATTATGGCTTTTTTGCGTATACTTATCAAGTGTCAATTTTGGGGCAAATCAAAACTTTGGTTGCTACTATCTCATAGTGTACAGCATCTAAATATGGGTTATATTTCAAACAAGAATTTTCAAAGTGACTGAATTTTGTGAATATGTTCAAGCTAGGGAACAAAAAATTGTAATGGTTTGTGTTTTGTTTTATACTACTAAAGATGAATAATAACAAAACAATGAGTAATATTAAAAGACTCATCAAAAATATACCAGGAATAAAGTTTTCTTGGAACCTTTTTGCCGAATATCGTTTGAGTAAATTAGATACTGAATCAAGATTTACAAATATTTATAATCAGAATAGTTGGGGAGATGCTGATTCGCTATCAGGAACAGGTTCAAATTTAGCAGCAACAGAAGTTATCAGATATTCTATAGAAAAACTAATTACTAACTATAACATTAAGACAATATTGGACATTCCATGTGGTGACTTTTATTGGATGAAAGCTGTCGAAATGAATGATATAAAATATATCGGCGCAGATATAGTTAAACCCCTAATTGATGTAAATAATAAAGAATATAGCAATAAGAATAGAACATTTAAACAAATTGATATTATCACGGGGGACTTACCAGAGGTTGATTTAATTATTTGTCGTGATTGTCTCGTACATCTCTGTAATGAAGATGTGAAAAGGGCTACATTAAATATAATTAAGAGTAAATCAAAATATCTTTTAACAACAACATTCCCAGATCATATTAAGAATAATGATATAATTACAGGTCGTTGGAGACCAATAAACTTAAATATTACACCATTTAATTTTCCCGAATCAATTTTTAAAATAAAAGAAGAATATATAGAGGATAGTGAGTTTGCTGATAAAAATTTATCTTTATGGAGGATTAGTGATTTGCATAATCTAATATTATAAGATATTAGTAGTATTTGTAACAATTATTGTATTTATGAACAATTAAGCCTATTTTCTTGATTTTAAAATCTATTTTTAAAATATTTTATATATAAATGGTGGGTAAACCTATTTAGTTTGGCCGCCAACTGTCTCCTTTTTAAATTAAAGTATATAATTGTCTTTTGAATAAAGTTTTTATTCAAAACTTTGTAATTTAAAAGAATAGAATACGGATCCTTATTAAGATGGTAATCTGTCATAAAGGATTCATATGTATTTTTATTATGAGATGTTGATAATGAGAAAAAGGCCTTTGTCTCATTATTAGCCAACCTATCATTCTCTATTTTAGAAACTGTATATGGTCTAACATTTATCATCTTTTTAAAAAACTTTTTACCAACCCCACTTAAAAAAAACTCAAAATATCCCCAACCGTTATTAGGATAATTATCAATTATATTATTAACTTTTACTGAAGCTAAAATGTCAGAATCGAAAAAAATTAGATCCAATCCCCACCATAATTTCCAGGGGTTGTTATTATTTATATAATTATCATGATTAGTATATACAGAATGAGGTAGAGATGTTCCACAGTATCCAGGTTTAAACTCATTAATAATGTTTTCAAAAAAGTCTTTTTCAAAAATAACATCACAAGTAGTCCACAGTATAATATGCGAATCACTATTTATGATAAGTGATATTGCATTTTGTAAAACCTGTGTTAGTGAGAATCTATATTCTCCGGCATCACCCTTAAATATAATATGTGGGATTTCTTCTTGAACAAGTACTTTCTCTACATTTTTCTCTCCAAATGTAGTTACTGACAAGATGAAATTCTTGTACGTTTGTTCCTTTATGGATTCTAGAAAAAGTCTTTGTATTTTGTCATTTGAATTTCCATTAAATTCTCTAAAAGTTGTACAAATAATAATTTTTCTATCGTCTTGTTTTTTTAGAGATTTCATTGAATTGTTTCCTATATTCTTTATAAAAGTTTAGCGTTGCTTCTGGAAGATATTTTTCATAATTATTCAAATCATTTGTCAGGTTAAGATTATTTCTATATCCAATAATTTCATTTTGCAGATTTGTTATAAGGTCCTGAAGGTTTCGATCTTGATAAACTGATGCTTTATTGTATATTAGGTTATTCGGAAAATATTTTTGTAAAATATATCCTCCCCAAATATCATCCATTCTACCTATGTGTGGTAGCACTGAATAATATGGCAATACTTCACGTGAAAAAAAGGTATTTTGAGAATTGAATGGAGATATCCTATTTGATGTATATGGACTAGTGATGTCTGTATATTTTACTATTGGTTTAAATGTTAACCTGGCAATAGCATCAATATCTGGATCGCCATCCCATAAATCTGCCTGTATTAATACCTTAATCTTTTTCTTGCCTTTATATTGAACACGATGTCTTGTAGAAAGTAGCTCAATTGGATAACCCCTGTGCCAGACATAATTATCCTTTGTGATTGAAAGTGGATCGAATACACTATTTTCTGGTTCATACATGTCTACATATATTTCTTTTCCAATCATGACATTATCCCCCCAAGATTCATAGGGTATATTGTCATCATCTACTGTTGCTATTATGTCGGCTCCTGCTGAATATGCTTCAATAAAGCCAATGTTTCTTCGCTGAATTGATTTCCAACCAATTAGGTCACTTATTTTTTTATATTTTCTTTCTTGATCTTCGGGACTTAGATATGTAACATTCTTATATTTTTTTTGAAGGCTTATATAAGAATTATGTGGGGTTTTTGTATCTCCTACAATTATAAAATCCCAATCTTTTTTTTGACAATATTTTAACGTTGCTTCAGTAGGTTCATTTATTGTTGTTGTTACGATTATTTTTTTCATATTAATTATCTTAATTATTTTGTTGTGACCAGCGCGGTCTAAAGACACTAACATAACCTTGCTTTTGTGGTACTGAGAATCTTTTTCCTATCCCATTAACATTACTTAAAGAAAATGATACACGTCCCTGATCAGGTCTTAAAACTTTGTTTAGATTATGAATACCAACGTCTAACTCTATCAAATATGTACCCTCTGAAAGAGTATCTGCGGGTATAACAAATTTTTTAATAAATGGTCCTGGTTTGAGTACTGTTGGCGCCATGTCCGCATCATTATCATCATATAAGGAATATGCCAATTCATAACCAAATTGAGAAAAAAGATGAAAACCAATAACCATATGTTTTGTCATTTTAAGTATTGTTCCATGGATCGAGATTTCAATAGGTGCATTTGTATGAAATTTGCCTTCCTGATCTAAACTCTGTGACAAGACCCTAGTTATTCGTATTTCATCATCACCAGCATCACCATTCCAACTTTGTCCAGTTTTATCAATCATTTCACTATTGTAGTGCTGTATTACTTCTTCAGTATTACCACTAAATAGTAGTTTGCCATTTTCTAATAGTATTGTTTTAGTGCACAATTGTCTTATCGCTGCCATATTATGACTCACAAAGAGTATGGTTCTACCATCTTGTTTTGTTATCTCTCCCATCTTTCCAAGACATTTTTTTTGAAATTCAGCATCACCAACAGCAAGTACTTCGTCAATGATTAGTATATCCGGCTCCATGTGTGCTGCAACTGAGAAGGCGAGTCGAACGTACATTCCACTTGAGTAATATTTTACTGGTGTATCTAGGAACTTCTCTATGCCAGCGAATTCTACTATCTGATCAAATTTTTTTGCAATTTCCTTATATGTCATTCCAAGAATGGCACCATTTAGTCTTATATTCTCTCTTCCAGTAAGTTCTGGATGAAAGCCGGTACCGACCTCAAGTAGGCTTCCTACTCGTCCACGTATCTTTATCTCACCAGTTGTAGGTGGAGTAATTTGAGAAAGAATCTTTAAAAGAGTAGATTTTCCAGCTCCATTTCTACCTATAATGCCTATCACTTCACCTTTATTCACTGTGAAGTTCAAGTCTTTTAATGCCCAATAATCTTCTTTCGTGTTTATTCCAGCAACTTCTTTTGTTTTGTCTCTAATAAATTTAAGTGGATTTTTGAAAATTCCCGCCAAAACATCACGAAGAGCAATATACTTACCTTGTTGGTGATTTATATTGTATTTTTTTCCTAGGTTCCTAACTTCTATAATTGGATTTTCCATTTTATTTTAAATATAAATTATACGATATCCGCAAAATATCTTTCGACTTTCTTGAATACATAAACTCCTATAAACATCAGAATAAGGCATGCCATAAAAGAAATTCCCACGAGTTCCCAGTTTACTGGAGCTGTTTCTAAAAGGGAGGCACGAGCACTTTGTATAGCCCCTGTCATTGGATTTAAGGATAGCATCCATGAATATTTTCCAGCTATACTGGCTGGATAAATAACTGGAGTCACAAAAAGAAGCATTTGAATAAAAAATGGAAGAGCATACCGTACGTCCCTATATTTCACATTTATCGCGGCTAGCACTAAACCAAGTCCCACAGACGACATAAATGATATTATAAGAACTATTGGTATTACGATGAGACTTTCAACCCTGGGTATAAAACCATAATATAGCATCATTAAGACTAGTATGAGTGTGGCTATTAGAAAGTCTACCAGTTTGGTCATAACAGATGACAATGGAAGTATTAGTCTAGGAAAATATACTTTTGTAATAATGGCTTGATTTGCTATAAGACAATTACTTGTATCACTAAGCGCAGTAGAAAAAAACTGCCAGAATAATAATCCTGTGAATACGAAAATAGGATATGGAATACCATCAGAAGGAATCTTTGCTAAGCCTCCAAAGAAAACTGTAAATACCACCATTGTAATGAGTGGTTGAAAGATCGCCCAAGCTACCCCGATAAATGTTTGCTTATATCTAACTTTCAAGTCTCTCCATGTAAAGAAAAATAGTAATTCTTTATATTTCCATACCTCTGTAATATCACGTAAAGAGAAAAGTTTCTTCGGTCTTATTATAGTTATCGGAATTTGTGCCTCTGCTTTTTCCATGTTTTATGATTTTACCACTTACTAATCTTATTAACCACCTTATCTTTGACCTTTAAATAAGTTTTGATTGCTTCCTCCTCGATCTCTGGAGATACAAGTCTAAGTATCTCTTTTCCGAGAATACGATATTGACCTCCAACTTTATTGGCTCTTATTAATCCCTTTTTTAGAAGTCTTTTGATAGTACTGTCACTAATACGAAGTACATTCTTAGTTTCTTCTGTAGTATAAACGCCGAGAGGTTTAATTTCTTCTATCATGTTACTGTGTATAATATCAAAGGTGTCAAAAGGTGTCAAACAGTATCTTGTTTCTATATTTCTTAGATCTGTTCATTTTTTGCTCTTTCTTTGATTCCAGCCAGTATACTTGAAGTCGAAACCGACTCGACTGAGACATGTTTTGGTAAGATAACTAATTCTACTCCAAACTCCTTACACAATATTCTTTTTTTCTCAGCATTTCGATCGTCTTCTGTTACAACCAAAATATCTGGCTTATCTTCTTTCCAATGACTTACAAAATCAAATACAGGATCAATATCTGAACTAGAAACAACTCTATCAACATATCTAATTGAACCTATAATAATTTCTTTATGACTATCTGGAAGAGAGGGATGTCTTTTTTTTGATAGAGCGATCACATCTTTGCTAGCAAAAGATACTGTAAGGTGATCACCTAATGCCCGTGCATCCTTGAAGAACTGTATATGACCAGCATGTATTATATCGTAAGTGCCTGAAACAAATATTTTTTTCATACATATACCATACCATACCATATCATTTTATGATATACTCTTTTCCATTATGAACAATACAACAATCAACACCGTGCTCAAGTATTCCATTATTATCGGCCTTGCCTTAATAGCATTTATTCCTTTATACGTAGCAAATTCAAATTTCTTTCCTTTTATAACTGGAAAAGCATTTGCATTTAGAATAATTGTTGAAATTGTTTTGGTTTTGTGGCTTGTATTGGTACTGAGAGAGAAGGGAACTGTTGACGCTGGTACAGATAGAAGTATAGCCCCTAGAATGAATTATCTTACTATTACAGTGACTGTATTTACGGTAGTTGCACTAATTGCAGATTTGCTTGGATATAACCCTTTGCGTAGTATATGGTCAAATTTCGAGAGAATGGAAGGTTGGATGACAATAATTCACCTCTGGGCATACTTTATTGTAATGTCTAGTATTTTTGGTAATACAAAGAATGAAAATAGTGAAGGTAGAAAGAACTGGTATAGATTTTTGAATGTCCTATTGTTATCAGGTACGATTACAGCATTCTATGGTTTATTTCAGTTTTTTGGTTTGGCAGAAGTCCATCAAAGTGCTAGTCGAGTGGATGCATCCCTTGGAAACTCGGCTTACATGGGCGCTTACATGATATTTAATGCCTTTCTTGCTTTATACATGGCCATCATTGCTTGGGGGTGGAAAGTCGCAAAGAAAGACGGGGCAATGGCACTCATATCTATTTACTCTTTGATCTTTGTGTTCTCTTCATTTATTATTTTTCAAACAGCAACCCGAGGTTCTATTCTAGGTTGGGTGGCAGGTATATTAATAACTTCTGGAATCTATGCGATATTCGGACGCTCGAAAAAAGAGGGTAATGTAGAAAAGGGCCAATCAAATCTTACTAGATATGTATCCGGTGGATTAATTGTTCTAGTAATTATATTAGGTTTCTCACTTTATAAAGCAAAAAATGTTTCTTGGATAAAGAACAATCAGGTATTAGGTCGTCTTTCCTCGATTTCGCTTTCTGATACAAAAACTCAAGCACGTGGATATATTTGGCCCATGGCAGTAAAGGGTATATTTGATAATCCAAAAACCGCTATTATAGGTATAGGTCAAGAGAATTTTAATTATATCTTTAATAGAGATTATACTCCTTTGATGTATGGTCATGAACAATGGTTCGACAGAGCACACAGCGTTTTCTTGGATTGGTTGGTTGCTGGTGGATTGCTTGGTTTATTGGCATATCTTGCACTGTATGTATTAGCTCTATTCTATATATGGAAAGCTGATTTGAGTATTGGTCAAAAATCTGTTTTGATAGGTCTTCTTGTTGCCTATGGTATACATAATATATTCGTATTTGATAATCAAACTAGTTATGTAATGTTTTTCACATTACTGGCTATGATAAGTGCATTGGTATCAGGAAAGAAGTGCAAATTACTTGGAGATCCTACGAAAAAGATGTCAGAAGATGCGGTGGTTGTTCGTGATTATATATTTGTACCTATAATAGTTATTGCATTCATTTCTGGTTTTTACTTTATAAATATTAGAGTGATTCAGGCAAATACTAGACTTATAACAGCTCTTAGATCTTGTTCGGATGGTAAAACTCTTTCAGTTAAGACTTTTGAAAATGCACTAAAATTAAATCAGACAACTGCAAATCAAGAAATTCGTGAGCAGTTAATTTCTTGCGCGGGAAATGTTTTGAATAGTAGCCAAATTCCAGCGCAGATAAAAACTGATTTTTATGAGTTAACCAAGAAAGAAATCGATAGACAAATAACAGAGACTCCTAATGACGCACGTATGTATGTTATAGCTGGATCATTTTATAATAGCTTGGGTAAGTTCGATATATCTCTACCAATACTTGAGAAAGCAAACAAACTTACTCCAGGTAAACAAGCTGTAAAGTTTGATCTTGCTACGAATTATATTAATACCAATAGAGCAGAGGATGCTATCGCTATTGCCAAGGATGCTTATGAATCCGCACCAGACTATGAACTTTCAAAAATTGCATATGCCTTAGCGCTTGTTAATGGAGGAAAAGAAAAAATAGCTCATGAAATATTTGGTAATGATCCTAAAATATTTACTGATGAAAGAATGATAGGTATTTATGGTAAATTAGGAAATTATGCTAAGGTTATTGAAATATATAAAGAATTGGTTGATAAAAAGCCAGAAGATCCACAAGTTAAATTCTTCTTAGCCGCAGCTTATGCAATGGATGATCAGACATGGACAGCGACAAATGAATTAAAATCTTTAATAGAAAAGTTCCCACAGACAAAGACACAGATTGAACCATTGATTAAACAACTTCAAGAAGGCAAGAATCCATTCAAACAAAGCTAATTAGACTTGTCTACTTTTTATTATGCAGTATCCCTCATTTTTGCCAAAGGGATTATTGCTAGTAGGCAAATACCTCCAAGTATAATAAATAAATACTTCTCTGATACTAGTAATAATCCAATTGCTGATAGCAGTGGAGCAACAATGTATCCTATAGGTCTTGTTACTCTAAATATGCCCAGTACCTCAGTATCTCTTTTATCTACTTTCTTGAAGAAATACGTCTCTATCATAATCTCAATAGCCGCTGCACCGATACGGGTGACAAATAATATACCAGCCCAAAGTAATAGATTTTTTCCAGTAATAAAACTAAGAGAAATAGTAGCTAGCCCCATTATTATATATCCAGCAATCATTATTTCCTTTTCTCCTAGCTTTTTATCTGCGATTCTACCTAGTGGTGTTTCTATGAGAACAAATGGGATAAGCATTATTGTAAAAATGATACCTATCTCATCCCAACTAAAACCAATTATTGTATTTAGATATATTGGCGTATATATAACCATCCATGCATAGAATATGTTTAATATGGAAGTTACAATAATTAGATTAGATATGTCTGAATTATGGAATATTGCACTAATTGTTTTTGTTAAGGAAATTTTTGCATATTTTGGATCAATAAAGTTTTTGAAATTCCTAAATACGATATAAATGATAGGGAATAGTAGTAAAATAGCAGCAATATAAATACCCCTGTAATTATTACCAAATATAAGTACTCCTCCTATTAATGGTCCAAGAATCCATGCACTATTTGCTGCTGTTAAGAAATGTCCTCGTACGGTGCCGATATTTTCTATATTGGTATTTTCTTCGAGAAATATATCTAGAGTAAAACCAATCATGTTTACTATTGCTATCGATAATACAAATAGGATTATAACAATACTTGGAATTGTCATGGTGATTATTCCATAAATGACAAAGATTTGTATAACTAGCAAAGCAATAGATGTCTTAAAATTTCCAAACTTCCTCAGCAAACTATGCATCATTAAAAAACCTATTATTGTTAAGACAGACTGAATTGAATAAACGATACTGAGACCATTTTCAGTTATTAGTGTGGTTAGGAAGCTTGAGTTGAAATATGATGGTAATGCGACATGTAATGAAAGAAAAAAGCTCAGTACACTCAATGTATAGAGTGCACCAGACTTTTTAATATTTAAATGATGTTTCATGACGAATATTGTACCACAAGGGTACTTCTATTTCACAAATTCGCTGAGTACAGCTCATGTGAAATAAGTCGTACCACAAAAGGGTACTTCTATTTCACAAATTCGCTGAGTACAGCTCATGTGAAATAAGTCGTACCACAAAAGAGTACTTCCAATTTCTACACTCGCTTTGCTCGTAAGAAATTTAGGTCGTACCACAAGGGCACTTCTATTTCACAAATTCGCTGAGTACAGCTCATGTGAAATAAGTCGTAACATAAGAAAAATTGGACTCGTCGACTTGCACCACAGGAGTACTTCTTGTTTGATAAATCAAACAATGTCGCGCTCGGAGGCTCCTCTTTTTTTCACAAGTTCAAAAAAGTAGGACCTCCTCACCGTGCCGAGTCTCAATTTTTCTAACTCAATTTTGCTATATTGTTAACAATACAGGAATAACTATCGGTCTCTTTGCAGTTTTTTGCATCAGAAATTTGCTTACATTATCAGTTATTATTCCTTTAACATAATCAATATTTATAGGATTCATTCCTTTTGTACTTTCTTCAACTGTATTTTTAATTATGATTCTTGCATGGTGTAGAAGTTCTTGAGATTCACGTAAGTATACGAAGCCACGAGATATAATATCTGGAGATTTCTTTAATTTACCTGTCTGGGCATTGATAATTGCGAATACAATAAATATTCCATCCTGAGCCAACATTTGTCGGTCACGGATAACAACGTCTTGAATATCGCCCACAGAAAATCCATCAACCATGACTATACCAGATGGTGCTTTTTCTTTTAGTTTTACTATTTTTTCACCAGAATTTTGTATTTCAACTATTGAACCATTATCTGGAATAATAATCGCATCTTCCTTTAGACCATTTGCTTCTCTTGCTATATCACCATGCACTCTTAACATATAATGATAACCGTGAACTGGCATAAAGAATTTTGGGCTAATCTTCTGATGAATCCAAGCCGTTTCATCTTTATTAGCATGTCCTGAAGAGTGAACATCGGCAATACGATAGTGAATAATGTTTGCACCTTGTCTAGAAAGATTATCTTTTAGTTTTTGAACAGCTCTTTCATTTCCAGGGACAATTGAAGAAGAAAGTAAAATAGTATCTCTCTTTGTTATTTTTATATATTTATGTGTCTTATTGGACATTCTCATCATAGCAGCAAATTCATCTCCCTGTGCTCCGGTAGCTAGTACTATGATTCTTTCAGGAGGGAAGTTGTCTATTTCTTCAACCGTAATCAAGGTGTCTTTCTTTGGTTTTAATATTCCTAAATTACGACAAATTTCTATATTTGTTTTCATACTTCTACCCTCAACAACAACTTTCTTTCCGTATTTTTCAGCAAATTCTATTATCTTTAGCATTCTTTCGAGTAGGGAGGCGAATGTAGCTATGATCAAGCGTCCTTTTGTGTTCTTTATTATTTCTTCAATATTTTTGTGAACAGTTTTTTCTGGAATTGAAAAACCTGGGTTCTCTACATTCGTTGAATCTGCCATTAGAAGCAAAACTTTTTCTTGCTGCGAGCGACTTGTTGGAGTTTTGAATGCTCTAGCAAATTCCTCCTCTTCTTCGTCAGTAGGAATACCATTTACGTGATCAAGTTTTAGGTCACCTGTATGAACTATAGAGCCAAATGGTGTTTGTACTATCACTCCCATTGCATCTGGAATAGTATGTGTAACAGCAAAAAATTTGATTTTCAATGCACCCATAGTTATGGTCTCATCTTTCTCAACTATCTTTATATCCAAAGGTGGAACATGAGTAAATTCTTCTTGACGCTTTTTTATCATTACTGATGTAAGCATTCTTGTATATAATGGCGGATTACCAATTCTAGGCATTACATAGGGTATACCACCTATATGATCTAAGTGACCATGAGTAACTATTACAGCTTTTATTCTGTCTTTCCTTTCTTCTAAATATTTTGTATTTGGAAGAATATAGTCGATTCCAGGAGTGTTTTCGTCTTTAAACTGAAAACCAATATCTATTACGACAATATCATTGCCATATTCAATCATTGTCATGTTCTTTCCAATTTCCTCAACTCCTCCCAGTGGAATTATTCTTATTGAACCCTCAGACAAGCTCGGTATCATATCTTCAACCTTTTTGTGAACCTGGGTTGCTTCTGGGGGACGTGAAGGTCTACCATGGCTTCTAGTCGAAGCTTTTTTGGGAGCTTTTGTATTCTGAGAAATATAAGGCGCACGTCTTATTATCGGGGCTGTTGTAATCTCTGTAGGTTTTACCACTTCTGTTTGTTTATTTATCATATTATTAATTTATT
>CAIOGI010000002.1 GCA_903857825.1 Candidatus Tayloriibacteriota bacterium | reverse complement strand
TGACCAGCCCTTAACATTCGCCCAATGCACGCCCAATCTCCAGGACCAATATGTGTATGTGACATTTACATAGTCTAAACCCCCAAAAGGGTGTTGCAATTAGCCTGACAACTTTGTTGCGTTTAGAATGCTAATTCACTTAGATGCTATTGACAACTCACATGTAAGTATGTATCATATAGGTAGTGAGATCCGACAATTCTTTGAAAAAACTATATTTTTGGTGGGGGACTCAGAGTGAGCAAGATGTTGTTCTTTTTGAGTCCCCTAACAAATAAACAAAGAATACAAAAAGCTACTATGAAATTGAAACTAAATGTAACTCACCCAGAAGCAGCTAAATTGGTGGAAGTCATATTCGATTTGCAAAATCAACTTGCAAGCGAACTTCTTACCACCGAAGATTTGGGTGGAGAGTATCTTCTGGGCGATACGAAGTTCAGCCTAGTCTGGAGCGTAAACACTAGTGAACGATATTCTCCAAGGGAGAGTAATCCATTCGAGGTGAATGGAAATGTGGCGGTTTGTGTGGAATCCCATACCATGGATTTTGGGCTTCCCCATTACCACGCAACACGGCAAGCGTACATGGTTATGGCGAATTGTGACTTTACCGTGAGGTTCGACTATGAAGGACAAAAATGGGTTTTTCCTACTGGACACAATGACGATCTTTTCACAGTCCGCCACCTCAATGAGTGTATTGCTCGCCGTCTCAAGGCGGAGCTTGGTCAGAAAAAAACATGAAGAACATGGTTTATAGATCTGTTCACGAAATCGCCCAGCGTTGTTGGGCGGTTTTCTTTTACTTCAAATCTTACCGTCTTCGCCAATTTACACCTCCTTTTTAATATCCTCACACTCACCCTCACCAATACTTTCTTCGTAAGATAGAAACCCCAATCAGATGTACAAAATGATATTGATAAACAAACTCCGGCAAAGAATTCGTATATTGCTTTTGTCATCTGTTCATGGTTACGCTTAAAGATTCGACCACTGTCCTTATCTTGGCACAATATATAGTTATTTTTAATTAGTTATAAATTTATTTTCTAAAACAAAAATCATCATGGCGCAATAGTGCATTATTTTTATTAGTGATAATATTCATTCATATTTAATCTAATTTTATTAACTAATATCAAAATATAATGAGTAAAAACAATAGCATATCAATTTTTGATAGGAAGGGTATAAGGAAAGTATGGGATGCGGATAAAGAGCTGTGGTACTTTTCGGTTGTTGATGTGGTAGGGGCATTAAGTAATAGTATTGATCCGAGGAATTACTGGAAAGTATTAAAAAATAGATTAAACGAAGAGGGAAGTGAGTTGGTTACAAAATGTAACCAACTGAAAATGGAGGCTTCTGATGGTAAATATTACTTAACTGATACTATTGATACAGAGAATTTACTTCGTCTCGTCCAGTCTATTCCTTCTCCTAATGCAGAACCTTTTAAATTATGGTTAGCAAGGGTTGGTTATGAAAGACTCGAGGAAACCGCAGATCCAGAACTCGCTATAAACAGGGCATTAAAGACATATTTAAGGAAGGGGTATAGTCAGTCATGGATAAATCAACGACTGAAGAGTATCGAAATAAGAAAAGATCTTACAGATGAATGGGAAAATAGAGGGGTAAAAGAGGGAATAGAGTTTGCAATACTTACGAATGAAATTACGAAAGCCTGGACAGGTCTTACAACAAAGGAGTATAAGAATTTAAAAGGTTTGAAAAAGGAAAATCTTAGAGATAATATGACAAATCTTGAATTGGTTTTGAATATGCTTGCAGAAGCAGCAACCACAGAGATTTCAAAGAAAGATGAACCAAAAGACTTTGATGAAAACAAAAAAGTAGCAAGAGAGGGTGGAAGTATTGCTGGTAATGCTAGAAAAAATATTGAGGAAAAAATAGGAAAGAAGGTGATCACAAGTGATAATTTTGAGACCTTAAAAAATAAAAAGTTATTAAGATAACATGGATAAACTTATTAAATTACTAAAGAAAATGAAAGCCACGGAGGCTGATGGATGGGAGTGTGCAGGGGCTAATACTTGTTGCCCTGGAGATGATTGGGCAGATGGATATAATCAAGCCATAAAGGATATTATCCATGAATTAGAAAAACAGAAAACAGGCAAAGGCCTTTAGTCTATTCCCAATGCTTTATTTCGCTTTTTCTTTCCTTTAAATTACTTTGTATTTGAGGATATTTTTCTAGTTTGATGTCCTGGGTGATAAGTAGTTGTGCTTCTGTTCTTGCTGCCTCTACCATCTTTATATTTTTTAATGCCTCCATGGCAATGTCTGAGACACCCCACTGTTTTCCTCCAGAGAGTTCACCTGAACCTCGGAACTTCAAGTCATATTCTGCTAGTTCAAAGCCGTTCCTAGCTGTCTTCAGCGCACATAGTCTGTCAAAAGTCTTGTCAGATTTCGTTTCTGCAAATACATAGCAGTATGCTTGATGATTTGATCGTATGACTCGTCCTCGTAGCTGATGGAGTTGTGCCAATCCAAATCGTTCAGCACCTTCTATAATAATGACTGTTGCATTGGGAACATTCACACCGACTTCTACTACTGATGTTGCGCATAGTATATGGATTTTTCCAGACTTAAAATCGGCCATTACACTATCTTTTTCTTTAGGCTTCATCTTGCTATGTAGTATTCCTATCTCATATTCTTGGAACACTTTTTCTTTTAACCTTTTTGCCTCCTCTTTTACCGATTTTGCATTTACTGCAGCTTCCTTGTCTGGATCTGGCTCATTTATTCTAGGACAAATAACATAGGCCTGGCGACCAGCCTTTAATTCTATTTTTATCTTTTTATATATTTCTTCTCGTCTGTCTGGTGTTACGATGTCTGTAATTATCGGCTTTCGTCCGTGAGGCATTTGGTCAAGTAGTGTGAGATCGAGGTCTCCGTAAATGGTTAGGGCTAATGTGCGGGGGATGGGGGTGGCGGTCATTGAAAGTAGGTGGGGGACTCGTGAAAAAGTACTGTTGTCATCAACACGCGTCAAAGCCTGCTGGCTTTGCGCTATTCTCGCGCCGTCGCGCTGCGAAGTGTCTCTTCCAACAGTCTTTTTCACGAGTCCCACTAGTTCTTTTTGCATTAAACTTGCACGTTGTTTCAATCCAAAGCGATGCTGTTCGTCTATGATCACATAGGCGAGATGTTTAAATTTTACTGATTTTTGAATGAGGGCATGTGTGCCTATCAGTACTGGTATTTCACCGTTCTCAACCCATTTGAGAAGTTGTGTTCGTGAAATATTGGTCCAGCCTTTTGGATTTAATTTTGAAGGGAACTTTCTGCACCCACTTCCAGTTATAAGTCCAACTTGTATTCCAAGGTATGAAAAATATTGAATAAAAGATTCGAAATGTTGAGTGGCGAGTATCTCTGTGGGGCACATATAAGCCACTTGTAAATTACCAAACTTTTGACCCTTCGGTGTGGTTGTGACTACGGCGTAGGCGGTCACCGCGGCTACAGCGGTCTTGCCGGAACCTACATCACCCTCGAGAAGGCGAGACATGGCATGGTCTTTGCTAAAGTCATCCAGAATCGTTTTTATCGAACTATTTTGAGCATCTGTGGCTTCGAATGGGAATCGCTTTATAAACTCATTTACATTTTTTTCTATTGCTTCAATTTTGAAACTTGGATTTTTCTCATATTCCTTTCTGGCGATTTGTTTTTCTAATTGAATAAAGAACACTTCTTCAAAGGCAAATCTTTTTCTTGCTGCTTCCGCATCCTCGGGCTTCATTGGTGTGTGTATCCAGATCAGGGCAGTCTTTAGACTTGGTAAATTGTATTTTTCTAATATTTCTTTTGGTATTGGATCAACAAGTTTATCAAGAAGTCCATTTTTAAAAACATCTATTATCTTATGATAAATCCAATTTGAAGTTATCCCTCGGGACTCTGGATATACCGGGTATAATGTGTGAGATTTGCCGTCATCACCAAATAGGGAATCACCGACTCCAGTTGGTAGTTTGTTTACGACTTCGAGCTTCGGATTAGAAAAATATAGTTCTCCGCTTTGCTCCGGGTTCTTACTTCTTCTTTGCGAGACCTTTCCCTCTATTCTCACAAGCGCGTCTTCTTGTGTCATCTTTGCTAAATATGGCTGATTGAACCAGACACAATGGATCTTTCCACTCTCATCCTCAACCCAAGCGTCTGCCATCGGAATTTTTGTCTTGAATCCTTTGCTGGTTTTAAGTTTAGTAATTTTTCCAAACACAACTGCTACGTCTCCCTTTTCTAGAGTTGAAATATTTCTCGTTTCTGAAGTGTCGCCATACCTTGAGGGGAAGTGATATAGGAGATCATGCACGGTTTCAATACCCAGCTTTTTTAAAGCTATCCTTTGTGGTGGTATGAGTCGAGCGTGGTCTGTGATATGGGAATTGGGGTTCATTAGTGTATTATACTATTTTTTGATTAAAAGCCATTTTTGTGCAAGAATGACATATGTCAACAAAGAACATTTATTACTTATTGACATATCCGAGGAACCGTGGCGGAGTTGGTCTATCGTACATCTTTGCTAAAGATGCAGGCCCTTTAAAGGCCTCGAGGGTTCGAATCCCTCCGGTTCCGCAGTTGAGCGAAGCGAACGAAGGAAACGAGAAAGTCGCTTGAGCGACTTTCGTGAGGGATGAGAAAAGTCTGAGCATATCGCACGGAGCGTAGCGAGTACGGTGCGAAGACTATACCGAATCTGTAAGATTAGAATCCCTCCGGTTCCGCTGAAATGGACCCTAAAAAGTAGACAAATAATTCTACGACTGTTTTTGTGTTACTAATCCCACCTCACTTCTCTCAACCCACTCTTTTTCAAATACTGATTCGCCTTACTGAAATGCTTACAACCAAAGAAGCCGTTATATGCAGAAAACGGGGAAGGGTGTTGCGCTTCTAAAACTAGGTGTTTGTTTCTGTTTATCACAGTACCTTTTTTCTTTGCATAATTTCCCCAGAGCATAAAAACTAGACCTGAACGACTTTCAGAAAGTTTCTTTATAACCGCATCAGTAAATTCTTCCCAGCCTTTGCCTTGATGAGATCCTGGGGTATTAGCATTAACTGTTAGAGTGGCATTCAAGAGTAAAACACCTTGCTTCGCCCACCTCGACAGGTCCCCACCCGTTGCCACCATTTTTTCATAATCGATTTTTTTAGATCTTCTGCAATTTCCTTATAAATATTTTTTAATGACGGTGGCAATCTGATACCTTCGGAAACGGCAAAGCATAAACCGTTGGCTTGCTGTGGACCATGATATGGATCTTGACCGATTATCACCACCTTAACTTTATCAAAAGGGCATAGTTCAAAAGCTCGAAAAATGTTTTTCGGTAGGGGATATGTCTTTCCGCTTACGTATTCTGAATGCACAAAATCAGAAAGCTTTTTGAAGTATGGCTTTTCAAATTCATTACCAAGCGCCTTTTCCCATGACTCTTCAATTTTTACCATAAGCACATTCTAGCAGAATTCTTACCAAAAGAAATTTTCAACAAAGATATTTTTGTTTTTAACACCTAGCTCAGCCAATATTTTCTTTGCTCCAGTTTTTAAAACTTCTGGCCCACATATATAATAAGCCAATTTCACTAAAAAAGGTGCAGTGTGTATGTGCTTGTGTTATTATTTAACAAAATAATAATGAAATCTTTTAATGCTTTTGTTGGTCAATCCCTAAAACACTTTATCAGTGTTGGTTCACTCGTACCTAGTTCTAGGTATCTTGCCAAGAGGATTGTAAAGGGTATCAAGAGTCCTGTTGTCCTAGAGCTCGGGCCTGGTACTGGTGTCTTTACAAGAGAGATACTCAGAGTCTTGCCAAAGGATGGTATATTGATTTCTATAGAGTCGAATGAGATATTCGTAAAATATCTAGAGAATCAAATAAAAGATAAAAGATTGAGACTGTATAAGGGCAATGCGCTACATTTAAAGAAATTTCTTAAAGAGAATGGTCTTGAGAAGGTTGATTGTATAGTTTCTGGTTTGCCAATCGGCAACTTTTCGAAAGAAGATAAGCAGAGAATTCTTAAAGAAATATCTGAGTCTCTAGATGAGGGAGGAACATACATTCAATTTGAATACTTTTTGGCTGGAATTATGGCAGTAAAAAAGGTTTTTCCAAAGATCTCTCTAGATTTCGAATTGCTAAATTTCCCGCCTGCTTTCGTCATGAGGTGCAAAAAATCTAAAAAATGATAAGCTAGTCAAGACAGGAGAGATGGATGAGTGGCTTAAATCAACAGTTTACTAAACTGTCGAACCCTAACAGGTTCCGCGGGTTCGAATCCCGCTCTCTCCGCAAATTGTTCTATCCCCAAAAAAGTAGCGACTAAGACCTTGCATCCATAGTATAGTTCTGTGGTACGACCTAAATTTCCTATGAGCAAAGCGAATATGGAAATTGGAAGTACTCCTGTGGTACGACTTATTTCACATGAGCTGTACCCAGCGAATTAGTGAAATAGAAGTGCCCTTGTGGTATAATATACCCATTATGATAAATTCATTATTTGCAAATTCGTATAGTGCGTTTCCAATGTTTAGTGGCATAGGTTTGGGAGTTTTTACTATTGGTTTTATATTGTTTTTTATATTAATGGCCGCTGTAATCGCATTAAAGGGTTATGCTTTGTGGAATGCAGCAAAGAGAAATGAGACACCTTGGTTTATAGCTATTCTTCTATTAAATACAATGGGTATTTTAGAATTGATTTATTTGTACTTCTTCGTCGGGAAATGGAAGAAGGTAACTCCTGATCAGAGCACATCATCGTCTACAGTTCCACCTACAACCCCTCCATCAAGCACATCTAGTGCGCAATAGTTAAAGCTCGTACATCAGTGTAGCCGACTCTGAGAAGCTCATCACGAGCTTCTTTTAGTGTACTTCCAGTAGTTGTAACATCGTCTATTATTATTATCTTTTGATTGAGATCATTTACATCATTTTTCATGTTTACTTTAAAAATATGTTTAGTATTGGATATCCTTTCATTACGATTTTTATGAGTTTGTTTTTCTATATCTTTTTCGCGCGTGAGTATGTTGTAATCTTTTATAAATATATTTTCTCTGTCTAGTTTAAGTATTTCATCAATGATTAATTCACATTGATTATAACCTCTTTCTTTTCTGCGCTCTTTTGAAATGGGGATTGGTATAAGGGTAAGGGTATATTTATATTTGTTAAGTTCACTATAGAGTGCGTAAGCTCCACAGGCTATAGCGTGTGCATTTTTCTTATATTTAATTTGCCAAATTAATTCTTTGATCAATGGATCCTTATACGAGAATACGGCTTTTATAAAAGGGAATTCAGTCTGTAGAGCTTTTTTGCAATTCATATTTAACCAATCAATCGGAATTGATCTTATTCGTACTTCTTCTTTTGTAGGTGGAAATAAATAGTCAATTATATGTTGAAGTATTGTGTACATCGCATTATTTTACACCCTTATGCTATAATATCCATATGGATTTTTTGCGAAATATATTTTCTATATTCTTTAAGAAAAATAGTAGTGTATTAGGTATTGATATTGGCTCATCTGCTATAAAAGTTGTTCAAATTAAGAAAAAAAGAGGTCGCGCAGTTTTAGAAACATATGGAGAGCTGTCGCTCGGGCCTTATGCAGGTATAGAGATTGGAAGATCTACGAATCTTCCACCAGAAAAGATTGCGGAAGCGCTCAAGGATATACTCCGCGAGGCAAAGACCACAACTGTCGCAGCTGGTATTTCTTTACCGCTGTCATCTAGTCTTGTAACTTTCGTAAATGTTCCTATCGTACCTGAAAAACAGATAGCAGACGTGATATCCCTAGAGGCAAGAAAGTATATTCCTGTAGCCATGAGCGAAGTTCTCCTAGATTATTCAGCAATTCCTAAGGAAGATAGTTATTCAAATGAAGATCAAAATGATTTATCAAAAACAACAGAAAAAAAGAATCAAGATTTTTTGGTAGTTGCTATTCATAATGAGTATATAAATAACTATCAAGCGATATCTTCTATATCTGGCATAGAGCCTACATTTTTTGAATTAGAGTTATTTAGTTCTATACGTTCAGTGATTGATCAAGGAAATAAAGCAGTAATGATTATAGACATGGGCGCTGGTATTACTAAATTGTATATTGTCGAAAGAGGAATATTGAGGGCCTCGCATATTATTAATCGTGGAGGACAGGACATAACAATGGCGATTTCAAAATCATTAAGCATTCCTGTTGATGAAGCAGAAAATCTTAAAAGAATATATGGTTTGAAGGGAGGTCCAGAATATAAGGAATTAACCGAGATTATAACTGTAAATCTAGATTATATATTCTATGAGGCAAATGCAACCATGCTAAGCTATCAAAGGAAATATCAGAAAAATATTAGTAGAGTAGTTTTGACTGGAGGTAGTGTTCTTCTAAAGGGTCTTACTGATCTTGCAAAAATTAGTTTTCAAACAGATACCGAATACGCAAATCCATTTAGCAAAATAGAAACTCCAGCTTTCTTTGCAGAAAGACTCGCAGAAGCTGGCCCAGAGTTTGCTGTTGCTATAGGTTGTGCACTTAGGCGTCTTTCTGAAATTGATTAATGGAAAGATATACACACGCATGCTATTGATGTTCCTATTGCTATCTAGTACAATTAAAATAAATGGAGACAAAATTTCAAACATCGTTCATTCCTAAGAAACCACTCGTATTAGAGCAGAAAGCTATTTCTGCAAAGAAGGGTACAAGCATAATAATGGTTGTTGCTACAGTTTTATTCCTAGCGTCTATTGTTGGTGCAGTATTTTCTGTAGTTTGGATTGGTGTATTAAATAAAGATCAAATAAACTATAAAAAGAAATTAGCTGATAGCGAGAAAAAATTTGATATTCCTCTTATAGAAGAATTGAAGAAAATAAATAAAAAGCTCAACCTAAGTAAAGAATTTTTGGCTAGTCATTTATCTGCTGGTGAAGTATTTTCAATAATAAGCCAATTGGCTGTAGAAAATGTGCGTTTTAGTAGTTTTACCTTTGAAGGACCATCAAAGGACTCTCAGGATATAAAGATAACACTTAGTGGTACAGCAAAAGATCCTTATGCTATAGCATATCAATCAGACGTTTTTGGCAAATCAAAAGAGTTTGGTAAATATAAAATATTAAAAAATCCAGTAATTTCTAATGTTTCTGAACAAGATAACGGTGGCGTACAGTTTAGCTTTAGTGGGATGATAAGCTCAGATGATTTGTTATATACTAAATTGATGCCAGAATATTCAAACCCAGTTAATAGTCAAGTTAATACACCAACACAATAAATTATTATGAATAGGAATGCAACACCAATTATACTTTTAATACTCGCTATAGGAATTTATTTTACCTTTACAAAAGGTAAAATAGAGGAAATAAAGGTTATTAAAAATGTTAATGCTGGATATCAGGAGGCAATAGATAATTCTGAAAAATTAATTAAAAAGAGAGATGAAATAGTCGCTAACTATAATCAGATTAGTGATAATGATAAGGAGCGCCTAGAAAAGATGGTTCCGGATAATATTGATAATGTTCGTCTAACACTAGATGTTAAGAGCATTGGATTGGGTAGGGGTTTAATATTGAAAAATGTTAAAACAAATGCACCTAATATAAATACATCAATATCAAAAGCAAATACTATAAACGATAAAACTACAGAACAAATTGAGACAAATGCTGATTATAATACTGTTGTGCTTTCGTTTGATGTTTCCACTACGTATCAGAATTTTATTGATTTGTTAAAAGATTTAGAAACTAGTCTTAGGATAATGAAAGTTTCTAAAATAACAGTGAAGGCTACTGATAGTGGAGTATATGATTACGGAGTTGAACTAAAAACATACTGGATTAAATAGTATAATTTTTGAATCAAAATGAAAAATATTACATCAAGCACAAAGACAACAATTATATTCATAGCCATACTAGTAGCTGGCATATTATTTTATTTCTATTCATCAGGTAGCCCATCTGATTCAAGTATAAATTCTATTGATGAAACTATGACTATTGGTGATCAGCAGACTCAGATTGCGGCAGCAAAGATCCTAACTCTTTTAGGAGAAATGAGTATGTTAAGAATAGATAAGACTATATTCTCAGATCCATTATATGCTTTATTATCAGATCACACTGTAGTAATTCCTACACAAAATGTGGGTAGGACTAATCCATTTGCTCCTTACTATACTCCAGCTAGACCAGCTTCGGTAGCTAGATAGAATAATTGATCATTATAATATATGAGTGTAGTAGATATACTTTTAAACAAAAATCTTATAACAAAAGATAATACTAGAGAGATTAAAGAGAGAATCTCAACAGGAGAGTCTATTGATAAGATATTGCTAGAAGTGGGTGTCCGTATAGAAGATATATTACAAGCAAGAGGTGAGTTTTTAAATATTCCTGTAAGAACAATAGGAGATGCATCTGTTCCATTTGAAGTATTGGATTATATTTCAGAAGAATCCGCTGTACATTACAAATTTGTACCAATAGGTCTTAAGGAGGGCACTCTAGAAGTTGGTATTGTTGATCCAGATAATATAGAAGCAAGAGATGCATTGAACTTTATTGCAGCGAAGAGTAACATTCCGTATAAGGTTTTTTTAATTACTATAGAGGATTATCAAAAGGTAATCGAATCTTATAAGGGTATTAGTGGAGAAGTATCAAGAGCTCTTACTGAATTGGAAACTGTGCTATCTGTCGACTCAGAAAGTATTGTCAAATTACGAAAAGCAAGTGAGGATGAAAGCGAGGGGTCATCAATAATTGAAGATGCTCCCGTGGTAAAAATAGTAGCTACTATTGTACGTTATGCAACCGAGGGTAATGCTTCTGATGTGCACATTGAACATATGAGGGACAAAGTGAGAGTCAGATTTCGTGTTGATGGTACATTGAATACAAGCTTGGTTTTGCCACCACAAGTACACAGTGCTGTGGTTGCTCGTATAAAAGTGTTGTCAAATATGAAGCTTGATGAGAAGCGTAAACCTCAAGACGGTAGATTTTCTGCAAGAATAGATGGCAGGAAGATTGATTTCCGTGTTTCTACATTTCCAGCGTATTATGGCGAAAAGGTCGTGATGCGTATTCTTGATCAGGAAAAGGGTGTAAAGAACCTTGATCAGATAGGACTTACTGAAAAAAATCTATTGACTATTCGTGAAGCTATACAGCGTCCATATGGCCTAATCTTGATCACAGGTCCTACAGGTTCTGGTAAGTCAACATCGCTTTATTCGATGTTAAATGAAGTAGATAGAGAGGCTTACAATGTTTTGTCTTTGGAAGATCCTATAGAATATAATATGGAAGGAGTTAGTCAATCACAAGTTCGGCCAGAAATTGGATATACATTCGCATCTGGACTTAGGACAACTCTTAGACAAGATCCAGACATAATCATGGTTGGAGAGATTCGAGATAATGAAACTGCTCAGCTCGCAGTGCAGGCTGCCCTTACTGGACACCTTGTATTTTCTACGCTTCACACCAATGATGCGGCTGGAGTTATTCCTCGTCTTATAGATATGGGTATCGATCCTTACCTTATTGCACCAACTCTCATAATGGCTATAGCACAGAGACTTGTTGGAACATTTCCACCTGGTGCTGGTAAACCTATGCCAGTTGAGGGTAGTATAAAAATGATGATCGACAAACAATTTTCAACTCTTCCAGAGCAGTATAAAAAAGAAATTCCTTTTTCTGATACCGTGTACGGTATTACACCCACACCGGATTGTCCTAGAGGTACTAGAGGTAGAATGGCTGTATTTGAAGTTATGAAAATGGATAAAGATATTGAATCTATTATATTGACTAATCCAAATGAAATCGAGATTTCTCGTGTATTGAGACAAAAGGGCATGCTAACAATGAAAGAGGATGCTTTAATAAAGGCATTTAAGAAGATTATTCCATTTGAGGAAGTAAATAAATTATAGTACAATAATAGTATGGAAAAAAAACAATTAAGTATTCTATTCGTTGACGATGATAAGTTTCTACTTGATATGTATTCTGTCAAGTTTTCTAATAATGGTTTTGATGTTCATACATTACAAAACTCTGAAGATGCTTTGAAATTACTTAGAGATGGATCAGAGCCAGATATTATTCTATTGGATGTTGTAATGCCTGGAATGAATGGAATTGATCTACTATCAACTATAAGAACAGAGAAACTTGCGAAGAATTCTGTTATAATTATGCTAACCAATCAGGGATTAACTGACGATGTCGCCAAAGCGAAGCAACTCGATGTTGACGGTTATATAATAAAAGCAACCACGATTCCTTCTGAAGTTTTGGCGGAGGTTCAAAAGATTTATTCATCCGTTAACAAACAATAAAATGGATTATAAAAAAGAAATTGAGCAATTGGTTGATCTAGTAGTAAATGAGAATGCGTCTGATCTCCATTTGTCAGATGGCAGACATCCTATTATTAGAGTTGCAGGTTCTCTAATACCCTTGGCTAAAAAAAGTATAACTACAGATGTAGACATGAAAGGATACCTTGATGTTTTTCTTAATGATAAAAATAAGATTCTATTGGAGAAAGACAGGGATGTGGATTTTTCGTACAGTTTAGTAGAATCTCGTTTTCGAGGTAATGCATACTATAGACAAGGTGCATTGTCTGTAGCATTGAGACTTATTCCAAAGAAAATAAAGACATTGGAAGAACTGAATCTTCCTCCGATCTTGGAAAGCTTTACACACAAGCAACAGGGTTTCTTTTTGGTGGTAGGTCCAATAGGACAAGGTAAGTCTACGACCCTTGCTGCGCTTATTGAAATGATAAATCAGACAAGAAGTGAGCATATTATGACCATTGAGGATCCAGTTGAATATCTATACGAATCAAAGAAATCATCTATTGATCAAAGAGAGGTTAGAATAGATACTCCTGACTTTAAAGATGCTCTTATTTCTATGTTTAGACAAGATATTGATGTTTGTCTTGTTGGTGAAATGCGTGATATAGAGACAATGGCCACTGCTGTGACCGCGGCTGAAACAGGTCACCTCGTATTTTCTACATTACATACAAACAACGCCGCACAGACAATCAACCGTATCATCGATTCATTCCCATCTGGGCAACAAGATCAAATACGAGTTCAGCTAGCAAGTAGTATGACTGGTATATTTTCACAGCGTCTAATACCTCGTATTTCTGGTGGTTTGATTCCTGCTTATGAACTATTGATTAATAATAATGCTGTATCAAATCTTATTCGTGAAAAAAGAATTCATGAGATAAATACTGTTATAGAGACTAGTTCTGGAGATGGTATGATAGATATGCATCGTTCTCTAGCTGAACTGGTCCGGGCCGGAGAAATAACTACAGAAAGTGCATATCTGAACTCTACGGATCCTAGAATACTAGATCGTTTAATTTAAAAAATATTATGCTTTTTACATATCAGGCGGTAGATCAAACAGCAGCTCCCAAAAATGGCACAATAGATGCTGTAAATGTGGACATTGCAATTTCTTCCTTACAAAGAAGGGGTTTGGTTATTCTTAATATAAATGAAGCAGAAACCAAGAAAGGTCTCATGGCAATGAACATTACATGGTTTGAGAGAGTGTCAAACAAAGATGTCGTTATATTGTCACGTCAGTTGGCGACACTTTTTGAGGCACAGGTGTCGGCGTTGAGAATATTTCGTCTATTGGGAGCTGAGACAGAGAATAAACTTCTTGGCTCGAAGCTAAATATTATTGCTGATGACTTACAATCAGGAAGTCAAATTTCTGCAGCTTTAGCGAGACACCCAAAAATCTTTTCTGAATTCTATACAAGTATGGTGAAAGCTGGAGAAGAGTCGGGTAAATTAAATGATACATTTAGCTATCTTGCTGATTATTTGGACCGTACATATGAGCTTGTATCAAAAGCAAAGGGTGCATTGGTATATCCTGCCTTTGTTATTATGACATTTATCACAGTTATGATTCTTATGTTTACTATGGTTATTCCCAAGATTAGTGCAATTCTTACTGATTCAGGTCAAGAAATTCCAATATATACAAAAATTATACTTGGTATTAGTAATTTCCTAACTAGTTATGGTTTTATCGTACTCGGTGCGGTGATTATCGGTGGATTTTTCTTGGTCAAATATATAAGAACACCTACAGGTAAAGAGATATTTGATAAAGTTAAGTTGGGTGTGCCTTATGTTGGTGCCTTATTTAGAAAATTATATTGGTCAAGACTTGCAGACAATATGAATACAATGCTGGTTTCGGGAATTCCTATGATTCGTGCTCTAGAATTGACTTCTTCTGTTATAAACAATACTGTATATCAAAAAATTCTTGCTGATGCAGTGGATTCTGTAAGAGGAGGTAAGGCTGTATCTGAGGCACTTTCAAATAATAGTGAAATTCCAGGAATTATGATTCAAATGATTAAGGTTGGAGAAGAGTCTGGTGAACTTGGTGCTATCTTGAAAACTCTTGCAAGATTTTATGCTCGTGAAGTTACTACTGCTGTTGACGCGCTCGTAGATCTTATTGAACCCCTCATGATAGTGTGTCTTGGAGGTGGTGTCGCTGTGCTTCTAGCCTCTGTCCTCATACCTATTTATAATATTGCAGGGTCGCAGTAGGTGAGGGATTAGTTATCCCTAGGATCAATTTGCTAATTGTTCCCCGCAAGGGGGATTCCCGGAGTTATCCACATAGACATTGCACTTGTTTCCGTTTTCCTTGCTATAATTAGTCCTATAAGTTTAATTATTAAGTTTTATTATAAGTTAATTTAATTTGTTATGAAGAAGAATAATACAAAAGGTTTTACATTGATTGAATTGCTAGTCGTTATCGCTATTATTGGTATTTTGTCATCAGTTGTTCTAGCTTCGCTATCAACAGCGAGATCAAAGGGGAAGGCTTCATCTATCAAGGCACAGTTGGTCAGTTTTCGTACGCAAATGGAAGTTGAGGCGGATGGCGGAGCTTATGGCCCAGCAGCTCTTGCAGGTGTCGTAGGTGTTGGAGATGTTGGTTGTACAGGTACTGTTGCAACTGGGGCATACTATGTTACAAAAAATGGTGTGAAAGCTATAGTAACTGGTATTTTAAATAATACTACTGCAAGTATGATTACTTGTTCTGTGGATAGTGCTTCCAGTCCTACTAAATTTGCTATAGCAGCTACATTGCCTGATGGTACTGGTATTCAGTGTGTAGATAATAGTGGTAATGTAAAATTGACAGCAGGACCTGCTACTACAGCTCCAGCAGTTGGACAGATTACCGGGGGTGTTTGTCAATAATTAAGTACATAAGACAATCTTTTACTAACCCACCTCCTCAAAAAGGTGGGTTTTGGTTTGTGAGGCTGGTGTAATTCAAAAATTTATTACCTAATACCGTTTTTTGACAAAATCTTTATAATTTCTTAAGAACTATTTGCTAGTCTTTATGCAATTATTAATTTAATTATATAAGATATGGAGAAATATAAAGTAAATATGGGGAAAGAAAAACCTATTGATTTTGATGAAATTAAGGAAAAAGCCGAATTACTATACAGCAGATTTCAAGAGATTTGGTGCCCATATTTAAAGCAAAAGATAATTTTCAATTCTAAGGGTAAAGAACATTTAAAATTTAAAGAAAAACATAAAGCCAGGCTTGTTTATGATCAATATATTAGGATGAAATTACTAAAATTTGCACCAATTATTGTTCAAGACTCAAAAACCCTACAAGGAATAAATGAGACAAAGACATTTGAATTAAACAGAAGTAACCATAGAAATGAATATAACTTGGTAGATACAACATATTATGAATTCATTGCTGTGATTGATAAGAAAGTAAGAATTAAAATAATTGTTAAACAAATAGAGGATAAACAACCATATTTTTGGAGTATCATACCTTTTTGGAAACAAATTGAACCTATTAATAAAAGAAAAATGTACGAGGGTAATCTGGAGTTAGATTAAATAACAAAAAATGCCACTTTTGTGACATGCTTTGTTGGCACTTGGCTACGGTTTGGATAAACATTGACCGTGAGAGGGCAAGCCCATCCAAGTGCTACTTTGTATATTACTAAATCCAAAATCAAAGTCAAATTCTTAGTCTGAGAGTTCTCTAAATATCTCGATTTTGGTTTTATAACCCACATAAGCTCAACCAAAATACATCTGTGGACTTCTCTTGTATAATTTATTGACAATCTTTGCTATAATTAACTTATGAAATATTTCTCAAACAAAAAAGGATTTACATTAGTAGAGTTATTAGTCGTTATTGCAATTATCGGTATATTGACAGCTATAGTAACAGCAAACTTTACGCAGGCAAAAGCGAAGGCAAGAGACGCAAAGAGAATCTCAGATCTAGCGCAGATACAGCTAACTTTGGAAATGATATTTGATAAATGTGGCACTTATCCTGCAGCATATACAAGTAATGTAATTTCTAATAGTCAATTAGGTGACCCAATAGACAGTGCACGTTGCCCAGGTATGACATTAAATAGCTTTATTTCAAAGATTCCTCAGGAAAGCGCTACTGTTTCATATGATTACATCATAACAAATACCGGGACACCCCGTTATGATTATATTTTAGGAGCACAACTTGAGACCGATAGTTCAGTTTTTCAGGACAGCTTCAGTAGTGGCAGTATAGGGACCAAGAATTGTGGTGCTGCTGCGAAATATTATTGCGTAGTACCAAAATAAAATAGATGACTACTTATTTTCTAATTTTTTCATTTATATTAGGAACTTTGATCGGTAGTTTCTTGAATGTTGTAGCATTGCGTTATAACACTGGTATGACATTGAATGGCCGATCAAAATGTTTTTCTTGTGGAAAGAATCTTACTTGGCATGAACTTATTCCTATTTTTAGTTTTCTTTTTCAATGGGGAAAGTGTAAAAAGTGCAAGAGCAAAATATCCTGGCAATATCCTGTCATTGAATCAGTTGCAGGTATTCTTTTCGTTATGATTTTCTATGTATTTCCTCCCGTAACAGTTCTGGCTAGTTTCGACACTATCTTTTACATATTTATAACTTGTCTGCTTTTGATTATTACTATTTATGATATAAAGCATAAGATAATTCCTGACCCTCTAGTATATACATTCGCTGTTGTTGCATTTGCTAGATTATTTATATCTCCAGATTTATCATTTGCTATTCCCTCGGTATCGGCATTATTAGCTGGACCAGTGCTAGCCCTACCTTTTGCTCTTATGTTTTGGCTGTCAAAGGGGACCTGGATGGGTTTTGGTGATGCGAAGTTGGTGCTTGGTATAGGTTGGGTACTAGGAATTTTCTCAGGCATTTCTGCTATTGTTCTAGCATTCTGGATAGGAGCTATAGTAAGTGTGATCTGGATGTATATAGTCTTCAAAAAGCTAAAGTCAAAGCAAGAAATACCTTTTGGTCCTTACCTAATACTTGGAATGTATCTTGTTCTGCTATTTAATATACAGGTTATAGATCTTAGGCCGTTTATTGATTATTTCTTTATTAATTAATGAAAAGCAAATTAAAAAATATAAAAGGATTTACATTGGTGGAACTGTTAGTATCAGTTGGTATATTTGCATTGATGACAGCTCTACTCATGACTAGATATGGGAATTTTAATCAGGGTATACTACTAAATAATCTTGCATATGATATAGCCTTAAATATTAGAAGTGCTCAGTCATATGGATTGAATGTAAAAAGTGCACCTGGTGCTGCGGCAAATTTCTCAAATGATTTTAGATATCCATTTGGAGTCGAATTTGAAAGTAATTCTGACGTTTTTATTCTTTTTGCTGATATAAATTCTAATGGATTTTTTGATGATGGTTTAGGTGCAATTCTCACAACAAGGAAAATAAAAAATATAGCAAGTATAGATAGTCTGTGTGTAACCAATACAGGCTCATGTTCTACTACAGTTAGTACTTTAACAATAAGCTTTAGAAGACCAGATCCGAATGCTATAATTAGAGGAGATGCAGGCACGACAAATATGAATATGGCTGAAATTACTGTAAAGTCCACTGATGGTTCAAAGAAGAAAATAGTTGTTCGTTCGAATGGTCAAATAGGTGTAGAAAATGTGACAATACAGGCAGCGCAACAAGCCCAACAACAAAACTAGAGTATATAAAATAATCAATTATGAATAGAAAATCATTAAAAAAAGGTTTTACTTTAATCGAAATGATGGTTTCTCTGGCTATATTTTCTGTGGTTGCACTCATATCTGTAGGAGCACTTGTAAGAATCATGGATGCAAATCAGAAATCTATTAGTTTAAAGACATCAATAAATAATCTAAATTATGCTCTTGAGGCTATGACTAGAGAGATGAGAATGGGAAGTGTATATAGATGTGATACCGCGGCTTCTAATGGGAATAATAGTAATATAATTTCTGGTGGTATTTCTGCACAATCTTGTTCTAATAAGTCAGATTGGATGATAGCATTCAAAAGTTCAAAAAGAAATTTAAATAATAACTGCAATCTTGTATTCGCATACAAATATATTGATCAAACAATTTATAAAGCAGAACAACCCGCAACTGATACAGATTGTAATGTATTACATAATGGTTCATTTTATCCAATAATCTCAGCCGATACAAAGATTACCGCATCTTCTGTAACTGTAGATAGTGTGAGTGTCAATCAGCCGATAATCCGAATTTATATAAATGGTGAAAATGGGATTAAAGAAAGAAATAAAACTAAGTTTTCACTTCAGACAACTATTTCGCAAAGATTACCAAAATATTAAAACATGAATAAAATAATTTCACATTATAATAAAGGGTTTACAATGGTTGAGACATTAGTGGCTGTTGCTATACTCATGATTTCTATTGCAGGACCACTGACAATAGCAAACAAGGGTCTCACAGCTGCTATATATGCAAAGGATCAGGTTATCGCATCTTTTCTAGCACAAGATGCAATGGAATATGTGAAGAATATGAGAGATAATAATGCAAATACTGATATTTCAAATTGGCTTACTGCTCCAAAAGATCTTTTTTCTTGTACAAATACCAGTAAATGTACTATTGATACTACGAATATAAGTAATCCAATAGCATCTATTGGTAGCTCAGCCTGTACCGAAAGGTTATGCGTATTATATGATGATTTTCAAAATAAAAAATATACAATGAATAGTGCCTCTCCTGGCGTAAAGTCAAAATTTAATAGAAGTTTCTATATTAGTTCTGTTAGTAGTGACGAAGCTACTGTTATAGTCGAGGTTACTTGGATAAATGGATCGGTTAATAATAAAGTAACACTTCAAAGTGAAATATTTAAAATATTAAGATGATAATAAAAGAATTAAAAAATAATAGAGGATATACTTTGCTCTTTGCGGTTCTAGTATCTTCTGTTGTACTTTCTGTTGGTATATCTATTTTAACTATTAGTAAGAAAGAGTTCCTGCTTTCATCAGCAGTTCGTGAATCAGTATCAGCATTCTATGCGGCAGATAGTGGTTTAGAATGTGCTATAAAGCATGATAATGACGGAGATTTTGTTGGTCCACTTACTGTAGCCCCTAGTTGTATGGGTGGATCGGTGAATATTATTCCACTGGCAAGTTCTGGTTCTGGTCAAACAAGCATAACAACATTTCAAGTAAAGATGCCCGGTAACACTACAACAGCTTGTGCTATAGTCACGGTTTCTAGATACCTTATTACAGTGGACTTAATTCCAAATGTACCAGTGACTTCTATAGAATCTAGGGGATACAATCTAGGCTGGGATACTACTAATTCGAGCAACCCATGTTCGCAAATAAGTTCCCGTCGTGTTGAAAGAGCTATTAGATATACATACTAACTTTATACTTTCTGACTATATGATATTCTTATAGTATATGAAAGAAAGACTGGACAAACTAAAAAAACTGCTAGAAAAGCATCGCCATCTATATCATGTTTTGGATAAGCCCGAGATAAGTGATGAGGCTTATGATTCATTGATGAAGGAGCTTGAGGATGTTGAGGCTAAGTATCCTGAACTTATTACTACGGATAGTCCTACACAGCGAGTGGGTGGAGAGCCGCTGAAAGAATTCAACAAGGTGAAGCACGCTTTTCAGCAATGGTCTTTTGACGATGTATTTGACTTTGAAGAGCTTGAAAAATGGGAAAAGAAAGTAAAAAACTTTATGGAGAAGAGTGGTGTTGGAAATGAGAAACTTGATTATTGTTGCGAATTAAAAATAGACGGTTTAAAGATAGTGCTTACATACGAGAAAGGTAAGTTCATTTGTGGCGCAACAAGAGGAGATGGGACTATTGGTGAAGATGTGACTCATAATATAAAGACAGTACAAAGCATACCCATGACTCTTTCAAATGATGTTGACATTATCGCTATTGGAGAAATTTGGTTAAGTAAAAAAGTTTTAGGAAAGATAAATGAAGAAAGGAAAAAGAATGGCGAAATAATATATGCCAATACTAGGAATCTCGCCGCGGGATCTTTGCGTCAACTAGATCCAAAGATTACTGCTACTCGTAAACTAGATTCTTTTTTATACGATATTGATCGAGTAAGTATAGATATGCCAGAAACGCAGTATGGAGAGATTGAATCATTATCAAAACTTGGTTTCAAAACGAATTCTTTCAGTAGGATTTGCAATTCCATAGATGATATTCAGAAGTTTTATAATGAATGGGCGAAGAAAAGACATGATTTGGACTATGAATTGGATGGAATGGTTATAAAAATTAATTCAAATAAAATACAAAAAGCCTTGGGTTATACAGGGAAATCCCCTCGATGGGGTGTGGCATATAAATTCCCAGCAGAACAAGCTACAACTATTCTCGAGGATATCGTATTACAAGTTGGTAGAACTGGAGTGGTAACACCTGTGGCATATCTAAGACCTGTAAAAGTTGCTGGATCTACTGTTTCTAGAGCAACCCTTCACAATGAAGATGAGATTAAGAGACTTGATTTGAGGATAGGAGATACGGTAATTATTCAGAAGGCTGGTGATGTGATACCAGATATTGTTTCTGTTGTTATTGAACTAAGGAACAAGAATTCTAAACCGTATGTTTTTCCTACGCATGTCGCTGTGTGTGGTGGCAATGGGAAAATTGTAAGGATAGAAGGTGAAGCCGCATGGAGATGTGAGAGTGCAGATTCCTTTGACCAGCAGAAAAGAAAGTTTTACTATTTCGTATCGAAAAAGTGTTTCAATATAGATGGTCTTGGTCCAAAAATAATAGATGTTCTACTAGAGCAGGGTTTGATAAACTCATTTGACGATATATTCACTTTAAAAAGAGGGGATTTACTTTCTTTACCACGTTTTGCAGAAAAATCAGTAGATAATTTGCTGGATTCTATCAGTAAATCTAAAAAGATTAGCTTAGCCCGATTCTTGGCATCATTATCAATAAATCAGGTAGGAGAAGAAACATCTTATGATTTGGCAAAACAGTTTTCTTCTATAGAAAAGATAAAAAATGCAAAATATGAAGAAATCGAAAAAATATATGGGGTCGGTCCAATAGTAGCGGAATCTGTATTTCAATGGTTTAAAAATAGCGATAATATTAAATTAATAGATAATCTACTGAAACACGTAGATGTTGTAAGTGAAAATAATGTCGAATCGAAAAACTTAAAATTACAGGGGAAGGTCTTTGTCTTCACGGGCACTATGAATATGGATAGGATAAAAGCACAAGGAATTGTGCGTAGTCTGGGTGGCGAAGTCTCAAATTCAGTTTCATCAAATACCAGTTACGTTGTTGCCGGTGAAAATGCTGGGTCAAAGTTAGATAAGGCTCGTGAACTGGGGGTTCAAGTAGTGGATGAAAAAGAGTTTATAGAAATGATAGTATAGAAAAAGAAAATTTTACTTATATATTTCATGATCGCCGACGGCTATTAAAACAATTTCTTTTTTTGATTCATAAATAAAAATAATGCGGTATCTATAGTTTACTGAAAAGCTATATTTACCTTTCATTTTTCCATGTAGTTTGTGTACCTTTAATTGACTATGATTTTTCGGTTCTTTGAGGAGCTCAGTTTTTTCTATTATTTCATTTTGTAAATCGTTTTCTAGATCATCAAAAGCTTTTATAAAAGTAGGTTTGTAATTTACTTCTATCATTTTGTACGTAGTTGTTTTGCTAATTCTCTTAGGTCTCCTTTTAGCGTAGGTTCTTTCTCAGCTTGTAGTACATCTTCTATTGCCCTCTGTTCAGCGAGCAATGCAAGAGCCTTGCGGACCACATCTGCTTTATTTGTAGCATGTCCTTCTTTTATATGCTTTTCTATGAATGCCTCCATAAATGGGGGGATAGGTACTGATATTGTAATCATGATTTTATATAATTATATGATAAACGTATATGATAATATCATATCCTATTGTATGAGTAATTGCAACTAAGCACTCTTATTGTTACAATCATACTTATGATAACAGTAAAAGAGATAGAAAAACTAGCAAATCTGGCTAGAATTAAGCTTGAAGAGGGGGAAAAAGATGCACTGACAAAGGAGATAGACTCTATATTGACTTATGTTGATCAGATCAAAAAAGCTACTGTCGATATAGATTTTACTCCAACAGCAGGTGTTGTTCACAATGTATTCAGAGAGGATTTTACTGTAATAACTTCATCATCTGATCGAGAGGGGATATTAAATGAGGCTCCAGATAGGGAGGGAGATTTTATTGCTGTTAAAAAAATAATTGCTCAAGATTTTGATGAATAATTTTATGATTGATCTTTCAACACTCACAATTAAAAAAGCTCATGATGATATGAAAAGCGGAAAGTACTCCGCAGTCGATCTTGCAAATGCGTATCTTTCTGAGATTTCAAAAAAGAATAAAGAGATAAACGCATATCTAGAAGTTTTTTCTGATATTATTGAGCAAGCAAAGGAGGCTGATAAAAGGTTTAAGGATGGTACATCCACTCTTTTGACTGGTATTCCTTTTGCTATAAAGGATAATATTCTTATAAAAGGAAGGATAGCGACATCTGCATCAAAAATTCTAGAAGGGTACCACGCGACTTACGATGCTACAGTTATAGAAAAGTTAAAGAAAGAGGGTGTAGTATTTATGGGTAGGACAAATATGGATGAGTTTGCTATGGGAGGTTCTACTGAAAATTCTGCATTTGGTGTTACTAAAAATCCTTTAGATATATCACGTGTTGCAGGGGGTTCATCTGGTGGTTCAGCTGCAGCTGTTGCGATGTCAGGATCTTTAGGAGCATTAGGATCAGATACGGGTGGGTCTATACGTCAACCAGCAAGTTTTTGTGGACTGGTCGGTCTGAAACCTACCTATGGACGTGTTTCTAGATATGGAGTCATGGCCATGGGTTCATCTCTTGACCAAATAGGCCCCTTTGGTAAGACAGTAACCGATACCGAGATTATTTATAACACTATAAAAGGTAAAGATGTAAAAGATGGTACCACTATTTCAGATAATACTTACACTATAAAAAAACTTTCGAAAAAACCAGTTATAGGTGTGCCTAGGCATTTTCTCGGAGGAGATGGAATTAATAAAGATGTTATAGATAATTTTAATTTATCATTAGAAAAGTTCAAAAAAATAGGATATGAAGTCGTAGATATTACTTTACCAAATATTGCATACTCTCTTGCTATATATTATGTGATTATGCCTGCAGAGGTGTCTTCTAACCTCGCACGTTTTGATAGTGTTCGTTTTGGTTTACATAAGGACGGAAAAGACGGTATTGATGATTATTTCGTCACACGTGGAGCAGGATTTGGTAAAGAGGCACGTAGAAGAATACTACTGGGTACATACGTCCTTTCTTCAGGATATTATGATGCATACTATAACCGTGCAAATGCTGTGCGTAGAATATTGACTCAGGATTTCGTGAAAGCTTTCGAAAAAGTTGATATAATACTAACACCTACGACTCCCGCTCCAGCGTTTTTGATAGGAGAGAAGACAGCAGATCCTGTGGCTATGTACTTGGAAGATATTTTTACTGTTACGGCGAATCTTACGGGTATGCCAGCTATGACTATTCCTTCAGGGTTTTCAGAAGTGGGTGGAAAGAAATTACCATTAGGTTTACAGATGACTGGTAGACATGGGGAAGAGGATTTATTGTTTAGAATCGGTAAAGAGTTTTTGGGTGAATAGTCTTTAAAAATATATAATGTATGCAAGATAATACAATTGAAGTGGTATCACCTCCTGCACTCGATATAGTTTATTATTTTAATGAACTTGCCAATTACCTTAGTGCACATTCGCCAAGTATTCTATCGGGACTATTTTCTAGTGGGAGTGTATTGATAGGTTATTTAGTCGGTTTGTCTATTGTTATTTCCGTAGTGTTGATTATCGGTATTGTATACTCAGTAGAAAGATTGAAACATATTCGCAAACTTGAAGATAAAATATACAATGCAAAAGTAGATCCTGGCTATGAAACTATAGAAAAAGCTAATCCTGAACTTGAAAATAAATGGATAAAAGTTACAGCAAAAATTGAATCTGATAATGAAAGTGATTGGAGACAAGCCATAATGGAGGCAGATATTATATTGGAAGATATATTGATAAAACTTGGTTATCAAGGAGATAGTATCGGAGAGAGACTGAAGAGAGCAAATAAAGGAGACTTCAATACTCTTGATCAAGCATGGGAGGCTCATAAAATTCGAAATCTAATAGCACATGAGGGCTCAAGTCATCCCTTAACAAAGTTTGAAGCTCGTAGAGTTATAAATTTATATCAACAAGTTTTCAGAGAGTTTTTTGAATTCTAGTAAAATTGGACTCGTCGACTTGCACCACAGGGGTACTTCTTGTTTGATAAATCAAACAATGTCGCGCTCGGAAGCTCTTTTATTTGTAGCAAAGCTAAAATAAAAGACTTCCTCACCGTGCCGAGTCTTAATTTTACTATATCAACCCATATTATCAACCCATCAAAAATTAAACATGGAAAGATCAATCTTGCCTTTTAGATTTATTATGGTAATATGTTTATACATAGCGGGGTAGGGTAACAGTAACCCGTCAGGCTCATAACCTGAAAATTGTCGGTGCAATTCCGGCCTCCGCAACAAGTATAGTCCATCTTTTATAGAACTAGCAAAAAAGAGCATTTTTTGTTATATTAAAAACGTTCAATAATACCGATTTTATATGCCGGCGTAGCTCAGGTGGCTAGAGCATCTCACTCATAAAGAGAAGGTCGTTGGTTCGAGTCCAACCGTCGGCACAATTTAATAGGGGGATAACTTGTGTATATCAATAGATGTTATTTTTGATGTGGGTGGTATCATTATATGCGGACTTATGAACATCAAAACTTCTGTTTTTTTGGTTTCAATCGTCTTTGCATTGCCGATCTTGGCTTGTGCAAAGGGAAAAGAAAAGGTAAGTGGGCGCTCTACTAATACGCCCACACCTGTGATGTCCTCGACACCAGAGGCACAGTCCGTCATCGCCAAGTGGCGACAGATTGGGGCGTATAGACAGAGTGGAGAAAAGCCCTACAAAGAGCACTCTCACGAGTCTAATGCTTTGGGAAATGAAAAGGTATACACCTTTGCTCATACCCAGATTCCTGGAACGAGCTGCGCATTCTCGGGCTTCGTGGCTATACGCAAGCCAAGAGACATAAGGGAGGGTGGGGAAGACGCTATGAGTGCTGGAGTCGTCATTACCATATGGAAGTTTCGGTAGTGAGTCGTTCCAATCTTTCACCGGTGGCAAGTCGCACCGGTTTTTTTCTTGCTTTTTGTGTATTTTTTGATACATTAATGAGGTGTAGTAAATGCGGTCGTAGCTCAATTGGTTAGAGCACTCCCCTGTCACGGGAGAGGTTGCGGGTTCGAGTCCCGTCGACCGCGCAAAATAAGTCAAGTTTGATTATAGATGTAAAATAGATTATCCTTACTTGGTATCAGTTTTTTGTAAGCCGCTGTAGCTCAGTTGGTAGAGCACGTTATTGGTAATAACGAGGTCATCGGTTCAATCCCGATCGGCGGCTCCATATTGTGGATTTCTAAATTTGCTCAATATAGTCCTCGGGTGTATAATGTAATGGTGTGAGTACTGATAAAGCTTCGGCTTAGTTCGTTAGTACATCCAATAGAATGTCTACATAAGGTCCTGCCTCGGCAGGATTTTGTGTTTGTGTTACACATTACAGATGTAATACTAGAGTTACTGTATAATATAACCACGACCTGTAATGTTTCTTATTATTTCATCTGTATCACCAGGTAAAGCAATTTTTCTTCTAATATTTGTTATATGTGCTTCTATAGTATTTGAAAATGGATCTGCCTCGGCATTCCAAACATGTTCCATTATCATTCCTCTCGACAATATCATCCCTCTGTTTCTTATGAGAAATTCTAGAATATTATATTCAGTTCGAGTTAGATATATACTTTTATTGCTTCTTTGAATATTTTGTTTTTTAGTATCCATTACAATATCCCGGCAAGTCAGAATTGAGCTTTCTATTATTCTAGGTCTTCTAATCAAAGCTTTTATTCTCGCATTTAGCTCTTCGAGTGAAAATGGCTTTGTCATATAATCATCTGCACCGGCCTCTAGACATGCGACTTTGTTATTTATCGTATAATTCATACTCAAAAAGATTATGCAGGCTGTAGATCCTGTGGCACGTATTTCTGAGCATACAGATATGCCGTTCTTGTCTGGCATAATATAGTCAATAATTACAACATCATAAGCTCCTGTACGAGCCATATATGAACCAGTTTCTCCATTGTATGCGGTATCAACAGTATAGGAATTGTTTATCAAGTTTGACTTAATAAGGTCAACCACCTCAACATCATCGTCAATTACTAGTATTTTCATATTTAATGATTGTGTTATGCTTTGTAAAGTATATATAGTATAATAACAGATATAATATAATAATATTAATGTAATGGAAAATAGATCACAACATTATTTCTTCTTGGTGCTATTGGTGAGCGTAATAGTTCTTACTGTTTTTATTTTCTATCCATACATGACGTCACTGTTGCTCGCTGTTGTATTTTCTGTCACATTTCGTCCTTTGCATAGATGGGTTTCAAGAATCTTTTCTAAAGGCAATCAAGCTAGTTCACTTTCGACATTTATTACACTTTTGATCGTAGCTATTTTGATCATAACGCCTCTTATTTTTCTTGGAAGACAAATTTATACAGAAAGTTCAAGTCTATACTACAGTTTGACGGAAGAAGGTCAAAGATCTCATATCATAAACACATTAAATTCTCTTTCCCAATCTCTTTCTGCAAGGTTTTTCAATGCCTTTCCAGCATATGACTTCAGTTCATTAAATGTTACCGTCTACATTCAAAATTTCTTAGAATGGTCATTTGCAAATCTCGATACAATATTTTCGAGTGTAACAAAGCTGGCGTTTCAGATATTTATAATGCTTTTTGCACTTTTCTATTTATTGAGAGACGGCAGAAAGTTGAGAACTGCGTTGATATCACTCAGTCCACTTTTAGATACTTATGATCAGAAGATTATTACGAAAGTTAGACAGGCTATAAGTTCGGTAGTAGCTGGCTCGCTCGTAGTAAGTCTTATACAAGGTATTCTGACTGGACTAGGATTCTTTGTATTCGGAGTGCCGAATCCCGCTTTGTGGGGAAGTTTTGCTGTTGTTGCTGCTCTAATTCCTGGCTTCGGTACTTCCTTAATAATTGTGCCTGGTATTCTATACTTATTTTTTGAAAGTACTCAGGCTCATGCATTTGGTTTGCTTGCATGGGGTATTCTAGCTGTTGGTCTTATAGACAATTATCTAGCTCCGATTCTCATGAATCGTGGAATACAGATTCATCCTTTTGTTATACTACTGTCAGTTATGGGAGGTTTGGCATTTTTTGGTCCTATCGGTTTTATTGCCGGTCCTCTTATCGTAGCACTTCTAGCTGCACTTTTTGAAATTTACAAGGAGACCAGATAATGTTACAGTGCATGTACTATGGCATTTGTTGATGAATTGCAATTTCATATTAAAGCAGGAAACGGCGGAAGCGGGGTTGTTCGTTGGCGTCATGAAAGGGGCAAGGAGTTTTCTGGTGCGGCTGGCGGAAACGGTGGAAAGGGTGGTGACGTATATGTACGCGCCATTCGAGACCTTGGAATACTTGCTAGTTATCGTAATACAAAGTCTTTTGAATCATTTAAAGGGGAGGATGGCATGAGAAACAGTATGCACGGCGCCGATGGTAAGGATTTGGTTATCGATTTACCTATTGGCTCAATAGTGACTGACTTACATACAAAGCGACAGTACAATCTCAATGAAGATGGAGATAAAATTTTAATATTAAAAGGGGGTAGAGGTGGTCTAGGTAATGAGCATTTCAAGGCATCTACAAATGTTACTCCGATGCAGTCTACTCCAGGTACCAAGGGTGAAGAAGCTGATTTTCATATTGAACTCGAGCTTGTTGCGGATGCGGGACTTATTGGTTTACCTAATGCTGGTAAATCAAGTCTACTTAACGCTTTAACAAATGCTCGTGCACAGGTAGGTAGTTATGCTTTTACAACGCTAGAGCCCAATCTAGGGGCATTGAAGGGCGGCTTTATACTTGCTGACATACCAGGACTTATAGAAGGTGCTTCAGAAGGTAAAGGGCTAGGGCATAAATTTTTAAGGCATATAAAGAGAACAAAGAGAATTCTTCATCTTATCTCTCTAGAGAATACAGCCTTGATCGAGTCTTACAAAACTATTCGTTCTGAACTTGAACAGTATGGCCAAGGTTTAGACGAGAAGGAAGAAACTGTTATTTTAACAAAGACTGATATGGTAGATGATAAGGGTGTAGATGCTGCGATAAAGAAATTAAAGAAATATAATAAGGACATTTTGACAGTCACTGTACTAGATGACAAAGCTGTAAAAAAGCTTTCAGATGATATTGTAAAAAGATTGAGGGATTAGGATTATTTTGATAATATAGTCTAAATGGACAAGAAATATATAGCCACAATAGGTCTAGAGATACATGCCGAGCTAAAGACGGCGTCCAAAATGTTTTGTGCTTGTAGGAATGATCCAGATGAACCAAAGCCAAACACAAATATTTGTCCTATCTGCATGGGACATCCAGGGACACTTCCTGTTTTAAATAAAGAGGCTATTAAGCATGTTTTAAAGATCGGCTATGCTATCGATGGTAATGTTGCAGACTTCACAGAATGGGATAGAAAGAACTATTTCTATCCAGATATTCCAAAAGGGTATCAGATAAGTCAGTACAAGTACCCACTTATCTCAGGTGGAAATCTTGCTGGCATAGAACTTACTCGTATACATTTAGAAGAGGATACAGCACAGTCAACTCATGATATTCATCAGAAGAGTTTGGTGAATTTTAATCGCTCAGGAGTTCCACTTATGGAACTTGTTACTGAACCTGTTATTCATGACGCAGAGACCGCTGTAAGTTTTGCAAAAGAACTTCAGCTACTACTCCGATATGTCGGAGCAGGGGAGGCTAATCTTGAAAAAGGCGAAATGCGCGTCGAAGCAAACATCTCAGTTGCTTCTCCAGAAAATACTCAAGCAAAGAATTTTGGTACAAAGACCGAAGTAAAAAATCTCAATTCATTCAAGGCTGTAGAAAAAGCTATTGCATATGAAATACAGAGACAGTCCAAGCTACTCGAAAGGGGAGAGAAGGTTGTACAGGAGACTCGAGGTTGGGATGAAAATTCTGGCACAACATATTCACAAAGATTGAAGGAAAGTTCACATGACTATAGATACTTTCCAGAGCCAGATATTCCAAAATTGAAGATAAGTGAGATAGAGGAATTTGATCAAAAACACATTACAAAAGAGACACCAGAATTGCCTTGGGTTAAGAGAGACCGTTTCAAGAAAGATTTTGGAATGACAGACAAAGAAGTCTCTGTTTTTGTCGATCAACCAGAGGTGTCAAAATACTACGAAACAGTAGTAGAAGGGAATTCAAAAATAATTAAATTAGCGACAAATTATATTCTCACTGACTATCTAGGGCTACTTAAGAAAGATAATAAAAATTTAGAAACAATCGATGCAAAAAACTTCTCGAAACTGATGGCAATGATAGAGTCAAAGAAGCTTTCTTCACGAGGCGCAAAAGATACTTTGGTTTTACTTATGAGTGAAAATTCTGATCCAGAAATACTCGCAGAAAAAAATGGTTTAATACAGAAAAGTGATGAGGCAGAAATCAAGAAAATCGTAGTAGAAATTGTTTCAAAAAATACTTCAGTAGTAGAAGACTACAAGAAGGGAAAGGAAGCCGCTTTGCAGTATTTAGTCGGGCAGGGGATGAAACTTACTAAAGGCTCCGCAAATCCAGAGATACTAAAAAAGATAATACTAGAGATTATGTCTAGCTAGAGATGATTTACACTTAACTTTTTTACTTCATCTTTTGGCCTTCGACGACCGCCAATTTTGACACCCATCTGTGACAGTATCATCTCGATGTCTTCAACTTTGTAAACTCTATAGTTACTAATAGGATGTCGACCAGCAGGAAACTTTCCACTATTGTCCCAGTTACGAAGTGTGAGTGGAGACACACCAAGTATTTTTGCTGCTTCTTTAATTGTTAAATATTTATTTTCCATAATATTATTATATTACTATACACTACTAAACATTGATATAGATTATAACATTAATATTAACCTTTACTAATGACTTATACACAGTATGAAGGTGTCAGTTTATATATACATATATATTGTATGTTAATTATATTTGAGTTTATATAACAAATATATGACGTTTCGTGTGGGAATATATGTGAATATTTTTAAATTTATACATATACCAATCATTTCATGATAATTCTTAATGTATATATTTAGTAATACATAGCTATTAATAATAGCGAATGTCTTTTCTAAACAGTATCTATAATTATATACGTACTTAAATGTGCCTATATCGGATAAACGAGTTAAATATATTTTAAGCCACTAAAAATACCATCTCGGATGAATCTGTTTAGTTGTGAATGCATTTTATATGATCTATTAAGTGATTTACCAAAGCTAAATCATGTTTATTGGTTTGAATAATATTGGGGTTCGATTCTCGTGTTAGGTTATTGTTCGATATTATATATATTTATATTTTGCTGTTTCAAATTATTGTATTTTTCTACTTTTTGCTTCATATTTTTATGTATATTTATGTTTTTATATTCATTTATTGTTAAATTTGTTATTTATTTTTAAATATTTTTCTATTAGTTATCCACATATTTCCCATCTTTTTTGTTTCTATTGTATCCGAGATGTACTATAATATTTACTAATAGAACATGAATCATACATTTAATATTGGCGATAAAAAGTACATATCGGCAAAACGAGTCCATGAGCTTTATGGATATACTAGTGATTATGTTGGACAACTCTGTAGAGCTGGAAAACTTGATTCTAAAATGCTTGGACGATCATGGTTCGTAAATGAAGATTCTATAATTAATTATAAATTAGCAATTGCAGATGCTAATGATGAAGATGATGAGGTTGCAGGCGACACTGTTCTTCCTAAGAAAGAAGTTATTGATAGCCCAAAAGAAATAAAAAGTGAATATGTTAGTACTGAAGATGTTGCTAAGGAGAATAATCTTGTTGAAGAAAAAGATTATATATTAGATGAACAAAAAGAGAATGTGATAGAAATCAGGAAGGTTGACGAGAAAGTTGAGAATACAGAAAATGTAGATGATGAAAAAGAATCTATTTTTAACAATGCAAAAAGTTTTAAAGTTGCTCAAATAATAGAGATTCCAAAATCATATTCTAAAACGAAGACTAATTATTTTTCAAGTAAAACATTTGCTGCTGCTTTATTATTATTTATTTCTGTATCATCTTTTGGGTATGCTTCTTTTATAAAGTATCCACAAGTTGGAGAGGGATTGAATAATATTAAAGAAAATATTTTTAATATTGGAGAGAGTAGTTATGAAATTTCAAAAGATACTATATATAGTGTGTCTGATATTTCTCATGATGCATATCTTGCTTTAACTAGAATTCTTAATAATTATGGAGACTATGCACACAATACATTATCAAATATTTCTGATTCTGTTTCGAATGGAATAAATAGTACATCAGAGAATATAAGTGAGCAGAGTGCATCCGTATTTTCTTCTATTGGAGAAGGCTTTGTTAGTTTTGGTAGAAGTATAAGAACAGTTGCTCGTAATTTTCTTGGTATTGAGGATAATGTATTTGTTCAAGCACCTTTTTCAGCAAAGGAAGAATACAATAATACTGTAGCAACATCATCAACTATTTATCGTAATACAAATAATATTGTGACTACTAAGGTTGTCGAAAAACCTATATATGTATCTACTGGTGTGAATCAAAAATACGTAGATGATAATATGAATAATCTTAGAAATGAACTTTCTGGTTTAGCAACTCATGAAGTAAGACAAACAGATGTTATATATAATAGTATAGGCAGATCAGTTACAGATACAGCTACAGAGCTTACAAATACTTTTAATACAAATATTACAAATGCTGTATCGGGCGGAACTAGAGATTTTTCTGGAGCGAATCTTTCTATTTCTGGTACATCGACCATAGGATCACTTATAGCTGGTTCTACTACTTTGGAATCATTATTTATGAATGGTTCAATATATTTAACAAATATAACCCCGTCTGTAACAAATAATCTTCTTTATGCAAATAGTGATAATCTATACTGGGCTGGGAATCTCATAGGTGGTGCGACTACTGGAAATTGGACTACTGATGGAACGAATGCTTGGAGAGCAACGGGGAATGTGGGTATGGGGACGACGACGCCAGCATATAAATTAGATATTAATGCTGGAAACAATGCCAGAGGATTAAATATTGTAAATTCACGCACTCTTCATGGTTCAAATATATACGGTCAATATACAAGTGCATCAATGTATAATAGTTTTCAAGATTCAGATGTTTATGGTTCCTATGTCGAATCAGGAGGAACTGCTTTAAATGCTTATGGTGTATATTCAAAAATAAATCCATTTGCAAGTGATATTGGTGGAGCATATGGAGTATATAGTGATACAACTTCTGTTTCTCTGGCTACTTCTCCGGCGGGTATATATTCAATATATGGAATTTCAAGTAACACGGGTGGTACTGGCGTGTATGGTTCTGGTCTATACGGTGTGCAAGGTGTTTCTAATTCTGCAACTGGATATGGAGCACATTTCACACAGTCAAATGCAAATGGGTATGCTGTGTATTCTACAGGGGGTAAAAATTATTTTTCAGGAAATGTTGGCATAGGTTCATCCACACCCTCGTCAAAACTAACAGTCATAGGGGATGGATATTTCTCAGGTAATATAACAGGAGCAAATATAACAGCCACAGGTACCTTAGCGGTAACGTCTACAACAACAACGGGTGGTCTATCAGTTGGATCACTCTCAGGTCTACTATGGGGAACAAATGGAGCGGTGTCTGCAGTAGCTACTTCATCTTTATCCATTAATACAAATAATTTAGTAGAAGGTTCTAATCTTTTTTATACTGATGTGCGCGCTAGTACTACTGCTCGTAATTCTATATCAAATACTGCAACGGGTTTGACTTATACTCCTTCAACGGGAATTCTTTCTTTGACTTCTCTTTACAATATTCCTCTTTTTGCCTCTACGACTGATTGGAATACTTCATATATAAATCGTATTACTTCTGCCACTTCTCCTATTTCTATTTTAAACAATACTATATCCATGACCCAGTCTACTACTGGTGTGAATGGCTGGCTCTCTTCTACTGATTGGAATACTTTTAATAATAAAGCTAGTACTACTGTATCGAATACTTGGTCTGGTGTTCAAACTTTTAATAATGCTTCTACTACAAATCTTTCAGTATCATCAAATGCATATATGCCAGGAAGTGGAATTTGGAATTCTTCAGGCAACGTCGGCATCGGGACGACGGTGCCGCTATCAAAGTTAAATGTTCAGGCAGATAATACTAGTTCTGATTGGCAACAAGGACAAATTGTAATATCAGGTGCAAGTAATTCTAATCAACGTCTTTACTTGGGATATGATACGGTAAATGACCGTGGCTTTATACAAGCTGGAAAACTTGGAGATAATTACAAAAATCTTTTGTTAAATTCACAAGGCGGCAACGTCGGCATCGGGACGACGAGTCCACTGGCAAAATTGGATACAAATGGTGTATTGGCAGTATCTGGTGGATCTGGTTCTACCGCCACCAATGGTCTACAAATGTATTTTAACTCTAACACTGGTTATATTACTTCTACTCAATCGGGAGTAGGGAATAGAAATTTAGATATTCAGGGTTTGAATATTAATTTTCGTGCGGATGGTGCGAATGCAATGATTATAAATAATCTCGGCAACGTCGGCATCGGGACGACGACGCCAGGAGTAAAGTTAGATGTTCACAGTGGTGCTAACACTTTCTTTTCTCAGCTTGGAAATAATTTAGGTTCGTTCTTATTGGCTTCTGATGCATCTACAAATTATTTAGAAAGCGTCAATTTAAATAATAATGGAGTAAAAAATCTTTATATTGGAGGGTATGGTATAAATTCTCCATCTCAGATAGAAATTGAAGGGACAAGTATTTATATGAACGGCAACGTCGGCATCGGGACGACTTCTCCAGCAGCTAAACTAACAGTAAAAGGTTCTGGTCTTACTACTGGTGTAAACTTTCAAACAACTAATTCTAATAATGTTCCATTAATAACGGCGTTGGATAATGGCAACGTCGGCATCGGGACGACGACGCCGGGTAAGGCGTTGGTTGTGAATAGCACAGCCCTTGGCACTACGGGACTTGGTGGAATAATCCTTTCAGGGGCAGGGACAAGTTATAACTTGTATAATGCATCTAACAACACTACTTCGGGAGGTTCTGCATATTTTGGAGTAACTGATAGCGCTGGTATCAACACTATAACTAACGGCTTAGCGTATGCCACGGCTCTTTTCAGTAATAACTCTACCGCTTTGCAACTAGGAACAAATGGTGCGGCACGAATGACGATTGATACAACAGGCAACGTCGGCATCGGGACAACGGGACCAGGGGCGAAGTTGGATGTGAATGGAACTGCTTGGATTGGTACAAATAGTTCGATTTATTCTGAACTTAACGGTAGCGGAACCTATGCGATGTTGAGAGCACGCAATGCAGCAGATTCAACGCAGCAATTAATTTTAAACGGCAATCCTCTTGTTTTTGATATAGCCACTGTCGAGAAAATGAGAATAGATACAACAGGCAACGTCGGCATCGGGACGACGGGACCAGGGAACAAGCTTTCAGTTAATGGTAATGTTAGTTTGGTGTCCGGAGGGTTTATTGGATTTACCGGTGATACTGCTGTTGCAGATACGAATTACGCATTATATGGAACCGGTTCAAATACTCTCCTCAATGTTGCCACTGGTGGTTCTATTGGTTTACGTGTTGGTAATTCGGACAAAATGGTTATTACAAGCACCGGCAACGTCGGCATCGGGACGACGGCGCCACTGGGAAAATTATTCATAAACCCTGGGATCGTAACTACAGCTGGAGCTTTCGCTAGTTCGGCATTAAACATTGATAGTGCTGGAACGACAGGAGCTCTGTCTCAAATAGGTTTCGGTTATTCCGCAGGAAGTACATTAACAAACACAACAGCTTATATTGGCTTAGTTACCACCTATCCTGCAGGAAATGCTTATGGGGATTTAGTTTTTGGCACCCGCCCAGTTTCAACTGATACAGCACCTACAGAAAGGTTGAGAATTACAAGTCAAGGCAACGTCGGCATCGGGACGACGAGTCCGACCTCGCGTTTATATGTTTCTGGCGATGCCTCAACAAATTTTGTAATTGATGGGACGAGTCAGGCTTATCAGACATACGCTATTGGTGCTGTTGCGAAAGCATATCAAGGTTATGGAAATTCGGGACTTGGTTATAGTCATCCTACTGGATTATTCTTTTCAACTCCTGACACTATAAGTTTTGGTCTTAATGGTGGTGCGTCTCCGTGGGTAACAATGACGAGCGGCAACGTCGGCATCGGGACGACGACACCTGTCTCAAAATTGTCAGTGTTAGGTGAGTCAGCGTTTGCAGGTGGTGCAAGTGTTGGTATTGGTTATGCTGGCACTACGGCTCCAGTTGGGGGATTAATAATTCAAGGCAACGTCGGCATCGGGACGGTGAGTCCGGGGGCAAAACTTACTATTGCTGCGGGTGCATCAGATGTTGATACTGAAAACATTAGATTTAATAGAACAACAGACGGAAATCGTTATAACTCTATATTTAGTAATTCTTCTGATAGTGCTGCTGCCGCCCATATGTCTTTTCGTGTTCATGACGCGGTTTCTGCTGCCTCTCAATCAACCGTAATGACATTGAGAGGCACCGGCAACGTCGGCATCGGGACGACAAGTCCTTCGCACGCATTGACAGTTCAAACGGCAGGCGCTGGAAATTCAGCTATTTCCTTGTCGTCAAGTGCTTTTGGAGGAATAGTTTCAGCCGATGCAGGTAATTTATATTTGATTCCTAAAAATCCAACCGTTACGATTATAAGTGATGGAAACACAGCTAATAATACTAGCTTGGAAATGTATGGTGGTAGCGCTATTGTAAATAAATTAATGACGAGCGGCGCCAGTTACATAAACGGCGGCAACGTCGGCATTGGGACGACGAGTCCAGAAACGACTTTACATGTGGTATCTGCAGCGTTTGGTGTTAATCCAGTCTCTATTTTTAGAAGAAGTGGGTCGGCGGGCGCGGTTGCACTTGGTTCTGATAATGTTATGTCAGGAAGCAGTGCTGATGCTTTGATATTTCCGTACAACGATACAGGTAGAACGGGCGGCGTAGCTATGTATTACACGAATGGTTCAACAAAAACTTTTGCGATGGGTATAAATAATACAGGCAACGTCGGCATCGGGACGACGGCACCAGGAAATGCCTTACATGTTTTAACGGCAGACTCACCAGTTAGTGGCACTACTGGAGGAATATCTGTAATTGGTGGCACTGGTCTTCAAGTCGTAGGTCAGGGAGGGGTTTTAAGACTCGGT
>CAIOGI010000001.1 GCA_903857825.1 Candidatus Tayloriibacteriota bacterium | reverse complement strand
GATTTTAACCTCATCACTGAAAAAGAATTACAACATGTTGTTCGTCGTCTCAATTCTCGTGAACGAAAACGTCTTAATTTCAAATCGCCAACATCACTATTTACCAAATCGTAACTGTTGCATTTAGAGTGACTATTTGGTCTGTAATGTGCACACTCATTGACTCATAATCTCTTGCCCTCCCCGTCAATATCCCCCTCCTATCCCAGAACACCTCTCTAAACTAAAATCAAAACAACTACCGTGATGATGGTAATTCGGGACGGGTCGGCGCGCACTAGGATTCGACTTCGCCTCTCGTCGTTCCGTCGCACTCCTCGGGCTAGTCACCCTCCCTACAGGAGCTGTACACCTTTTGGATGGATTACCATCTCAAAAGGTCTTGCGCTTGGGTCCCTTTCCCAAGCTCACTCGCGGTCTCGCCTGCTAGCTCGACATCGCTCCGTCGTTCGAATCCTTGAAACAACTCAGACAAAATAAAAGAGTAGCAAACGCTACTCTTTTATTTTATTGTGCGCGCACTAGGATTCGAACCTAGGACCCCACCAGTATCAGTGGTGTGCTCTACCAACTGAGCTATGCGCGCATATGTTACTTGCAAAATTGAGGTTCGACGCGGTGAGGAAGTCTTTTGTTTTCCATAGCGATGCGTAGAAAAATAAAAGAGCTTCCGAGCGCAAGCAGGTGAACCCAATTTTGCTAGGTAGGAAAAATATAGCAGAAATACGGCAAAAACACAACAAATATAGCAAAAGAAAAACCACTATCGCTAGTGGCATTTCTTTTAAACAAATTTAGAATTACTGTTCTTTATTTTGTTCCGTTCATCCGGTCAGTATCTCTATAGAGGATACCGACCTATGTCCTTTCTCTCGCGGACTGAGTGTTCACATAAAAGTGTAGAACAATTCTTTATGGACTGCTAGATATAAATACCTAACAGTCAATCGACACGGTCAGATGATGATCTAAAAGATCAAAATCGAGATTCAATTTGAAATAATCCACGAGCAGCTTCCGCTACCCGTGCCTTGTTACGACTTACTCCCTGTCATTGAGCTTACCTTAGGCCACAATAAATGTAGATTTCGGGTATTCCCAACTCCCTTGAGTTGACGGGCGGTATTTGATGTGTTATAATGTTACCACTATAATTCTCTTCAACACTGGGCAAGCGGTTTTCCCGCACCCTAGCGTTTTCCAAAGGTTGCTTATTTGATTTTTTTATCAAATTCACTTACCATGCCATGATAAGTTTTAGCTTTCTTCCCTAGAGCTCTTAACTCATCGCGAAGTTTTACAATTTTGTTAAATCCCTCATCAGACAAATGTTCTTTATTACAAACCATAAGAACTATTTGCTTGAAAAGTAAGTAAGATTTTCTCTTTTTCGCTTGTAAAGGATTTTTATCAAGAAATGGAAATAGATACTCTTTCAAGTCCCAAATGCTTGTAATTTTATACTTTGCATGTGGAAACCATCCATATCGCTCGTATGAGCAATCATATATTTTTCCAATCCCAATAGTCACAAGTATACGTTCTAAAATTTCTTGATCATCTTTCCTTAATTCTATTTCAAATTCTGGACGAACTTCGAAACCTCGACGTAATGTTTTGTGTTTTCCTATACTTATTGAAAAAGATCCTTCCCCATCAATAAATCCTGCGACATATTGAGGATGTAACTTTTTCCTTTGAATTTGTTCCTTCCCAATCGGAAGTTCTAGCTTGGGGTTAAACCGAGCATCTTTACGATTGGTATTACGAACTCTGCTGACTTCTTGCATATCATGATTATATCATTACTAATATAATTTCTCGATGTGTATAACACAACGAGGAAAATGCAAGATCTCCCACGGTAACCTAATGCACTATTTTTTCTCATCTCGATGTCACGATACATATATCATTTTTATTTAAACAGTAGGCTTCTCCATGTACTCGCAGGATGACCTATGATATATGCCATAACTAACATTCAAGCTAAGAAATGCTACTTTCTCCCTTCATCTATAATCCTCACGGATAGTAGACTGTGATTTCGCTTCAAGGTACTGTATATCACCTTGGTTGGATTTTTTCTAAATAAATAGAAATCACCAACTAGTGTACTAGATCGCATGGCGACCCGAGTACAAGACTTGAGAACGTATTCACCGCAGTATAGCTGACCTGCGATTACTAGCAATTCCGGTTTCATGAGGTCGAGTTGCAGACCTCAATCCAAACTAGCGCCCACTTTATAAGGATTTGCTCCCCCTTTCGGGTTTGCGTCCTGTTGTATGGGCGATTGTATCACGTGTGTAGCCCAGGGTATAAGGGACATGCTGACCTGGCGTCATCCTCACCTTCCTCCCACGACACAGCAAACAATTCAATATAGTCTAAGTAAAATTGGACTCGCTTGCTTGCGTTCGGAGGATCCTCTTTTTTTCATGAATTCAAAAAAGTAGGACCTCCTCACCGCATCGAGTCTCAATTTTACAAGATTTTCTACCAAATTACGCGCTTTGTCGTGGGCAGTCTCGTCTGACAAATATAACAGACAACGAGGGTTGCGTTCGTTACCCCACTGAAGGGAACAACTCAAGCCACGAACTGACGACGGCCATGCATCACCTGACTAACTGTCTTGCGACGCCAAAAGTTTCTTCTTGGCTTCAGCTAGATTAAACCCTGGTAAGGTTCTTCGTTTATCATCGAATTAAACCACATGATCCACTGCTTGTGCAAGTCCCCGTCTATTCCTTTGAGTTTTAACCTTGCGGTCGTACTACCCAGGCGCTTCTCTTAACGCGTTAGCTACGTCTCTCAGAGGGTCGATACTCCGAAAAACTAGAGAAGATCGTTTAGGGCGTGGACTACTGGGGTATCTAATCCCATTCGCGACCCACGCTTTCTTGTTTCAGTGTCAGGAGTGCTCCAGTCTGCTGCCTTCGCTTTTGGTGTTCCCCATAATATCAACGCATTTCACCGCTACACTATGAGTTCCGCAGACCCCTCGCATCCTCTAGTCATACCGTTTCCCTTGCATGCCCCCGGTTAAGCCGAAGAATTTAACAAGAGACTAATATGACCACCTACACAACCTTTACGCCCAATGATTCCGGATAACGCTTGAGGCACTCGTATTACCGCTGCTGCTGGCACGAGTTTAGCAACCTCTTATTCGCCAAGTACTATCAATAAACTTTCTCCCTGGCAAAAGAACTTTACATCCCTAAGGACTTCATCGTTCACGCGGCGTCGCTCCGTCAGACTTGCGTCCATTGCGGAAGATTCTCGACTGCGGCCACCCGTAGGTGTATGGACCGTATCTCAGTTCCATCGGTGGGGGTCACCCTCTCAGGTCCCCTAGGCGTCATAGCCTTGGTGAGCTTTTACCTCACCAACTAGCTGATACCGAGCAGACCAATCCCAAAGCGATAAATCTTTACTCCGAAGAGACCATCAAGTATTAACTCATCTTTCGATGAGGTATCCCTGACTTTGGGGTTTGTACCTACTTATTACTACCTCGTCTGCCACTGACTATATATTGCTATACAGCCCGTTTGACTTGCATGCCTTATCCACGCCGCCAGCGTTCATCCTGAGCTAGGATCAAACTCTTAACTAAAATGAACGGAACAAAATATAGAACATTAATTAAAACGGTCTTTACTCTGAACTTTATTTTTAGATGCTATTGGTTTGATCTTCGCCCGTGTCGATTGTGAATAATAAATCGACGGGAATCATTGTTTGAAATAAACATAGACTTGCACGTATTTCTACGTTCTATGCATAACTTATAATTGTCAAAAAACTCTTTAAAATCGCCTTACTTAAGGCGTGGATACCATTCTACTCGAATTGGTTTTAAAGTCAAGGGTTTTTAACGATTTATTCATTTATATTAAAACCCACACGTTTTCTTGGTTTTTCTATGGGATTTATTAGGTGTTTTACGACATCATGAACATTTTTTAGCATATGATGATCATGTATTTGCCTGACCTCTATTTCACCTATTTTTATAGCCAAATCATTATAATGATTGAGGTTTTCTCGCATTTTTATAAATGCTCGAATTATAAAGATGTTCATTTGAATTGCCCTTTGACTGTTTAATACTGAAGATAGCATAGCTACACCGTGTTCGGTAAATACGTATGGTAGACTGTGCGAAAATTTTAATTTTAGGAGGTGGTCGCAATTTGCGACCACCTCGTCTCTTTCATCAGCATCTAACTGAAACATAAAGTCTTCTGGAAATCTATCTTTATTTCTTTTTACTTGCTCATTGAATCGCTTTGTAACCACTCCATATAATTCAGCCAAGTCTGTATCTATCATTACCTTCTGTCCTCTAATAATAAATATCCTTTGTTTAATGACATCCTCTGTCTGCTCAACTTCTACCTTTATCTCTTTATTTTTATCCATATTGTTTCTAAATTAAACTAATAAAACTATTTTTTAGTATGCTGGAATTTCCGGCATACTACTTTGATTAACTTTCCTCAACTTATGCAGGAAGGCGAGATTTGGGTGTACTCGCAATCTAGGGGTTGTTTCAGCTTTTATTTTTGATGTAATTCCGAGCCTACTTGGTCTCACATGAGCTAGCGTCCAACCGACACTACTTGCTCTATCTATCCCATGAAGAAAAATAAACTGCAGAGTATCTTTCTTCAAGCTTTGTGAATAGAGGGTGATTCAGTTACTTTGCACCCACTTGGTAGCAATACCTGTTTTAATAGTTACCTAGAAACCGCCTTATTATGCCCTTTCGCTTTTAGAGCTTGCACTACTTCTTGCTTAGAAGTTATTGTGCTACTTCCTGCACAAATTGATGAATAGTTTTATAAACCAAACCTAAGTTGTTTTTACATACAAAGTTGCTATGTTCTGTAAACTTTGTAAATTAGTAACTTAATTATATTCTCAAAAATTAATGAGTCAAGATAGACAGAGAAAAAATTATATTTTGTATTTTTCTAAAAATAGAAAACACTCTGTGTGTGAGTGTTTTCTGGCATTGACAAATTTTTATTTATACCTATTTCCTCCCCCTCTTTGCCTCATTTCTCTTCTCCTGCCACTTCCATATTGTTACCAACAAAGGTGAGCCTAGGAATACTGATGAGTATGTTCCTGCGACAATTCCGATGATAAGTGCTAGTGAGAAATGTTGTGTTGATTCTCCTCCGACAAAGTACAGAACTACAAGGGCTAAAATAGTCGTCATTGATGTGTTTATGGAACGTGTAAATGTCTGACTTATACTTTCTCCGACAATATCACTGAATGGTTTGTTTGCCTTGGCATGACCTAGATTCTCACGCACTCGATCGAACACAACGATAGTGTCGTGCACAGAGAATCCTAGAACCACTAGAAGCGCTGTAACGAAAAGTGTATCAACTTCATACCCTGCATAATGTCCAAGTACTGAGAATACTCCGGTTGGGATTATAACGTCGTGAACAAGAGCTACAATTGCCACAACTCCATATTTCCAAGAAGAAATAGGATGAGAAACCTTTCTGAAAGCAAAAGCAATAAAGAAAACAATAGCGAGTATAACTAGAATAATTGAGACGAGGGCTTTTCTCAATGCCTCAGTTCCTAGCAATGGACCCACAGAATCAAATCTCTTTTCAGTAGATGTACCAAAGGTTGAAAGAGTGGCAGTAAGTGTATTTTTCTGCTCCTGGTTAATATCCTTCATTCGAATGATATAACCCTTATCACCAGTTGCTCTAACAGACGCATCAAAACCAAGAGGTGACAGAGCTGATGATAGAGTGGGCTGATCAGGTCTCACACCAATGTACTCAACTTCGATGATAGATCCTCCTTTAAAATCAATTCCTGTCTTAAGACCCCAAACACTTACGGAGACAATAGACGCAACTACCAATATTATTGATAATGCGTAGAAGTATTTTCTATAATTTACAACAAACATGGTATTTATTTAGTTAATGATTGGCTGATAATGGTCTTGGTGAATCCGTTGCTTATCAAGAACGTCGACAATTTATTCGTGGTCTTTGGTGCCACAACATAAAGGAATATTCTCGATGCGGTAATAGCTGTGAACATACTCACGATCACACCGACAAGGAATACAAGGGCGAATCCTGTAACCACTGAAGTGCTACCAAAGAAATAAAGGATTAGACCGGTAATGATACTTGATGTGTTTGAGTCTCGAATAGAAAGCCATGCTCTAGCAAATCCTTCGTGCATAGCTTCACTAATACCCTTTCCACGTCTAAGCTCCTCTTTCATTCTTTCGAAGATGAGGATATTGGCATCCACAGCCATACCGATAGAAAGAATGAATGCTGCGATACCAGCTGCGGTAAGCGTCACTGGAATTAATTTAAATAGAGTCAACATCAATGTCGTGTAGATAGCTAGAGAAACCACAGCGATAAATCCTGGCAATCTGTACCAGATAATCAAGAATATACCGATAACAATTAGCGCAAGTATTCCAGCATTAATACCACCCTTTAAAGCACTTTGACCGAGTGATGCACCAACAGTCTGGGTTGATAGAAGTTCAATAGGAACAGGAAGTGCACCATAATTCAAATCTCTAACAAGTTTTTTCGCTTCATCCAATTTGAATGCGCCAGATATAACCGCTTTTCCATCTTTTATTTCTTCACGAACGGTCGGAAGTGAAATGGGACTACCGTCTAGAAATATTCCAACAATATTTCCCACATTTTCCTTTGTAACCTTTGCGAACAAAGCCTTACCCTCGGAATTGAAGTTCAAAGATACTGTAGGTTCTCCTGTTGTAGGATTAAATTCTAGAACTGCCTTTTGAAGCATTCTTCCAGTAATGCCAGTTGGCTTAAACAACTTATTTATTTCTGCTTGTTTTTCTTCATCAGTTAGGTTCTTTGCACTGACTGCATCTGATTCTTTTTTATCAATAGTTTGGAATTCAAGAACTGGAGTCTGCCCGATCATACTAACAGCTTCCTCAATATCTGTAACACCAGGAAGTTCTACTATTAGTTTATGTTGTGCCTCTTTTGATCCGAGTATTCCACCCTGTTCTACTTGAACAATAGGCTCACCCACTCCAAAAGCATTAACTCTTCTCTCAATAACATCTCTAAGGGCCTGCATAGAAACTGAAACTTCATCAGAAGAAAGCTTTGAAGTATCCGCCTTATAAACTAAATGTGTACCACCATTTAGATCTAGACCGAGCTTGAAAGGCTTACCGATACTAGAATCTGGACGTGCTGATGAATAATAAGTTAGGAAACCTATAACAAACGCTATAATAAGCAGAAATACTGCAATAATTCTTGTTTTAAGCATAATGTGTCTATTATAGGGATTTCTAGGCTTTTTGCAATTACCTCCCCACAAAAGTAATCAATACCTTCACCGTCCTAAGTGCAGTCTTTAAATCCAACAAGAAAGAACGATGTTTAATGTAGTATAGATCATAAGAAAGTTTATTTCTTGTTTCATCAATACCGATGCCATGATGAGGGTGCTGTCCATAAATTTGCGCCCAACCAGAAAGCCCTGGTTTTATAACGTGTCTAATATTGTAATATGGTATCTCTTCTGCATATTTTAATACAGGATCTGGAAATTCAGGACGAGGACCTATAAGTGACACGTCGCCCCTTAAAACATTCCAGAGCTGTGGAAGTTCATCGATACGTGTCTTTCTAAGAAATGAACCGACTCTAGTAACCTTATTCTCAACACTCCCCCATTTGCCATTATCATTTGCAATAGTCATGGTTCTAAATTTGATTATCCTAACAATTTTATTGTATTGACCAACTCTGTTTTGATAACTAAATATACTTCCATTCCCCTCTATCTTAAGAGCTAGAATTACAAATGGATAAAGGATTAGAGATATTGAAAGTAAAATAAATGATATTAATAAATCAAAGGATCTCTTAATAATATCGTATACAAACTTTGGTGCCACAGAAGACATATTTTCTACAAACCAGCTCTGCCCTACAAGAGAAAGTGGAATCCTATCAAATATAGCTTCATACATCTTACTTACTTCAAAAAACAAGACTCCAGATATAGCAAACTTGTATAATCCAGGAAGTACACTGACAAGCTTTGGATGTCGAGTATCTACAACAACCATTGATATATCACTGGACTCGATTAAATCTGAAATTTCCTTTAAGGTCTGAGATGTATCGTTTGATGGTTTTATTAGTTTAATAAAACTCATATGATATCTTGAATTATTATTTACTTCAGAATACAACTCCTCAGATTCATTCGTATCTCCTATAAGTAACGCCTTCTGTGTTTTTCTCGGACCCATTCCAGGTGCTATAAACATTCTCCATATAGACATTAAAACCAAAGAAATTAAAAGGTAAATAAAAAGAAATAGTTTTGGAGAAATAGAAAAGTACGGAATGAAATAAAAGAAAGCTACACCAATTCCGGTATTAATAATCTGTACATTTAAGAGTGTTATGGGCAAACGATTCTTGAAAAGAATTGTGTGCTTTTCATAAAGTCCAGCAATAAAATTGACTAGTATAAAAGCGATAAACAGAATTGAGAATGGTGCGATATGAGTTTCGAATACTTCTATAGTAGGAAAAGAACCATAACGAATCAATAAAGTTAAAACCAGAGAGATAATTAGTATGCATATATCCCCTAAAAACAACCAAAACGGCTCTTTACGATGAATTAAACTCATAGACGATATAATACACAAAAATCGACAAAAATGGTACTCTAATGACATGAAGGTACTGATACTTATAACAAAATCCAATTGGGGTGGCGCACAACGCTATGTCTATGATTTAGCCACAAACTTACCAAAAGATGTCTATGATGTTGAAGTCATGGCTGGCGGAAATGGATTATTGATAGAAAGACTTCAAGAAGCTGGAATAAAGTCTAGCGGGGATCTTCCTATAGTTCGTAATGTAAATATAATCAGCGATATAAAAGTATTTTTTAAATTAATTAATATATTAAAAGAAAAAAGACCTGATGTGCTACATATTAACAGTTCGAAAATTGGAGGTTTAGGAGCTCTTGCTGGAAGAATAGCTAGAGTACCAAATATAGTATTTACAGCTCATGGCTGGGCTTTCAATGAAAACAGGACACTTGTTTCAAAATTAATTGTCAAAACTTTACATTGGATTACTATTATTCTTTCTCATTCGACAATAGCTGTATCCGAAGCACTTCAAGCCCAAATGATTAACTGGCCATATATAATGAAGAGAATCACAGTTATTAATAATGGGATAAAATCAGAACCAATCTTCTCAAAAGCAAATGCGAGACTAGAATTATCAAGGATGAATCCTGTGTTTGCAGAGATATTAAAAACAAATAAATCCTTAACAATAGTAGGTAGTGTGGGCGAATTGCATCATATTAAAGGCTATGATTTTGCTTTAAAAAGTATGAAAGAAATAGTTGAGCATGATTCAAACCAAAAAATACTATATGTAATATTTGGTACTGGTGAAGAAAAAGAACACCTTGAAAAACTAATTGTAGATTACAAACTAGAAAAGTCCGTTATCCTTTTTGGATATGTAAATCAAGCCTCTCACTATTTAAAAGCATTTGATATTTTTCTCTTACCTTCCCTATCCGAAGGCTTCCCATATATTGCACTAGAAGCAGGACTAGCAAGCCTACCAATAGTTGCAAGTGCGGTTGGCGGTATACCAGAAATAATTGAGGACATGAAATCAGGTGTTCTAATACAGCCAAGAAAATCTAGGGAGATAAGGCACGCTCTAGAATTCTATATGAGCCACAAAAGAATGCAGAAAGAATATGGACTAGCAATTTATAATAAAGTTGCTAAAGAAATTACAATAGAAAACATGATCTCTAAAACTAAAGAAGTATATTCTCATTCTTGACCAGATCCTTATGTACAACTCTTCTATACCTTCTCATGCCCATAAGTATCCCTAGCCCTGCGAATTCCGTCATTAAGTGAGTACCACCGTAACTTAGGAAAGGTAACGTAGTACCAGTAACTGGCAGTAACTGGATGTTCATTCCAACATTAATCATAAAATGAACTATTATAAGTATGGCTATTCCAGAACCAAATAGTATTTCAAAATTCGTATCACCGCGCACCGCATTGCGCATTATTCTCCATATTATTACAACAAATAATGACATCAAAATTATCACGCCAACAAATCCCCATTCCTCTGCAAAAGCAGCAAAAATAAAGTCAGTCTGATATTCAGGAAGAAACTTTAAGCGTGACTGTGTACCGTATCCAACTCCCTTCCCGATTATTTGTCCTGAACCAACGGCTATTGCAGACTGATTCGCATTATAACCAGTGCCATGAATATCTGCGAGAGGATTGATAAAATTCATTATTCTGTTTTTCTGATAATCTTGAAAACCGAAATTCCATGCAAAACTAAAAAGTATCACACCGATGAATGCCATACCAAATAAATGTTTCTTTGATATACCAGATACAAGAACCATACCAAGCCAAATAAAAAATATAATGATTGCAGATCCAAAGTCAGGCTGCACCAATACAAATGCGAATATTACAAATGCATAAAACCCAGAGACAATAATATGCCTCACATTTGCAATTTCTATATGTCGCCGTGAAAAATATTTAGCAAGTATAATTATTACCACCAATTTAATTGCATCAGATGGTTGAAAAGAAATTATACCAAAATTAAACCATGAAATAGCGCCGTTTGTAACCTTACCAACCGCAAAAAGAATCGCTAGAGCCGAACAAGAAAATATAAATAAGGTAACCGAAATCCATGTTTTTCTTAAGAACCTAAAATCTATAAAACTTAAAATAAAAAAAAGTGTTATAGAAATAATAATCCATACGAGTTGCTTATTAAAAAAAGTACCATCACCAGTAAAGGAATTCATGGTCATAAGGCCAGCACCCAATAGAGGAAGTGTGGCTAGGAATAAAATCCAATCTATACCATTTTTCTCTTCTGTTTCCTTGAGTTTATAGTTATTAAAAAAAGAAAATATTGTGTTTTTCATACTAACGATCAGCTGTTGGTGAAATTATTGGAATTACTTCTATGGAAGTGACTGCTCCCTTTCTATCAATCGGCCAAGTAAAGGGTGCTGTAACTCTACCGTTCTTTGCTTCAATTGAATCAATTATTGTCTTAGAAAAGCCTATAGCGTTACCATCCTTATCATATAGGACAACAGATACTAAAATATCTTCATAAGGAAATAATGTTCTATTCTCTAGTGTCACTTCTAGTGAAGAAGAATTATTATCATCTGTATATTTCTTATTTATTATTGCTATACCATCAAGTGCATCGTGTGACTTGAACCAGACTGGCGCCTGCAGAAATTCAAAAATTGCTTTCGCAGGTACTCTCTTACCAACGTTTATAGCAGAATCAAAAGCAAGAGAATTCCTATGTGGATACAATGTGACCTTACCTTCCCTATTCTTAATCAAAATTCCCCTATCATCATACAATGATATCCTGTAGGGTACATCAGTAGCGGCACCATTAATATTTTGATTGGAAATTAGTGCGGCAACATTATATAGCTCATCTGTAACCTTTTCAAACTTTGCTCCACCCCAAACAATATTTGGAGGCAAGAAAGAATTTTGGCAAAGTTTTACACATGATCCTCCACAATCAACCCCAGTTTCTGTTCCATTCATTATCCCATCTGTACACGCTGGTACTTTATAGATAAATAAAAAATAGATAGATGCGACAAATATAATCAGAACAATAAATCCGAAAAGAATAAAGGCTAATTTTCTTCTAGATGACCATGATGACATAAGTTAAGTATAGCAGAATAAGAAAAATAACAAAATTAGACTCGACACGATGAGTAAGTCTCAATTTTCTATAAATTAAATACTTTGTACCGGCGGCTAGCTACTTTCCCCTTCATACGAGTATCATCGCCGCAACTGCGTTTCACTTCCGTGTTCGGAATGAGAACGGGTGTTTCCACAGCGCCAAACCACCAGAACAAAAAATTCAATTTATTTTAAAAGCTTTTACTAGAAAAACTTCTGCTTTTACATATTTATCAAGGTAACTTTTTATATTGTTGTGTTGTTATAGACAAGTAATTGTGGTTCTTAAATTTCCTAATAGGATCGACGGATTAGTACTTCTCGGCTCAACATATTACTATGCGTACACCTAAAGCCTATCAACGTAATCATCTCTTACGGGTCTCAAACGATTCCTAATCTTGGGGCTGGCTTCCTTCTTAGATGCTTTCAGAAGTTATCCATTCCCGACATAGCTACACTGCGATGCTCTTGGTAGAACAGCAGTCAGACCAGAGGTCAGTTCAACTCGGTCCTCTCGTCGCGTTATTCCCCTATCACTAGGAGCACAGACTATATCTTCACCCTGCCTTCGCTTCGGGTGTTGGCGTATTATGCGCACAATCCTGTTTTTTCATTCAGTTGAAAAAACTTTCCAGATATGTGCACATCCGTTTCTCTACATAGAGCAGAGAAACAAGTCGTTACGGGGTCAAATTTAATATCTGACACAATTCACTTTTTGTTTTCTTTTTCTTAGTAACATAATTCTCACTCTGAATTACTAAGATTAGATCGACAATTTTAGTTAATTGTATTTTATTTAGAAGTTTAAGTTCTGTTTTTAATAGAATATCACATGCTTTTTTCAAAGCATCTGCTTGAATTTTCTTAAACTTAATATGTGGTGATAAACTTTGTAGAATATCTCTTACTTGTTTATAACCATTTATTCGAAGTTCAGTCATTCCATCATTTCTTTTTGATAAATAACCAATTTTCAAGACATCTCTAATCCAATAGAGATTCTTTTCATGCCGAGTATCTTGATAAAAACAAATTGTTGGCATAAATCTGAATTTAGATTTATTTCCATCTTTTCGTTTCTTGATCTGAAGCATTAAGCTTCCATCTCCATCAAGAAATCCTGCAATATACGCTAAATGAATATTAGATCGACTTCCCACGGTATTGTCTTAATTATTTCTGGTCCTCAAGTATTATTGATAATAACACTATTGTACTCTCATGGCTGGACTAGAGCAATGAAAGTTATCAACGAAACAGACGAATTAAGATTCCACCGTTATTAGCCACATTGTCATCACAAATTACTTTGTGAAGTAGCAATACTTTACTAGAGTCAAATCCCCTCAAGAATCAACGCCTACAGTAGATAGGAGACCAACCTGTCTCACGCATGTTTTCAATGATTACTCATTGCATTGGACTATAGCATATTCCTTTTCGCTTGCGCGTCTTGGAATGTCGATGTTTAGTCTCTACGGGTGGTTATAAGTTTTGTAAAAGAGGCGATTGAAAACGCGTTACGGGTCGAGCGTACGTCCCCACCTTCAGGGGGTGGTGCATTGCCGATATGCTACTACGTTTTCAATCATATTCCTCTACAAAACCTACAACCTTCCCTCGGTATAACCCTTTTACGGGGTCCACCGATACTAATCGACTTGATCAAAATGTATTACTACACATGACCGCCGTGATTTGATTGTTCTACTTCCTATTCTTTTATTATATGAGCTCTTGCGCTCATAATTATTTCAAACGAAAAACTCGAAGTGATTCAGACTGTTCAACAGTCAATAAATCCTTGCGCTAATAGGCTATATTAGCGTCTTTCGACCATTCACTTCTGAACGGTCTGAACCCAGCTCGCGTAACTTTTTAATTGGCGAACAGCCAAACCCTTGGGACCTTCTCCAGCCCCAGGATAAGTTGAGCCGACATCGCTGTCGTATTTTCTTCTGTTACCAGAAGGATCGGACTATATCTTCATCCATAAATCATTTTATGGAGTTCGGCGTGTTAGCATAGATATTATCCACACTCTGATCAGTTAAGATCAAGTCTCTACAGGGTCATATCTCAATTTTATATTTCATAGATGGAATAATGTATTCGTTAATCAATCTTTTAAACTCTAGTAAACTAGATTTTATAAACCGTATTCTGGTATATATTTTATCCTTATTTAGTCGAGCTTCAAGATTAAATTTCTTAAGCAAATCAATTAATTTTAATTGATCACAATGATTGAATTGCTGAGTGTTTAAATAAACATCAGTTTTTCTACATTTACTACCATCATCCATGAACCACACTGCCAATGAAAGCGGAGTTATATTAAGATTATCTGGAATGATTTTTACACCATTCTTATAAAACATTTTATATAACTCAGTAATTTCAGGATGCTGTCTCGTATAAAAACGATAAGCAACTCTTACTTTATCTATGACACGCTTCTTTGGAGCACTTACAGTAATATCTTTTAGTATTGAATATTTCCAGTCTACATAATCCTTTTGTGAAAATGAATGATTCACTTCCAAAAAGGCATTCTTTCTACCTGGAACGATTCTTAAATACCCATCACCTAATAGTGATCCAATAATTACTGATTTTTGTATTTGAGATAGACTTCCCGCGGTATTGTCCATATAAATTTTATTATATCATTTTTATAATGACACAATAGCTTGTTTATGGAGTCCACCGTTATAAGCCAAATATTTGAACTTTGCCACTTAAATTTAATAGTGCAAAGAACTTAGAACATTACTGTTCTAGGCACCCCGATGTTTCCTGATGTTTAAGTCAAGAGTTAAGGTGCCGAACTGTGCCGTCGATATGAACTCTTAGGCACAACCAGCCTGTTATCCCTAGAGTAGCTTTTATCCGATAATCTTCCCCCGCGTCTAATGCGTAAGGTCGGTTCACTTAGTTCTGCTTTCGCATCTGTTTGACAAGTACGTCTCACAGTCAAGCCAGCTTATGCCTATACACTATCGGCACGGTTTCCATTCGCGCCTAGCTGACCTTAATAAACTCCTCCGTTACTTTTTAGGAGGATAGCGCCCCACTAAAACTGCCCGCCAGATTCTGTCTCTCGTCGTTTTTGCCGTCGAGGTTAGAATATATATTTGTTAAGAATGGTATTTCACTTGCGGATCCATCTTCTCCGAAAAGAAAACTTCAAATCCTCCCATCTACGCTACGCATAAAAAACATATAGTCAAAATCAAGTTGCAGTAAAGCTTCTAGGGTCTTTTCGTCTAACTGTAGGTAATCGGCATCTTCACCGATATTGTATTTTCACCGAGCAAGTCTCCGAGACAGTTCTCCAGACATTACACTATTCGTGCGCGTCAGAACTTACCTGACAAGGAATTTCGCTCATCTATTCCTTTAAGCACAGATGGACTCTATCTTCATCCTTTCCTTACGGAGATCGGATGTGCAGTGTTGGTCTCTATTTAACTGCAATGGACTCAGCATATGATTACTCATATGCAGGTAGCTTGTTTATGTAATATTTTAATCTAATTTATCTAAAAACGAATCACTTTTGCTATATAACAGTCCTAGTCCGTCTGAGTTCATCCGAAGACAAACTCAGAACCTTAGGACCGTTATAGTTACGGCCGACATTCACCCGGGCTTATATCAATCACCATATCATCTTGCGACAATACAACGTCGATATTTGACCTTCGGGCATTGGTCAAGTGTCACCCCCTATACATCCTCTTACGAGTTCGCAGGGAGCTGTGTTTTTGATAAACAGTTGCCAGAGATACTTTAGCTGCGGCCCTTCTTGCGAAGGGCAAGCCTTATTCCGAAGTTACGGCTGATTTTTTGCCGAGTTCCTTGGAGACCTCTCACTCGTTCGCCTTGGTCTACTCGACCTGAACACCTGTGTCGGTTTGCGGTACGGTTTCTATATAGATAAGTTTAGAAGTTTTTCTCGGAAGCGCGCTTTACGACATAAATAAGGGCGAACCCCTACCTTTACACTCTACTCGGAATTGTCATTAAAGACACGACACGGATTTTCCTGTGTCAATCCCCTATAGCATGCACTCAAATCCAATAATGAGCGTCATATACTGCACTTCGTCACTCCGTCACTCTACATAAAAGTCATGGAATATTAACCATGTGTCCATCGGGTGCGGTTTTCACCATCCCCTTAGGCCCGACTAACCCTTGGCTGATTTTCATAGCCAAGGAAACCTTGTTCTTTCGGCGTGCGGGATTCTCACCCGCATTGTGGTTACTTGTGCCAACATTCTTACTTCTAAACGCTCCAGCATGGCTCACGCCTTTGCCTTCAACGCAGATTAGAATACTCTCCTACCACGTACTCTTGCCGAAGCAAAAGCACATCCTCAGTTTCGGTATCATGTTTAACCCCGATTATCTGCGGCGCAGAATCTCTCGATGAGTGAGCTGTTACGCTTTCTTTAAATGATGGCTGCTTCTAAGCCAACATCCTCATTGTTTGAGAAATTCAACCACCTTAAGCGTACTTAACATGAATTTAGGGACCTTAAATGGAGATCTAGGCTGTTTCCTTTTTGACGTATGGAGCTTAGCCCCCACCGTCTAACTGCTGAATAGTTAATCCTCTGTATTCGGAGTTTGATAGGTCTCGTGATCTTTCGACCTGTCGAGACCTTCCAGTGCTCTACCCCAGAGGGGTACGTTCAACGCTAGCCCAAAAGCTATTTCGGAGAGAACCAGCTATTACCAGATTCGATTAGCTTATCACTCCTTACCTCAAGTCATCGCAAAGAATTGCACAACTTTAGCGTTCGGTCCTCCATCTGTCTTTCGACAAACTTCAACCTGCTCAAGGCAAGCTCATCTGGCTTCGGGTCTGATGCATACTACTAACGCGCTATTCACACTCGGTTTCCCTATGGCTCCACGCTCTCGCGCTTAGCCTGCAACATGCATCAACTCGTTGGCTCATTCTTCAATAGGCACGCAGTCGAGGTATTGCTACCTCTTCTACTCCTTGTAAATATATGGTTTCAGGTCTATTTCATCGCCCTTACCGGGCTGCTTTTCACCTTTCCCTCACGGTACTAGTTCACTATCGGTCTTCTAGAATATTTAGCCTTACCGGTTAGTTCCGGCAAATTCCCCCGAGCCATTCGTGTCTCGAGGTACTCAAGAATAAGAACAAGAAAGATTTTTTGATTTCGACTACAGGGCTATCACCTTCTGGGGCTCTGCTTTCCAGCAGATTCTTCTATCAAAAAATTTTGTAACTTTCCTACCATAAATGGTACGTTCTCACCTTATAACCCCCAACCTTAATCGCATTACAAGACAACAGAATAAACTGCGTCCCATAATACGATTAAGGTTGAGTTTGGGCTCTTTCGCTTTCGCTCGCCGCTACTCACGAAATACATATTTGTCTCTATTCCTCCAGGTACTGAAATGTTTTACTTCCCTGGGTGTGCATTAACACGTCAAGCGTGTTAATTCTGACTCGAAGTCAGAGAGTTTCCTCATTCGGAAATTTTCGGATCAAAGGTTGCTAGGCACCTCCCCGAAACATATCGTCGCCACGCCACGTCCTTCATCGCTTCTTAGAAGCCAAGGCATCCACCATATACTCTTAAATTTCCCATTAGGAAATCTAAAAACCACAATTATTTGTCTACAACTTACAACTTACTATTCAATGCATATATTCGAAAAAACCCTCATAATATATACACATCCTAGTATTACCTTTTTTCCCCAACAACCTCCTGATTGTTGAAATTGTTGAGGTATTAAATTGTCAATGTGTCAGTCGTTCAGTTATCTAGGTTTTACCCCAGATTTTTTACAAAAAAACCGTCTTTTTGACGGACAATCTCTACACTCTATTAAAGCGTAATTATTGCCGTTTAAAATTGAAGTTTTTTAACATATTTCTGTGTAGTGAGTATCTTATATGAAGGGCAAAATAAAGTCAATAGTCTAATAGAAAAAACACTCTTTCGAGTGCTTGTTCTTTCAAAATCTATAAAATATTACTCCTTATCAGAAACTGTATGAATCGTCTTCTCCAACATTCTACCGGCAACCTCCTTTCCTCCAAGACCAAATGCTAGTCCTGCGGCAAGAGCTGCTGCGACTACAATACCCATGAACAATGTCTGAATTAGTGCAGGTGCTATTCCTAGGTGGAACAATGCTGTTAAGACTGCGAAAATCCAAATAGCCCATTTTGAAATGGTACCTAGTAGAACTGCCGACTTAACATGAGCAGCTCTTGCAGATGCAATGACTAATTTTTGTACAGCCTCAGCAATAACCACAGAAACCATAAGGACAAGAACTGCAATTATAACCTGAGGTAGATATGACAAAACTACATCACTTAGAAATACATTTACTTGTTTCAAACCAAGTATATCAAAAGACGCTATCAAGAAGACCACTATAACAAACCACTTCACTAGTGATCCCACAAAACGACCAGAATTCAAATTGTATCCTGAACGCTTTACTACATCCTCCAATCCCGCACTCTTTAGAGCGGCATCTACCTTAAGAGTTTTGAAAACGCCTTCTACAAGCTTTTCAATAAGAGAAGCTAGAACCCAACCGATTGCAAATATTATTATTGCAATCACAAGTACAGGCACGAAGTCTGACACGCCATACCAAATACTTTGTAATGACTGAGTAAATACTCCACCCCAATTTTCTACAAAATTCATATTTTTTATTTACTAATTAATAATTAATAACGGTTAATAGTCATAATTATAACACAAATATTTTAAAATATTACAAGTTCTGTGGATACTGATTTGCTTATTTTTCTATATTTTCTAACTTATTTACCAAGGTAACATGAGTAAAATCCATAATATCGCGTATCAATCTATCGTGCATACCATATCTATATTCAAAGTCAGTAGTCTCAAATGCTGAATATGTAATCTCCTTACCTATTTCTGATTCGATAACCTTTATTACAGAATCTATTTTATTAAAATTTAGATCATCTCCAACAATAAGCATGTCAACTCTTGTATCCCATTCCTGTATAAAAACTCCAGATACTATGAACAACTTCAATCTGCCAGTACCAGCAAACTTTTTGACCAGACTATCATCAGCATTTAGACTTACAGTAATAAGTAAGGTTTTTAAAGCTTGTAAATAAGGAAATTTAGAATCAAGTGTATAACCATCTTCTTGAGTCTTTTTTACAATAGACTTTTTATTTTTTTTAATCGTAATATCTTTAGAAACTACCTTCTTTTTTATCAAACCAACATTGATCAATGTATCAATCTCTTTTCTTACATCCTTTTGTGGAGATCTCATTCTTATCACAATGTCCGACATTGAATACACAGATTCTTGATTAAAAAGAAAAAATCTCATCAACTTAACCTTGGTCGAACTTCCAAAAAGTTTTGCTAGAATTTCCATATATTTTTTATTATGTTTTGGAATTATATCAGTTTTCAGCCAATATTCCAATGGAAATCTTATAGGTTTATATCTTGTAAGAATAGACGCCATATATGCACAACCAACAAAAAACTGCCTTGCGGCAGTTCTCTGTGATTGTGTTGAATTTATTTATATTCAACCTTTCCTCCAGCTTCCTCAATCTTTTTCTTTAGTGCGTCTGCGTCTTCTTTCTTCATTGCATCTTTGACCAATATTGGAGCTCCGTCTACTAGGTCTTTAGCTTCCTTTAGTCCAAGAGCTAATGCCTCCTTTATAACCTTAATAACTGCTATTTTTTGCTCACCTGCTGAAGCAAGGTGTACTGCTACTGTACTCTTCTCCTCTGCTGCTGCGGTAGCTACTGGAGCAGCTGATACTGTCGCAGCTGCTGATACTCCAAACTTCTTTTCAAGAAGTTTTACAAGCTCATTTAATTCTAATACTGATAACTTTTCAATTGATTCAACAAGAGTTTTAAACTTTGCTGGAATCTCTACTGGTGTTGGTTCCATTTTAATAATTTATTTAATTTAATAATTTTTATAATAATGTTTAGAAAAATTGGACTCTTGGAAAAATGGGCTCGCCGACTTGCGCTCGGGAGCACTTTATTTTTTTACGCTTTCGCTAGAAAAAATAAAGTCTCCCTCACCGTGTCGAGCCTCATTTTTCAAGTTACTAAACTTTCTTCTTCGCTATTTGATCAAGTGCCACAACAAATCCTTGAATTGGAGAATTTATGACATTGACAAACATTCCATAAAGAGTTTTCTGTGAAGGGATCAAAGCGATACCCATCATCTCTTCTTTCGACATATACTTTCCCTCAAAGACACCTCCTAGAATGGAAATACTTCCCTTGTGTTTCTTTTGGAACTCGTATATCTCACGAGCCGGAGCTATTAGGTCTTCACCATAAGCTAGACCAACTTCTCCTTCAAGTTCTGGTAGAATACCCTCAATCTTTTTAGAATCCAGAGCCATCTTTGTTAGAGACTTCTTTGACACAAAGAAACCTACTTTTTCACTTTTCAATTTTCGGCGCACCTGAGTAGTATCCCCCACATTCATGCCATGAAAATTTACAAAGACCATGGATTTCGCATCCTTAACAATCTTTTCTAATTTTTCAAGTATCTCCTTCTTTTCTACTTTTGTTCGAGCCATTTATTTTCAGCTAAAAATATTAATAATCTACGACCTTTACCATAAGGATATAGAGGGTTTTATCCAACTAAGAGAGTTGAAAACCTCGGAAGGATATTATTGGGTTTTACCCATACCTTCTGTCTCTGGCCTTATAAATACAACATTAGCATAATAATTACACATAGGTCAATATCGTACGTGATATCGTATGTGATTATATATGTTATCTATATAATCATGTATATTGTCTATATCACTATTTATTCCTAACCACCATTTCGAATTCATCTAGTGTTTTATCAAAAAAGTCAAGAATAGCCTGTCTTTGTGCTTCAGTAAGATTCCTTTTATTGAACTTTTCTTTTGATAACTTTTTAATTAATTTATGTGCTTTTTTATAATTTTTCTTTTCAAAGTCTTTATTGATCTTATCGATTTTATCTAACCATCTTTTTTCTTCTTTTGGATTTAATCCAAGCGAAAGAATTGCTTTTCTAATAGACTCTATATAAGTAACATAATCAGCGATTGCACCCAGAGTAGTCGAGCCAAAATATTCATTTGAATGATTCACAAAGTCGGTTATCCCATCGCCATCAATATCCATATTCATTACAGATGATGTAGAAAATGAATCTGTAGATGTTGAAATTATTAGTTCAATATTTGTTAATGGAGTAACAGGCATTTCCGAAAATGTAGTGGATGCGATCACTGTTTCATACTGTTCTACTTCAGCTTTTATTATTACAGCCCCAGCATCATTTCCTTTTAAAACCATTTGATAATCATTGTCATAAGGTAATATTACAATTTTTTTACCACTAAATTCATTATAATAACTGTTTGGTATCTTACTTTCATAAGGCTTTAAGTTAATATTATTGTTTTCTATTCTACCCGTATGATTCCCCTCTTTATCATAAACATCAATATCTACAGGTGAAAATATCTTCAGCGTTAGCCATCGTTCTGTATCGATCGGCTCTGTATCAGTTATGTATTTACCATAATCATTATTTTTTTGAGTATTTGATATTTCTTTCTTTACAAAATCAAGTGCAGGAGGAGCCTCCAATACATCTGCGTGATTTACTTCATTTTTTGTATCATCATTAAATAATTTTAGATTTATAAACAATGATCTATCTGATATATTTGAATTACTATCAACAAGCACCGTTCCATCTCCCCTCTTTGTAACTGTTGGAATATATGACACAGCACAATCTGTATCATACTTACAATGGTCATCTTTTTCATACAACACTCCATCAGAAGTCGGAAGCCCCCATCCAAATAATGACAAAGTTCTGGTGGTACTAGCAGGTTTCCAATAGTCTATTGAAGAATGAAGTGAGTCTGCTTTACTAAGCATAAATTCATTTAGAGATAATGGAATATTAGTATCCTTAGACTTTTTCATTGAAAATGGACCGTTGAGTAAAAAGCTTTTCATTGCATCATAGGTTGATGCCAATAACTTAGAACCACTATAATTATCTGAAATTACTTTTATTGGATTTATTTCAAAGAATTTTCTTGATGGCAATAGCCCATAAGCACCGAGCATATTTTGTGATAAGTTTCTAGCAGTCTTTTCTGAAGCGATAATTCCTCCCGCTATGGACTGGTCATAACCATGAAGCATACTGAGAATCGCCTTCGGTGTACCGAGTTCTGGAACAGCTATATTTATTATTTTTTCTACTAATCCTGATTCACCCTTATCTTCAAGTGCCTTGATTAAAGATTTCGCAACCAGGCCTCCATTACTATGAGCAATAATTATTATTTTTCCAGTTTTAGAACTCTTTGCGAGACTCTCTACAGATTCTATTAAAGATACCGTTGTTGTAGAAAGTTTGGTCAAACCAAGAGCAATATCTTCAGTACTCATACGCCAATCATAAGGGTAGGCTAGCCATTGATTTATTGTTTTGTCCGCAACCACACCATTCATCATGGTGACAAAGCTCATATATATATCTTTTAAGTCATATGCAGAATCCAGAATATCTTTTGTGTATACTGTTTTATCAATACTATACCCAGTCTCACTTAAAGAAAGATCTTTTACGTGAGAGTTTCCATAAGGCTCCCACATTTGTTCAGTTGTTGTGCCTAAGTACTGTTTGACATCTCTGTAAAGTCTACTTGCTTCTATGCCGGGGATAAATAGAACATTAGAACAACACGGCACTTCTTCAACAAGTTTTTCTTTCCAAGGAGAATAATTTACGAGACCATATACCATATCTCCATTACTCGATGTGCTTGTTTTCGGACCTGTTTCTGCGCCCCACCAATTATTCTCCGCAGACACCGGATTTAACGTTTTATTGTATATTCCGTATTTTGTATTTCCAACTATTTCGGAATTCCTTATTGAAATTCCATTTTGAGTTGTATCGATGAGGATTTCATTCATATCACTCAATGCATTTCCGATGCCACCAATACCATTAGAGGAATCTGGTAAACCCTTGTCCTGCTGATACATCAATACTGGACCTACAACATATTTGTTTGAGCTTATACCGTATGTATTATTTAATATTTTACTATTTTCTATGGCAATACGACTTCCCTTAGCAAATATGCCCCACATTGCATTTTTTATAATTGAATTTAATATTGTGCTGGTGCTTTGATTAAAATTCAAAAAAGAATTATCAAATATCGCATTTTCAATAGTCGAATTTGAATGTACAAAGTAAATACCATATAGACCTTGAATATTGACTGGCTCGTCTGCCGTACCACTGATATTCAGATCACCACCATCAAATGTAATCGCATACGGTGCTGAATTATAATCACTAGATGATACTGAGATTACACTAACTCCTGACTCAATAGTTAGAACATTACCATTTGTGACCCTAATATCATCCTCTATTATATAAGGACTGCCAGCCTTATTCCACACTCCACCATTATCAAGATCCCCAGCTCTAACATAAGTCTCTGCATACAAATACTGCGGACTCATAACCCCTAGAGCCATTATAATTGCCAAATAAACACTAAAAATATATTTTTTCTTCATAATTAGTTTTGATTAAATAATAATATGAAGATAGTACAAAAAAGTTATTAAGAAATTATAAAGAAAATCGCAAAAAACAGCATTAGAACATAAACAAATTAAAAAGAAAAACCGTATTATATTTTACGGCTTATTCTTTATCTTTAACAAGGAAAAAATTATTTTTTTATTGGAGTGAAGCTTTTTGATGCTGTCATGCCCTCTCCAATAGATGCCTCATATTTATTAACAAAAAATAAGATAGTGAAGCTCATACTTAAAATGATTGAGAAACCAATTACAAATTTAAAAAATGTTTTATCAAAAGGATTTACCATGATTATATAATATCATATAGATAATAATAAATAAAACAAAAACTTTTTAAACAGGTTAGAGGGATTACATTTCTACTTTGGTAGGGGATGACATTTTCATTAGTTATCCACCACACGAAACTTCATAGAATCCATAAAAATTTGACAAGAAAAAATGGTTTTGTTAGTATATAAATATCACTACGAAGAAGACCCTAATGTGGTTTTGTCCACATCGGGGGCTTTTTCATTTAAGGAGGTCAATATCTCGCTATTATCCTTTAATTCGAGTATTGAACGTTGATCATTTATATATGTAATCGGTGCGTTGGTTCTTTTAAGAAGGATTGAACATTTATCAACAGTGCTTGGAGAAAGTATAACCTCAAGTCTATTACCACCAAGCAGGACTTTAACTAATGGAGCATAGTCGCCATCACTTGCAACTATTACTGCTTTGTTTAAACCTCCAATATAATAATCGCTACTAGCTTTCATCAACAAGTCAGAATCACAATTACCCTTTGCTATTCCACCTGCATATATTACGTCCTTAAACTCTAATTCAAAGCCGCACGACTGAAGAAAAGTATAAAGATCTTTGTACTTAGGGATAAGCCCGATAAAAATATATGCCCGCCTTACATCATATTTTTCCTTAAGCCACACTCTAAATCTTTTATAATCAATTTTCCATCCCAGCTGATTTCTTAATGCTTTATCTAAATTTGTCGCGTCAATATAGGCTATATTTATTCGGGTCTTTTCTTCTATCTGCATAGTGTCTTTTTCTACTTTTAATATTTCTTCTTCCATATTTTTCTTATTATCTTAATAATTTTGACACTCTAACAAACAGTTATTAAGAAAATATAAAGAAAATGGTCTTTTTACATAGTTGCGAAACAAGATTGGGGAAAAGTAAACAAAATTATATAAACAAAAAACCACCCGTTTCCGAGTGGTGTTTTGTTCAACTTTTTAACCTGGTTAGAGGGATAGATATTAAATTTGTCTTGACAGCATGGATATATCTGATAAACTAATAGAATCATTAGAAAACGCCAGCCTGTATGGCGTTTTCCTTTATCTATTTATTAACTTCGATAAATTCTATTCTTCCAATCATTAATATCTAGGAAATCAACCATTCCTCTTTTTTCAGCGATTAGATCCCTCAATTTTGTTGAAAAACGAGAAATATAATATCTATTGCTTATGTATGTCTTTTTTGCACTTGAAATTATGTAAACCTTGATTCCTTTATTGACCACATCTCTAATTAGATATTCAAAATCACCATCACCAGTAAAAAATAGGAATTCTGATCCATTTCTTATATTATTTTCTACGTCCACAGAAAACTCTACGTCACAGTTTGATTTCCATCTTGTCCCATTATCGATTTTATGGCTTATCTCATTATTACATTTATTACAGTTAATTTTAACAATAGTATCTTGATTCTTATATATTGAATATGTTTTCACTCTCATTTTATAACCTAACATCAAAAGACTTTCATATTCTTTAATCTTATTGACATTACTCTTTTGAATTCCTGAATAGAAAAAGATCTCATTACACTTCCAATGTTCTTTTAAATATTGATATGTTTTACTCCAATCAATAGAAAAATCTAGTAACTGATTTACAGTACCTTCAGTATTCTGAACATCAATAAATGCATATCGCTTTTTCGTGATTTCTTCCATACATCTATATTATCAATTGATATTTTTGTGTAAATAGTAAAAATCACAAAAAATTTATTACTTCTTAAGAATCTGTGGATAAATATTGCATGATTATATGGATTTTTGCAGAAAACAATATTCAAATATATATAAGTTAAAAAGTAAATAAATTATATAAACAAAAAACTACCCGTTTCCGAGTGGTGTTTTGTTCAACGTTTTAGGCTAATAGGTATGGAGGAACACTAAAAAGTCCGCTAAAGTAACCGCATCTATTGCATCAAATATCGCCTTATGATACGATTTATACATCACGATGAAAGAGGTTCTTTTTGGGTTACGTCCCACTGAGAGCCTTTTTCATTATCCGCCTCAATCGAGACCGAAACATATTGTAATTTTGCTTTTTTATCTGTGATGAAATCAAGAATATTGTTATCTTGGGTACTTAATTTTTTCAATAATCCGGAATACCTATTCTTATTAGGTATAAGCACTTTTTTAAACTTTTGTTAGCTAAGTAAATATTCGATCAAACAGTAAAAATCACCATCGCCTGTCACAATAATTGCTTTACTAAATGCATTAAATTGAATCATTGTATGCAAAACCAATTCTGCGTCAACATTACCTTTTACTTTTTTATCTGGTAATAACATTGACGGTTTAAATACACATATATATCCATGACTCTGCAAAGATGTATACAGTTTTTCATTTCCAGGAAAGTAACCAATAAATAGAAAGGCTTTTTCTACATGAAATTTATCCTTGAGATACAAGTGAAATCTCTTAAAATCTAAAGTCCAGCCCTGATCTCTAACGCCTAGATTTAGATTTTGGCTATCAATAAATGCATAATTTACTTCTGTTTGTATTTTCTCTAACATATTTTTTCTTATTATCTTAATAATTTTGACACTCTAGCAAACAGTTATTAAGAAAATATAAAGAAAATGGTCTTTTTACATATTTGCGAAACAAGATTGGGGAAAAGTAAATAAAATTATATAAACAAAAAACCACCCGTTTCCGAGTGGTGTTTTGTTCAACGTTTTAACCTGTTGAGGGGGGGAATTAAAACTTATTTTTTACTTGTGTGTGATTACCAATATATGCAATAATAATTTCTTTTGTATCATGAATCACGTAAAAAATACATCTGTAATCTTTTCGATTTATATAAAATTCATATATTTGATCAACGCCTAATTCTTTTAATCTTTTTGAACTAACTGTTAATGTTTTAGTATTTAAACTTGGATGATTTGGATTGCCTTGAAAATAACTCATTTTTGCCTGAAAAGCACCTCTAATATCTTCTGGCAAGCCATCTAGAATTTTTTGAAATCTTCTTTCAAAAAAGATTTTGTAAGAATTATCTAATGGCATAAGGAACAAGTTTTGAACGATCTATAATTGGTAATTCATCTTCATTAACCAAGTTTTCAGTCTCATCATCCAATAGAAATGTTTCAAGCAAGGCTAGTCTTTTGTCTATTTTATTACCCATTACCTTTTCATCTTTAGTGGTAATTTTATAAGCATCTGTCAAATGAGAAATACCTATCAGGACTTCTTTTGATAATGTTGAATATCGTTCAATTATATTATCAATAAAAACCTTTTGTTCTGAAGAGAGAGTAACGGATGGAGATACTAAAGGCCTTATTTTATAACCATCTATTCTAATAAGATCCATTTTCTGCATATTTTTAAGAATATCATCATAATTATTAATTACAGGACCAAGATCAATACCAGCATATTCTGCATTACTAAGTAATTGATTAAATCTATGAAAAAAAGCAAATTCAACAAAAAAAGCTAGTTTATTCAAGCGGATTTTATCACTTTTCTCTGGTTCTAATTTATTTAGTATATATAGAATCAATTCCTCAGTAGTAAATTTTTGATTTATTTTTGTGTTCATAATTAATAATTATATTGTATCATTTTAACAAAAAGATGTACAAGCAACAAAAAACCACCCGTTTCCGAGTGGTATTTTGTTCAACGTTAACCTTGACTTCTGAATATATAACCTGCTACACTATTGGTGTATCGTTAGAGAAAAGCACTTCTTAAGGTTTCGTCCTTAAGCGGTGTTTTTCTTTTATACTCAAGTTTATCTTTCAAATCATTCATAAAATTGATTTTCTCTTTCGCTGTCTGTTTTAAAAGACTTGAGCATTCATCTATATTTGGACTCAGTACTATTTCTAATTTATCTTTACCATACAAATACGATATTAGAGAATAAAAATCCCCATCGCTAGATACTATAACTGCCTTATCATAATCACTTAATTCAATCAAAGTATTTAAAACTATATCAGCATCAACGTTACCTTTAATTTCACCGTTTGCATCTGGAATTGTAGGTTTAAACTTAAGTATAAAACCAGATTTTTGTAATCTATCGTAGAGATCTTGATTCAACAATACAAAACCAAGAAACATATAAGCTCTTTCTACATGATATTTTTCTTTGAGGTATATCCTAAATCTTTTATAGTCCAATTTCCAACCAAGCTTCTGTATGCCAAGATTTAAATTCTGACTATCTATAAATGCAAAATTGTTTTCTGTTTTAATCATCTTCATTCGCATATTTTATCAACTATGAATTTCAAGTAAAGAGCTAGAACTACAAAAAATTTATTACTTCTTAAGAATCTGTGGATAACAGTGGCACGATTATGTGAATTATCTTCAAAAATAGAATTTATATATAAAAGTTAAAAGTAAACAAAATTATATATTTTTGCTTGACAGAGTTTTGGTGTCTGATAGTATATATACATATTTGGCATGAGCCACGTCCACCCGTCTTTGGAGACGGGTGATTTATTATACTCCCTTAATCAAATTTACTACTTCAGTCCTAATATAATTAAATGTCAAAATATCCAGAGTAAAAAGGATTTTATCGATTCTCCTATAATCTATATGTCTAATCTGGGATAATATAACATAATTATCATTATTTTTAACTTTTATATGTGCATACCATGTTCCTACTTTATTTTGACTAGTGATGGGTACCCCTATAAATGAATACTGATCAAGTTTTCTTACAACAAGAACAGGTCTTCTAAAGTGATCACCTTTCCCACTGATTTCTACTCCCACATTCTCACCAATACTACACCACCAAATTTCACCTTCATTAAATAAAGGTGGGGTATGTTTAAAATCATCTATTTTTCTTTTGATTGATAACCATTTAATAAAATCCTTGATAAAACTTTTTATAATCATATTCTCTTTAATAATTATTCCAATAATCCAAACACTCTAGCAAACAGTTATTAAGATATTCTAAAGAAAATGGTCTTTTAACATAGTTGCGAAACAAGATTGGGGAAAAGTAAATAAAATTATATAAACAAAAAACCACCCGTTTCCGAGTGGTATTTTGTTCAACGTTTTAACCTGGTTAGAGGGATAGATATTAAATTTTTTGTTTGCATGAAATTTTGACGTATGATATTATGTAAAAGTAAGCAATAACTTACACCGGATTTTATTCGAAATCTCCCCGTTTGGGGAGATTTTTGATTTACTTATATCTGAATCTGTCCATATTTAATCGGTATTGGAAATCTTCAATGTATATAACCTTACAAATTATCCCCTGGTTAAGGGCATCAATTATTTCTCTTCCTATACTATTCCTGGCTCCAAATACATAGATCTTTTTATTGAAACTATTTTTTAGATATTGTAGTGCATATGTTATATCCCCATCTCCAGAAAATATTAAGATCTGATCAAAAGCATCTTTCATACTCAGTATATCAACCGTCATTTCTACATCGAGATCACATTTTTTTATAAACCCATTTAATGACAGCGTTGAGTGTATGTATTTTACCCTTTTGGTTATTACTTCAAATCCATTTGATTTTGCCCTTTCAAGGATATTATATGACCAGTCATTCATATAATCTGACTTATCATTGGGTCCATAATCAGAACCATAGTAAAATCTTCGTAATTTCTTATCCCCTTTTGTAAAGTTTTTTACAAGTCTAGCAAGTTCTTGTATACCAATTTTCCAACCCAAATTATCTTTCCATTTTTCTACATTTGCAAAATCAATAATGACTAGTGTTCTAGAATATTGTAATTCAAAACTTTTTAGAAAAATGTTTATCTCTTTTTTATCCATCAACCCATATTATCAATTGATATTTTTGTGTAAATAGTAAAAATCACAAAAAATTTATTACTTCTTAAGAATCTGTGGATAAATATTGCATGATTATATGGATTTTCGCAGAAAACAATATTCAAATATATAAAAGTTAAAAAGTAAACAAAATTATATAAACAAAAAACCACCCGTTTCCGAGTGGTATTTTGTTCAACGTTTTAACCTGTTGAGGGGAGTGAACGAGAAACAACTATACAATACCTACTATTAAATAGTAATTGCTACAGTTAACTTCTCTAGACCTGAAGTAATATTACTTCCTGTACCAGCTGTTGTATTTCCATACTGGATACTTGTAATACTTAATCTTTCAGATCGTAGGCCTCCTGAAGACTTCTGGATTATGCCAGAAACTGTGAATGTTCTTGAGCCACCTGAAGATGGAAGGATGTAATATCCTGAAGCATCTCCTGCAACTGCTGCTACAGGCTCAATAGTTGAGATTGTAGAAGACGCATTAGCTGCTGGAGAAGTTGTTGTAGCATTAATCAATGTTGCGACATTTGAAGAAACATACAAACTATTTGAACTATTATTTGTCAAAGTGAATGTATATGCAACATTTGCTGCAGTAGTTTGACTACTATTCAATAATCCTTTGATTTCTTGAACAACTATAGCTGGAGTAGCTGACAAGCCTAGTGATACACTACTTACTGTCAAAAGTGTATTAACACTTACCTGATTACTTGCTGCAGCACCTGACATAGCTAGACCTCCGACAGTAGCCGCTGTGTATGTGCTATCAGTAGCATCTACCCAAGCGCCTAATAGAGTTGATGAAGCTATAACATCTGTAGTTGTAGCTATCATGTCAGCAACCAACTTTACATCTGTCCACTGATCAAGAGGAAGAGCAAAATTTAGATTTGTAAATGTTGCTAGACCAGCTGTATCAAATGTAAGCGCGCCATAGCTCTGTGAACCAACCATCAGTCTTACATTGCTGAAGTAAGCCGTCTTTGAAGCTGCACTATTTATGTTAACTTGGAACTTCAGATTGTTAACTATTGAAGCAGAATTTGCAGACTTTAGGCTGAACACTCCTAACTCTACACCATTTGTAGCTACTGTAGCTGAAATAGGCTCTGTAGCTTGTGTAGCAGGAGCATTTGGACTAATTCTTGTTGAGATATCTGCAACTGAACCTGTTGAGGTTAGTGTGAATGTTGAAGCACCTGCTCCACTTGTTGTAAGTGGACTTGCTAAAGCAACACCACCAACTGAATCAGTGAACCCTAGACCATTGATGGTTCTGATCGAATTTGAAGTAATGTTGGCAGTAACGCTTGTTCCACCTGTAGCAATTTTATCTGTAGATGAAAGTACAGAAACGCCCACCACTAGGTCAGGATTTGTTCCTGGAGTAACAACAAAGTTTAGACCTTCGAATCTTACTAGGTAGTCAGACCCAATTGAAATTTCTGTTACATCAGCGATACTACTCAAAGGCTTTGTAGCCAGAACATTTCCTGCTGAATCCTTTAATGTAACTGTACTGAAGAACAACCATGGTCGTACAGAGAAGTGAGCATCGACACGAGTGACCTTAACTGGTCCTGCTGTTGCTTGTAGTTTTACTGCAACAACATTCTTTGTCTCACCCTTTTTTACAGAAGCACCTGTTGAAACAAAACTTGATGTAGTAACTGAAAGTGATCCATCAGTTCCATCTGCTGTAACTCCTGTTCCTGTTGTTCCCCCTGTTGTTGGGCAAACCCAAGGAGCTGGAGGATTATATCCTGCTGGACATGGGAATGGAACTGTGATTGTACCTGTTGTACCACCTACTGTTCCTGTTGTTCCACCTGCACTATTAAGAGCAGCTCTTGTAAGTGGTCCTACGAAACCTGTTGTAGGAACGTTTACACTTGCTTGGTAAGCCATAACTGCTGTCTTTGTTTGCTGTCCAAAGTAACCTGGCATTGCTGCACCTGACTTGATAGAAGGAATATCAAATCCCTTTCCCATCAATACTGTCTGTAGAGCAGATACGTCTGCACCTGTACTACCAACACTTAGATTATTGTCGAATGCGGCGTTTACTGTTGAAACAGTAACTACTGCAGCCAACGCGATAACACCTGCGATTAATATTTTTTTCATTTTTATAATTTTAAAGCAATAATATTTCGATTAATAATAATAATTTGAAATACCATTACCCATTGTTAAAACTTAACTAACTATTAATAAAAGCTAACTAAAACTTTCACTAATTTCTTTGCTCATATTATCGACACAAGCGAAGAAAGAAGCTATAAGGGAATGAGTCTGAATATCTAGAATTAACTAACAATAAAGGCATAAGTAATTCGGTAAAATAAACACGAAATTAAATTGTCAAAGTACGTTATCAAACATTATATACCCTGATAGGCAAATACTGCAAAATAACTTGTGGATAACTAGTTATAATCAAACTAGAATACACAATTGAATACTACACGATATGCATAGAAAAGTCAAAAATTTATGCTAGGGAATATGTGCTCCAACGACGTTCTCCACTCCTCTTTACTATACCCTTTTCCACAAGGTCTATTAACTCTCTTTGTATGGTCTTTTCACTACAATCATTAATGACTTTTACAAAGTCTTTAATCGTAAGTTGTGAGTCCTTTTTTAATATACTTATTATACTATTTTTTCTACTGTCCTTTTTGTCCTTAACAATCATAACCTTACTTTTAGGCTCTCCAGCAGAATCAGGTAATTTAGACAAAATACCATGTCCTTTAGTACCTGTATCAGACGTAGTGTCAGTAGAAAAGAAAGTATCAGACAAAATATACCCAGCCGAGCTCGTCGCTGAAGATGCATGCTTCTTTAAATATTCAATCAATGCAGTAATTTCCGAAATAATAATCGAAGAATTCATATTTGATACAAGCCCTGAAATCATGGCGATATTCAAAAATGAAGTCATCTGAATAGACAGTGTATAGAAGGATTGTAACAATCTATTTTTATCAACAACTTCTGCACCATTTAGAGACATGATCACAGAATGCATAGACATACTTCCCTCTCTCAATTCCCACTTCATAGGTTCATTGTCTTTTATTAAACCTGTAACAAGATAAATGGCTGTTACAATCTTTTCTGTCTTTTTAAAAGAAAACACAAGATAATCACCATTATTAAATAGTCCTATGTCCTTATGATTATTAAATATGTTATTCATTGTCTTTTACGTTACTATCGTCCTTTACTCTTATTGTCCCATAGAAATCTCAACCCTCTTATGTCTTATTATATAAACGACAACGTCCTTTTGTAAAGGGCATTTTCTCGCCATGACACGCTTGCAGGCATAATAGCAATAGTACATTATTGTGGTATTATTATTTATTATGGCCACTAAAAAAAGAAACAATGATATCACTGGAAAGATAAGGGGTGAGATCAAGAGAGAAACATTACAAGCTATTTTTTCAATATTATTTTTTGTACTTGCATTATTATCCATATTGGCACCTATGCATATGGCAGATCCCATTGGTAAAATCATTTATAATTTCCTAACAATATGGTTTGGTTTTGGATATTATTTGTTACCGGTAACTTTTATCATGACTGCCATATCCTTTTTAAAGGGTATAGAAACAAAGTTTAATACATCAAAAATAGTATCTATTTTTCTTTTCTTTTTCTCTGGACTTGGATTGATTCATCTTTTGTCAGCAAATGAGGGTGGCAAATTTGGAAGATGGGTCGCAACACCCTTAGTATCGACGATAGACTCAGTTCCAACCGTGATACTACTGCTAGCATTCATTGCTATATCAATAATGATAATATTTGAAGTTCACTTCACCATTGAGAACCTCAAGTTTTGGAAATACTTTAAAAAGATAAAGGTAGAAGACGAAGAGGATTTAGAAAAAATAGAAGATAAAGAAGAAGAATCTCAGGCAAAGATAAGTAAAGCCGTTACTGATGTTGAGGCAAAGATAGCCAAGGAAAATGAGGACAAGAAAAAGCCAGAGAAAATAAGGAAGGAAGAAGAGAGTGATATAAAGATGAATTCTTCATATAGCTCTGTTCCCTTTATCGCACCTCCATTGACCTTACTTGAAAAGGATAAAGGCAAACCAGAAACCGGAGACATAAAAGCAAATGCAAATATTATAAAGCGAACACTTCAAACGTTTGGCATAGACGTAGAAATGGATGAAATATCTATCGGACCTTCAGTTACCAGATACTCATTGAAGCCAGCCGAAGGAGTAAAGCTTTCTAAAATAATAGGACTAAATAATGACCTAGCCTTGGCACTCGCTGCACACCCTATACGTATAGAGGCGCCAATACCAGGAAAATCACTCGTGGGAATAGAAATACCAAATACAATAAAAACAACAGTTGGCCTTGCTACCCTACTAGGATCTGATGAATATAGAGAATCAGAAAAACCATTACTTGTATCACTTGGAAAAGGCATTTCTGGAAAATCACATTTTTCAAATCTCGCAAAGGCTCCTCACATGCTCATAGCTGGAGCTACTGGATCAGGAAAATCAGTTACCATACATGCCATCATTAATTCCCTGCTCTTCCGAAATTCACCACAAGCATTGAAATTTATAATGATAGATCCAAAGAGAGTGGAATTAACACTTTATAATAAAATCCCTCACCTTCTTACTCCTGTTATTACAGATGCAAAGAAAGCAATACTAGCCTTAAAATGGGCAGCAAAAGAAATGAATCGTCGATATGATATATTGCAAAATCATAGCGCTAGAGATATTGATTCTTATCACAAAATCCTTTCAGCAAGTAGAGCAAATAAAAAGGACAAAGATAGTAAAAAGGAAGAACTTGAACAAATGCCATATATCGTAATAGTTTTGGACGAACTAGCCGATATTATGCAAACCTATCCTAGAGAATTAGAGTCGGCAATAGTTCGCCTAGCACAGATGAGTCGTGCTATCGGTATACATTTGATAATATCCACACAAAGACCCAGTGTGAACGTCATTACTGGACTTATAAAGGCAAATATACCCACTCGTATTGCTCTTCAAGTGTCATCCCAAATCGATTCCAGAACCATATTGGACACAGGTGGTGCAGAAAAACTCCTAGGAGCAGGAGATATGCTATATCTAGGCGGTGAGATGTCCAAACCTCAACGTTTGCAATCTGCATATATTACAGAAACCGAGGTCAAGAAAGTCGTAAAATACCTATCGGATCAATATGCTGAGGAAGTGATGGGTGAAATCAACTTGACCACAACAGAAGCTGGAAGTGATGCTATCTTTTCAGCAGACTTTGACACAGAAAAAGCAGATCTAGGAGATGAGGATGAGTTACTAAACCAGGCTCGTGAAATAATAGTGTCCAGTGGAAAGGCTTCTACATCATATCTACAAAGAAGACTTAGTATAGGATATTCTCGTGCAGCGAAACTTATAGACCTTCTGGAAGAAAAAGGTGTCATAGGTCCAGCAAATGGTTCTAGAGCTCGAGATGTCTACGGATCGACCCAATCGGATGTAATCGATACGGACAATAATGAGGCAGATCCCGCTCTTGCAGCAGAGACAAACAATGATCAACCGAGATGATACAAAAAAAATAATAAAGATAGCAGGTTTAATAGTTGTTCTATTATTTATAATTGCATATGCCCTTTTTGAGTCAAATAGCCTAATAAAAGGACCAGAAATCATACTAACGAGCCCACATTCGGGTGATGTTTTCTCAACCTCATCGGTAAATGTAAAAGGTATGGCACTAAGAATACAAGATATAACCCTGAATGGTAGACCAATTTTGATAGACCAGAGTGGGAATTTTGAGGAAACCTTGTTATTGGCTCCAGGATACAATGTATCCCTATTCCGAGCAAAGGATAAGTTCAACAGAACTATCGAATACAAATTCGAACTTGTCTATGAAAAATAATCTATAAAGGTGATAGAATTACTATACCAAAATAAATGTACCCAACATTATTTTTAATAAAATTAACCGTATGGTAAAAAAACAAAAAGAGGTAAAAAAAGAAGAGAGTGAGGTAGAAGAAAAAATAGAAGCATTAGATAACGAAGGCGAGGTAAAAATAGAAAAAAATAAAAAAGAAGTAAAGAAAATTGATCCAACAGATAGTATTTCATCTACACTTGATGCCATAAGGTCAAAGTTTGGAGATGAAAGCATAATGAAATTAGGAGAGAAACCTAAGGTCAATGTAAATGCTATATCTACTGGTTCAATTGGATTAGATTCAGCACTTGGCATAGGAGGCCTACCAAGAGGCAGAATAATAGAAATATTTGGTCCAGAATCATCAGGAAAAACGACCCTTTCCCTACACGTTATCGCCGAAGCACAAAAACTCGGTGGTATTTGTGCTTTCATCGATGCAGAACATGCAATGGATCCAGAATATTCAAAAAGATTGGGAGTAAAGACAGACGAATTACTTATTTCACAGCCAGATACAGGTGAACAAGCTTTAGGCATTGTAGAAAGTCTTATCCACTCTGGAAAAATGGACGTCATAGTTATTGACTCTGTAGCTGCACTAACTCCAAAGGATGAGATCGAGGGAGACATGGGAGCATATCATGTTGGGAAACAAGCACGCCTCATGTCACAGGCCCTTAGAAAGCTTACGAGTATAGTCGCCAAGTCAAAGACTGTCGTTATATTTATAAACCAAATTCGAATGCAAATAGGTGTAATGTTTGGTAATCCAGAAACCACACCAGGAGGAAAAGCATTGAAGTTCTATACATCGGTTCGTCTGGACATAAGAAGAATCGCTCAGATAAAGAAAGGTGAAGAAATCATGGGAGGTCGTGTACGTGTAAAAGTAGTAAAAAATAAAGTCGCTGCCCCATTCCGTCAAACAGAATTCGATCTAATGTACAATGAGGGCATTTCTCAAGAAGGAGAAATAATGGCACTTGGTGAAAAGATGGAAATCATAAGCAAATCAGGAACTTCTTACTCATATGGAGAAATGAAGCTTGGAAGAGGTTATGATGCAACACGCCAATTCCTCAAAGAAAATCCCCCACTTAAAAATGAGATATTAGCCAAAATACGCGCAAAACTTGCAGAAGAAAAATAATCGTGTAGTATGAGTAGAAAATAGTGTGAGCCAACGGGGAGGAAGACTTTATTTTTTCTAGCTTGCGCGACATTGTTTGATTTATCAAACAACAAGTGCCTTGGCTAAAAAAATAAAGTGCTTCCGACCGCAAGATTGGCGAGCCTATTTTCTTAATAATACAAAAATACCCATGTCAATGCTCGAATATAATGAAATAGTTGAAAGAAAATACATTGTTTTAGATGGACAACCTTATGAAGTCATCACTTCTCATGTATTTAGAAAACAACAAAGAAAACCTGTAAACGCCACAAAGCTTAAGAACCTTATCTCAGGGAAAGTCACTGAATACTCTTTCCATGTATCAGAAAAAGTAGAAGAGGCCGAAATAGATAATAGAGAAATAAAATATCTATATAAAAACAAAGCTGAACATTGGTTTTGTCTTCCCACTGAACCTAGTAATCGTTTTAGTTTTACAGATGATCAGATAGGTCAACAAATCAGATTCATGAAGCCGAACACAATAATCACTCAACTTATGTTCGGAGACAAAACCACTGGTTTCAAATTCCCTGCCATGGTCGAGCTAAAAGTTACTGAATCTCCACCAAACATTAAAGGTGACAGTGCTACTGGAGGAAACAAAGTCATTACAGTCGAAACAGGAGCAACACTTGGCGCTCCCCTATTCGTAAATGAAGGAGATATTATAAAAATCAATGTTGATACTGGTGAGTACAGAGAGAGGGTTGGGAAATAAATGAGCAAAAGAAAAAAGCATGCTGATCAACAACATGCTTTTTTTCTTTTCTATAAATTATCTCGCTATATAAGGTAGAAGCCCCATAAAACGTGCATATTTGACTGCTGTAGCTAGCTGACGCTGGCTTCTAGCACATACACCTGTCTTCTTTCGGCTTATCATACGACCGTGAGGATTAAGAAATTTCTTTAGGATTTCTGTGTCCTTATAGTCTATGTTTCTTATATTATTTTGTGAAAAATAGCACTGTTTATTCATATTATTTTATTAATTTTTATAATCATACTTGGTAAAATCGGTTCGCCAATCTTGCGGTCGGAAGGCCTTTTCTTTTCTACGCAAGCTAGGAAAAGAATAAGGCTTCCTCCCCGTTGGCTCTCACGATTTTACGAATCACCATGTCGAATCTAAATTTTGTAACTAAAATGGAATATCGTCTGGATTTATTTCTTCTTCTGGATAATCAATGGTGTCTAGTGGAGGAGCATCCTTCTGTGCCACATCTCCCGTTGGAGACTGGAACTTATCATTTCCGCCCGATGCTGGAGCACCAGCACTTCCACCTGCACGAGTACCAAACTGAACATTGTCTGCCACTATCTCAGTACGGTATTTCTTCCCTCCTCCATTCTTATCATCCCAAGAACGAGTTTGCATTCTGCCTTCCACAAGAACATTTGAGCCCTTTTTCAAGTATTGTCCTGCGATTTCTGCTGTTCTACCAAATACTACAACATTATGAAAGTCTACAGCCTCTTGCTTTGCACCACTCTTATCCTTCCAATATCGATTTGTTGCGACACTAAAACTGGTTACCTTAATTCCAGCAGGAAGTGCCTTTACTTCTGGATCTCTGGTGAGATTTCCTATTACCATCGCCTTATTTAGATACATATTTTTTTGCTTTTTACTAAGCTAATAATACTAAACCTAACCTAGGCCTCTTTCACCATTTCATCAATACTCTTATCAATTTCTTCTACAGAAATTGGAGCAGCAGGAATATCAGATACAGTATCAGCAACTTCTTCAGTTTTACTTGATACTGGCTCAGTTATTGTTTCTTCAACTTTTGAAAGTGAAGCACTAAGAGATTTCTTACCCAAATAAGTACCCTCCTTTACTGTAGTAATAAAGAGCATTCTAAGCATATGAGGATTTTCGTCAAATGCTTTCTTAACACTCTCAGTCTCTTTCGTTGATAACTCAAACTTGAACCAACCAAAATATGCTTGCTCAAATTTGTTATTTGAAGCACCAATTTTCTTTGTCATTGAATACGCCAAAGTTCTTAATTCTGGTGCTTCATCTGCTATAAACTCAGCTCCTTTCTTTGAAAGGATTCCCTTTAGTACAGCGACTTCAGAAGTCACTTTTTCTTCTGGGATCGAAGGAATGAGTAGATATCCTATTTCATATATCTGTACTTTATCCTCTTTTAAAACTTTATTTGTCATTTCTTTATATCCTTTAAAAGGATAATAGTGATCAGCAATCCGCCCTAAAGGCGAAGCGTGGCCCGTGCGAGCCAAGACTGTTCACATATTTAGTTGATAAAATGCACGTAATTGCAGATTATCACACCAAGAGACAAAGTTCAAGCTAAAGGCTGGCTTAATAGAAATTTATAATAAAATCGACCTTTTGATGCCAAATGGTGCTTGGCCGATTTATAGTAATATATAGTTCTAAAGAAATTATAAATTTATTCTTAAGATTTGATAAAGATTTTAAATCGAAAACAGTTTTTTAGCATTGTCAATGAGGTGCGGAAGTGTTTTTTCTAATGTCTCCCCCTTTATCTCAGCTATCTTATGTGCAACTTCTATAACATAGGCAGGTTCATTCCTTTCTCCTCTATGTGGCTCAGGTGCAACAAAAGGTGCGTCCGTTTCTGACATAATCATATTCAATGGAGTATTTTTAATTATCTCATCATAATTCCTTGCAAAGGTAATCACTCCTGTAAATGAAAGCCTAAAACCGAGATCAAGAAATTGCTTTCCCTCTTCCCAACTGCCAGTAAAAAAATGTGCATCACCATGGACTTTGGCGTGATTCTTAATTACTTCGAGCGCATCCTTATATGCATTTTCTCCAGGTTTCAAACCACTTCTAAGATGAAGCATGAGTGGCTTTTTTACTTCATTTGCAATAGCGATTTGTTTTTCAAAAACCTCTTGTTGTGCAGCTTTATTCTCGAATCCTTGTCGAAAATAATCAAATCCACATTCCCCTATTCCAACAACCTTATTATGCTGCGCCAGTTTTTTATATGCATCATAATCAAAAGCCTCACAAGGAATTTCTGTTGGATGTAAACCAACAATTGCCCAAATATTTTCATTTTCTTCAGCTATCTTTATAGCCTTTTCAGATGTTTTCAAATTCGTACCCACTATTATCATTCCAACTTCCTTTTCCTTTGCACGAGAAATCGCCTCTTTATAATCAAGGTCAAATTGCTCAAGGTTTAGGTGGCAGTGAATATCGATGTATTTCATAAACTAAATAGTAGCACAAAATATCTCTTGTGCTAGTTATATTTCTTGTGTTTTAACTAAAATCTTTATCAAATCTTAAGAATAAATTTATAATTTCTTAATAACTTTTTGTTAATATCTATTCAGAGAATGATTATTTCTTCCTATGGGCCCTCCAACGGTTTGGGATTCTTTCTTACCAGCTAGGATTAGCGGGTTCAACTCCCGTAGGGTCCACAGGAAAAAGTAATTATTCAGTAAAAAAATCCTTGACTTAAAATATTAGTTTGCTAAACTATATTTACTGGTAAGAGAGGATTCAATTAATCAAACCATTGATTAATCCAGCAAAATTCCGCATTATTGCGGTTTTTTGTTTTTATAGTATATATCCATCACCGCACTATTTCCTCATAAACAACGGTGCCTCAAGCTTTCCTGCCTTTACTGCAGCCAATATCTTCACTGATGTCTCCGGCAATATCGCCTCTAAAGCTTTAGCAATATGATATACAGACGCTAGTAAAAAACTTATTTGCTCCTTACCCTTCTCTAGATCAACCTTCACTGTTTTGAATGGAGCATTATCCTGTATGTATTTGTCAGTCTCTTGAATTCTTAGCCAAACATCTTCACATACTTTATTTATCTCAAACTTTTTATAAAATTCTGCATGTTTTGCCAAGTCCAGAGTAGGAGCCTTGCCTTCATTAAGAGTTACACCATTAGTCTCAGCCATTTTCATCACTCTACTTACAAGATTGCCCAGACCATTTGCCAAGTGAGCGTTGTATGCCTCCTTGAACATATTCATAGTGAAAGGACTATCTTCAAAAGGATGTACTTCTTTTAATACATACAGGCGTAGGGCCTCGGTTCCGTATTGATTCACAATCTCCACCGGGTTCACAGTATTTCCAAGTGATTTACTCATTTTTACACCACCCTCACCTGTGACGAAACCATCTATAACTATTTGTTTTGAATTTGGAAGGCCGATAGACATAAGCATCGCCTGCCACATTGCACTTTGCTGACGGAGATTATCCTTTCCACAATATTGAACAACATTTTCTGCATTTACCCACCATCTGCTGAACTTATTCATATCATCTGGCCAGCCAATACATGAAACGTAGTTCACCAAAGCGTCAAACCAGACATACATAACGTGGTCGGCATCATCTGGCACTTCTATACCCCAAGGCATTTTTGTCTTTAAACGAGATATACTAAAATCCTGCAAACCAGCCTCAACGAATTTTCTTATTTCATTAAATCTAAAAGATGGTACAACAAAATCAGGATTCTTCGCATAGTATTCTAATAGCGGCTTCTGAAATTCAGAAAATTTAAAGAAGTAGTTCTCTTCGTTTATTTCTTCAATATTCATCGCTGGATGTAAAGCACATTTACCATCTGCAAGTTCGGAATCTGTTTTTTCAAGTTCACAACCGACGCAGTATTTAACTGTATAATTCTTTTTATAAATAAAACCTCTTTCCTTACACAGTTTCCAAAAAGCTTGAGCCGCCTTCACATGATGCTCATCTGTTGTCCTTATGAAGTTAATATCTTTTGAAATACCGAGCAACGGTATGAGTTCTTTAAATTTCTCTGCAAAGCCATTCACATATGTTTGGGTATCTACACCAGCCTCTTCAGCCTTCTTGTGAATTTTTGATCCATGTTCATCTGTACCAGTATTAAAAAACACTTCATATCCCTCAAGCTTTTTCACTCTTGCGATAACATCAGCACGGATAAGCTCCACAGCGAAGCCAATATGTGGTTCACCATTTACATAAGGAAGTGTTGTCGTGATATAAAAATTCTTCATAATTATGATATTTGATAAGTAACTATTTTTATCAGTCCCGATCATTAAAAGTAAGGATTTTCTCGAATATAGCTTTATCCTTATATGGACCAATTATAGCTAAATTTAGCCCTTCGTCCACAAAGATTTTCTTCGCAATCTCTTTGACCTGTTCTACTGTGACTTTTTGAATCTTCTCTATCTCTTCTTTTGGTGGGGTGATTTTGCCTTTCAAAATTGTATCTATCGCCACATACTCGGCTCGTGCGTCGGAAGTTTCTAGTCCGAGCATAAACGATCCGCAAATATAATCTTTTACTTTCTTCATTTCATCTTCGCTAATCTGCTCGCTTATAATTTTCTTACACTCTGCGAGCAATACCTTTATCACTTCTTCAACCCTCTTAGTATCTACACCTGTAGAGATAGAAAATAGTCCATGATCTGTATATGAATCCTGACTAGCATTTACATAATAGCCTACACCCATTTCTTCGCGAAGCTTTTGGAATAGTCGAGAGCTCATTCCTCGGCCAAGCATTGTAGATAGCACAGCAAGAACAACGTCGTTTTCACTTTTTGCATCAAATGACCTCACCCCAACAACCAGATGTGCCTGGTCCGTCTCTTTGAACTTCACCATTATTTCTGGCTTAGTTTGGACCTGAACGACGGGAACCTTATTATCCTTTTTGTCTAAAGAAATTCCAGAAAATGCTTTACCGACTTTTTCTATAATATTCTTCTCATTGAATGAACCAGAAATAATAACGGTTGTAGCTTCAGCAACATAATGTTCCTTTCTGTATTTTATAAAATCCTTTTGAGAAAAACTTTTTACATTTTCTTCTGTGCCTGCAATATTCCATCCCGCAGGTTGATCTCCGTATACTAAACTCATAAATAGATTTTGAACATATCTATGTGGTAAATCCTGATACATTTTTATTTCCTCCACGATTACCCCCTTCTCTTTTTCAATTTCCACCTGATCCAGTAATGGATTCAAATAAATATCGGAAACCACATCAAGTGCAGTGTCAATATGATCTGGATTAACTTTCGCATAGTAGCCTGTATATTCTTGAGCTGTGAATGCATTGTATTGAGCTCCCAGTGACTCTAATTCTCTAGAAATATCTATAGACCTTGGTCGCTTTGGTGTGCCCTTGAAAACCATATGCTCAAGAAAATGTGAGAGGCCGTTCGTCTCCTTCTTCTCATATTTCGAGCCCGTAGAAACCATAACCAAAACAGTCACAGCGGGATTGTCAGTCATGGGTACAGTTATGACTTTTAGGCCATTAGGAAGTATAGTTTCGTTGAATTTCATTAAATAAATGTAGCATATTTGAAGTTTTTTTGCTTAATTATGTTTTATATATAAAAGAAAAGGCGGACGCTTATTAGGCGCCCACCGGTGTAGTAACTTAGAACGATTTTTTCGCGTATCCATCATCACTCCAAGACGACTTCGATGTTCACAATTCTGTCGTACTTATCAAACACTGTTAAGCACATTTGGTTTTCAAGGTTAAACCGCAGTGGTTCGATCAGCATTCGCCCACCAAGTGAGCAGAGGATGACCGTCTTGCCTTCATAGTCGACTCCGAGGAATCGACTCGTAACATACGCCTCCTCACAAAAATATCTGTAGTGATAGGTAACGTAGTCCACTTTTTCAGGAGTTACTCGGACAAGGTCCCCAATCCTGGGAACATAAGTGGGAAATGGCGAATTCATCATAATACTTTCGTTTGAGTTAAGGAACAGTTGTCAGACCTAGGTCTGGTTCCAGACTTAAGATAAACATACCAGGTTAAGTATGTCAATATCGACTCAAACCACATATATGATATCATCATATTACATTATCATACATTTAATAAACAAAAACATGACTACAATATCTGTTCCCCTACCACCAAATATGGTGGAATACATAGAAAATGAGGTGCGAGTCGGTAACTTCGAAAATAAAGCACAGCTTGTTAGAAAAGCATTAGAAAAGTTTCGTGAAAATGAGGCTATTGAGACATTACTCCAAGCTGAAAAAGAAATTACGGAGGGTAAACTGTTTAAGGGAGACTTAGACGAGTTAGTAAAAAAGTTAAGGAAATGATTGAGATAAATTATACTCCAAGCTTCATGAAAGCTTATGATAAGCTTGATAAGAGTCTCAAGTCTGAAGTATTAGAAAAGATTGAGATGCTCAAAGATAGAGACAAACATAAATCAATCAAGGTACATAAATTGCATGGAAAAATTAAAGATAAACATAGTCTGTATGTTAACTATAAATATAGAATTATTTTTAAATATTTACCAAATAAAGAAATTGCTTTAATGGATGTCGGCGATCACGATATCTACAAATAACTAAATCCCCTTCGTCAAATACTCCACCAACTTCCCCATCTCCACCCTCTCCTGCTTTCCACCGTCTCTGCCACGCACTGTAACTCCAGCGTCTTTTTCTACTGTATCAAAGTCTATAGTTACACAGAAAGGTGTACCTATTTCATCTTGTCGACGATATCTCTTTCCAATATTTCCATTATCATCAAACATTACTCCATTTATACCTCGTGCTGAGAATTCTTTCTTTAACATTTGGAATACTTCTTTTGCTTTTTCTACTAGATGAGGCTTGTTCTTCAGCAAAGGAAATACAGCAACTTTTACTGGGGCCACTTTTGGAGCAAACTTTAAGTAAACTCTTTTTTCTCCATCTATCTCATCCTCAGTATATGCATCGGAAAGCACGGCTAGCATAAGTCTATCAAGACCAAACGTAGGTTCTATACAATGAGGAATTATTCTCTCCTTTGTATCTTCATCATAGTACGACAAATCAACCTTACTCAAATTAAAATGTGATTTCAAATCATGATCTGTTCTGTAAGCGATACCGAGAAGCTCTTTTTGGCCAAAAGGAAAATCAAACTCAGTATCTACACTTCTCTTTGAATAGAATGCACGGTCAGCATCTGGAACTTCTATTTTGTGAATTTTAGAATCTGAAAGACCAAGATCTTTTAGGAAAGAAATTTGCTCTCCAAATAAAGTATCAAAAGTCTCAGTAACTTTCTTTTGATCCCGAGGGTCTACGAAATACTCTATTTCCATCTGTTCAAATTCTCGAGAGCGGAATATGAAATCACGAGGGGCTATTTCATTTCTAAAGGCCTTACCAATTTGAGCTAGGCCAAAAGGAAGCTTCGGATGAAAACTATCCATAATATTCTTGAAATTCACGAACATACCCTGTGCTGTTTCCGGTCGAAGATATGATATAGATTCTTCATCTTCTATTGCACCAATGTGAGTCTTGAACATCATATTAAATTGACGTGACTCACCGAGAGCTCCATCACAGTCAGGACATTTATTTGACTTTCGATTTTCCTCTTCAAGTTGATCTTCGCGGAAACGGTGTTTGCACTTCTTGCATTCAACCAGAGGATCAGAGAAGCCACCGACATGGCCACTGGCCTTCCAAACATTTTGATTCATAAGAATGGCAGCATCAACACCGTACATATCATCTCTATCATCCACGAATTTCTTCCACCACATTCCCTTTATATTCTTTCGTAGTTCAACACCATAAGGACCATAATCCCATGTACCAGCAAGGCCTCCATAGATCTCAGAACCTTGATATACAAATCCCCTTCTCTTCGCAAGCGAGATTATCTTTTCCATCTTTGTCTCTTCTTTTATTGCCATGTTTAATATTATTTAACAAAATAAATTATCTTACCACCCTATCATCACCATCCTTGAATGTCGGATCATTACCAAACCTTATACCTTGTGAATTTAGATTACTACTAAGTTCTAGATTTGTAAAATCATCTAATGCTGTTAATGAAGCTTGATTAACTAATATCGGAGTTTGATTTACCTGTGTGATACTTGGAGTCATAGATACCTGGAAAGCTACTTGGCGGCGACGGGTACTATTTAAAGTATATGTACCTACATTACCGACATTCCATACTATATTTCCATCAACGCTATTATAGGTTATATCTTCTGATGAAGGACTGACCTTGCCTAACCACTTAACATAAGGTGGCAGACTAGACTTCACTTCTGTATTTGATAATGAACTCGATGTGTTATCGACAGTCCAAATCACTGTATAAGTTGTCTCATTTTCTGCCTTCGGAGGAACGGGCCCGGTATTCGTAAATGGACCAGTTGAACGTACAACCTGACTAGAAAGTGATACTTTTGAAGCTACTTTTATATGACGCTTTGCACTTGACACAAAAGATTCTGGAACACTTGTTTCTGAATTTCTTTTACCATTAACGCTAACATTTATTGAGACGTCTGGATTCACTACTGTTTTATATGAGTTTGACGCATCCTTTGGAATTATATTGAAACTTACCCTACCACCACTACCAGCAGGAATATTTTTTAGATTTCTTGTAGTATTTGTATTCCAGATTATTTCATTGTTCTCTGATCTATATAGACCATCCTGAGACGATATGGCTGTCTTGTCATAAGCAGTTCCTGAAAGCTTCACGTGTACTTCTCCATCAATAATTGATGTTGGTAAATTGTTATGATAATCAACATCTACTCTTATAGAATTATTGAACCTTCCGACGTATTCTATTGATTCAGAGTCCCCGTCCAAAGTAACTCCAATAGTCATAAATGGCTTCTTTATACTTATATCTTTTGAAGTGGATACATATTCTGTGCCAATAATTTTATCATTTTTTAAGCTTGGAGCCCCTGTGATGAATTTGAATACTCTTGTTTCTTCATCTTGACCATCTATTTTTCCTCTTATTTTTATTGTCTTTTTACCATTTGGTGGTATATCACCAATTTTCCATACTGTCGTATCTGCAAATAACTTAGTGTCTGATGAAATGAAAGTAAAGCCAAAAGGATAAACCGCTTTTAATAAAACATTCTTTATGACTTCTTTTGAATTTGAATTCATCTGCACAGAAAACTCAAATTCCTGTCCAGAATTAACTTCTTTAAATGCTGATACTGTTAAATTTAAAGGTGATGAGCTAATAAGCACTTCAAATGTCTTTTCCTTTTTGAAAGTTGAGCTTGAACCACTAACTCTGTATTCAACAGTTACAACGACCTGTTTTTTGGTATTTTCTTCACCATAGAAAACAGCTTGGAAAGTTTTATCTCCCACACTACCTGGTTCTATATCTGGAATTGATTCTTTAGTATTCTTTAACTCTTTTGTTGTGTCTACAACATCGACTGTCCCAGACGGAAAGTCCGCAGATACGTCAATGCTTTCTAATTTTATATTATTTCTATTCGCTACCTCTACATCAAAAGATACCGGCTCGCCACCCGCAACTGTTAACGGTGCATTTATATTTATATCTATATTATCTGCAGAAATTATATTTGAACCATTAAACAAAATATACATGCCAGCGCCTAGTGCTAATATAAATATAATTGATGAAAAAATTAAAAACTTTGTAAAAATAGACATTGAATTATTTTTATTTTTTTTATTAAACTCAATCTCCTCATCTATCTCTCTAGGATGTTCCCAATCAGTCTTAACTTGTGATGTTTCTTCATCATTTCGAAATCGTCTCTTACTGCGTATATCTGGAGCATTTCTCGAATATAGCGAGCTGTTTAATTCATCAATTTGACTTTTATCTTCTTGATTCATATTTATTTTATTATATCACAATTGACTCTCTTTGAGAGCAGAGTTAATCACCTTAATAATTTTTGACTTATTCTCTTTAGCACTATCAATTAATTGTAAATCTCCATCTGGAACATATCCGAGGGAGTTTAGTATTTTTAAAATGTAAACACATTCCATCATCTCTTCATCAATTATTTCACTTTCATACAATTTCTTCACTATCCCGAAAAGATTTTCATTTTTCTCTTCCCCTTGAAGAAGTCGTTTGAGAAGTTTTAATATTTTTATATGCAAAATACCTACCTTTTTTTCTTTCTCAATTTCATGCGCACCCGTAAGCCTCCACACCTCCTTACCTCTCACTATCGAAACCATACAAAAAGAAAAATCCTGTACATGATAGCGAAGCTTGGACTGAGAAAGTCTTATGCCCTGCGCCACGGCACCTATCATGCCAAAGTCCTTTGTGAAAAGCAGTAGAAATTTCCCCGCTTCACCATGCGGAGCACTGTGGACAATGAAAGCTGGAGTTGTGTAGATGTGATGCATAGTAATACCAAAACAATTATTTAGCTAATTAAAAAGATGGCTATATTTAGCCATTTAATTGTAAGCTATTTGGGATAATTAAAAAACACTTGACAAATATACTGGCTGTGATATGGTATGTAAGTCTCCTTCGGTGTACCAAACTACACGCGGGGCACGGTCTCGGGTACCATCCGGGGTAATCCGAGAGCTTCCGGGCCCATCCGCCGCCGCTCGCGCACCGCGCGCGCCATGGTCACCACACAAGAAGACAGGCCCAGACTGGCCCATCGATTCTCCGACGACTTCCCTCATTATTAATCGGGGGCGGAAGGATAGGTAAAAATCGATGCCGACTGAGACGAGATTGCAAGTTCAGTTGGATGCGGACAGTCCAGCAATGTCTATCGGGGCTGGGTTCGAGGTACAGCGTAAAAAAGTGCTGATACCAAGAACCGACAAGGTACCAGCGAGTGTTGGTACCTTTTATATTTATCTTATTTTTAGTCTGCCACCCCCCTACCTCCCCACCTCTATCTTCACCATCATATCCCCGATATTTACAGCTTCACCTCCCAACTTTCCAAAAACAATATCTTTCAAAAGCGTAGCACTAGAAATAGTGTTTTTATTTTTTTCAATTAAATCAGCAAATGTCTTTTCGGTATCAACAGTTAAGACGACACGATCTTGTATAGTCAAACCTCTTTCCTTTCTCAAATCCTGAACAGCTCGTATCAGCTCACGAATAGTTCCTTCCTCTTTTAACTCTGGAGTAATAACGAGATCGAGAGCCACCTGCCCCGCAAGGGTATGATCAGAAACTATTTCTTTTACATTCACTTCATCTTTTATAAGATCAAAAAATTCTGCAGGCAAAATAGACTCGACACTTATTCTAGCTAAAGGTTGGCGCACATTTATCTTCGCTTTCATTCTAGCTTCTAGACCAAGAGACGCAACCTTTCTAACTTCAGACATTGACTCAATTATCTTTGAATCAAATTTCTTTACCTCAGGCCATGACTCTAAGTGAACACTCTCCTTCAGTAGATTTTCTTTATCCTTCACCCTTAGATAAATATCGTCTGCAACAAAAGGCATAAATGGTGCGAGAAGTTTCACCAAGCCAAGAATAACATTACGAGTCGTAGCCAAGGCCATCTCTTTGTCCTTTTCATTATCACCCTTGAAACGATCTCGAGATCGTCGCAAATACCAAGTAGAAAGATCGTCGATAAAATCAGCAAAAGGTCTGACTGCTCTATCGATTTCATATTTCTCGAGATTTTCTGTAACTTCTTTCGTAAGTTCTGCAAGTCTAGTCATTATCCAAATATCTAATACATTTGTACTTGCCACGTCTTTTACAGGGGCAGTAGCATACATTTCGTAGAATGTGACGACATTGTTTAGGCGACCAATATGCTTCTTCACAACTTCATCAACTCCTTTTTCTATAAAGCAGGAATCCTGCGCATGTACGACTGGTGAAGACATGAGATAATATCTCAAAGCATCTGCGCCATACTTATTAACAATTAACATTAAATCAGGATAGTTTTTCTTTGACTTGGACATTTTCTGACCATCTTCTGCGAGGACTAGGCCATTTACAACAACTTTCTTGAATGGAGACTTATCGAACAATGCCACGCCTAAGACAAGCATAGAATAGAACCAGCCACGGGTTTGATCCAGACCTTCTGCGATAAAGTCTGCGGGATATCCCTTTGTCTTACCAAGAATTTTGCTGAATGGACCTGGCTTAGGATTGAAATTGCATTTATCAAATGGATAATGATTTGATCCAAAAGGCATAGCTCCGGACTCGAACCAACAATCAAACACCTCTGGAATTCTTTTTAATCTATTCCCCTTTTCAGAAGTTAGTTCTATATCATCAATGAAAGGTCGGTGTAAGTCTAATTCGTATTCAGCATTGTGAGGTAATGGATGAAAATCAAGACTAAAAGGCTTTGCATTGCTATTATAATGCTTTTCATCCTGATGCATTTTGTGTAATTTATTTGACTCTTCCCTGTTTAGTCCTAGCGCAACTGTCTTTAGCAGGAGCATTGGAGTATCGTGAGTGACAATCAAAATTTTCTTGTCCTTATACTTGTTTTCAAGAGCATAGATAAAGTCACCAACTCTTTTCTTTATGTCCACATAATTCTCTCCCCCTTCTGGAGTCGCCACGAATCTATCCTGACCCTTGAAAAAAACAATAAAGTCGTCGAGTGATTTATTATTCCAAACCCCCGCATTTATTTCACCAATTTTATTTTCGAAAATTATTTTCTTTACATCGTAACCTATTTTATTAGCAATTATTTCTGCAGTTTCTCTGGTTCGCAAGAAAGGTGAAGAGATAATAAGGTCAATTTTCTTGTCGTGAAGCCACTTTCCAGCTTCGGCCGCTTGAACCTTACCCTTTTCAGAAAGATGATGTGGGTTTGTAGCAAGAGAACTTATGATGGACTTTGTGTTATTGTCCGCTTCTCCATGACGACATACAAAGTATGTGTTTTTTGGTCTACTATATTTCTTTAAATCTTCAACCGATGAAAGGACCTTTATTTCCTCTGTCTTTTCATCTCTCCATACTGGTAGTGGTGCACCCCAGAATCTTGAACGTGAAATAGCCCAATCTCGAGCTCCGAGAAGCCAATTACCAAATCTTCCCTCTCCGATTTCCTCTGGAATCCATTTTACTTTCTTGTTTTCCTTCACAAGCTTGTCGCGTAAAGCAGTTACCTTCACAAACCAAGACGATGCAGCATAATTTAACAGCGGAGTATTGCATCTCCAACAATGTGGATATGAGTGTATAAGTTTCTCTTTCGCAAAAAGACTTCCATTATGAGCAAGGTGCTTAATGATTTCAATATCAGCCTTTTGATGTGCGTCTTTCTCTTCCTTTGTATCTATTGGCTTTACATCTTGTCCTGCAAAATCCTTAACCTCACTTTTGAATTTACCGTTTGTGCCAACATGTTGTATGAAAGGTAAGTTGTGCTTTAAGGAAAGTTCGTAATCATCTCCACCAAAAGCAGGAGCAATATGAACAATGCCAGTACCATCTTCCGTGGTTACGAAATCAGCTTCATAGACCTTCCAGCCATTTTCTATATTCTTGAGTTTCTTGTCATTTGAATAATAATCAAAAACCGGCTCGTATGACTTGCCCACGAGTTCTGAGCCCTTCATTTCTCGGACAACAGTATATTGATCATCTTTGAATACGCTTTTCAATCTATCTTTTCCGAGAATAAACCTGACCAGTTCTCCCTTGCCTTCATCTTTCTTCTCGATCTCTACATAGTCAAACTTAGGATTAACAGCTAGAGCAACATTCCCAGGCAAAGTCCAAGGTGTAGTTGTCCAAGCAAGGAAAGAAATATTTTGCTCTCCTTTTAATTTAAATTCAACAGTAACTGAAATATCTGTTATGTCTTTATAACCCTGACTCACTTCGAAATTTGAAAGTGTGGTCTCACAACGAGGACACAGATTCATTGACTTGAATCCCTCGTATATCAAACCCTTCTTGTGGAGTTCAGAAAAAGCCCACCATACTGACTCAGTGTAAGTAGCATCCATTGTTCTATAATCATCATCCATATCCGCCCATCTTCCTAGACGAGGAATTATTCTTCTCCAATCATCTGCATATCGCATCACACTGCCCTGTGCCTTTGCATTGAAATTTCCAATACCGTAGTCAACGATGTCTTTCTTTGAAGCGAGCTTGAGTTCCTTCTCAACAATATTTTCTACTGGCAAGCCATGACAATCCCAACCCCAACGACGAGGCACATGATATCCCTGCATGGTCTTGAAGCGTGGTATGACGTCCTTTACGGTACCTGGAACTACGTGACCATAATGTGGCTCTCCAGTAGCGAAAGGTGGTCCATCATAAAAGACGAACTCCCCTTTTGGTGATGGCTTTTCTAGTGATTTTTTGAAAATCTCATTCTTTTCCCAGAATGCAAGAATCTTTTCCTCAGTTTCAGAAATCTTGGACTTTTGAATGGGTGGATTTGATGATTGTGTTGGCTGATTTGTTTGTTTCGCCTGCTCTGAGGCTTGTGGTTTTTGTTCTTCGTTCATAGGTTTTTATTCTAGCATTTTTGATGAATTTTAGAAAACATGTAAGACAAACCGTCATAATCTATGCTATTATATTATTCAATAATCTAAATAATTTATATGCACAAGTTACTACCACCAGGTTTTGAGAGAAGATTTGATCATCAGGCGGAAGAAGCACCGGAAACACCAGATGTTGTGGAGAAAATAGAAGGTCAAGAGGTTTTGAGACAACAGTTTCTAACAAACCTACATAGGGAGCTTATGGAAGAACATCTAACAGTTCAACAATTGTCTGACTTGACCGAGCTTGCTCTATCGTCAATAACCAGTCCCAACTTTGGCAGAAAAGATGATGAACAAAAACACTAGTTGATAACGAACTATCGAATGAAATAGTTGATTGGCATTATTTTGCCCAAATGACAGAAAGGACAAATCGAGTTACTGGAATGAGAGAATTCTGGGGGATACGTGGAGAAATAATAGACCACAACAGTATTAGAGGTAGGAGTCTAAGTGGTGTTTGTGCTCGTGCTATCATTGGGGTTGATGTAGCAACTGACAATTCCGAAAAGGATACGGTAGACAAAAAAATGAAGAAGTTAAGTGTTACATACAAAGAAATGTATGAGGTGATAAAAACTGTCGAAGAGGAAACTAGAAGAATAAAATACGAAGACCGTGATAAATATGAAAAAGGTATTCTAAAAGCATATCTAAAAGATTGGGAAAAATCTGCGGCGAATACAGCTGACAATTTAGTTGAACTTGTTAAACGTTACTCGGAAATTAGAGATAAGACGATCGATGAACTTGGAAGTAAGGCCAATGAATTAGGATGGAGTGTGGGCGATGGTTCCCTACCTAAATTAGTAAAATTTCTTGATGTATTTCGCTTTTTTGCCTCTTTACCAAAAGTCCTCGAAAGAGAAATAGGAAAAAGAAAAATCAGCGACATTATTGAACTACTAGATTTAGATTTCAGAATTGCATTAAATAAAATTGTGAGAAAAAGACGATAGACACAAGGCTACATCCTCTCCTCTGCCATTGCCACCTACAGACTTCGTATTGTCCAATCCAAATCTTTATCGAATCTTAAAAACTTCTTTATAATTTCTTAATGACTTTTTGCTAGAGTATTTAAATTATTAATTTAATTATAAAATATGATAAATAAAGAAATTATTCCGGAGGAAATTATTCAAAGCAAAATCATGTTTGTAAGAGGTAAAAAAGTTATACTCGATAAAGACATAGCAATGCTTTACGAGGTTAAGCCTATTGTTCTACGACAACAGATTAAAAGGAATATTGAGCGTCTACCAGATGACTTTATGTTCAAACTAAATGAAGACGAAATTGACACCATGGTATCACAAAATGTGATACCATCTAGAAAATATTTAGGTGGTCATACCCCTTATGTCTTTACTGAACAAGGAATTGCTATGCTTTCTGGTATATTGAATAGTACCAGAGCAATACATGTTAACATTCAAATCATGAGAACATTTGTAAAATTAAGAGAGATTATGTCCTCTAATTCCGAGATACGTAATAAAATTGAAAAAATGGAAAAGGAATACGGTGAAAACTTTCAAATTATATTCAAGGCGATAAAGAAACTGCTTAGTGAGCCAAAAAAGGAAATGCTTCCATCAGCTGTAAGAATTGGATTTAATGAGTAAAATCTACATCCTCTCCGGCACCTTGATTCCTAATACCCATAAACCATTTTTCATTACTTGCGCAAAAACTTTTGCAAGCGAAACTCTATATGGCGAGAGCTCGTCAGTCGTACTTACTATTTGATTATTTGCATAATAGGAATTGAACTCCGAAGCGAGATTTACTAGATAAGTAACTATGTGATGCGGGGCGTATTCTAGACGCGCTCTTTCTATTATTTCTGGGAAACGAATAAGTAACTTTTCTAACAATTCAACTTTTTCTGGAGTTTTCACAACAGCCTCTGATACACCAGCCTCCTTTGCTTTCGCTATAACTGCATTCGCACGGACGGTCGCATACTGTAAATACGGACCACTATCCCCTTCGAAAGAGACTGCCTTTGTTGGATCATAGATAATATCCCCACCGATAGCCTGACGAAGAATAGTAAATTTCAAAGCGGCCACAGCTACGACGCGTCGTACTTCATCATGTTCCTCTGTGGTGAACTTTCTATCCTTTAACTTTTCTTCAACTAAAGATTCGAATTCCTCGAGCAAAACTTCAGCAGAAACCACATTGCCCTTTCGAGAAGACATCTTGCCAGAAGAAGGACGAAGTATTCCGTGACTGAGATGTTTCATCTTTGATGCAATTTCTGGATACATAACTCCAAATGCAGCGATAATAACTTTAAAATATGCATTCTGTTCATTGGCGGTAACAGCAATGGATTCTGAGAGTCCTGGAAAATCCCCGAACTTTTTCATAGTCAAACCAAGCTCCTTCGCCTCATAAGTAGGCAATCCTTGAGAGTTAATAAATACGCGTGTGTGTTCACCGTGCTTTTCGCCAGGGAAAACAATAGCCCCTTCACTATTTTCAAAAACTCCTTTTGCAAGAAATTCTTTTACGATTTTTACTCCATCGAGAGCAACCTCGCTTTCAAAATAGAATTTGTCGAACTTTGTTCCAAGCTTTTTATAAACAGTATCAAAGTATTCAAGACTTATCTTAAGACCCCAATCGTATTCTTTCTTAAATATCGGAAATGTTTCTGACTGAAATATTTTACTATATATTAATCCATTAATCTCTGTGATTTCTCTCTTACATTCTGCGTCTGTTTCATAGAATTGATTACCGTAGACGTACGCCTTTCCCATGTATGAAACCTTTTCGACAAGAGTTGATTCATCTCTTGGTATAGGATTATGTTCTTTAACAAAATTAATGATCCCCCACATAGTCTTTGCCACATGAAGGCCAACATCACCTTGATAACAAGCGCGTATCACTTCTGCGCCAGAAAATTCCGTTATTCTAGCTAGTGATTCACCAACAGTATTTGCCATCAAGTGTCCAATGTGAAAAATCTTGAAGGGATTTGGGTCAGTATACTCTACCATCACTTTCCTACCAGCATCCTTTGTAATTTTCCCGACGGTCTCGCCTTGTTTTGCCAAGTCAGCGATGCCTTTTACAAAATACGCATCCTTAATTTTTATATTTATAAATCCTGGACCGGCAAGCTCGACAGACGACACTTCTTCAATATTTTCCTTTTTTAATTCCTCTATTATCTTCTCAGCTAGAACTTTCGGAGCAACCTTCAGCTGTTTTGAATATACCAAGGCAACATTACTAGAAAAATCACCGAAAGCATTGTCCTCTGGATGTTCGAGATTTATGATCGAATTAGTAATTCCCTGTTTTTCTGTGGCTATTGCTATAGCCTTTTTTAATTTGTCTGTCATAATTTATTGCATTTTTATTTTCTCAAAACTTTGTCAATCTCCTCTGCAATCTTTTTAAAATCCTTTTCTTTCTTACCTCTAGTTGTCTCCGCTGGGCTTCCCATACGAATACCTGATGGATCAAAGGAGGACCGCTTCTCACCAGGAACTGTGTTCTTATTAACAATAATATTGTGCATTTCTAGACGCTTCTCTGCCTCAGAACCGCTTATACCCTTTCCATCCATCCATGTATCTACGAGCACAAGATGAGAGTCGGTTCCGCCAGATATCACTTTCCATCCGAGAGACTTTAAAGTATTTGCTAAAGTTTGCGCATTCTTCACAACTTGTTTTGCGTATTTTTTGAAAGCTGGAGAATCTGCCTCTTTCAATGCCACAGCGACACCAGCCACTTGACCCATATGAGGACCTCCTTGTATTCCGGGGAAAATAGCTTTATCGATAAAAGTAGAAATACTTACTTCCTTGCCCTCTTTGTTTTTATATCCTGTTTTCATTTTATCAAGTCTTGAAAAAATAATTGCGCTGCGAGGACCTCGTAATGTCTTGTGTGTAGTAGTAGTTACAACATCAGCGTAACCAAAAGGTGATGGATATGCTTCACCAGCAACCAACCCCGCAAAATGCGACATATCAACCATGAGATATGCTCCACAAGAATCTGCTATTTCTCTACACTTTTTGAAATCAACAATTCGCGGATATGCTGTAAATCCTACAACCACGAGTATTGGCTTTTCCTTTATTGCATCTTCTTTCATCTTTTCATAGTCAATAAGTTCAGTTGTCGGATTTATAGCTATTGGTAATTGTTGCCAAACCTTTCCTGTTATAGATACTTTCTGTCCATGGGAGAGGTGTCCGCCAGAAGTAAGAGGCAACCCCATTATTTTTTGACCTTGTTCTACAAGTGCGAGATAAACCGCCAAGTTTGCTGGACCTCCAGAAAGTGGCTGAACGTTCACGCGCCATTTATCATTATTTAATTTAAAAAGCTTAAGAGCTCTCTCTTGGCACAAAATTTCAAGCTTATCCGTATTTGGCTGTCCACCGTAATATCTAGCGTGTGGGTACCCTTCAGCGTATTTATTATCAAAAATAGATCCAAGGGCTTCCAACACATCATTTGATACATAATTCTCTGATGCGATAAGGTTTACAACCTTCTTTTGCCTCTTCTTTTCAGCCTCTATTAGTTTTTTTATTTGTGGATCTTTCATGGTCGTATATCGTTATTATTATTCTACAATCTTATTCTATTAGAGGCTCGATTGCAAAGTCATTTTTCATCTTCATATTTTTATCAAAATTGAAGCTTGCCCTAATCCTATCTCCACCCAAGACATCGCTCAGCCAATAAGCATCTGACTCCCACATTCTTTCTAAAGGTAAATTATCTTTTAAGTACCATTCTGGATTCATTTCCTCAGATTCGACAGGGTCTCCCTCCCACTCTGAAACCATAAATATATGACATTCCTGATTCCATTCTGTTTTAACCTCATGAGTGAAGGTAATGATTGCAACTTTCTCCAAATTTTCTTCATTTATACTTACTCCAATTTCTTCCAAAGTTTCTCTGACTATGGCCTGTTCCACGGTCTCCCCATCCTCGACTTTTCCACCTACACCATTTAGCTTTCCGACACCAAGCCCTTTCTTCTTCATGGCGAGTAAGATATCTGACGCTGTGTGTAAATAGCAAAGAGTTGTTAGTTTCATATTAGTTTATTTATCATATTTGCAAAATCCCTCTCTACTTCTTCGATACTTTTATTTGCATCGATCACGACGTGAGGAACATTTTTGAAAAATTTCAAATATCCAGCGCGCACCTTTTTGTGAAATTCCATTTCTCTATCATCAAAATGATCGTATTTTTTATCTTTTAATAGGGATTGATTTCTTGAGTTGGCTCGCTTCATGCCCACCTCAGGCTTTACATCAAAGAATATGTATAGATCTGGTTTCAAAACCATTCTCTGGCGCAGTTTCCAAAATAAACCCTCGAGGCCTCCGCCGGACTGAGAGTGAACTTGATATGCATACGACGAAGCATCAAATCTATCTGCGATAATTGACACACCCTTTTCTATGGTTGGTATTATCATATTTGCGAGATTGTCATATCTAGCTGCAAACATTAGACATAAAGTGGTCTCTGTTGGTGCAGTCTTTGCTAGAGGATTATTTTTTGCAACCTCTCTTATTGCTTCAGCATACGGCGAACCTCCCGGCTCTCTAGTGGTCACGATCTTATCACCAAGCTTTTCTTTCAGCTTTATCAACATACTGCTTTTACCGGATCCTTCGCCTCCCTCTATTACAATAAATTTTGGTTTGTTTTGTGGCATAAATTTATTTTATTTCCCCGTACTTCCAAATCTCCCCTCTCCTCTGCTCGACTCCCCGAGCTCCTTCGCCTCCTCGAGTTCGGCTATTACTATAGGATAGACAATTATTTGTGCTATTTTATCACCTTTACTTATTTTATATATTTCATTACCAAGATTTATAAGCTGAACATTGTATTCTCCACGATACCCAGGATCGAAGACTCCTCCCATAGTATGAATGCCAGCATTCTTTGGCAAACTACTTTTGTCTTTTACGATTGCGGCATAACCATGTTCAAATTCTAAAGCAAATCCAACAGGAAATATTTTTCTCTCTCCAGGCTTAAGCTCATAATCTTCTCTAGAATAAAGATCCATACCCACATCACCTGGATGAGCGTAGGTTGGCATTTTCGTATCAGGATAGAGTTTTTTGACTTTGATTTTCATTTAACAATTTTAACACTTATTATTAGTAATTTATACTAGACACTACTGATAGATATAAAGTACAATATTCTCATGAGAAACTACAACAATTTGTTAAAAGAAATTATGGACACTGGTTCAGACCGCAATGGTCGCAATGGCATGACTCGCGGTGTCTTCACAAGACAGCTCAGATTCAACATGGCTGATGGTTTTCCAGCCGTCACCACCAAGAAGCTCGCCTTTCGTAGCACTGCGGCGGAGCTTTTTTGGTTCATGTCTGGATGCAGCGACAATCGGGTACTACAGAGACTTGGCTGTGAAATCTGGACGCCAAATGCAAATGCTGATTACTGGAAACCAAAGGCCCAATTTGAAGGAGATCTTGGACGAGTATATGGTGTACAATGGAGATTCTGGAGAAAACCTGATTTCACAACTATAGATCAGTTGGCATCGGTTATTGATCGGATCAAAAAGGATCCAAATGATCGCCGACTAATAGTTACGGCTTGGAATCCAGGTGAACTTGATGAAATGGCACTTCCACCATGCCACATGATGTTTCAGTTTTTTGTGACCGATGGAAAGCTGTCTCTTCACATGTTCCAAAGAAGCTGCGACATGTTTCTTGGTGTACCATTCAACATTGCCTCATACGCATTGATGCTTCATTTGGTAGCCCAGATGGCTAATCTTGAACCAGACGAACTAATCTTAACGCTTGGTGATGCGCACATTTATCATGACCACTTTGATGCGGTAAATGAACAGCTCGCCCGAGAGCCATTTCCTCTGCCAAAGTTGTGGATCAATCCAGAGATAAAGTCACTTGCTGACATAGACGTCTCTGGAATGTCAGTACCTGACGACATATACAAATTCGTCAAACTTGAAAACTATCAACACCATCCACCGATCAAGGCAAAGATGTCGGTGTAACTCTCAAGATCAATCAAACTCTAGCCTTCGGGCTAGTTTTTTTATTTAGAAATAACAGTGTATAATATTTAAATGAAGAAAAAAGTTACTGAAAACAAAAGACCTTCGTGGGATGAATATTTTATTAAAATTGCTGAAACAGTATCAACCAGAGCAACATGTGACAGAGGCATGTGTGGTTCTGTTATTGTTAAAGATAAAAAGATAATATCAACTGGATATGTTGGTGCACCAGCAGGATGCGTACACTGTGATGAAGCGGGACATGAAATACATAAAGTAATTCAAGAAGATGGAACAGAATCAAAGCACTGTATAAGGACTACTCATGCAGAACAAAATGCCATAGCCCAAGCAGCAAGATTTGGTTCTAGCACAGAAGGTTCTACAATATACACAAAAATGGTACCGTGCTATGTTTGTGCAAAAATAATAATTAACGCCGGAATTAAAAGAGTTGTCTGCTTAAAAGACTATCATGGGGGGAAAAGAGCTAAAGAAATATTTAAGGAGGCTGGGGTCGACTTTATATTACTAAATTCAGAAATGGAAACGTATTCCAACATGTAAATTTATGCAAAAAAAAATTATCGGCCTAACCGGCCCAATAGCTAGTGGAAAAGGAACGGTAAAGAAATATATTGAGGAGAAGTACGGTGGGAAGGACTGTAGGTTTTCTACTGTAATGCGTGATATTCTTGATAGATTGGGAATAGAAAAAACAAGAGAAAGCGTGCAACAGATGTCAACAATACTTAGACAAAATTTTGGCCAAAATATACTTGCAAAAGTTATCGCAAAAGATATTGAAAGATTGGACAGCGACCTTATTGTAGTTGATGGGGTGAGAAGACTAACAGACATTGAATACCTGAAGGATTTACAAGGCTTTGTTCTTGTCAAAATAGATGCTGATCCTAAGACAAGATACGACCGCATGATCAAAAGAAATGAAAACAAGGGAGATGACAAGAAAACTTATGAACAATTTCTGAAAGATCATGAGGCTGATTCTGATTATGAGGTCCCTATTGTCATGTCACATGCAAGCAAGGCACTAGACAACAATGGCGATTTACAAAACCTTTACAGTCAAATAGATGAGTTATTAAAATAAAATGATCAAACCTTTTATCATAGTCGCTCATACCGCAGACGGATTTATTGCCCCAGCCAGTGCTGGTGGTCAGGCTGTTCCATCTACTGTCTGGACCTCTGGTGCCGACAAAAAGAAGTTCGTACAGTTAACGAAGAATGCCGGGGTTATGATAATGGGTCTAACTACTTATAAAACCATCGGTAAAGCTCTACCAGGTCGTGTGAACATAGTTTATGCCCCAAAGGATACTCCAACTATTGAAGGTGTGGAAATGACTGATAAGGCACCAAAAGACCTTATAGCCGAGCTTGATGGACGTGGTTTCAAAGAGGTTGCCATATGCGGTGGTTCAACTATCTATACAATGTTCATGGAAGCGGGCTTAGTAGATACTATCTATATGACCGTAGAGCCTCGCCTATTTGGAACAGGTATGACTGTTTTTAATAAACCACTAGATGTAAAATTAAATCTAATTTCAGTAGAGGAACTATCAGATGATGTGCTGTTTTTGGAGTATAGGGTGGTGAGATAATAGGATCTTAATTGGACTATTTTTTACCCTTCTTTTTTGTTTCCAATACTTTATTTACTTCCCTATCAAAGTCATCGTCTGACCCCTTTCTTGCCTCAATTTTCTTATATTCATCATAATTTTTTAGAGCAATCTCTTCTGCCAATTCATGCGATATTTTACCAGCATCTTCCAAGATCTTCTTTCTATTTATCTTCAAGAAACCATGCAGTCTGTCTATCCAGTCATCCATGTACATTGGAATTCTCTGCATTGCCTGACCTTGGGCAAATACTAAATACTGCTCTACAAGATTGTTCAATACCAGCAGTTCCTGTTCACTCAAATAATTCTTTGCAATTAATGTCTCTTCTTTTGTTGGTTTAGATCCTCTAAAATTTGTTAGACCCATATTTCTTTTCTTACTATCTACCCTACTTGCTACTATTTCTGCAGCTGTTTGTCCTGTGATAGCATAATGAACTTTATTTTGAACTGTCTTAAAAAAGAGAATGCTTCTTTCGTCTGAGGGATCATAATCAACACTTGTCGCGTAAATGTCAGTTATTTTTCTATAAAACCTCTTTTCGGAAGTACGAATATCAGAAATACGCCTTTCCAGTTCTTCAAAATAATCAAAAGGTAAATCTGGATTTTTTAATCTTTCATCATCAAGCACAAAACCTTTTACTATATACTCACTAAGTCTAGCTGTTGCCCATTGGCGAAAGGCTGTGGCTATAGAGCTTTTTACACGATATCCTATAGAAATGATCAAATCTAGATTATAGTATTCAACATCTCTTGAAATGGCTCTAGTTCCCTCTTTTTGAACTGTCAAGAAATCCTTGACAGTTCGATTTTTAATTAATTCTCCTTCCTCAAAGATATTCTGCGCATGAAGATTTATATTTTGCTTTGTAGTCTGGAATAACTCCGCAAGGTTATTCTGTGTAAGCCACACGGTATCACCATCGAATCTCACATCGATTTTTGTATCGCCATTTTCAGCTTTATATATGACTATTTGTGATTTTTGATGATTATCCATTAAAACAATTATACCCCTCCCAATTTCCATGTGAAGTTCCATTGATTAATTATTTGTGTGATATTTACTTTTACCTCCCCTCATTAACAAATTTTCTTGTCATCGGTCCAAAGTATCCAGTAGACGGTATCTTGTTATCCTTCTGGAATTTCATAAGGGCTTTCTTTGTAAGAGAGCCGAACATAGTGGTTTCATTTCCTTTTGATCCTGGTCCTGTAGAAGATATGATATAGCCTTTGGAGTTTAAGAATATCTGTAATTGTTTAACATCATTACCTATTTGACCAAGTTGTAGGTATCTAGAGAAGGTTGGAATTATATTCGTCATCGGGGTAACTACTTGATTTGGTATTACTATATTGTATTGTTGAGCAACTTGATTAGCTAATGTTGTGTTACCCATAGCTAGGAGATTGTTTACTCGACTTTGGGCGGTGCCACCACTAGATGAAGGACAAGGAATTCTAAATGTTAATGTATCTGAATTTGTAGTATTGCTATTATTATCTGTAGCTATTACATACCATGTATGAGTGCCACATGATAGGTGGTTTGATAATGTTATGGAATTTGTGGTAGATGATATGCTATCTGTATTCAAAGTGTTATCAATATATAACTGATACTTTGATATTCCTGATTCTGTATCTGTACTTGCATTCCACACTAGAGTTAGTGGATTACTAACATTTGCATTATTTACTGGTGTAGATAGAGCAAATGATGATGGTGAGGTAGTGTCTGGAGTTACTGTAAATGTATGAGTTGAATATCCTCCACTGTATGTGTATGTGATTACTCCACTTCCGTTAGATTGATATGTTGTAGATGCTAGACCGTCTACTGATATTGTGTAATATGTGTTTGGTGTCAGATCTCCTATTGTGTATACGGTTGTGGTGGCTATCGTAGATGAAGCTGTCCATTGTTTGCTAGTTCCCCATGTTATGTTACTTATATTTAAATATTCTGGTCTTGTGGTAGATGCTTGGTATGTTGGGTATATTCCTTCTGCCGGAGTTACTTTTAGACTTGCTGTGGTTGATGTAGTTGTTGATGTTGTGTATCTGTATTTACCGTCTCCATATATTCTTACATTTCCTGTGTATTCTGGATTATCTGTCGTTATGGTATATGGTGGTTGGTATTCGTATGCTCCTATGTCTGGGGTGCCGTAGATGGGGTTGCCGGCAAAGTCGGTAGTGGTAGAAGTCATGTTGGGAGTGGTGGTGCCGGAGTCGATGGCGGGGGATAAAGGTAAAAGTTGAAAGTCTGTTGAGGTGGAATATGATCCCGCATCATTACTAAATAAAGGATTTCCATAGGATGAGTTAGCTTCATTGGTATTATGGTATGTCAGCCATGATATTGGTGAGGCTCCATAAGTAAAGAAGTTATTATTCGCTGGGTGATAATAACTATTATAGTCAAAAATCTGCCTATTATAATCTGTTAGAGTATTGGTTCTGATCTCAAATGGATATCCCCCTTGTGAAATATTATTTTTTAATATCCAGTTAGTGTTTGTAACTGAATTAATAGCGCTTGTACCAAGATATATATTTCCACGAACACTATCCACCTTACCACCTCCTTCAGAACTCCAAGCTCCTCCATTATTATAAAATGTAGAATTATAAACTGTACCTGATGACGATGCTATAAATGCAACACCAGATTGTGTATTATTAATCGCAATTGAATTATTTATATTAAAATTATATACTCCGTCATGAGAGGTAAAACCGTCACCACTAGATGTGTCTGTTTTAATCCCATTACTAATTGCTAGACAATAATTACAAGTAACATCATGTGCCGTTGAACCTTCTATCATACTAAATCCATCAACCAAGTTTGATTGAGCTAAAGAGTTAGTTACAGTTGAGTTTGAACCGCTTCCAGCCCAAATATAACCATCAAAAGAATTACCTATTGCACTACAATTTGTATAATTAATATTTGACCAAGAACCTGTTGCTGAAAAACCAGAAAGACCTCTGGTTGTTTGAGAGGTAACTGAAATAAATGTTAAATTTGATGAACTATTAATTCTTACTCCATCAGAACCAGAATTTGAAATAGTAGAATTTGAAATAGTAGAACCTAAACCAAGGGCACTGTTTAAAATATAAAGTCCCACATTCCCCGCTGATGTACAAGTTAGCCCAGCCGCAGTTAGTGTGGCAGATACATTTTCTAGCGTAATACATTGAAGTGCCGGGGAAGATATAGATATATTGGAAAGAAACAATGTGCCAGTAATGTCTTTTAAATAAATAGCGATGTTAGAAGAATTACTATATGTTACTTGATTTATTATAAGATTTGAAGTATTTTTTATTTCTATTCCATTAGAATCTCCTCCTGATCCACTACTATTACTAATAGTTATGTTATTATTTACAGGTCCAGTTAAACGAATAAATCTAGATCCCGTAGATATCGCAGTAACTGAATCAATCGTGGTCGTGGCAACATTGTAAGTAAAATTTATTATATTATAATCTCCAACCGAACTTAATGTCATTCGCTGAAAGATAATTCGTGACCAGGCTCCAGACCCAAATATATTTGCACCCCCACTCCCTGCACCTGTATTAGTTAAGTCTATATCTTGAATTGTTATATCATTCCTTGCCGGCATATCAATACCTCTGGAGTTAGTTCTGTTAAACAATGGGTTTGCACCAGTTCCATATGCTCCGAAAGTAATAGGATGCCCAATAGTACCAGATGAAGCGGGGGTTAGTGTTTCTGCCCAACTTTGTCCTTTACGAAACAAAATTTGATCATCAGGAGAGAAAGATTTTAGATTAATATCTGCGATAGTTTTGTAAGCAGAAGCTGTTCCTCCGCTGCAAGCAAAAGCTACTGGATCGTAGTTAGTACAATCTGGAGTTGAACTTCCAATATTTGAATCAGTTATTGATGAATCTACATAATACGTCGCTGCTTCCACTCTCCCCACCATCAAAAATCCCCCAACAAAAATTGTTAGAAAAAGAAATATTTTTATAAGCTTAGAGGAAGCTTTTACTCTCTCGTAAATGCTAATAAAGGATTGTTTCATCATAAAAATATGAATTAGTAACATTATACACCAGAACCCCCCCCCCAACAAATTATACAAATGTAGAAAAACTATCAGATGATGTGCTGTTTTTGGAGTATAGGGTGATGAGATAAAAGAAAAAGATTGTTTTGTAGAGCAGACACTGCGATACAATACAATCTTTTTCTGTTAATTTATTTCACATCCACACCCATTGATCTGCATGAACCTTCGATAATCTTCATGGCAGCATCAATATCACTAGCGTTTAGGTCTGGCATTTTTCTTTCAGCAATAGCACGAACTTGTGCCTTTGTGATAGTACCTGCACGCTTTACAGCATGTTTTCCTGAGCCCTTTTCTATACCAACTGCCTTTAGAATAAGTGAGCTTGCTGGAGGGGTCTTCAATACAAAGTCATAAGAACGATCGTCATATACAGTAATAACTACTGGGATCATGTCGCCGATCATTGTCTTTGTAGCATCGTTGAATTTCTTTGTGAAATCACCAATATTTACACCGGCCTGTCCTAGAGTAGGTCCAAGTGGTGGAGCTGGAGTCGCCTTCCCTGCGGGAGCGATAACCTTTACTTTTTTAATTATTTTTTTAGCCATTTTGTTATATTATTTGGTGAAATTGGGTTTGCTTGCTTGCGCTCGGAGGCTCCTCTTTTTCTCGTAAACTCAAAAAAGTAGGACCTCCTCACCGCGTCAAACCTCAATTTCACATGATTAATCCAATTCCCTCTAGAAGCACGAGGTATACAGATATTACTTTAAAGTTTCTTAACTTGCAAGAAGTCTAGCTCGACTGGGGTTTCTCGACCGAACATTGAAACAAGCACCTTAACCTTACCTCTATTATCATCCACTTCGTTCACACGACCTTCAAGATCCTTAAATGGTCCGTCTGTGATCTTTACCATTTCATCAATAGCTAGGTCGATGGTGTGCTTTACCTCATCTTTGTTCATTCGAGCAAATAGTGTGTCAACTTCTTTCTTCTCCAATGGAACTGGGAAGACACCAGAACCGACAAAACCTGTAACTCTAGGCGTGTTTCTAACAACGTACCAAGAGTCATCAGTAACGATCATGTCTACGAGTACGTAACCTGGATAAATCTTCTCCTCTTCCTCAATTCTCTTCCCTCCTTTGATCTTTATTTTCTTTTCAGTAGGGACAATAACATTAAAAATTCTATCTTCCATTCCTAGAGATTCGATACGCTGTTTTAGGTTTCTGGCAACTGCATTCTCATACCCTGCGTATGTGTGAATTGCATACCAACTTCTTTCACCACCAATTTGCTGTTTTGACATAGTTTTTATTAAATTTTATTAAACAAATAATGTTAGAAGTTGTGCAAAAATATAATCAAAAAAACCTAATAATACAGCAGTAGCTACAGAAACAAGAACAACTACTATTGAATAAGAGATTGCTTGTTTTCTGGTAGGCCATGTAACATGAGCCATTTCTGCACGAGTATCCTTTATATATTCTGTTATTTTCATAGTCTTTTTATTATATTTCTACTAAATGATCGTATTTCCCTCTATTAAAAAACCCCCGAGGGGTAATACTTGTATAGTACCCCTTCATGGACTTATAGTCAATAGCGTGAATTTTATCTAATTTCGTAAGTAATAGAAACTGTAGCTATAACCTTCTGCTCTCCCTTTGGTATTTCTGGAGCTGCTGCAACTTTTGCTGACATAACAGCGACATCTGCATTTCCACCACCTCTTCCATATAGATATGACTGTTCATCACTAGAATCATAATATCCTGTAATTTTAACAATTTTTACTCCAAGGTCTTTAGCGATTTTTTCAGCCTTTGACTTTGCATTAGCTATTGCTTCTACTCTTGCCTTAGCTCTTATTGAATCAATATCATCTATAGAGAAAGATAGTCCATTCACATTTTGTACTCCAGCTTTTCCAATAGAATCAAACAAATCTCCTGCTTTCGCAAGATCTCTCACCTTAATCTCAATCGTCTGGGCAACATCATAACCAGTCAAGACTGATTTACCTGAAGGACAACCATAAGTGGTACAGATACCCTGTGAGTATTCATAATGTGGATTTATTGAATATGAAGTTGTCTTTATATCCTTTTCAATAACACCTCCATTTCTTACGGCTTGTAGTGCTACAGCAGTTTTTTCTGTAGCTTTTGTTTGTGCCTCTTTTACTGTCTTTGCTGTTTCTGTAACGCTAAATGAAAATGTTGCAATATCAGGAATAGACAGAACTTCACCCTTTCCAGATACTGATATACTCGTAGAGACAGGTGCACTCTTTCCCACGTATTGTAATGAGACAATCTCTTTAATTGAAAGTAAGGCTAAAAATACCGCTAGAGTTATACCCACCCATGCTCCAACCTTGTAAAGTTTTTCTTGATTATTCATATATATTTTCGAATTAAATGCTAATTACTATTATTCCTATAATAGCACAAATCAACGAGATTTTCGAAAACTGCCAATACGGTCATTTGTCCTACCCCTCCAGGTACCGGGGTTATCATATCCACCATATCCTTTATCTCTTCATAGTTAACATCTCCAGTTAGAGAATTGTCTAATTGTCTTGATATACCAACATCTATTACTATTTGTCCTTTTCTAATATGATTTCTGTCTATAAAATTTGGCTTACCAATCGCAACGATTAGAACATCAGCCTTTTTCGTCTCTTCCTCTAAGTTCTGTGTTTTACTGTGGCAAACGGTGACAGTAGCATTTTCATTCAAACACATAAGGGCTATAGGTTTGCCCACCAAGGTTGAGCGTCCGACAACGGTGACTTTTTTGCCAAAGAGATCGATATTATAAAATTTCAATAATTGCCTTATCCCTCTAGCTGTTGCTGGTATTATAGCTTCATCATGTCCATCAACAAGTCTTTTAATATTTAAAGGGGTTAGACCATCAACATCTTTACTTGGGCTAATAGCATCAATTATAATTTCTGAATTTAAATGAATAGGTAAAGGAAGCTGGACAATTATGCCAATTACCTCACTATCTCCATTATATTTATTGATTACTTCTAATACTTTATCTTGCTCAATCTTTTCATCTAATTGTATGTGTATGTTTTTTATACCAAGTTTTGTGGCAAAACTTTTCTTTGCGCGAATAAAGGCATCGGAATCAGGACGATTACCCACTTGAATAATCGCAAGACAAGGAACAAAAGATAGATTTTTTATTCTTTCTATCAGAATAGGCAGACTTTGCTCTCTAACAAGTTTTCCATCTAGAATCTTCATGGATACTAGACTATCACCAATATACTATCTATACAAATCGTCATGATCACCGATATATAGCAAGTTAACTGTATTTTTATCTTCATATTCAAAGACCACTCTGATCTGATAGTTAACAGAAAACGAATATGTATTTTTTAGACTTCCTTTAAGTTTGTGAACTTTTAAAAGTATATGATTCTTCTTGTATCTAAATAAATCAATTTTTTCTCTCACTTCTGTCTTTAGTCCAACGTGAAGACCTTTATACATTCTTACAAAATTTGGCGCATATAGAATTTCTAACATAGCCGTGTATTATATTTGTAATATTATTCAAAACCTTTGGCGAGCTCATCGAGATCACCTTTCAAGGCTTTCCCGTCTTTTATTTCCTTTTTTGCTTTCAAAATAGAACTAATAAATTCATCCTCCTTGAACTTTATTATTGCACGTCGAATAAGTTCTGCCTTACTAGATGCATTACCTAGACGAACCTGTTCATCAATAAAATTGTTTAATTCCCTAGTTAACGGAATTGATATTGTGGTCATATTTTTATATTATACTATATTATAGTACTATACTATAGTAGATAGAATATCTTGTCAATCGCCTAATTACCACGTTTTCAAAGGAATTTCTAGGGCAACAACCTTTTGTTCTTTAGTAGTTGCTGTCTCAAATGACAGTGATGTAGCTGTGAGTGCAATTCTCTGATCGGGCAATCTTACTACTGAACCATATTTATTGTCCCCCACTATTGAATGTCCTATATGAGAAAGCTGTGCGCGTATCTGATGATGTCTTCCAGTTTTCAAAGTTATCTTTAATAGAGAAAAGTCTCCCTCGATCTTTATGACTTCATAGGAAAGCTCTGCCCTATCTGCTCCACCTGTTTCTTTATCAAATACTTCTGCGAAATTCTGATTTTCATCATGTTTAAGAAAACTCACCAGCGTAGCACTTTTCTCTTTTACTATTCCATGCACCCATGCATGATATTCTTTCTTTACTGTATGGTTTCGAAATTGTTCAGAAATCCTCGATGCACCTTTAGAAGTTTTTGCAAAAAGAACTACACCATCCACATTTCTGTCCAAACGATGCACAAGTCCAAGAAAAACATTTCCCGGCTTTTCGTACTTTTGTTTTATATACATCTTTACCTCTTCTATCATTGATACGTCACCACTTTTATCACCTTGCACGAGAATACCTGCTGGTTTATAGACGGCAATGAGATGATTATCTTCGTATAGGACTTTAATTTCCATATTTATAATCCGAAGAATGCTCTTATGGAATTTATGATATTAGCACTCATAGAAAATGGGTTCATTATTTTTGATACTTCCTCAGGCGTAGGAGCTGGCGCTGGAATTGCTTTAGCAGGTACCTCATTTTTTGTACCAGTCTCTTCTTCTGACATTGGTATTACTATAAATCTTTGAATGGCTCCGCCACCCCCTCCAGTATTAGAATTTCTAACATTAAGGCTTGTCGATGCAACTGAGAATGTTTTGGGCGCACCATTCAATAGAGGATTTTCTGAATTTCTAGTTATATCAATACCGTAAGCATAATAACCGTGTGATTTTCCATCTTGATATGCTAAAGGTATCTGAAAATAATATCCGTGATTTGTATTTGTAAGACCTGCATTTATTAGATCCGGTCTTGACATATTTGCATTAACTGAACCGATGTAAATTCCTCCAGAACCTGCAGGGCCATCGACATAAACATGAACATCTATCGGACGATTCTCATCATCCCTGTCTACAGCCCAACCAGACAATGTCGAGGTACTTACCATACCATCCAAATAACCAGTAGGTCGATTAAGGTTGGACACGCGCACTACATTTATCTGCCCTACTTCGTATCTTCCTTGATAGTCCCCTGACATTCCTGGACCTGGTATGAGCCGCATGCGTACATTCGTAATTGGATTATATAACCCAGCCATTACTCTATATAAACTAGGAGTAGTTGTTGCTGGAACATTTACACTAATCGGTGTAGATATGGAACCCGACCATTGTGTTGTCCTTGGAGTAGGAACAATTGAATTTAGAAATCTTGTATTTCCATTTGAATCAACGAAATGAACAAATATTCTTTGATCGACATCTGTCGGTCCCCCAGTCCAATTTAACGAATATGAAAGTGTTGAGCTTGCATCTATTGTTAATGGGCCTGTCCAAGGATAGATAGCAATGCTTGAAGTTCCATTTTTTACATCGATAGTACCTATTTGATATCTTAGCTGACTATCCTCAGATACTCCTGGTCCTGATACCAATCTCATACGTGCATTCGTGATTGGATTATACAGCCCAGCCATTACCTTATAACTACCCACAGCTGTATTTGAGGGTACAAATACACTAATCGGTGTAGATATCGGACCTGACCACTGTGTTGTCCTTGGACTTGGAACAACTGAATTTAGGAATCTTGTATTTCCATTTGAATCTACAAAGTGGACGAAGATTCTTTGATCAACATCTGTTGGACCGCCTGTCCAATTTAATGAGTAATTTAATGTTGAACTTGAAATAACAAGATTCTCACCAGACCAGAGATTTATCATTGGTACTATAGAGACAGGATCTGTGACAGATAGACCTACACCATTACTTTCACCAGTCTCTGGATGTCTAATGGTTAATAAGTAATCACCATCTGGTACGTTTGGTATTAACTTAATTGTTTGTCCATTATTTGTTATCTGTACTTTTCTAGAATACACTACTCCATCTCTACTAGATATTTTTAATTCATCCCCTGAACCTTCAAATCTTACTCCACTTATTATGACCTCCTGATTCGATGGTGTTGTTGTGGCAGAAATAGAAATGATATACGGTGACCTTTCCCCAATAATAGTTAGCGAATTCGTGATATTCGGAGATGGAACGTCTATAGTTGTACGAGTCCCAATATCTCCTAGAAATATCATTTCGAGCACGCCATGATAATCCCCTGCAAACATTTTCTTTGGATCGAAGTAGGTTTTAACATTAAATGTCGATGAGGAATTTGCAGGAATTTCAAAATATTCATTTACAAAATGTGGGTATGCTACTCGTGAATATTTTGTCTCATAACCAAGTGAAGTGTTCGTGTTTGTGCTATCTGTTATATAAGACTTCATTGAACCTTTATTAATCAATCTTTGATTTCTACTTCCTGCATTTATAACAATCTTATATTCAGCCTCCATTACATTTTCATACTGTCCACTAGGACCTGTGGCGTATTTCATCTTTAATGTTGAAGTACCGATGATTGTGGCGGAGGGAGAAACTATCGGATTTGACCCGACATGAAAGTTAATATTTGCAAAGGAACCATGAGCAAATAGACTAATCGTATAATCTCCTTCTGGTGTCGGTATTGCCGAAAAACTTCCATCACTATTGTGTCGATTTATTGTACTTGGTATTGTAAATAGAATATTTCCATTTGAAGAATTTAAATACTTATAATCTGACCAACCATTTGATGTAACCATATTTACCATGTTTCCATAATCAGTGCTAAACCCCGCTCCAGTCAGGGTGACAATATTTCCAGGTAATCCAAAAGCTGGCTCAACACTAGTAATCGTGAGCGCTGGAACAACGGCAACAAATAAATAAATATGTCTTATTTGATTACTTATTGTATTTATTACATCTATTCCCAATAAATAGTCCCCGACAGGAGTATTTAGTGGAACATTAAATTGCAAATTAACATAACCTGTTTCATTTTGAGCAACAGTAACACCTTCGCTTGGTGATACTTCATATGACCATTGGCTTGGTGAAGATGAAGATACATAAACATTAAAACTCGATGAGTTACCACAACCATAATAATCTTGATTATAAATCCTTAAATTGATATTACCAAAAGTACCGGCGGATACAATACCTTCAGAGCGATGATAATTTACAATCGGAGCAAATCTACGACAAATAGGTGATTGTAGATTTACATCAAATAAAAGGCTTGAAGAAGACACGTCTAATACTGGACCAATAGTTATGCCTGTACCATGATCGCTAAATGAATGTACCGATGTGTTTGAAGATGGTAGATTCAAAGTTACATTTTCTGTATTATTTCCATTAGAACTTTCTGGGCTCATATCTAGTAATTCAGTTTCTGGTAGCTGCGATTTTTGAATACGATTGATAAAAATTCCATTTTGATTTTCAATTAATCTAGTTTTATTTAAATTCATGTCAAATCCTATCGCTCTTCTAAATTCTACAAAGTATGGTGTAGATGTACTACCTGGAATTTGAATCTTTGCAAATTTATTTCCACTATTTATTTCTAATGGTGTAATAGAATACGAACCTGATTGATTTATATTCAATATCTGTTCATATGGAATCCACCCCAATTGCTCTTTAAAATATGCATTGAAATTCAGCGAATGAGAAATATTTCCCATTGTATCAAAATAATTTCCATATTCATTATGCCAACAATTTCCATACAGTATTTCATTATCTGAGCATGTCCAACTATTCGCGTGTACTACCCCCAGAGCATGTCCTAACTCATGGGCTAATAAGTAATCTATATTGGTCCACATGAAAGGCTGTACTCCCCACCATGATGGTCTATCATATTCCATGAGACCAATAGACGTCTGAGACACAGAGTAACTGACATGATTTAATATAAAATTTGACTTACCCACGTATGAGCAGCCTCCACCTGCATCTTTGTGCGCATAAACAATACGATCATAATTATTTAAATTTATATTATATCTATTGATCGTTTCGAGCAACTCACCATCCTGTAGAAATGTACAGCTGTTGTTTACCGCTCTTCCTAACGCTATCCACCCAAAAACATCCCCACTAAAAGAAACTTTATTGTACGACTGCTCTTGCATAAAATTTTGAAACTGACCATTGAAAACTAGATCATGCCCTTGTGCTGAAGTAAACGGTTCTGGATCTTCCGGAAAAGACTTTATTAGTAAGACCAGCGTTCTTTGATTACCCACAGAATCAGGAACATCACCATCTTTTGGTCCTCTACTTAGAGAATTAATTACTTTTACATTCTTATTATTTGTACTTATAACCATAGCGTCATCCAGAACATAACCTTTTGCTTCAATAGGTGTATTAGACTTAACACCTAATTCACCAACAATATACAGATTATAGCGTTTACCATTTTCAGTTAAGAAATACTCAGCATGAGAATTTTTTGGATTTTTAAAATCATCAATATAAAGGACGTCTACTATACCAGATATATCTCTTTCTACTTCAATATCATTTTGAACTAATTTTGACATAGAAGTTCTAGTTTTTGAAGACATAGCATTTGCAAGAAATAACAAAGGATTAGCTTTCATGAGGTCTTTTGCAACGGCCTTTCTTTCTTTTATTTTCTGAACTAAGGTCATGTCAATCCCAGCTTTATTTATTGATGATGTAGCAACCTTATATAAATCAAGATTCTTTTTAATCTCCGAATCTAAGAACTTAATTTTACTAAAAAAATATTGTGTCTCTGTATTACCGTTAGATTTTACGTTGGTATCTATTGATTGAACCACCGCTGCAGTGTTCGACACATTATCTACAAAACTTAGTGAAGAAAAATTCTTTCCAAAATATCCAAAAGCCAATAATAATAAAACCCCAACCGCAATTAGTTTAGGAGTATTTGATTTTGTTTTCATAGTTGTGATTATAATATCATAATATTTAGAATTAAACTTTAATATTATCAACATGTGATATATTTAATATACGTATCATGCACAAAATATTTAATATTGTGATCTATATACTTGCTGGCTTTGGTTTGCTTATGATTATTGGCTATTTAGCGGTACAGCTTGGCCTAACAAATACAAAAGGTATTGTAGATACGCAACATGATTATTTTAAGAATCAAATCAAAATGGATGCTTCGTGGAGCAATACTGAAGAGTGGAAAATCCTAAAAGAAGCCATAAAAAAGGATACTGATGTTATAAACAAAGTAAGTATTGAAACAGGGGTCTCTTCCAGAAAGATTGTTGCGATTTTAGTTGTCGAGCAAATGCGATTATTTACTTCTGAAAGAGAGATTTATAAAAAGATATTCGCACCATTAAAGATTCTAGGCAATCAAAGTCAGTTTTCCTGGGGCGTAATGGGAATTAAACAAGAAACAGCAAGACAGATAGAGATGAATTTAAAGAATAATAAATCTCCATGGTATTTGGGAAAAGAAAGTGAAAATATTTTGGACTTTTCAACAGACAAAACTGATCAAGAAAGATTTGAGAGATTAACAAATGAAGTTGATAGATATTATTCATACCTCTATGCATCCATCTTGATCAAACAACTTGAAAAGCAGTGGGAAGATGCTGGTTTCCCTATTGAGAATAATATTGGTGTTTCTGCAACACTTTATAATATCGGCTTTGTAAACTCGTTGCCAAAAGCAAATCCAGAAATTGGAGGTGCTAAAATTGAAATAAATAAAACTATGTACAGTTTTGGTGGTTTTGCACAGAGTTTTTATAATTCAGATGAACTGACTGATGAATTCAAAAGATAAGCAATGTAATAATTATTCTATCTAGCCCACCTAGCATATATACCACAAGGCAATAGTCGACCGTCGACATCTCCACTTTTACTCTCCTCAATAGCCAGTTCCCCTATTTCTATACTACCTCCAAATTTTTCAACCAAGGCTTTCAAAACATTTTCATAAGCGATTGCAGAATACCCAGCCGAGTATCCATTTATTATAAAAAACAAAGGCGCATCTTTTAAAAGATTTATACAATCCTCAACGAGCGGCAAAAAGTTTTCCTCAATTTTCCAAATTTCCTTATTTGCCCCATGACCAAATGCAGGTGGGTCCATTATGATAGCATCGTATTTATTTCCTCTTTTTATTTCCCTACCGACAAAAACTCTGGCATCCTCTAGTATCCAACGAATCGGCTTTTCAGCTAATCCTGATAATTCTGCATTCTCTCGCGCCCAAGACACGGCGGATTTTGATCCATCAACGTGCACCACCCTCGCTCCGGCTTGTGCGCAAGCCAGAGATGCGCCACCGGTATAACCAAAAAGATTTAAAACATCGATATCCCCGCGACCTCTCAGCGACAGCAGGTCTCTCTTCGTGGCGTGGCCAGTCGAGAGACTGCTCTCGCTTGCGGTCGCGGAGTATTCACACTTTTTTTCAATCAAATCCCTCATCCACCCCCAATTCATAGCTTGTTCTGGAAAAAGCCCAGTATGCTTGAAAGCGGTAGGCTTTATGCGGAATTTTAATTCAGAAAAATTTATATCCCAACTTTTTGTATTTTCTTTTTTGAATGACCATGAAGCTCCCTGCTCTGCGCGACTAAAGATGGCATCGGCTTTTTTCCAATCACTTTGATCAAGTCTTTTCCTCCAAAGGGCCTGTGGATCTGGACGAGATAAAACCACTGAACCAAATCTTTCTAGTTTTTCCCCGTCACCAGAGTCCAACAATTCATAGTCTTTAGATGAATTAGTAATTAAGATATTTAACTTACTCATTATTTTATAAATGTTATAACCTTCAATCCAGAACCTAGTCCACTGATTATTTCAATCCTCCCATCATTACCCCTTATTCCCGTAACTATCTTTAGTTCAGAAAAATCTTTAGCATTTGAGTCATTCACAACTTTTACATAACTTATTCCATCTTTTGTATACACTGCTCTATATGGCACGGTGACAACATTTTCTTTTATCCTTGTTGTGACATTAATATTTGCTGTCATACCAGAACGTATCCTCTCATCCTTTTGATCAAATTGTAATGTAACTTTGTATGTAGGAACTCCTTCGACGATTGTCTCTGCTGGGTCAATCATAATTATGTGTGCAGGGAAAATATTCGAATCATCATAAGCATCTAATGTAATGTTTGCAGTATTTCCAACAGAAACTTTTGCTATATCAGACTCTGGAATATTTACCTCAACCTTCAATACATCACTCATCACTACAGCAGAAATCTGTCCTGGAGAAACAAATTCACCTACTTCATTTTCAACTTTTGTAATAATTCCATCGATAGGAGAGATCAGTGTCTTTTTTATAAGTTCGCTTTTGTATAACAAAACACTAGAATTTGCTTGATCAACTCTTGCTTTTTGTGCCTGAATTGTTTGCTCTGAAGAACCAACCTTTCTTAATTCAAATTGATCTTTTATCAATGCTAGGTTTGACAATGCACTTCTATATACAGACTCAGCAGTCGCCATTGACGCTACGGCTGTATTAAAAGTAGATACTGCTAAATTTATTGTTACATTGTGTGAATCAATAGTGGCCTGGCTCAATCCTGAAATACCAGGTGTAAGATTTGAAACTATTGAAGAAAGCTGACTCATAAATAACTTTGTTTTTTCAAGATAATCATGAACATTCTCAAGAAACTTTGTAGGGTCTGTTTGTATTGTCATTTTATCCAAATCAGATTTCCACATCTTTAGTTTTTCTCCAACTACAACACGCGACATATTTATAGAATTTTCCTGAGCATAGTTCTCTGTTCGAATATCTATTCTAGGCACAACTGACTGGGGATTTACGAAAAAAGAATCAGAATAGTTAAATACTGAATTTTCTGTTTTTATATATGAATCATGAAGTGCATTTATGACAGTTGTCCTTGCATCTTCAAAACTAATTTGCGCACTTTTTAACTTTGCCTCTTCGACACTGAGTTCTTCTGGTCTCAACCCCTGCTCCAATTCTATTAGTTTTGCTCTTTCTGCTAGAAGATTTGCTTCAGCGCCTAGGAGCTGGGCATTGGAATCAGAAGAATCCAATTCAATAATTACATCTAGCGCCTTAACTGGGTCTCCAACCTTGTGATTTATTTTTTTTACTACTCCACCCTTTTCAAAAGCGAGTTCAGCAGTTTTTAAAGCGGTAACTTTTCCAGTTACACTTATTTGCTCAGTGATAGAACTAATTTCTGAATTTTCTGTTTCAAAAGTAGAATTAGAATTTTTATATATAAAAAGATAAACAATTATTACTAGCACAATAGCTATAATAAAATAAAGTGGGGCTCTTCTCTTTAAAAAATTTGATAGAACTTTTTTCATATAACGTATATAAGATATTTTAACACAGATTTGTAATTTGACCATTTTTCAGATATAGTTTGTTTATATAATCATGGCCCAATATTCATCAACTCTCATATACATATCGCTGTTTTTCGGACTATATTATCAAATATTTATTTTGATAACTCTTTTTGAAAAAGAATCAAAGAAAATAGTCTCTAAGAAGGCCGCATTTGATGATGTTACTGCACCATCTGTGTCTATAATCATTCCATGTTTTAATGAAGAAAAAACTCTTGAAAAAACAGTTCTCTCATTATTGAATCTTGATTATCCAAAAGAAAAACTGAGCATAATAATTGTAGATGATGGTAGCAAAGATTCAACCTACACTAAAGCATTAGAGCTAACAAAGTATCCGAGTGTTAAAGCTTTTACACAAAAAAATGGTGGTAAATATGTCGCACTAAATTTTGGCATAAAAAAGTCTGATGCGGATATAGTCGGTTGTCTAGACGCAGACTCCACCGTACACAGAGATTCATTAAAAAAGATGATTCCCTTTTTCGATAAAGAAAAGACCGTAGCTGTAACTCCAGCTATGAAAGTTCAGAACCCTGTTAATATTCTTCAAAGAATGCAGAATACTGAATACAATATTGGTATTTTATTAAAAAAAGTCATGGGTAAATTGGACGCAATTCACGTAACACCAGGACCATTTTCTTTATTCAAAAGAGATCTCTTCAACAAGATAGGATATTTCAAGCACGCTTATAACACCGAAGATATGGAAATCGCATTTAGAATACAAGAAAATCATTATCGTATAGCAAATTGTGCAAATGCCTTTGTATACACTATCACACCAACAACATTAAAAAAACTATACGTACAGAGAACCAGATGGACGTATGGCTTTATAAAAAATGCTATAGATTATAAACACTTAATATTCAACCCACGTTATGGAAATATTGGCATGCTAACACTACCCTTCGCAGTTATATCTTCAATAGTTGCATTATTAATATTTGGAAATACCATATATAATTTCTTCGTATATATTCTGCAACACTTACAAAAATATATAATCGCAGGATTCTCATTCAATAGAATTTCATTCGATCCCTTTTTCCTAAACACGAGTTCTGTCATGATACTAACAACTATAATGTTTGTTTTCAGCCTTATTTTAATATTTCTTGCTTGGAAACTTGCCGAGGGAAAGTCTTTCCCAAACAGAGATGTTCTGTACTTCATAGCATTTTATGGTTTTATAGCTCCGCTATGGCTTGCAAAGGCCTCATTCAATGTGTTGGCTTCAAGATCAACTCCTTGGCGTTAATAATATAATCATATGAATATAAAAAAATATATTTTTGTCTTTCTTATAACTACCGGAATATTTGCTATTGCTTTTATAATTAGTAATTATATTAATGATAGAAGATATGATGTAATAAAATCTACAGCAGACAAAATCTCTATTGATATTCTTTCTCTAGAAACTCAGTTTGAGCTTTTTCAAGAATCATCTTGTGATTCATTGAAAAATTCCATTCTATCAGACGAGATCAATGCATTAGCCGACAAACTTTCCTATGCTGAGAATCAAAGAGGAATAAATGATGCTGATGTTATTACATTAAAAAAATACTATTCCCTTCTAGAGATTAAAGACTATCTATTGATGAAAAAGGTTGACACCAAGTGTGATGTAAATCCAATAGCGATACTATACTTTTATACCAACGAAGAAACCTGTACAGATTGTACGAAGCAGGGATATGTTCTTACCAAGCTTCGAGCAGATCACCCGGAACTCAAAGTATACAGCTTTGATTATGATCTAAAACTAAATGCAATAAAAACTTTAACTTCAATATATAAAGTTCCTAAAGAATTACCAGCTATTGTTATAGATGGAAAAACATATAGTAAATTTCAATCTGTAGAGGATATACAGAAGATTATACCAGCTCTTGTTGCGACGAGTACCGCGACAACCACAAAGAATACATTGAAATAATAAAAATAATTAAAGATGTTGTTGCAGAAATAGCACAGTATTGGCAAAAGGCTTTTAGGATAAAGATCATTAAGAATACAAACCATGCAGAACATAGAAAACCAATAGTGGAAGCAATGAATGGTATTCTCAAAAATATTTCTTTTTTTGTATCAAGATAAATTAGAACTAATAAGGCTATAAAAAAGTAATAAATTGAACCGAGCAAAGAAACAGGTAAACCAAAAAATTGTGAATACTGACTAGACAATACAGTTTCACACCCCCCTGTTGTGCATGGAGGTATTACATTGTTGTAATGTTCAACAGTCAGATACACAGCATCTGCGAAACCGATAATAGCCAGTATGATTATGGCAATTGGAATCCACTTTGGAATAAGCACAATATTAACTTTTCTTTTAAAGAGACTCATTTATTAATCTTGTAAATTCTTCGTAACTTTCTGGATTATTAATCTTTTTACCATTTATAAAGAAGGTTGGTGTAGCATTTATCCCGGCATTTTCTCCATCTTTTAACTGTAAACTAATCTTGTCTTTTACCTCTTTTGAATCTACATCTATAGCATATCTTTTTATATCTATGCCGAGACTGTTTGCATAATTAGAAAGAACTTCTTTTGTATTTGTAGCATTTTCCCATTCATCGTGAGTAGAGAAAATCATGTCGTACATTTCCCAGAACTTGCCCTGATTACCAGCCGCCTCAGAAGCTTGTGCTGCTGGCATGGCATTTTGATGTTGTGGTAATGGGAAATGTCTATATACAAAACGTATTTTATCTATATTTCCATCTACAACTCTCTTGACCAAAGGATAATATGTAGCACATGCAGGACACTGGAAATCACTGTATTCGATTATTGTCACCGTAGAAGATGCATTACCAACAACCCAATCATTACTAGAAACTTGTCCAAGAAGCTTTAAATTTAGTTCTTCTCTTGAATTCTTTCTTGCAGCAGCTATCATTCCCCAGATTATTAGGGCTATAATTAATATAAATATCCCCCATGTGATTGTTCTGTTTGTATTCATAGTCACACTATTATAATGTAAATTATCTATTTTTACTAATAAAATATATTGTATGTAATTTTAAAGAAAATATGAAAATTTAACCAATACATATATACCCAAAGAATTCATAATGAAAGCCAATGGTATAAGAATAGCTGTTTTAATTTTCGACATTCCAAGTAGCGTAATAGCAAACTCATCAGGAATTGGAGAAGCTATAATAAGCGCGCCCAGAACTGGCGATAGCCATCTTAAAAAACCGAAATGAAGTGAGTGTAATATGTACCTTACTGTAGACTTTTTTACTACTCTCATGAGGTCTTCTGAAAAACGATCGCGTATAAAAAAGAAGAGTATTAAATCCCCACACATTGCTCCAAGCCCGCCAAAAAGAACTACACCGGGCAACGGAGCATGATTTGCTATATTTACAAGAGCTATAGAAGAAGGAGCTATCGTAAATATAGACGTAAAAAATATACCAGCTATAAAACTAGCCAAAATATAATAGTCTCTTACTGCATTTATCATCAAATCCATTAATCCGGTTTTAACAAAGATAATGGCAAAAATAATACCTATCGATATCATTAACAAATCACGAATAAGAGCGTCTCCATTTTTATTTCTGATTTTACTCATGATGATACTTTATGCCCTTAAGTATACTAAAACCTCGATAAATTTGCTCGGCTAAAATACTTCTGACAAGTTCGTGTGGAAAAACAAGATCTGAAAGTGACCAGACAAAGTTTGCCGTATCTTTTACTTTTTTGCTTACACCATAAGAACCGCCAATTATAAAAACTAAGTCTTTAATACTTTCATTTAATCTTTTATTTAGAAAGTCTGAAAATTCTAGAGAATTGAGACTCTTTCCTTTTTCATCTAAAATTACTATGTATGCTTTATTCGGAATTGCCTTCAATATCTTCTCCCCTTCTTCCTCAATATCCGATGTGTTAATAAATTTCCAGTCTATCGATGAATAGTGAGAAATGCGAGAAGTGTATTCATTTACGATTTCTTCACCTAAATATCTTTTATCTTTACCTGGAGAAATAATAGTTATTTTCATAATTAATTATACTACTTTGTTTCCATATAATTCACTAGTTCAGAGAAAGTAGAGCACCTTACATTTGGCAAACCACACACCTTCTCTGCAAATCCTTTCATTGCTTCCCAGTATAATCCATCATTCCATTTTGAGAAGTGATGGTCAATTATCATTGGAGCTTTATTTGAATAATAATTCAATAAAAAATGATTAAAATATCCGTCTACAAGATCCTTTAATTTAAGATTCCATTCATCTGAACCTTGTTTCAAAACATCTAACCCGTCGGTCTGATTGACCCATATACTATAATCAACGGCTATTATGCTTCTCCTCATTCCTGAAAAATATACTGCTGGAATTGGAATATGCCAGACACCTCCCTTATCTATAGTTGGCCATTCATCATCATATGATATACCACTAGAATCATAGTAAAATCCTGATTTTGACAAGGCTGTATACATATTATCATTCACACTTAGTTCAGGAGCTCTAAATCCTCGAACTTTATCCCTAGTAATTTTAAGTTTCTCTGTAAAAACAATTTGGGGATTATTTTTTTCAACGTTAAAAAAGATATCATCAAAGGAATTAAACTCTTTCAGCCAATCCTCTACATTCCAAAATATACCTCCTGACCAGTGCCCTGTTGCATGAGATGCTATTTCGTGACCCTTATCTATTGCTATATTTACTTCTTTCACCCTTTCGTTAATTGAATCCATACTTTCTGCATAACCAATAGCAGAAGCACCGGGGTTCCCATAGGGCGGAACGTAGCGTAATTTATTTTCTTCGGCTAAAAAGTAAATTGAATTAACAAAATATGTAAAGTTTATCTTTTTGCCCTGTGCCCTCATTTCATCAGCAAAACTGAGTGTCTCTTTCCACATATTTATGGATTTTGATCCATCAAAAGACAGTAGTACAAACTGGGTAATTGGCGTTGTGGATGATTTACTATTAGGATCAAACCTGAATGGGGTTTCAGGAATGATGTGTGTGCTAATTTTGGGTTCTTCTGTTCTTATTGGCTCAGTTTCTTTATTATGAAAAAGCTCTTTTATTATAAAGCCAGAAAACTCAATCACCACGATTGTTATTATCAATAATAATATACAAAAAGACACTTGTAGAAGGGGTTTTAACCTCTGTGTATCAAAAAAAGTCTTTACCATTTTTAGAATTATTTGTAATTATTTGTTAAGCTCATCTTCGACACGGGCGGCTATATCAACCAAAATATTCAATTCTTTCATAGTAAAGGATCTTGGCTTCGTATCCTTAACACAGAAAACTCCTATAGAATGGCCAGTTTTATGTTCTATTAGGGCTATTCCAGCATATGCTCTAATATATGGTTTACCAATTACCATTGGGTTATCAGCAAATCTAATATCCTTGAGAGTATCTTCAACTATAAAAATATCTTTTGCAAGTAGTGCGTGTCCACAAAAAGATATGTCTCTTTCAGATTCACTACCACCAATACCTTGGGCTGATTTGAACCACTCACGGTCTTTGTCTAATATGGTTAGTGTGGAGATAGGAACCTTCAACCTAACAACTGCCTCTTTTGTAAGAATGTCAAAGCGATCTTCTCTTTCTGTATCCAAAATGCCCATTTTATGTACAGCTTCTAATCTTTCCTTTTCATCTTTTGGGATCGGAGCAAATTGCATTTTAATTATATTGTCTTAAACACAATACTACCTCTAGAATCTGACATCTTTGTATAAAACTCCAAATCTGATTTAGATTTTTTTGATCCAAAAATTACCTGCTCCATTCCTTCCCATACCAAGAACCAAGCAGCTGGTTCAAGAAAAACAATTAAAAATGATGATACCAAATCTTCAGATGGATTTTTAAACATTATGTATGTTGCGATAATCATAAATAAAAAACCAAAAAAAGTCATACTCCATCCCATTTTTAATACCTTGCTTTTTTCCTTAGTTAATATTTTTTGATGCTTATTGAAGTGTTCAATCAATCGTGTTTGGATAATTACTTCTTGTGTCTCATTTCTTAGGTTCTCTGAAACATGAAAAATCAAATTAATACCCTCATTTGTTTTATCAATAGTAGCTCTTTTTATTTCCTCCAAAAAGTCAGATGATAGCGCCCTCTTTGAATATGGTCTTATATCAAAGTCAGAAAAGATATCATCGTATTTTTCTAGTTTTAAATAAATTTCCTGTGCCTCTTTTTGAAGTGTATTATTTTGCATAACTCTATTATAGCAAAATTATTGGTTATATCTACATTTATTTATTCATTATTTCAATAGGTCATCTAACTCGCAAGAAAGCAAGGTTGATTTATTGAGCACGATCTGCTCTTTCTGATTTAAACCATCCGCTGTCATGCGTATCACTTTAGTAACGAGGTTATCTCCAAGTACGATTTTGTTTGTCTTTTCGAAATACTTTTCAGTTTTTTGAAAAAAAAGTTTAATATATGGAACGAGTTTAGTTTCCATGGTAGAACTAATGCCTTTTGTTTCATCGCTATAAAAAGACGTCTTAGGCATTTGTACCCCTTTTACATTAAAGGATAGACTATCATCATTAACATCCACTGTATCATCACTTACAGTATACTTAACCTTAATAAGTACATCCTCCTTAGTCTTGTACCAATATACAAACGAGAAGATGTCTGTGCGAAAATTCTTCTCCACCATACAATGATCGAGCTCGATCACTGTTCGAATTTTGTAGTCATCAAGAAGTCGTAAATAACTCTCACGCCAATTTTTAAGCCAGTTTTCAATAAATCCTCGATTTAGAAACAGGGGTGACAGATCCTGCTTGAGATTTTCATTGCTGACTTTGTTCATCTGAAGTGTAAGCTTATCGAAGATCATGCGTGGATCTTTTACATCAATTCCCTTTGCTACGAGATAGTCTAGATCAGGCACAACCTTTTTATTCATGTACCATAGGAGATCATATATATCGCGGCCTTTTTCTTCATAAGTAGCAGAACCAATACCACGAGTTCCTCGGAGGAAGATTGCAGCAAGCTTGCTAGCCATGAGAGCTGACATATTATAGGTAAGAATCACAAAAGAAAGCTGGTCCTGGTTTATCGGTCTACGTTCTGTCACAGTCTTTGGTGCCACAAAGTGATTCAGGTCTATTTTTACATGAACCTGTTTTGACGGATGTCCAGAGCTCATTTCATCACCGACATGGAATTTGAGAAGTAATCCTCTACCGGTAGTTATTTTAATGGTAAGAAAATCTGCTCCCGCACCGTATGTATTTGTGAAATAGTCTTCAATTTCTTTCTTCAGCTCTTCCAAAAATTTCTCAGTTATAGAATGAGAAATTTCAAAGTCTAAATCAACCGACATTCTATCAAGACCATGAATAATACGGAGTGCAGAACCCCCATACATAATCCATTTATTGTATTCTGGATGATGATATATAAAATTAAGAACATAGAACTGCAAATCTTCTTTAAGTGCGTTACGGCGTGTTTCCACATCAACCTCACCATAAGAGGCAAGGTCATCGAGTTTTCTCTTTAGAATTGTTTTAATCTGTTCACTCATTTGAATATTTTTTAATCATTGAATAAAATTTCGACTGTTCTTCTTTATCCATTTCATCAATATCTACACGAAACTCCGATACCATCGCTTTAATATTCTGCATTGAAACGCCCCGAAACTGATTGGTCCTAAAATACAGCAAATCGAACAATGCCTTTGAGGGGGAGGCTATGAAAAAATCGAACTTCCCCTTTGCTAGAGAGAAATCTGAAAAAAGTTCTTTGTTTATAGACTGATAGGCAAAGTTCCCTGTTTTTGTCTGATACTCTCTTGTCACTTTCTGTGTCACTGAAGTAATCGAATGAATTGCTTCAGTAGTGAGATTATAATACTGAAGTGCTGCCCATGAACTTACGTATGACGGCGTACGAAGTATGTTAGCAAGATAATATGAATAAGAAATATCATTTTTATTCTTATCGAAAAAATCAGCTGATACGTACAATCCATTTTTAAGTCGATAAATTTCTTTGTATTTCAAAAAGCGACTGATATATGTATCAACTGTAGAATCCTTGAGCCCTAACTGTACTCCAAGCTGATAAACAGTATTCTTGGTGAAGTGGGGTAAGATTTTTAGCTGTTCTATAAGGTTATTCTTGCTTTTCATAAATATGACACTAGTGTATCATATGTGAAATAGAGAGTCAATATCCTCAAACAAATAACAATTTATATTCAATTCAACTTTGGGTGACTACCCGGTTATGCTCCGGGGCTAAAAGCTCCACAAGCTTCTGTGCTGCTATTACACCATAGTCACCATATTGCTAAGGCTTTATCGAATCTAATAACCTTTGCTTTTCTAGCTTATCATGATGTACTGAGGATGACAATTACTTATACGATGGTGGAACCTCTGAAACTCCACCTTTATGATTACTTAGTCTTGCTAGTGCATAAAGCATACTTGAAAGTCTGTTCATGAAAGCTAGTGTCTGTGTTGAAATTTTCACCTTGCCCTCCTCTGAGACCTCGACAATTCTTCTCTCTGCCCTCCTAGCTATTGTTCTTATAGTATCAAAGAGTGCCGCAAGCTTCGTACCGCCGGAAATAAAAAAGGTTTTGATAGGTGGTAAAGTCTTTTCTATTTCATCTATTACCTTTTCAAGTTCACCAACCTTCCCTTCCTGCAAAGGCTTTGGGAAACCGGCAACTTCAGCTTGTACAATAAAAAGAGTTTCTTGAATAGAATGAATAAATAGCTCTAGTTTTAATGTAGAACCTGGAACTTTCCATTTAGCTATTTTTGCTTCTACTTTTACCAAGCCGAGAAATGAATTGATTTCATCAAGGGAACCAAGCGCTTCTGCCACAGCGGAGCTCTTAGAAATCTTTTGATCACAACCATAGGTTTTTGTGGTGCCTTTGTCACCTTTGCGAGTGTATAACATGCTATTTGTTTAATCTGCTAATAACTTTTTATTTTCAACATTTTTAAGATAATTCTTTTTCGTAATAACACTACCCCCAATCTCCTTCTCTGTCTGCTTCCTAGCATTCCCAGCGACATTTCCACCGCGACGCGCCACTTTTTTACTTTTATCAAAAGTTTCAGGTTTTTCTTTTTGTGAAATCTTTGTCGTTACTTTTTCACCAAGCATAGTAAAAATAAGTTCAAGGTCAGTCATATGGTCTCGTAAATTCTCTTTCTTCAAATCTTTTAATTCCTTGTATTCGCTAGGTGTCATACCAAAAGTAGCTTTTGATATTTCCGCAGTCAAAATTGCAAAATCTTTTTCATTAGAGATACCCCTCTCTTTCCATTCATCTGTTAAATTTTGTCTGATAGCAATACCACGAAGTCTTTTGTCTATCCAGTCTTTAGAATACCCCTTATCTTCATAGAGTTTTTTCATTCTCTCTTGTGCTAATTCAGGGTTTTCAATCTCCTGTATTCTCTCATAACCAACTTTTGCTAGCCATCTTTTAAATGGCTCGGCTTTTGGTGAAGGTACAGATTGAATAATACGAAGAATGCCCTCAGGATTTGCACAATCGGTTTCTCGCATTTTTCCGTCTTGCGCTTTGAGTTTCAACTGGTGACAAAATGTCACCAGTTCACTTCCTTCATTCTTGAGTCTCTCAGAGAGCTTGTTCCAGTACTTTCTTGCCGTTAAATCATCTACCTGATCAGTTAGTACTTGCACTACGTCAACAACCGAAAGCCACCATTCACCATTATGAATAGTCTTTCGTATTTTCTTACCTTCAAATAGTGATATCTTGGTGATTTCCATAAGCATAATAATATCAAGCCAAAAATGCTTGTGAAGTTACGGACCTCAAAAAATTATGCTGTATTAAAAAATTGTGCCCAGGACAGGACTCGAACCTGCATGCCTCGCGGCGCCGCCACCTCAAGGCGGTAAGTCTACCAATTTCTCCACCTGGGCATATATCAACCTTCCAACTATAGCAAAATCCCGACTATTTTCAACCAAAAGAAAAAACTCGATTTCTCGAGTCTTTCTTTTAATCTGCAAAAATTTCGGCAGAATACCCAAAAAGCGTGGTATTTCTAACTAGTCTTCATCCTCTTTCAATAAGATACCTGAGTTAAGGAATATCTGCTTAAAAAATTTTGTGATATAATGAATATAATTATGACACAATCTTTTCATGAATTAATTTGTGGTGTTTTGGCAACTTTTGGAAGATCTTCTTCTGATATACTTCATAGTGAAGGTGGCACATATCAAAAATGTATGAGTGATTTTACGGGAACAATAGTCTGGTACGGAGGACTCTCTATTATTTTTATAATCGTAACCCTGTTATGGTATAAGTTTAAAAAAAATCCTACTAAAAAATAAACCTGTCTTCATTAGCAAACTCGAAGACTGAATGCCTGATTTAAATTATTTATGCCGCAACCTCTTCTGTCTTCTCCTCTGCCTTTGCTGCATGCTTTGTATCTGTATTCTGATCTTTGTCGATAGCAAGCATTCTTCTCATCTGCTTTCGTATTTCCTTTGCCGCCTTTTCTCGTACGAAGTATAGCTTTGCTCGGCGAACCTTTGAACGTCGTAGAACTTCTATCTTGTCTATCATTGGTGTGTAAAGTGGGAAGATCTTCTCAACTCCAACACTGTCAATAACTTTTCGAACTGTGAAAGTTCCACCAGCTTCTGTGCCATGCTTTCTTGATAATATAAGACCCTCAAAGGCCTGAAGGCGTGTCTTGCCCTTTTCCTGAATCTTCTGCCAAACCTTTACTGTGTCGCCAGGACGAATATCGAGCTTCTTTCGCTCTTCAACTTGAACTGGTGAAATGATGTTAGTATTTGTTGCCATATAAATGTAGTCACAAATCTATCACAGACCTTTAATTTTCGCAACCTCTGCGATGCCCAATTCCTTAAAAGCAGCCTTAAAGTCCTTTGGAATCGGAGCCTTCACCAAAACTTTTTTTCCTTCGCAATTTGTGAAATTTATTGAATGTGCATGCAAAGCATTTCTCTTAAAACCTAGTGCAAATGGCTTCTCAGCAGCATATAAGCTATCAGAAACGATGGGGTGGTTCACAGCCTTGAAATGCACCCTGATTTGATGTGTGCGCCCTGTACGAGGTTCTACCTCGACTAAAGAGAATCCACTCCTGTAAGCCAGTAGCTCATACCAAGTCTCTGCATCTCTCATCTCCCCTCTCGCGCCTCGTGTAGCTGACCATCTCCTGAAATCTTTTGGACTTCTTCCAATCGGTCTATTAATAATTCCGAAACGGTCTTTTATTTCACCATAGACAAAAGCTAAATATTTTTTTGTAAGTTTTCTCTCTTGAAATTGTTCTTTCAGACATTCATGTCCTTTCTTTGTCTTTGCTATTAGCAAAACCCCTGAAGTATCTCGATCTAGTCTGTGTACGATACCTGGGCGTTCAATAAGACCATACTCTTTAGTATCTACCGGTTCGCCCACGTTTTTCGTTCTCGGGTAATTCTCGAGTATCCATTCAGTGAGAAAAGGACCCTTTGACTTGCCATCTGGATGCACAACAATACCAGTAGGCTTGTCTATAGCCAGTATATCCTTATCCTCATATAATACGTTGATTTTAAGGATTTTCTTCATTTGGTCTTGATAATTAATACAGAGGCGTGTGTGCCTCCCATCAAAGAGAAATTATCTGGTGCGCCCTAAGAGACTTGAACTCCTGACCTTCCCAGTGTAAATGGGTTGCTCTACCAACTGAGCTAAGGGCGCATACTTTCACCCCATATTTATACACTAATAACAATATAAACTCAACTCTAGTAACCAAAAACCACCCTTCCGGGTGATTTTTGTTAAGCGAACTTTTAATAAGATTAAGCCTGAGGAGCACTTGAATCTGCTACGCAATTCTTGCATGTTCCCTTGTGTGTGACTGCAAGATATACAGCTGAAAGACCAACAAGGATGTAAACTATTCTTGATACCCACGCTTCCTGACCACCAAATATAGCACCTACATCCCAACCAATGACACCAACAAGCAACCAATTCAAACCTCCGACAATAACCAAGATAAACGCGATTGTGTGTAGAGCTTTCATGTTTTTATAATTAAACTAATAATAAAACCTATTACTACTATTATACAACATAATTACAGCAAAGTTATAGAGGTTATGCACATCTATTCAAGAGGATGTCCACATATTTTTTTGCTTTGTGCCTTCGGTAGGAATCGGTCACAGGTCTCGCCCTGATGGGCTCGCCTGCTACCCCGCCTCGGACACCTTCGTGTCCTCCGGCTTTCGATTCCTACAAGCACCGAGCCAAAAAATCAGAAACTAAAGTTTCCGATTTTTCGTCTTGTGCCCTTGGTAGGAATCGAACCTACATCAAAACCTTAGAAGAGTTTTGTTCTATCCATTGAACTACAAGGGCATATCCCAACCCATTGAATATACCAAAAAACCGCCATAAACACAAAAGATTACATAATTTTCTTAAATAGATGGGTCTGGGAGGGTCTTGTAACTTTTTCTTGCATTGTCTGATAGAGATGCTCTGTTTTCAAAATTATTGATAACTTCTTCTAAGACTTTTTCATCAAAAATATCAGCCACTACACCTGTAGCAGGCTTATCAGTTTTAACTTCTATAGTATTTATTCTGAAAAAAAGATTAACCCCATTTAAGACAAGTAAAATCGTCAAAACCAGACTTATCAAGAGAATAGCCACCCAATCAACATATGGGTTTCTACCGCCCTCTTTTACAGGACCCTTCATTACGATTTTTCTTAATATCAGCATAATGTCATTAAATAGTTTCATATTAATTTAAATTTAAAGCATTAATGTCTAAAGATAATTCCCATTTATTTTTATCTGAAAGTCTAATACCTACATTGTCTAGAGAAATACTATATGGAAAGTTCTCTATTAAGAAGAGAGCTTTATTTACATTTGTCCAATCCCCCCTAATATTTGCTCTTATTTTTATATAACTTATCGTACTACTTGCTTTATTTGTATTACCAGAAGGAGAAATTGCAGACAAAACAACCTCGGTAGAAGTCTGTCCTGCAATACTTTCGACTGCTTTAATAAAATCCAAAACTTTTTCATCCGAGGTTAAATAGGATAATAGTTTTGCTCTTTTCTCAGTAGTATTTTCTTCTGTCTCTAATAATTTTTGTTGTTGTTTTATACTATCCTGGCCAATCGAAAGTTTTTCAATTGCATAAGAATTTGCCTGCATTTGTCCTATTACTACCTTATAAACAAACCAATATCCAAAAATTACAATAACCAGTGTTAGTATTCCAAATATGACTAAAAAGTAATGTTTTGAATTTGCTTTCATGTTATTTTTTCATTCTCAGTTTAATTGCGAAAGTAATATCTTTATTTTTTGTTAGATCAGGCAGTGGAAATTCTAATTTTGTTATTAATGGATTATTTGAAACGATCTTTTTATACTCTAGCAATGCTTCTCGACTCAACGCCTTCCCCTGTACTGTAATTTCAAAAGCATCTTTTTCATCTGCAATATTTGCTATTTGAAATGATACGAACTTTATAGATGCTGGATGTCCATCTAGGAATTTCCTAACCACATCAGCAAATGATCCTTGATTATTGTTTATCACAACTTCCTTGAGAATATCATTACTTTGTTTGAGATTGTTAATCGTCAGATCAACCCCACTTACTTTTTTTTCTTTTTCCATCTGTTGCAATCTTTGATTTGATTCATCCTGCCTCATATGAGATATGATATATGAGGGAAAAATAAAGATTATTCCAGCTACAATTACGCAAGATATAAAAAATGTAAGAACTATAAAAATTCTGGTATGATATTCCCTCTTTAAATCCGTTATTTCTTTTTCTGGTAAAAGTGTATAGTGAATCATAATATTTATGGTAAAGCCAACCCAGCAGCAACAACATACTGCAAAGAATCTTCAAATGTTATAGGTGGAATGTAGTGGTTATTGGAAAAAGCATTCTGCCAAATCTCTGCAATCTCTACCGGTATCCTTGGATCTGGCGATATCCTAGAATCACCACCAATTCTCAAGGCTTCTTTTCCAGATAAAATAATTTTATTTATAACCCCACCGACACCGTATTCGAGCCAATATGAGTATACTTTTATTATTTCATTTTGAAATAATGATATATCTGATGAACTTCCAAGTGAGATAGTAGAAGTGAAGCAAACAACACCTCCACATACAATATAAATCCCAGTCTTATTATTCATAATATGTACTATCATGTGATTATCACTTGAACCAACAGGTACTACAGCTCGTGCAATGGCTTTTGGCTGTATTTCAAAAGAGACAACACCAAGACCTGAAGATCTCAATACATTTAAATATGAGTTAACCAAATCTCTTGGAGCTACAGATACGCTCGCATAAGTAGAATGCTCAGTTTTTATGTCAACAGAATTTGTTTTGGGAATCAAATCAAAGAAAAATATCGCATCTGAAGGAGATAGTGGCACATTTTCTTCAAGCTTAAACTCTATATTGTGACGAATCTGATCTTCACTGACTGTTGGTACTTCTGTTTTAAAAAGGTACATCCTTTCTTCTGGTAATGAGGCTTTTACTGTATCAATATTTAATTCTTTTGCTAAAGAAGAAATAATATCTATCAATTCTTTTTCTTTAATAATATTACCAGATTCTATAATCCCAGGATTCAAATTCCTTGAACCATATCTGTGCAACTTAAGACCCTTAACTCCTTCAGAATATTCAATACACCTCACAGCATCATCTGAAATATCTATTCCTGCATATGGAATATTTAGAAATTTAGGAGGAGGAAATAGTTTAAAAAAAGTCTTTGTAGACATACAATTATTTATTATGTATTGTACCACAAGAGTACTTCCAATTTCCATACTCGCTTCGCTCATAGGAAATTTAGGTCGTACCACAAGGGCACTTCTATTTCACTAATTCGCTGGGTACAGCTCATGTGAAATAAGTCGTACCACAAGAGTACTTCTATTTCACTAGTCACTTACTATAACTTATTATCTTTTTTACTTTTTATATATTCAAAAGCTACAGGAATTAGAGAAGCAAAGATTATAATCACAATAATAATTAATAGATATTTATCAACACCAGGTATAACTTTGCCCAGAAAATAGCCAGCACCGATCAGTCCAAATGTCCACACAAAGCCTCCTATTAGATTGAATATTACAAAGATTTTATAATTCATCTCCCCCACCCCGGCGACAATTGGTGCGAATGTTCTGACAATAGGGATAAAGCGTGCGATTACAATAGTTTTCTTGCCGTATTTTTTATAAAAGTTATTTGCTCTTTCTATATGTTTTTTTTGAAAAAAGAATGAATCATCTTTATTAAAAATCATTGGTCCCGTTTTTTTCCCAAATGCATAACCCACATTATCACCAAGTACTGCAGCAAAGAAACAGAGTATTAGTAGCCACCAGATAGATAAAATTCCTTGTGAAGCCAGAAATCCAGCGGTAAAAAGCAATGAATCTCCTGGTAAAAAGAAACCAAAAAATAGTCCAGACTCAGCAAAAATAATAAACACAACCCCCATCAATCCGAGGGTTCTTATTATAAATATGGGGTCAAGTAAATCATGCAATGACATCTTAAATATTATTTTGCTTTTGTTCCTACTGGAATAGAGGAATTTGGCTCTAACAAAGAAAATGTTCCATTTGGATTTTCTGATGTTGGTGAAGTAGAAAGAGCAAATAACATACCATTGCTTTCAATACCTCTTAACATTCTAGGTTCTAGATTGGCCACAAACATGCATGTCTTACCTATCAAAACAGTAGGGTCTGGAAATTGTATAGAGATTCCAGATACAATCTGTCTCGGCTTCGGGGTAATAGTTTTATTGCCAAGTTCATCTGTAATCTCTGCTGTTTCCGCAAAATCCACCATAAGTTTTAGTAATTTATCTGTATCGGGAATTTTCTCAGCCGAAAGTATTTTCCCTGCCCTTATTTCTACTTTTGCAAAATCGTCATATGAGATTTTACCAGATTGCTTTACCTGCTCCTTAATTGATTCTTTTTGTATTTCGTTCATAATTTTATATTACCTTTTTGCTTGTCTCTTATCAAGAAAGCTTTGAAGTATGAGTGCAGCTGCTGAGGCGTCAAGCATATCATTTTTACCTTGAAACCTTTCTGCATTAGCACTTGTCATAAACTCTGGTTCAAGATGAACAATAAAGCCTTCGTTTTCTAAGTCCATTTTGAAGTTCAAACTTTCTGGAAGAATGGCATTTGCCTGTCCTTTATAGTTTTTTGACTCCCCCATCACAATCTCTTTTATATTATTCTTTCGAGCAATATCAACAACCTCCAGCAAAAGGTTCTTTGAATTATTTATAGTAATTAATGGCATAGCAAACTGCTCTCCGTCGTCAGAAGTTGCTATACCCACCCTCTTAGATCCATAGTCAATTCCCATTAATTTCATATACTCAGTGTACTCTAAGTTGAAATTTGTAGCAAAATATTTGTCATTAATCTGCTTATTGGTATACTGGATGAGTGAAAGAAAAATATAAAAGAAATCCAAATACCAATTGTATTATATGCAGAAAGGCAATATATAAGAGACCGTCTCAAATAACGATTAACGATAGCCGTGTCTATTGTAGTACTGCATGCTATGGTATTTCTTGTAGAAAAGAAATGCCTTGCCTAGTATGTGGCAGATTAATGTTGGCAGGTATTCATAAAAAGACTTGTAGTAGAACATGTTCAAACAAAAATAGATCTGGAATAAAATATAAGGCAAACAGACAAGATAATGAGATAAAATCTTCAGAAATTCTCAAAGTTAGATTACTAAAGACTCGCGGAATGAAATGTGAAAGATGTGATTATAATAAATATGAAATATTACATATTCATCACAAAGACAGAAATCGATACAACAATGATCTTGATAATCTTGAACTGATTTGTCCCAACTGTCATTTTGAAGAACATTATTTAGAAAAAAGCTGGTTAAAAGAGATATTTTTTAAAACTTGAAAATTTAGTATTAATATGCGAATATGAGGCATATTCAGGTATGCTGATACTTGAAATGTAGGGATAGGTGGCTGAGTGGTCTAAAGCAACAGTCTTGAAAACTGTCGTCCGCGCAAGTGGACCGTGAGTTCGAATCTCACCCTATCCGCAGTAATAAAAAGAGGCTGAATTTATTCAGCCGATTTTTTATTACCTAGTGGAATCTGGGTGAGACGAGAAAGGCGCAGGCATTATGCGAGTAGCAACGAGCATGCCGAGCCGGGGTCGCAGAAATTTCTGAGCGACGGCGAAGAAATTATCTGTGACCGAATCTCACCCTATCCGCAATAAACCAAGTTGTTCACAATAAATCGTAATATGATTTTGTATTGTGATATAATATATTTATGGAACCTCTTATCTCTTGGGACGCTCCCGAACATATTCATACAGAAAAAAATAATGACTGGTACTGGGCTGTTGGTATTATAACTATTACAGCTACTGTTTTAGCTTTTATTTTTGAAAATATTATTTTTGGAATATTTATTATTGTTGCATCTTTTGCTTTGGTTACTCATGCAGCAAAGAAACCTAGAACTATTCATTACGAAATAAACGATCGTGGAATTGTCGTGGACAATATCCTCTTCCCCTTTTTATCCCTTGACTCTTTTTGGATTGACGCCCATGAAGAGCCTCCAAAGATTCTCATAAAATCTCATAAAACCTTTATGCCTTATATAGCTATATATATTGAAGGTGTTGATCGAGAAAAAGTTAGAGATACTCTTTTGAATTATATTGCAGAGACAGAGCATAGAGAGCCTCTTACACAAAAACTATTAGAAAAGTTTGGATTTTAAATTCTTTTTGAATTATTCACTAAATGTGATAGTCTGTTTTATGTATTGATTTAAGTATTAATTGCCCTCGTCGTTCAATGGATAGGACGCAACTTTGCGGAAGTTGCGATGTAGGTTCGATTCCTACCGGGGGCACAAGACGAAAAATCGGAAACTTTAGTTTCTGATTTTTTGGCTCAGTGCTTGTAGGAATCGAAAGACGGAACGAGCGAAGGCGAGTGAGTCGGGGTCGCAGGCTGAGCTAGCAAGCGAAGACCTGTGACCGATTCCTACCGGGCGCACAAACCGAGGGCACGCAGGTTTGTGCGAGACGGAGCGCCGAAGGGCGCGAGTCCGGGTCGGGCAAAATTTCAGCAGAAATTTATGCCTGACCACAAAATTTTTAGCCTGTGGATTTCTTTGCTTTGATTTATTTTTTAAAGTTATGTTATACTCTCAAATGGACGGAAACAAAAAACGCCTATGATTAAACATTCTGAGTCGGTGTCGTTCTCACCATCGTCAAACACAGCCACAAGAGTGGAGAAAGGAGCGTAGATCCAATCTCGGCACGAGGAAAGATTAGCCGTAACCTCCTACGGTTCACTTTTGGTCGACAAGGGTCACTTGTCCCCTAGTGGAAGTCCTTTGAGGCCTAACTTAGCCTCGCAGGCTACCAGCACCGGTCCATTGGTTGGACCGGTGTCTCTTTTTATATACCAATCCAAAAACAAAAAAACTCGGCCTATCCGAGTTCTTTTGTTTACCTCTCCCCCATTTATTATCCTAACTTCTTCGCTGCTGCCATGATACGAGACTTATATCTTGATGCTGCATTGAATTTTATAAACTTTCTCTTTGCTGCCTTATCTATTGCCTTATACAAAGATGGGATAAGTGCTTTTGCTTCCTTTACCTTCTTTTCTTCTACAAGTTTTCGAAATTTCTTCATAGGAACGTCAATAGCCGCCTTTGTTCTTAGGTTATTTACTCTTTTTCTTGCTCCTGCTCGAAGCGCTTTTTTTGCTGATGATGTTATTGCCATATATGTTTATATATGTAAAAACTAACATATACCTTTAAAAAATACAAGGTTCGGGATATGATAAGGGGTATGATATCAAAACTTACAGGACAAATAGCTCATATAGACCTGAAATATATAGTACTCGATGTTAATGGTGTAGGATACAAGGTGTCAGTTACATCTGATACCATCGGACTAATTGATAATGGAAAAAAACCAATCACACTATGGACATACCTAGCTGTACGAGAGAATTCCATGGATCTATACGGCTTTACAAGCATGGATGAATTAAACTTTTTTGAATTACTAATAACCATTTCAGGAATAGGACCAAAGACTGCGCTTGGAATAATGAACGCCGCGTCAATTGAAACCCTTCAAATAGCCGTACAAACTGGAGAGTCTTCACATTTAACAAAAATTAGTGGAATAGGTAAAAAGGTTGCAGAAAAAATAATTATGGAATTAAAAGATAAGATAGAGATAGTCTCGCACACTCCTGAATCAAAGAGTGCAATCAAAAATGATAGTGATGCACTTGAAGCACTAAAGTCATTAGGATATAGTCAGTCTGAAGCTCGTGATGCATTAAAAGAAGTTTCAAAAGATAAAGAAAAAACGAGCGATAAGATAAAAGAGGCTTTAAAAATACTAGGTAAATAAAATAATAAAATGCTTGATAAAATACTAATAAAAATAAAAAAATATATACCGATAAAGGTTTTTTCATTTTTTCAACCAGCCTATCACTATACACTGGCACTTGCAGCTGCTGTCTATTATCGTTTTCCATCTAGAAAAATCAAAGTAATTGGCGTAACAGGAACAAAAGGAAAAAGTACCACGACAGAAATAATCAATGCAATCATAGAGGAAGCTGGATACAAAACCGCGGTGTCCAATACCATTAGGTATAAAATTGACAAAGAATCGACAGACAATAAATTCAAAATGTCCATGCCAGGAAGATTTTTTGTACAGAGACTTATCAGAAAAGCAGTGAAAGCAAAGTGCGATTATGTTATTTTAGAGATGACATCTCAAGGTACAATTCAATTTCGTCATAAATTTATACAATTAGACTCATTTGTTTTTACAAATCTTTCACCTGAGCATATAGAGTCTCATGGAACATATGAAGAATATATAAATGCAAAAGTAAAGATTGCATGTGAAATGATAAACTCAAAAAAATCAGAAAGAATAATAGTTGCAAATGCTGATGATAAAGAGAGCCAAAGATTCCTATCATGCGACTCGGACAAAAAAACAACCTATAGTACAAAAGACGCAGAACCCTATAGTGTGGGACTCGATGGTATTTCATTTAGTTTTGCAGGAAGACGAATACACTCAAATCTTTCAGGTTTATTTAATTTATACAATCTACTCGCTGGCATGGTGTGTGCCAAGAACCTCGGAATATCGGATGAAGTAATTATTCGTACAGTAGAAAAGTTTAATGGCGTACGAGGAAGAGTAGAAAAAATACTTGAGGGTCAGGATTTCAATGTAATTGTTGATTACGCTCACACTCCAGATTCACTAGAAAAGGTATATCAAGTATTTGAAGGTTCAAGGAATATTTGTGTTTTAGGTGGTACTGGTGGAGGCAGAGATAATTGGAAAAGAAAAGAGATGGGTAGAATAGCAGACGCATATTGCGATGAAATCTTTCTTACAAACGAAGATCCTTATGATGAAAATCCTGATAAAATTGTTGCTGATGTCGCACTTGGCATAAAAGACAAAGAGCCCACGATTATTATGGACAGAAGAATAGCAATCGCTGAAGCAATAAAACACGCAAAAACTGGTGATAGTATTCTAATAACCGGAAAAGGAACTGACCCATGCATAATGGGCCCAAATGGTACCAAGACTCCTTGGGATGACGCCACTGTCGCACGAGAAGAATTAAAGAAGTTACTTTCTTCTATCTAATATTTAGTGAGTATTCCCCATTTAATGACCTTAAAGTTTTACTACCAGCAACACCACTCTCTCCGGTTATTCCATATTTTTTCTGATACTGACTAACAGCCTCAGCTGTACAAGCTCCGAACTTGCCCGTTATAGGACAGTCATTTTTTGTTTTACCATCACCAGGGTATACCCCTTCTAAAAGTAGTGCCGTCTGTAATGCCAAAACATCTTTATTATTATTTGTTCCATTTTTCTTCAGTGTATCTTTCCAATCATAAGGCAACATTAGAGTGTCATATGCTACTGACACATCATTTGGTCCACCAAAGAAGTCCTGTAGTCCGAGATAGGTCTGAAAGGCCAAATCTTTGAAAATAGCATCCCTAACCTCTGCATCAGCAAACTGCGGTTCATATATGTAACCATACTCAATAAGCATACTTGGAGCATCAAGGGTGTTGTATGATCCAATAGCTATCAGGTCTTGATCTTCATTTACTCCATTTTCTTCTTTTGGCAAATTACTAACAGCATTGTATTTTGAAAGCCTATTGAATACGGCTTCAGCTATCACCCTTGTCGTGGTGCTATTTGAATATTGCCTTTCTGGAACATAGATAGATAGACCAGAATACTTCCCAGCTGATGAATCACCACTTCTCGGATAATCATTAAAATGAATATGTATTGCAATATCAACCTTATTCTCATTAACCCATTTATTTATCCCATAAAGTCTTAGTGCAACATTCTGAGGTGCTGCATTGTGCTTAACTCCATTTGTTGCTTTTTTTACTTCTCCACTATTTACCAAGTGAATCATATTTTCCTTTCTCTGCTTAAAAAAAGCAATTATATCTTTCCAGTTATTTGTAAAATAATTTTCTAGATCCGTATTCCAAGACTTATTGTCTCTCGCAATTATAGCTTCATAGTGATCATTTCTTTTTAGAAATTCCTCCAATTTTTTTGCTAATTCTACATTTAAATCTCTTTCTTTTAAATTCTTATACTCGGTTCCCCCGAAATCTGGCTCATGTCCAGGAACAATTAGTATGCGCACCTTGGGATTGCCGTCCGCAACAGCACCATACTTATTATGCAAATCATTTACAGTAATTGATTTGTTTAAAAAAACTGCAGCATAATTGTTATTGACATAGTAGAACACACCATCTATAAAGTTCATACTTTGTGGATATTTGTTTATCAACCAAGGCACGCCGAGAATGATGCATGCCACAAAAGTAATTAAAATGTGTTTATTGATTTTCATTTATTAAATAAATTTGAATTGATTAAAATGGAATTACTCTGATATTATAAGAATTGTATGCCAGAATTGCCAGAAGTACAAACCACAGTGGCTGGATTGAACCGGTTTATCCCTGGTCTTGTTATTAATGATGTTTGGACTGAGTACAATAGTCCATATTTCTACGGGTCAAATACGATAAAGGATCCTGAGTATTTTAAATATTTCAAAAAAACAATAATTGGATCTAGGATAACGGGTGTAAGCCGTAGGGGTAAAAACATATTGATTGAATTATCAAATGGCTACATCATTCTCATTCACATGAAAATGACTGGTCATGTCATGTATGGCGACTTCAACAGGAAGGACCCTTACAATAGACATATCAGACTGATATTTTATTTATCAAATGGAAAAACCATGGAGCTTTGTGACTCTAGAAAATTCGCGAAGGTCACTCTTTTAAAAACTACTTCCCTGCTAGAGACAGAGCATTTGAAAGATATTGGCCCAGAACCACTTGAAAAGAAATTCACTTTCGAATCCTTTAATAATCAAATCAACAAACAATTAAATAAAAAAGTTAAACTAGTATTAATGGATCAAAGTATAATTGCCGGCATCGGTAATATTTATGCAGACGAAAGTCTGTGGCGTGCTGGAATTCATCCAGAAAAACTAGTGGGCGAGATTTCAATTAAACAGAGAAAAATATTATACACAGCCATTCAAAAAACACTTTCTTGTGGCATAGACTTTGGAGGCGACTCGATGTCAGACTATAGGAATATTCATGGCGAAAGAGAAAAATTCCAGGAACAACATATGGCGTATAGAAAGACTGGATCTACTTGTCTTAAAAAGGGTTGTGGAGGAAAGATCGTTCGAATAGTTGTAGGTGGTAGAGGAACACATTATTGTAATGCACATCAGGCGATTAAGTAGTATAATAGTAATCGAGTCGGTCGAAATTATTCGCCTTAATTTCTAAACAATTTATGAGTGAAGCAACTTGCCCAACATGTGAAAAGCCAGCAGCTGAATGTACGTGTCCACCAAAGACAACCTAGTCTTTGGCAAAACACCCCTCACGGGGTGTTTTGCTTATATTTTCATAATTCTATAAAGAAGTACTCCTGTGGCCACCGATACGTTCAGCGACTCTTTTTTCCCAAACATTGGTATCTCAACTATCTGATCACAAAGATCAATTAATTTCTTTTCTATACCACTTACCTCTTCTCCTAATATTATTAAACTCCTCTGATCTAAATTTATCTCTTTATAATCAATAGACTTTTTATCTTGCTCTAATCCAATTATTTTTACTTTTTCTTTCTTTAATTCTTTAATCAACTCGAAAGGACTATCGACACTTTCCCAAGCTACTGTTTTTTCTGCTCCCAACGAAGCACGAGAAATATCTTGACGATTCCTACCGAAACGATCCACAGGGGCTGGAGTATATCCAGATAGATATATTTTAGAAACGCCAACAGCATCAGCTGTTCGGAATATAGAACCGACATTATATGTACTTCTTATGTTGTGGAGCAGTATCGACACATCTTTATGTTCTGCTTCTCTTTTTTGTGATATCATATAGCTACTTTATAGTAAATTAATTAAATATCAATATGTTATCACTTTTTCCATCTCTTTTAGCTTATGAAGCGTTAGGACCTTTTATAATAAGGGTTATGTTGGGAATCACTCTTGCGTATTTTGGATATAGAAAAACAATAGAAAAAGGCACTAGTTCAGGTAGCAACAGTAAATTGTATGGAATATTGGAAATCGCTGTGGCAGTATTTTTAGTAATCGGTCTTTTTGCTCAGCTAGCGGCTTTTATAAATGCAATTATTTTGGTAATAAAAATTGGCCATAAAATATCTGATGGGAAGTTTCTAAATGATGGAATTAACTACTATTTATTACTCTTTGCTATGGCTTTATCAGTTATATTCACAGGAGCGGGAGCATTCGGATTTGACCTTCCCCTCTAGCCAATTATATTTTTTGTGGTAATATCATTTCATACAGTCTTTTTGTGTGAAGTAATGCGCCCATAGCTGTTTTGGTAGGCCCAAATCATATAGGCGGCATGTTTGACAAGTCAGTAAAAAATTAATAACGCGCCCATAGCTCAGTCGGTAGAGCAACTCCCTTTTAAGGAGTGGGTCGTTGGTTCGATTCCAACTGGGCGCACAGCGTTAAGAAAAATCTGCACTTCTGCAGATTTTTTAGCTGTGCGAACCGCAGTCATATTTTTTCAGTAGAAAAAATAGACGAGGTAAGGTCATGAAAATTTTGTTTCGACGAAAACAAAATTATTCCTGACCACAAAGTCAAAATCTGAAAAAGTGCAAAAACTAGCCATAGATATTTAAATTTCATGCTAAAATACTCCCATGAGTCCAGAGCTTTATTTAATTCTTCATAATGTTCTCTCTATTATTTCTACAATAGTTGCTTTAGCAATGGCACTCTTTTTGTTTATGAATGGACAAAAAAAGATATCCGGTCGTGCTCTTTCACTAACAATGCTAAGTATAGCCATATTTAGTTTATCTCATGTTATAGGAGTAAATACTCAAGATCCAAAAGTTGCAACGATACTCTTTATGTTTAATCTCTCGATGTTTACAATAGCATCTACAAATGTCCATGCGATACTAGCACTAGTGGAAGAAGATATTAAAAAAAGATGGATGATAATTTTTTTCTATATAACTAGTTTTGTATTTATTATAGTATTTTTGATTTCACCAAATCTTTTCCTTTTATCATCGGTTCCAAAGATGTATTTTACCAATTATTATGTACCTGGTCAGTTTAATTGGATGAGATTAGCTTTTCTATTTGGTATAACTCTTCCCTACTTGATTTATATATTAATAAAAGCATACTATGATTCTATTTCGGAGGTAGATAGAAGACATTATATTTATGCACTTTTTGTAATTATTATTGGATATTTTATTGGTTTCATTCCTAACTTTCTAGTTTATGATATCGCCATTGATCCTATATGGGGAATGTCCTTTGCCGCATTACTTTCAATACCATTAATATACGCAGCGATAAGATATGAACTATTTAATGTTAGGGTTGTTGCCAAACAAGCTTTTTCATATTCTATAGGAATTACAATAATAGGAGGGATAATTATCTTATTTAATTATCTAGATTCATGGATAATTTCGCTTATACCTTTTTATTCATCAAAGGCAACAATTATCATATCTTCACTTCTTACTGTGATCGTAGGCATACTCGTATGGAAGAACCTTAGAAAGGGCGATCTTCTCCGTTATGAATTCATAACAACAATCACACATAAATTTCGCACACCTTTAACGGGCATAAAATGGGCGACTGAAAACCTAACAGCCATGGACTTGCCAGATGCAGCATTCGAACAAATTGAATATATAAAAAACTCAAACAGCAAGCTTGTCGAACTAACAGATTTACTAATGAACACATCGAGTTCTGAAAAAAACTTATTCAACTATGTTCCGGTGAAAAATAATATATCTGGAGAAGTGGAACATGTAATTCAATCACTTGCTAGGCAAATTCAGATAAGAAAAACTGGACTAATAAAAGAAATGGAGCCTGATATATTTGTTATGTGCGATGTGGCAAGGATTAGATTTGTAATACAATCATTTATAGAGAATGCGATTCATTATACAAAAGAAGGTGGCACCATTATTATAAAGATTAAAAAAGTAAAGAATGAGGCAGTTTTTTCTGTTAAAGATACTGGAATTGGTATAGACAAGGCAGAACTTCCAATGATTTTTGAGAAATTCTACAGAACAAATGAGGCAAGGACAACAGATACCGAAGGTATGGGAATTGGATTATTTATCTCTAAAGAAATAGTGAAACATCATAAGGGTAAAATGTGGGTTGAATCAGACGGCATAGGAAAAGGTAGCACATTTTATTTTTCAATTCCTACAATTAAATAATCTATTTTATCCCTACAAGTAAAGCCTCGAGTCCTGTTTCGAGCTCATGTATTCCCCTTCTGGACTCATGATATACAGTTATCAGATCCTCAATTAGTTTTGACAACTCTTCGGCTTTCCATACCCCCGAACCTCCAGCTAAAAGCATAGTCTTTGCTTTCCAAAAAAGTACTCCGTGTATTTCTTCTGGTGCCTTCCCCTCTTCAATTAGCTGTCTATAAATAATCCATAGATGCTTTTTATTTTTGTCCCCTAAGGCATTTGCAATCTCAAAAATGTTCATACCCTCCTCTTTTTTAGCCTTTATTTCTCTTTCTTCTTTTTCTGATAAATCAAAGACTGCGGTCTTTTCAGCTTTCTTCTCTATCTTTGTCGCTGTTGCCTTATCTATTTTTTCTTCAAAGATTATAAAAATGTTTTCTGATTCAGCGATTTCTTTTAGTAAATCAATAAACTGTCCTTTTACTTCTTTATCTCCACAAAGCCTGTCTAGTAAAACAATATATTTATTTGAAAAAAGTCCTTGCCCGCCTATATATTCTTGTAAAGTAATCGCGTCAAAATTCTCTGCACTCATTTTAAAGAAAGAGGCGTCTGGCTTCTTCTTACGTAAAGAATCAGCAAGCTCATTTGCCTTTACTCTGGCCTTCTCTGTATCTGTGCCGTGAAAAAAGTAGATCATGGGTTTAGTATAGGATAAAAAGGAAAATATAAAAAGAAGACCGGCGTCTTGTGTGGACCGGTCTGAGGTGACTGCATAGTGGGGGGGGTGATGATATTCAGGTCGCCTGATTAAAGTGCGACCAATCGACGGCAAAGAGTTCGGCTGTGACACTGTTGCCGAACATTTCTTTGACTACGTCGTAGTCTTTGGGATCTTCGAGGCAATACATGGTGTCGCCCAAGAGCACCACAACAGCCATTCCACTTGGAACATTCGGCATTTCTTGAGGCATACGCCCTTTTACCCCTTGTCCGACCTGCCTAACAAAGGCCGCCGCCGCCGCATCATTAAACGTCGTCATTTGGATTTTCTCCGATTAAGGGTTAACCGACACTAACTAACCCCAAACTACCACTTCGCTGAGTTTTGTCAATGCCCCAATCCTATTTCAACTCTCCCCAATTCTTTCCTGTCACCCCATTCGCCACACAGCGAATTCCCTTTATATCTTTTGGATCAACAACAGTTTCCATCATCTTCTTTATTTCAGCAACCACCCCCTCTTCCTTTCCTTCTCTAATTTCGTAAACTAGTTCGTCATGCACCTGCAAGATTAATTGCACATCTTCCTGAAGTCCTTCCTTTATCAAATAGTCATCTATTCTCTTCATAGCAATCTTCACAATATCAGCATTGGTTCCTTGTATCGGCGCATTGATAGCCATGCGCTCTGCCATAGCCTTTATGAAGGGTAGCTTAGAATTTATACCTTCGAAATATCTTCTACGCCCAAAGAAAGTTTCTGTATAGCCCTTGCGCTGAGCATCTGCCTTTACCCTATCGAGATATGAAGCGAGACCAGAAAACTTGGCAAAGTAATCATTATAGAACTTCTGAGCTTCGGCCCTTTCTGTGCCTTCTCCGAGATTCTGCTTCAAAGCATTCACACCCATACCATAAAGTATTCCGAAGTTAATAATCTTCGCCTTCCTACGCATTTCTTTATCCACCTTATCAAGTGACACTTCAAAAACTTCAGACGCGACAGCTGTATGTACATCCTCTCCTTTTGTAAAAATCTCAATCAACTTTTCATCACCAGAAAGGAATGCAGCAATTCGAAGTTCTATTTGTGAATAGTCGAGCGAGGCCAAAACAAAACCTTTTTCTGCAATAAATGCATTTCTAATAGCTCTACCCAGATCAGTTTTCACTGGAATATTCTGGAGATTCGGCCCCTGAGAAGACATGCGCCCAGTAGTAGTACCTGTTTGTAGAAAATGTGCATGTAGGCGATGATTGTCATCCACAAGTGTCGGAATGGTGTCTATATATGTAGAAAGAAGTTTCTGAAGCTCGCGATATTCAAAGAGTAGAGGAACGATAGGGTGAACATCTCTAAGCTTTTCGAGCTCAGACTCACGAGTAGAGCGCGCTCCGCCACTAGTCTTCTTTAGACCTTTTGCAGTCAAAGCCATTTTATCAAAAAGAATTTCACCAAGTTGCTTCGGTGAATTTATATTAAATTCCCCGCCAGCATATTCCCAGATTTTCTTTTCTAGCTTAGAAAGTTCGGTGTGATATGTTTTTGAAAGATCATTCAAGAAAGTGACATCTATCTTCACCCCCTTTTTATCCATCTTTTCTATTATTGGAATAATTGGAAATTCAATATCATCATAAACTTTTTTCAATCCCCTCTTTTCTAGCTCTGTAAATATTATTTTCTTTGCTTCAGCAAAATCCTTTGTCTTAGCAAATTCTAAAATATCGTCTGCAGTGGGATTTGTAAGGTTTGAATTAATAAGCCAAAGAGCAATACCTGTTTCAGTTAAATCTTCTTTTGAAATATTCTGTTCCACCTCCTCTTTCTTCACCTCTTCCGCTTTACCTCCCAACACCATTCTCAATCTATTAGCTAAAGTCCTGAAGTCTAATTCATTAAAAAGTGCAATGATTTTATCGAAATCAATACTCTCACCAAAGTTCTTTGGTAAATTGAAATCAATTGGCGCATCCCTTCTTATGGTTCCGAGCATTTTACTAAATTCCGCATCCTCTTTTCCTTCTTTTAAAAGATTGACTATTCTATCTGTAATCCCGACTTTTTTAAATTTCTCCTCATGCCCAGCCTCAAGCTCTTTATAAATATTTTCTATGCTTCCAAAGGTAGAGATGAGTATTGTTGCAGTCTTTTCACCAATACCTGCAATGCCTATAATATTATCCGAGGGGTCTCCTCGAAGCCCTTTATAATCAGGCAATTGAAGTGGTCCAAAACCATATCGTTCATTTACAGCTTTTTCATCATAAATAATCGTATCCTTTATTCCTTTCTTTAAAGTATAGACTTGAACCTTTTTGCCGGTGATGAGCTGAAGTGTGTCCATGTCACCAGAAGCAATAACGATATCTACTTCAGGATCGTCCTTTAATTTTTCAACAATAGTTCCGAGCATATCATCTGCCTCGAAACCAGGCTTATCATAAATTGGAACATCAAAAGCTTTGAAAATGTCTCTCGATCTTTTCATCTGTGCCACAAGCTCGTCGTCCGCCTTTGCCCTACCCGCCTTATAGTCTTTGTAAGCCTCATGTCTATAAGTAGGCTGAGGCAAGTCATAACAAGCCACCAAGTAGTCTGGCTTGAGCTCATCAATTATCTTTATGAGCATGGTTGTAAGTCCATACAGGGCACCTGTCGGTTCGCCTTTTGCAGACATGAAATCAGGCAGAGCGTGATATGCCCTATGTAAAATGGCGTGGGCATCGAGAAGGACAAGGCGTTTGGTTTGAGTTATTGTCTTGATCATATTTTTTTTGTCAGGATGTACACGGCAAAGAGTTTGTCTAGTAAGTACTCTTTGGTTGAGTCTCTCTCTATTATTTCTTTATGCTCCTCTATATTATCCTCTGAATACTGCATCGGATAAATCACCTCCACATCTATTACTGCACTCCCAATTGCCACGCTCTTCATTTCTTCTGGAGTTAATGAAGCGTTAACTGATTGCAAAAACCTTTTTGCCTCAGCATCTATCTGCATCACCTTTTGACGATAATCTATTTGTTCTGGATCACAACTTCTGACTAAATCAAAAATGTAAATCTTTCCGCCGTCTTTTAACAGGCGAAACATATCTTTTATCGATTGTACTGGGTCAGTAAAATGATGGAATGAGTCTTTACATATTACAAAATCAAAATCGCCATCTGTAGCACCATGAACATCAAGCTGTCGGAATTCTATACCCTCACCGCCATACTTTGAGGTGGCGGCGTCCACCAATTCTTTTCCTCCATCTGTTGCAACAATATACGCACCAGTCATTTCTCTAAGAAAATGGGCTAATTGACCTGACCCACAGCAAACCTCCATGACCCTAGATCTTTCATTCATACCAAGTCTTTCTACAATATCCCTAGCGACCATGCTATAAGTCAGGGTTCTGTCATCTTTTCGATTGGCATATTTTTCTCCCTCTTCACCAGTAATAATCTCCTCTGGCTCGAGAATTCTTTTAGACAAATCGGTCCTGAAACCTCCTCTTTCATAATTAACTAATGATTGTTCCTCTTTCATACCCCTATTGTACCTCAAATATATGACGAGATACACCGTACTTGCAAAATAGTATACATTGTATATACTATGTATACTATGAATACACTGATACACATAAGAACAGACAAAAAAATAAAGGATGAGGCGCAAAAGATTCTTGAGGATATGGGTTTTAATATTAGCAGTTTTGTAAATGCCTCTATGAGAAAATTGATAAGGGAGAAGAAGATTGAATTTGAATATTATCCTAATACAAAAACCACAAGTGAATTAAAAAAGGCTGAAATGGACGTTAAAAAGAGCAAGAACCTGTCCCCTTCTTTTTCTGATAGCAAAAAAATGGACGACTATCTAGATTCAATATAAAATGTGTTTGTGAAAATATACTTACACAAAAGTTTTGAAAAACAGTATAAAAAACTAGATAATAAACAGAAGGGATCTTTTAAGGCAAGGAGGGATATTTTTATTGTTAATCCATTTGATCAAATATTAAACAATCACCCTCTACATGGTGAACTAAAAGATTTTAGAAGTATCAATGTAAACTCAGATTTGAGGTTAATTTATAAAGAAAGTCCAAAAGGCGTCTATACTTTTTATAAAATAGATAGTCATAGTAATCTTTATTCTTAAAGAATTTCAAATTTCCTAGAATTCTCATCGACAAATTCGCAAAGTATTTTCAAATGATTTTCAGGTAAAATCTCTTTTACATTCTCTGGCCACTCTATCAAGATCAAATTATTTGGATTATCTACCAAATCCTCGAAGTTTAAAGTTTGCAATTCCCTTCCACTTTCTAGTCTATATGCGTCTATATGTATAAGTCTGGCAAAATACGGGTGCGTGGTCTCGTAAAGTTTCTCTATTACGAATGTCGGACTAGTTACCGCACTATTTATGCCAAGCTCTCTAGCAACGGATTGTGTAAAAGTAGTTTTCCCAGATCCGAGATTTCCATACAATCCCACAATAGTCGCCTCGTCAGTTTTTTGAGGTAAAGAGGCTAGCCAATCTTTCGCAAGCTTTTGAGCTTCTTCTAGAGAGTGAGTGGTGACTGTGATTTTCATTATTAAAATATAACACAATAGGACGATTATAAAAATATAATAGAAAACCGGCTCGTATCTCGTCGTGTGACAAGAAGGAGCCGGCTGCGAAACTGTTTTGCGCTTTTTCAGCGCGGGGAGGCTTTCCTTCCTCTCGGACCCTGGGGTCCGTACACCGTGCTCTTGTAAGGCACTGGTGCGGTGTATGTCTGGGGCACCCTGTCGGTGTTGTACCGGTATCCCCAGACGTTGGTCTGGGAGTAGATGTACACCTCGTTGGTGTACACAAGGGCGCCGTTATGGTCACGACTGACGACCTGGACCGGATACCCCCTAGTCTCTTCGACTTTGGAGTACCCGAAACCAGGCCCACTCACTGACACCGAGTGGAACTTTTCCACCGGCATCTTCGAGCCAGACATTGGCTCGGTGACCTGGCGGGACAACGGCTTCGTAGACTTTGAAAAGATACCCGCACACCCAGTGCAGGTGAACGCCATCAGAGCCAACACTGTCGCCAACAGAAGAATGTTTTTCATAGGAAGAACTTTCCGTCATCTGGCTGGAACAACATATTCCAGCTTCACACTAGTATTATATCACATCTAGACACAAAGTCAATAGTATTAAAAGATATTAAACCTGCTAATCAATTACTACCTAATCGAAAATATAAAAAATAACGGCTCGCCTCTCCTGTGAGATTCGAGCCGCTTGGTGGGGTGGTCTTAGCTATTTGCCGTCCACCTTTCCGGGGGCGATTGCCCCAGAGTTTTGTTTAGCCACACCGTTTGTGGCTGGAGTCTTAGACCCCGCCGATGACCACTGGTTGGTCGTCGGCGTTGGGGTTGGGTTGTTTGTCCACCGGTGGGTGTGAATGGGGACAAACAGTCGGATCTCCGTAGATCCCACCACTCTTCCCAACACTAAAGTGTGAGGTGGGTTCGTCGCTGTAGCGACCACTGGGAGGGTCGCCTGCTTTGGCGGTGTCCCCCCAGCATGAGCTGGGGCGTAGGCTAAGGTGGCACACGCCACCAGAAGAAACACTTTCTTTTTCATATGATCATTCCGTAACCGAGCCAGAACAATTCTGGCTTTACGGTAGTATTATATCACAGTCAGCGGTAAAGTCAATAGCAGTCAAATTTACCTTATACGCTATAATAAATACAATATTTAACTTTTTTAAATTAAAAACATGATTCAATTTGACGAAGACAAGCAAAATAGAAAAATGAGTGATCTTCTAAAGAGAGAGGAGGAAGAACTTGTTCAGCTGTTATCCGCAAAATATGGATTAGAGTACGTAGATCTTTCTGCTGTTCCTATAAGCAGTGATGCATTGAGACTGATTGAGGAGAAAGTTGCGAGAGAGAAAAAAATGGCAGGTTTCGCTTTGGTTGATAAAAAAATCAAAGTAGCCACAAGGAATCCTGAGGATAGCAAAATACAAGAAGTCCTAGTAGATTTGAAGAATAAGGGTTACGAACCAACACTATACATATGTTCCACAGCAAGCCTGAATAAAGCATGGAATGCATACAAAGACATGTCTTTTGCTTATGAGAGCAAGGCTGGTTCTTTAGAAGTGGCGAGCGACGAAATTAGTGATATTGTCGAAAAGGCAAAAAGTCTACCCGCAATAGTGACCATTCTAAAAGATTTACTTTCAATGAATAGGAGCTACAGGGTTTCTAAAATACTCGAAACAATTCTTGCGGGAGCACTCGCCACGGACGCATCTGATGTTCACATAGAACCTGAAGAAGAATATATTAGGCTTAGATATAGACTAGACGGTGTACTCGTACAAGTGATCGACTTCGACAAGGAGACTTATGCCCTACTACTATCTCGTGTAAAATTACTTTCTGGATTAAAATTAAACATCAAACTTGATTCTCAAGATGGAAGATTCAGTGTTCATGTAAAAGATTTAGACATAGAAATAAGAACATCTATTCTGCCAGGTGCATATAACGAATCAATCGTTATGCGTATACTTAATCCTAAATCTATTGGAGTGCCACTAGAAAATCTTGGCATCCCTCCAAAGCTACTTGCCATTATTCTAAAAGAGATCGACAAGCCAAATGGAATGCTTCTAACCACAGGGCCAACAGGTTCAGGAAAGACAACAACGCTTTATGCGTTCTTGAAAAAGGCACATAACCCAACCGTAAAAATCATTACAATTGAAGACCCCATCGAATATCATCTGCAAGGCATAGTCCAGACACAGGTAAATGAAAAAGGCTATACTTTTCTTGATGGGTTAAGAGCAGCACTCAGACAAGACCCAGATATTATTATGGTTGGTGAAATCCGAGACGGGGAAACTGCTGCGATCGCTATTAACTCTGCCTTAACAGGCCACCTTGTCTTCTCTACCCTGCACACAAATAGCGCCGCTGGTGCATTCCCCCGCCTTATAGACCTTGGTATTAATCCTAAAATCATGAGTTCTGCTATAAACATCGTTCTTGCTCAACGTCTAATAAGAAAGCTGTGTGAATTCTGTAAAAAACCAATTCCGATAGATGGTGATAATAAGATCAAGATAGACAAAGTCGTTGAAACAATTTTTGATAAAAGCGAAATCCCACCAATGCCAGCAAATATATTCACAGCTGGTGAGTGTGAGAAATGTAATCATACAGGATACAAAGGTAGAATAGGTATATACGAAGGCATAATCATGACACCAGAAGTGAATGCTACACTAGAAAATAATCCTAGTGAAGATGAAGTAGAAAAAGCCGCAGCCCCACAGGCTATACTAACCCTCACACAGGATGGTATAGTAAAGATATTGCAAGGCATCACATCTTTTGATGAGTTGCAAAGAGTTATATCGATTGAGGATTAAATTATTATTAAATTAATTAACAAAAAACAATGACAAACCCAACAAACATCCAACAGCAAATTCAAAAAATCAAGCAAGATATGGAGAATGAAAAAAGAGAATTAGCTACCAAAGAAAAGAAGTACTCAGATAATGAAATTACACTAGGAGAGAAGAGAATAGAGATTGTAAATTTACAAAAAAGTCATGATGCAATGAGAATGGAAATTATGAATCTAGAAAGAATACAGCCCTCTCTTAAAAATGAAATTGACCACTTAAAGAAAGAGGTGTCTTCACATGAACTAGCATTAAGGCAGGCTCAATAGCTTTAAAACTCAAAAGAAAATTAGTGTCAATTGAATTTTCTATTAATAGTAGGTAGTATTAGACCCAGATAGAGAGGTTGATTTGCTCGTCTCGAGTAAATCGGGTGCATGAATCTCTAAACAATACTTTCAATGCGATCACCAAAAGTTAAACGTAGCATCAAGGATAATCCCAGTAAATAAACACGAGGTTTATAACCAGAATGTCCTCAAAACTACACCAGATAGTTCGAGTAAACGGACTATATTGTTTAGAGATTTATGAATCCGAAGGATTCCTGTAAAAATGCTACATTTGCTCCGCTATTCACTAACCCAATTAGCTTAGCATATATTAATAGTTATGTCAAGTAATATTCAGAAGAACAATAACGAGCAAGAAAAAGATACTGGCTACCTAGACCAGACCCTGCGCCCTTCTCGCTGGGCGGACTACATAGGACAACAGTCAATAAAAGACAATTTGCACATACTTTTAACTGCTGCGCAGGAGAGGAAACATCCGCCTGAACATATTTTATTCTATGGTCCACCAGGACTGGGAAAGACTACCCTCGCTCACCTCATTGCCAAGGAAACTGGTGCACAAATGAAGGTCACTTCTGGTCCCGCAATTCTCAAGGTTGGTGATTTAGCATCAATTCTTACAAACCTTTCGCATGGAGATATACTTTTTATCGATGAAATACACAGATTAAATAAGGCCATCGAGGAAGTGCTATATCCAGCAATGGAAAGTGGTGTCCTGGATATTATTATAGGAAAAGGACCGTCTGCTAGAACCATTCAACTCGAACTACCCTCTTTTACACTTATTGCCGCAACAACACGTATTGCCATGATTTCTTCGCCGCTTCGTTCAAGATTTTCTGGTGGAGTATTTAAGCTAGAATTTTATACCGAAGGCGAAATTGGTGAAATTATTAAAAGATCTGCAAAGATTTTAGATATTGATATTCATCCGGAAGCTATAAAAGAGATAGCGTCTAGAAGTCGCTTCACTCCAAGAACTGCAAATTACTTTTTAAAAAGATGTAGAGACTATGCACAGATAAAGAAAACAGATCTTACAAAAGATGCAGTAGAAAAAGCACTGAAAATGCTTGGTGTTGATAATCTTGGACTAAATGGTGCTGATCGAGACATACTGAAGGTTATGATTGAAAAGTTTAAAGGGGGTCCTGTAGGCCTAAACACAATAGCTGCTGCCCTGTCAGAGGAACAAGCGACAATAGAGGAAGTATATGAGCCATATCTAATACAGTTGGGATTGCTTGAACGAACCGCACGAGGAAGAACGGTTACGGAGAAGGCATATGGGCATTTGGAGGTGAGGAAATAAAAATTATAAACTATTTTATGTTTTTCTTTACCTCAATCTCACCTCTATGTTTATTATATTCCTCCCAGGATTTCTTTAAAAAATCTTCAAAAGACATCTGACTGTCCGTATGTTTCCTATAAATTTCTCCGAAAAAATCAACGAGGGACTTGTCCCCTATTTTTATATGTTGAAACTCTTTATACACATCAGACTGACCGCCCTTTAATATTTCTTGAATTTTCTTATTCTGATTCATTATTACAACAACCAAAATTTCACTTAATATCCATTCTGAATGAGGGTTCTCAAAGGTCCTTGTGTCATAACCAGGAAACACCTCTAGCCATTTTTTAAAATAGAAAAAGTGAATAATCTCATGAATACTAGTTTTGCACACTTGCTCTGCTGAGAATTTGTAAAATAAACTATATGACCAATCTTTTATGTGTCTTGGACAAATTGGATTTATAGAAACATTCGCAACAATATCATCGATATTTTCTGGATGTTGAGTTTCAAAGTCTCCTATAATTTCTCTCAAAAAAGTTTCTGCTATTTTATCCCAAGCTAATTGAAAATGTTCTTTTGCGTTCTGCAAAGACACATCCTGCTCTTTTAAGCATGCACTGACATATTCCTTACACATATCAAGAAACTCCTTACCATCGACAACCCCCACAGTCATCTCCTTTAGTTTTGGATGTGCAGCATATACCCTTTCACTCCAATCTAGCAAGCCATCTTTTTTAAAACAAAAATAGAAAAACATACCCGCTTCATACTCAGTGTCTGGTAATTCAAATTTAACACTTGGAGTATTTTGTCTTTCGAATTTATTAGCCTCAGTTTGACTATCCATTTGTAGAGTATATCAAACCCAAACCACAAAACAAATTTTCTATCCTGATAAGTTTACAAGTCATTTTCAAGTAGTAGAATGTGGGAATGGAGAATAAAGAATTACAAACTCTATACAAAACCTTTGATGATATAAAACACACAGAAAATGGTGTTGAGTTTTGGTTTGCGAGAGAACTATATCCACTACTTGGATATACCCGTTGGGATAATTTTGATACCACAATACAAAGAGCAAAGGAAGCCTGCAAAAATGCGAAAAGTCTCGTGGAAGACCATTTCCTGCACGTGCAGAAAATGGCGAAAATAGGCCTTGATATAGAAAAAAGTATTGACGATATGAAATTAACAAGATATGCATGTTATTTAACAGCCCTAAACGGTGATCCTAGAAAAAAAGAAGTTGCATTTGCACAAGCATATTTTGTTACCCAAACAAGAAAAATGGAGGTATTGGAACAAAGAATGGCTGAATTAGAAAGAATAAATTCCAGGGAAAAACTAAAGATTACAGAGAAAGATTTTAGCACTCTGGCTATGAGTAGGGGCGTCGATGGAAGGGGTTTGGGTGAAATAAGAAGTTTTGGTGATCAAGCTTTGTTTGGTGGAAAGAGTACAGATACAATGAAGAAAAGATTGGGTATAGATTCTTCAAAACCTTTGGCTGACTTTTTACCGGATATCACACTAAAAGCAAAAGATCTTGCTACTGCCATGACCTCAGAAAATACTCGCAGAAAAAATCTTCAAGGAAAAAATAGTATACTTACTGAGCACGTGAATAATAATATTGGTGTTCGTGGGGTTCTTGTTAAAACAGGTATTTATCCTGAAAATCTTCCTCCCGCGGAAGATATAAATAAAGTAGAATCAAAATATAAAAAAGATACTAAAAAATTAAAAAATAACAAACAATAACATGTCAGGACATAATAAATTTTCAAAGATCAAGCATCAGAAGGCTGCTAATGACGCAAAAAAGAGTAATGTGTTCGGTAAACTTGTTAGATTTATCACAGTAGAGGCAAAGAAATCTGGAGGAAACCTGAAGTCTCCAGGACTAGCTTTAGCTATTGAAAAGGCAAGAAAAGAAAATATGCCGAACGACACTATTGAAAGAGCAATAAAAAAAGCAACAACAGACAACAGTGCTCAGATGGAAAATATTCAATATGAATCATACGGACCAGGTGGTATTGCTATACTTGTCGAGGTATTAACAGACAACAGGAACAAAGCTGCTCAGGAAATAAAGGCAATACTTGCAAGACATGGCGCGGAGCTCGCTTCTCCAGGAAGTGCGTCGTGGGCTTTTGCAAAGGGTCCAGACGGAGTGATTGCGGCAACGACAACCATGCCACTTGAAGATGAGGATATAGAGAAGCTCCAGGCCCTTGTTGAAGCTTTGGAAGAAAATGAGGAGGTGCAGGAGGTATTTACCAATGCAGAGTAACTGCAAAATAGTGCGAGCCAACGGGGAGGAAGACTTTATATTTCCTAGCTTGCGCGACATTGTTTGATTTATCAAACAACAAGTGCCTTAGCTAGAAATATAAAGTGCTTCCGACCGCAAGATTGGCAAGCCTATTTTGCCTAAATCTAAATGAAAATACTAGGAATAGATCCAGGATATGATCGAGTAGGAATAGCGATAATAGAAGATGGAGTACTAATACACTCCGAATGTTTTTCTACTTCATCAAAAGACAGTTTTCACAAAAGACTATGCGAAATTGGAATTAAAATTGGAAAAATAATTAAAGAATTTTCACCAAACATAATGGCCATCGAATCTCTTTTTATCACAAAAAATCAAAAGACGGCAATGAGGGTAGCCGAGGCTCGTGGAGTAATATCATATGAAGCAGGTCTAAAAGACATTGAAATATTTGAATACAGTCCACCCGAAATCAAGGTTGCTGTTACAGGACACGGTGGTAGCGATAAGGCGCAAATAATTAAAATGATCCCTTTACTCCTAAAAATAAAGGCAAAAAAAGCCTTAGATGATGAGTATGATGCGATAGCCGTTGCTCTTACATGCCAATCTCATATTGGATCTAAACTTAGGTAAAATTGGACTCGCTTCAATTTTACAATATAAAGTTTTCCACAGTTTGTACTATTTGCAAAAATTAAATAGTTTTGTTACAAATATGAAATCTTAGAAAATAATTTAATAAATAGAAGAACATGCCAAAAACAAAAGCAATATTAGGTGAAGAAAAAGATGAAAAAAGCGAAAAGGTGCTTGATCCAGATTTATTATTAGACGATGATGCAGCACCAATAGTAGACCCACTAGAAGAAACTACTGACGAAGATGACGAAGAGGATGAGTTGGCACTAGCCGACGATGAGGTGGACCCATTCAAAGACAGGTGGGAGGAGTAAAAAATAGAAAGATTTATCTTGTTACTATTTTTATTTGATAATTATTTTAACAAATCTTTTTTTACCAATACGAATAGTGAGGTTTTTTTCTGATTTTAAGGAAAGGTCTTTAATTATTTCATCAGAATCAACAATAGTAATAGCATTGCCCTCGATCAACCTCTTCCAGTCCCCATTTGAGCTCACAATCCCCTCTTTGACCAACAAATCTCTAATCAAAAATCCCACTGGTGTAGAAATTTCTTTTATGTCATCTGGGATTTCTCCTTTAGAGAAAGCTTTTTCAAAAGACTGATGAGCTGTTTCTGATGATTCTAAATCATGAACCATAGATACAATTTCTTTTGCCAATTTTACTTTAGCTTCTTTTGGATTTGATCCAGAGTCTAGAGATTTCTTAATATCTTCTATCTCTTCTAATGAGATATTTGTTGCAATTTCAAGTCCTGGCAAAATAAGATTGTCTGACCAGCTCATAACCTTCCCAAATATCTCCTCTGGGGATTGGTCCAAACTAACCATATTTCCTTCTGTCTTTCCCATTTTTTTACCTGAAGAATCAGTTAGGAGCTTGGTGGCTATAACGAATTTCTCCTTATTCTTTATGGTCTTCATAAAATCTCTCCCAGTAAGCATGTTGAAGGTTTGATCATTCCCACCGATCTCTACGTCAACATCCATAGCGACAGAATCGTAACCCTGCATAAGGGGGTACATGAATTCATGTATATATATTGGCTTATTTTCTTCTTCTCGTCTCGCGAACATGTCTCTCTTCATCATTTGATCAACAGTCATTAGGGATGCCAGTTCTAGCACATCTCCAAAATTCATTTTTGCAAGCCATTCAGAGTTAAACTTTAATAACGCAGGATTTTCTCCATCAAATGAAATAAATGATTCTGCTTGTTTTTTATATTCTTTACAATTCTCTAAGACCTGTTCTTTCGTGAGTTTTTTTCTTGCCGCTGTCTTGTCTGAGGGATCCCCTATCATAGCAGTAAAGTCTCCTATCAAGAGGATGATCTGATGTCCAAGCTTTTGGAATTCACCTAACTTTTTTAATGGTATTGCGTGACCAAGATGGAGTGTTGGGCCTGTTGGATCTACTCCTAAATATAAAGTTAGTCTTTCCCCCTTTAATAATCTACTTTTTAAAAAGTCTTTGTTGGGAAATATCGCTTCAATACCCCTAGACAAAACATTTTCTATCTTTTTTTCGTCTACTATTGTCTCTAGTTTGTTGATGTTATTCATAATATTTATATAACTTATTACTATGTAATGTATCATATTTATGATAATATTTCTAAATGCATAGAAGAAAAACATTCTTCAAGAGTACTAAGTGGAAGATAATAAAGGCATTATTGATGCTGTCTATTTCCCTATCCCTTCTTTTGGCTGGTGGTTCTATAATATGGTTTACATCCCTCCAAATACCAGACTTGAGTGCCTTCGAGGCAAGAAAAGTTGTACAGTCCACAAAGATATTTGATAGAACTGGTCAAGTTCTTCTTTATGATATTCATAGTGATGCAAAAAGAACAGTTATAGAATTTGATAAGATTTCTGTTTATATTAAAAATGCCGCCATCGCAATAGAGGATACAGAGTTTTATCAACATATGGGAATAAAGCCATCTTCAATAGTTCGAGCCGTACTTTCAAACATAACACCTGGTTCTGGAACAAAACAAGGCGGTTCAACCATAACCCAACAAGTTATAAAAAACTCCGTACTTACAAAAGATAGAACAATAACAAGAAAAATAAAGGAGTGGGTCTTGGCAATTAAACTCGAAAAAATATTATCGAAAGACCAAATACTTAGTACCTATCTAAACGAAACCCCTTATGGTGGAAGTGTTTATGGTGTAGAAGAAGCGAGTAAAACCTTTTTTGGTAAATCAGCAGAAAATGTAACACTTGCGGAAGCTGCATATTTGGGTGCCATACCTCAAGCACCGACATTCTACTCTCCATATGGCCCAAACAAAGAGTCTTTGAAAGCTAGACAGCGTCTTGTATTACAGAAAATGTTAGAAAATGGTTTTATAAACGAAGAAGAATATCAACAAGCAACAAATGAAAATGTAATATTTCTAGAAAAAAGTTCAACAGGTATGAGGGCCCCTCATTTTGCATTGTATGTTAAGGATTATTTGATACAAAAATTCGGCGAAGACGCTGTGGAGGAAAATGGCATGAAGGTAATAACAACTCTTGACTATACAATGCAAGAAAAGGCTGAAAAAGTTGTTGCCAATTTCGCACCAACACTAGAATCCACTTTTAGTGCAAGTAATACAGCAATGATCGCCATAAACCCAAAAAATGGTGATATCCTGACAATGATTGGCTCTAGAAACTACTTTGATAAAAAGATTCAAGGAAATTTCAATATAACAACAGCATACAGACAACCGGGGTCAACATTTAAACCCTTTGTTTATGCAACAGCTTTCACAAAAGGCTACACCCCTGAAACTATTTTGTTTGATGTAAAGACGGAATTTTCAACAAAGTGTACCGTTGAAGGAAAACCAACAAATCCAAGTGATGATATTGAAAAAGTTTGCTATTCTCCTGATAATTACGATGGAATCTTTGAAGGTCCTGAAACAATAAGAACGGCTCTTGCTCATTCTAGAAATATTCCTGCGGTTAAGGCGCTTTATTTGGTTGGTATTAAAGAGTCTATTGATACTGCTGAGACAATGGGTATAACTAGCCTAAAAGACCCAGGACGCTATGGTTTGACCCTCGTTCTTGGTGGTGGCGAGGTGTCTTTACTAGAACTTACAAGTGCTTATGGTGTATTTGCAAATGATGGAATTAGAAATCCATATAGATCAATACTTAGAATCGAAGATTCTCTAGGAAATGTATTGGAGGAGTCTTCTATCGAACCTGTTCAAGCAATACCCTCTCAATCAGCTAGGCAGATTTCGGATATTCTTTCAGATCCATCTGTAAGAATGGAGAGTGTCACATCTGTTGTTGCAAATTTAAATCGTCAGGTAGCAGTAAAAACAGGAACAACCAATGACTTTCGAGATGTTTGGATAGAAGGATATACACCAAATATTGTCGTGGGTGCTTGGGCTGGAAAAAACGACAATAGTCCGATGGACAAAAAAGTTGCTGGAACTATTATTACTCCTGTGTGGGGGGCTTTTATGGCAGAAATAAATGATTCATTAGAAAAAGAATCATTTAAAAAACCAGAACCTTCCCCAGAAGATATTAAGCCTGTATTAAGAGGCATTTGGAAAGGTGGTATTTCTTATACAATTGATTCTGTATCAAAAAAAATAGCGACAGAAATGACCCCAACTCAAACACGTCAAGAAATTATAGTTCCAAGCGTTCATACAATATTGAATTGGTTAGAAAAAGATCATCCACAAGGACCTGTTCCAGCAGAACCAAAAAAAGATTCTCAGTATGACTATTGGGAGTACGGTGTTAGAAAATGGTTTGATATTTGGCAGAAAGACAATCAATCGTTCAAAGAAACTCCTTCTTATACAATTCCAACAGAAACCGATGATGTTCATGTGCCAGAAAACCAGCCTTCAATTACAATTATTTCCCCAAAAGAAGGTGATGCCATAAATTTAAATTCTAAAGTTGAAATCAAGATTACATCTACAGGTAAATATCCAATAAAGAAGTCTGAACTATATATTAATGATAAATATATTTCTTCCAAGGAAACAGATCCTTCCATCATCAACTTCACACCTTCTGATATTGGTGGTTTTGAGCCTGGTGTAAATGATATAAAAATTATCTCTTACGACTCTATTTTCAACAGCACATCTTCATCGGTTAGGATCTCTATCGTTCAGTAGTTATTTTATATCCCTAATACTTACTTCTTTGTTGATTAAATAGAGTATTTTTTCTTTTTTTATAAATATCTGACTCTTCAAACCTGATCCCCCTTTTATGATTACCTCCCCACTTCTAATTGATATGTCGTCGATTTGTATTTCCTGTCCTATCTCATTTTTAATTATATTACAAATATAAACTCTTTTTTGAATTTCTTTTGCAGCAACAGAATTAAATTTTCCAAAGAATTGTCCTATTTTTTTCATTACTATCTATTCATTGGCATAACCAAATACCTAAATGATGTATCGGAGACAGGTTTGATTATCATTGGCCTATTTAAACCATTAAAGTGTATAGAAACACTGTCTGAGTCTATAGACTGAAAACAATCAACAATATACTTGTAATTAAAGTTTATTTCTATGTCTTCCCCTGTTATTGCAGCGTCTAGACTGGTAATATTTTCCCCAATATCATTATTTTTTGTTTTTATTTCGCAGGTTTTTGTTATTATGCTTATTTTAAAATTTATTTGTTTAAATTTATCTGAAAAAATATTTGATAATTTTAATGCGTTTAATAAGTCTTGTTTTAGAACAACAACCTCGGTGGTACTACTTTTTGGAATAATTTGTTTATAATCGGGAAATATACCGTCAACAACTCGTGAAACCATATAAAGATTGTTGTATGTGAATGATATTTGATTCTTATCTAGATTTATTTCTATTTCATCGTTTATATTCTCAAGAACCCTTATTATCTCTGGTATATTTTTAAATGGGATCAATATTTGTCCAAAATCCTTTGTTTTTTTAATTTTTACCCTCTTTTCAGCAAGTCTAAATGAATCTGTAGCAACAAAGACAATAGATTCGTCTTCGCAATATATATAAATACTAGATAATTCTGGTTTAATACTGGAAACTGAGGAGCTGTACCAAACAGATTTTAGTCCTTTTGCAAAATCAGCACCATTAAGAAAGAATTTATTGTCTTCAGAGACTCTTGGAATGGTTGGGAAATCTTCTGCTGGCATAGTCTTTATTGTCCCAGAACTGCGCGTGGTGAGTATTTTTAAATTATTTTGATCTGACTCTAGTCTAACACCACTATCATCGCTATTAACCCCCTCAACAAAAGAAGATAGGACTTGGGCTGGAACAGCTATTATTCCACTGTCTTGAATTTTTGCTGGTATTGAAATTTCTATTCCTAGATCAAGGTTTGTTGATCTTATAACCAAGGAGTTCTTTGAAGATGCGTCTAGTAGTAGACAAGACAGTACCGGTAATGTCATATGCTTTCCAGCTATCTTTCCTGATACCCCGATCGCACTCCTAAGTTTTTCTTGTACACATTCTATTTTCATATTTGTTATTATTTATATAATTAATTTATTATTACTATTAGTCCTGTGGAAACGGGGATAACTCAATAAAACTCTTTTTTTAAGCTCTTTATTTAAGAATGAACTGTGAATTATTTTTCTCATAACTTTTGATAACTTTAGAAAAAAACAAAGTTTAAAATAATTTACCTCTATTTAACCCCAATCTTATAACAGTTTTTAACCAGTTTACCACAAGCTTATCCACATACTTTCCACAACTTACAACATCGCTCTTATCTGAGAAATCTCATTTATAAGAACAGAATTGGTTTTCAAGTCTTCTCTGATCTTCTCGCAAGAGTGTATGACTGTTGTGTGGTCACGTCCACCGAGCTTCTCCCCTATTGAAGGGAAAGAAAGACTAAAGTCTTCCCTGAGCAAGTACATAATAACCTGACGTGGCTTAACCACATCCTTCTTTCTTGTTTTGTCAAAAATACTTTCCTCACTAATGTTGTAAAAATCAGTTATTATCTTTATTACTTCTTTGACGGAGATATTTTTCTTGGGTCTAGCACTGTTTTTTATTAAATTCTTAACCTCCATAACTGTGAGAGTGTGGTTTTTTAATTGTGTCTGGCATGCAATGGTGTTTATTATTCCCTCTATCTCCCTAACATTACTTTCTATGTTTGAGGCAAGAAAATTCAAGATTTCGTCAGTCAGCTCTATGTTGTTACTCATACTCTTTGCCTTTAGTATGGCGATTTTAGATTCTTGATCTGGTGTTGGTATGTCGATAATCATTCCCGAAACAAAGCGAGATTTAAGCCTTCCTTCTAGCCCTGGTATGAAATTTGGATGTTTGTCTGAAGAAAAGACTAGTTGGCGATTTGTTTGGTAAAAGGTTTCAAAGAGATGGAATAATTCTTCTTGAAATTTCTCTTTACTAGCAAAGAACTGTACATCGTCCATTATAATAACATCATACTTTCTATACTTTTCTTTAAACTTCTGTGCACTATTTGTTTGTAAAGAGCTGAAATATTCAGAACCAAAGCGCTCTGATGTTAGATAGAATACCTTTTTTTGAGGAAAGTCTTTCTTTATATGATTACCTATCGCTTGTATCAAGTGGGTTTTTCCATGACCTGTGTTTCCATATATAAACAAAGGGTTGTATACGGACCCTGGATTTTTAACAACAGCCTTTGATGCTGCATGTGCCAATTCATTAAAGGGACCAACAACAAAGGAGTCAAAGACATAACGAGGGTTTAGATTGTCGTCTTTGTCTATGTAAAAATCATGAAGAGGCATTGAAATTGTAGGGCTTTGTTGTTGTGGTGCCGCTTTCTTTTCTACAATCTTTTTCCTATCTGCTTCCTTTAGAATGATGTATTCAAGCGCTCTCGTGCCTGTGTCTATTTGGCGTAGTGACTTTAGAATTGTATTGTGAAATTTCTTGTACAACCATTGCTGTATAAAAGGATTTGGAACACCAAGGAATATAACCCCCTCCTCAATTTTTATAATATAAGTATCCTTGAACCATGTAGAAAAATTTGCCTTTGAAACAGCAAGTTCTATATCAGTCATTGCCCTATTCCATAGTTCTACATAGTCTTTCATTTTGTTATTATTATAAGCAAATTAATTTACTAATTATATACTTGTTTATAAAAATGCAAACTTGTGGAAATGGTATAAACATGTTGATAAGCTGTGGACTACCGTAATTATTCAAAAAACTTGAATTATTCTTTCTTGTGATGTATAGTACTTGAACTATGTCATTTACATATCAACCAAAGAAAAGAAAGAGAGCAAAAACACATGGATTCCTTGTGCGCTCAAAATCTTCGACCGGACGCCGTGTTTTGAAGCGACGTCGAACAAAGGGACGCAAGAAAATAGCCGTATAAACATGCTGCCTCGTTCACAGAGGATATCAAAGGAGGTTTTTAAAGAAACACAGACAAAGGGCCTTATTTTTCATAGCCCGTTATTTTTTCTTAAATGCTCAAATACCGACAGTGGTAGCCGTTTCGCTGTTGTCATTTCAAAAAAGATAGCAAAGACAGCTGTAATTAGAAATAGGGTAAAAAGACGTATCTACTCAATTGTGAAAGATCTAATACCAAGATTTGTGATCAAGAGAAGTGTGGTAATCACTATTAAAAAAAATATAGAAGACATCTCACACGATGTATTAAAAAAAGAAATAGAATATGCCTTTGTTAAATCAGGACTTTTAAAGTAAAATATAAAACATGTCTTATATATACAACACTTTTATCTTTAACCCTCTTTATAATGGGTTAATCTATTTAATAGATGTCTTTCCTTGGGCAGATGCTGGAATTGCTGTGATTATTCTTACAATAATTGTTCGACTCATTCTCTTCCCTCTCTCAAAGAAAGCCATAGTTACGCAGGTTAGGATGAAAGAAATAGAGCCAGAATTAAACAGGTTAAAAGAAACAGTTCCAGACAAACAACAACAAGCTGTTAAGGTTATGGCTTTGTATAAGGAAAAGGGGGTCAATCCTTTTTCTAGTTTTCTTGTTTTGATAATACAACTACCAATTATTTATGCTCTTTACTCAATTTTCATTAATTCAGGATTACCAGTAGTAAAGGATGCTCTTTTATATAGCTTTGTTTCTTCTCCCATTATAAATATGCATTTTTTGGGCATTATGGATATTGGAGTTAGAAGCATACCATTATCGATAATTGCTGCAGCGGCTCAATTCTTCCAATTACACTACTCTCTTTCAGCCACAGCACCAAAACCAAATACGAATGCACCAAAGGGACCACCATCACAAATGGATATGGCACAAAACATGATGAAAAACATGAAATATGTTTTTCCTGTTATTGTGTTTCTAATCTCCTACAAAATATCAGCTGTAGTTGCTCTATATTGGGCTATAAGCAGTTTGTTCACATTGGGTCAGGAACTAGTAGTTAGAAGGCATTTAAAGAAGCATCAGCCACTATAAGTAAAATTGGACTCGACGCGGTGAGGGAGACTTTATTTTTACTAGCTTGCGTATAAAAATAAAGTGCTCCCGAGCGCAAGCAAGCGAGTCCAATTTTACTACTGGTTTAGATCTAGTGCCCAAAGCGTCAAATCCCTTTTGTTTATAAAGTATAAATAATTCTCTTTTGGATCAAGTACAAGTTCAGTAGCGTCAATCAGTTTATTTGAAAGATCAAGAAGGTTTGCCAATAAGTGCACTTCCCCTGTCGTTGTGTCTAGGTGCCATATTTTATCTGTAAACAAGATTTTACCCTTATACCAATCATCGGGATACACTCCGGCAGGTGTTTCGTTTGGAACAGCGCAGTAGGCTTCATTTGTTCTGATTGAGCTCCACACACACTTGTCTGCGATCGTATTGAACATGACTTCTGTGAATTCAGACTTGTTTGTATTGAAAAGTCCTAAGGTAAGATTGTTTCCACCAGTAGAATAAATAACATTCTTGCCATCCCTACTCATTTTGGCAGATATACCACGAATTCCACCAAATAGTTTACGTGTAGAGGCGTTTTTTGTGTTTATTGCATACATATATCCCAAAGAAAAACCCGATCCGCGAGTGGTTAGTGTAACTGTAGATGTTGCTGGCCAGTCAATATTCATTTGGGTTAGCGGAGTATCTATTATTTTTGTTTTACCTTTTTCATCAAAAGATGATAAATAGCCAACACCGCTATCGTTTTCAATATTCCATGTAAATATTCTGTTACCTTCTGGAGATACAGCTACTTGGTTAATATTTGGAGATAAATATTTACCCTTAACTTCGAACGATGTTGTAGAAGATGCTGTTGAGTTTGGATTTGACCTTACTTCAGCATAAAAGTTTGTGATCATGTCTGTATTGTCCTTTAAATATCTCACAACCATTGCTGTTAGGTTTTTATTCCAAAAAGCCTCATAGATCTTTGGAAGTGTCGTGTTTGATAGTTTTTCTATATTTAAATCACTATCATTTGCTTCGTATATGTGCCCAGTTCCCCTGTCGACAAAACGAACTATTGTTTTTTCAATTGTTGTGCTTGAGAAATTTAAATCCCTTATTTTTGTTGTGCTGGCATACATTCCTGCTACTGGCGTGTTGCTCAATTGTCTAAGCTTGGGCATTTTAAAAGATGCGTTGTTCGATGGTGTTGTGGGCTCAGTATTTTCATTCTGATTTGTTGGGGTGTTTGGATTCTCTGCTGTAATTCCATTTCTGTTAAGTGGAACAAAAGGATCTCTTGTTTCACCCTCAGTAGTTGCTGGTAACTGTGAGACTATGTCTTTGTTCACATACCAATACACCCCTGCACCGATAAGGATAAGTATCACTATTGATATGCTGGCTATAAATACTTTTTGCATGTTATTTGTTTAGGGCTTTGTTTAACTTATCAATTCTGGTTTGCAGCATGGTTGTGTATACCACAGGATCAATTCCCGTTCCCACAATCTTTGTGGGGTTTATTAGCTCATTACGCGATTCTTCGATATAGCTTTCAAGGAATACTGTATTATTAATCTCTCCGACAGACGTTGGAGACCAGCTGCCACTATTATTTACTACTCCTGTAGTTTTGTGAGTTATTATTTTGTCTTTTAATATCTTCTCTTCTTTTATTTGGTTAATAAAGAAATCCCTCTGTTTTATTAAAAGGTCAGACTCTGCAGTATTTCTTCTTGATTCAGCATCAAGAATCTTGGCTTGATATGTTGTATACACAGATGTACTCATGGAATCTTGATTTAAATATTCAGAGTTTAGTGTGGCAAGATCACTGCTATCAGCATTTGGATTGTTTATTATTGAGGTGGCTCTTTTAAAATGTGATAATCCACTACTATTGGCCTCACTTAGGTTTTTTTCAGACTTAACTGAGTTTATGCTTCTTGTTGCTTGTTCTAGCTCGGCTTCAAAGAAATCTCTTTCGTTGTCTGTGATATTTGCCATTTCCAAAGTATCTTCAAGTTGTTGCTTGTAATTATTTAATCTATCTAATTGTTCTAAAGAAGCCTTTGAACTTGCATTATTTATTCTAACCGAATTATTTATATCACTATTTAGCTTCTCGTGAAAATCTTTCATTTCTGCGATTAGACGGGCTGTATCTATTGGTGCAATTCTTGTATTTATTTCTACTAACCTTGGATCTATTGTTCTTAGAATAAGATATGAAGCCAAAACCATTATTAATCCAAATATAGCATTCTTTATTCTTTCCTTGCCGTCCATTTTTGCTGGCACAGCCTCGCTTAGCATTATTTCAAAACCGCCATATATTATCATTATTATCGCCAAGAATGCAGAAATAGCTATAGCAAATTTAAATATATACCCAATATAGGTCTCTATGTTCATTGTGGGTGTGCTTGTTGCCCCAGCAGTACAAGTGTTTCCAGTTCCCTCAATACAAGGCAGGGGTTCAAGTAGGGTGTATTCATCTGCCGCCCTAATTGATATTGGTATTAATATTGCTAGTATGAGTATGAATATAAAAATCTTTTTCATGTTTAAAATATTACGCTATCATTATTTGTTGTTGCTTTTTTAAAATTAACTCTTACTGACGAATAAGCTCCTTGAAGCATTTCGGTATTGCTTCTAATATCAATATTTACATCCGAGCTACCATCAACCTCCCCTGTTGTCTTTAATACAATACTTTGATTGTTAACTAAGTTTGTCTGCTCTACATTGTTTATTGACCAATTGTACTTTAATTGATTGGTTTTTGAATTGTAATTAAAACCAAACGGAGCAGCTAGCATACTTATTTCTGAACTATCAAGTGTGATCTTATCTATCAATGCTTTATTAAACAAAACTCCATATAGAGGACTCATTTCATAAATAAGCACGGTTGGTTCTGTGGGGTTGATATTAAGTGTGGCAGAAGCAAATTGGCTTTGATCTCTTGTGTATACTTCGACAGATACCTCAAGTGTTTTTGGTACATCATCAGCCTTTATGTCTACGCTTTGCTTGCCATAACCCTTCCCACCTTCTATGTATTTACCTCCGCGCTTCCAAACATAGATAAGATTCTTTGGACTAACTTCGGTCACACCGTCAACCGATAGGTGTGGTATTGCAACAAGTCTTATCCAGTTTTGATAGGAAAAAAAGTTCTTACCTTTATAGAATGGTGGAACATATCCCTTGCTTTCAAACACAATATCTACAGAACCAGATTTTATAACAAAACTTTTTTTTATTTCCTTTCCAGCACTTGTTTTTATTATTGCAACAGCCACTAATGTTTTACCTGTTTTTGGAGCGATAACCTGAAGTTCTTTCATTCCAACGCCGTGAGCCTCTGTTTTACCATTAATCATCCAGATTATGGATGAGGAGTCTAGGTCCTCTAAAAAGCTTTCCAGATATAGTGTAACATTCTGATACTCGGCTGGATTCTTTGGTTTAGAGTATATTTCTACGCCATCTATTCCCTGTTGTACTTGGGCATTTGTGTATGAAAAAGATAGAGATAAAACAAGTATAAAAGTTATTGATAAAAGTTTTTTCATTACATATATTTTACCACAAGGGCACTTCTATTTCATCATTCACTGTGTACAGCTCGTGTGAAATTAGTTGTACAAAAAGATTCCTCCTGTCTTATCAAGCGCATTTCCCCACTTACGCAGCAATATCCAACCCTTCGTCAACGGGCTGCTCAAGTTTTACTATGTTTCTCGGTTGTCTGATACCTGACTGAGAATTTAACGGGGCTTTTCTTATATTTGGTCTCGTTATGCCTGGTTTTGTTTTTGTCGGTAGTATTTTTAGACCCGTTTTCTCTTCGATTCTACTAAAAAAGATAATAGCAGCCATAGCGGCTGTGATCGATGGCAACATTTGTACAAAAGGAATGAATTCTATTGCGGTTGATATGAGCATACTTGTCAGCTTTCTGTAATTTACTAATCCCAATCCAAGTTTCCAGAAAACTACAGACATTATTATCCAGAATATCCATCCTACAAAATCACCAACAAAAGGTATAAATGTAAATATATCAGCAATTCCAGCTAGGCCAATTAGAATATACGTTGCTTGTTTGCTTATCTTATGTTTTATTTCTCCTGCCATGTATATTATTGTACCCCAGCACCACCCTGCTGAGAAGCTTCCAGATCCTGCTTTGCTTGTTTAATAGCTAAAACCTGTGCAGGGTTTGTGGTGATTATCTGATCTTCTGTGTACGAAGCAACCACTTTTAATGCCACATGCTTCAATCCGACAAAGAATATACCCTCTCCAACATCTGATTCTAGAAGCAGATACTTTTCTTCATCCGTTAGATTAAAAGTCCTCTGAACATTATCAATAGAAGAAGGAGATTGTTTTAATAGAATTTGAATAGATGAGTTAGTAATAATTGGAAGACCATATGGTGATTTCAAGAAATCATCAACGTCTTGTGTTATTGTTGCAAGTCCAAGATAGTATTTTCTACCTCTTTTTGCTAGTCCAAGCAAGAATGAGGCCGTATCTTCTGATTTCATCATCCACCAAGCCTCATCTATGACCAAAAGACGTTTTCGGAGATTTTTTCTAATAGCATTCCATATATAATGTGTGACTATATACATCGCTACAGGCTTCAACTCATCCTCCATGTCCCTAAGAGAGAAAACGACGAATTTCTTATTTATATCAACATTTGATGGACGGTTTATGAAACCAGACCATGTTCCCTTTGTATACTTCGTCAATCTTTCCACCAGCGATTCCGCACCCTCCATTCCGGCTAGTACTAGTTCAAAGTCAGAAAGCATTGGGGGCTCAACATTTCTAAAGTCTGATTCAGGAGAAATATCTTTAAGAGCATAGGTTTCTGTAATGGCTCTGTCTATTATTGCATCTTCTTCCTGAGTAAGACCTCCAAGCATTATTCTGAACAATCCTACAAGGTTTATAATGTTTGAACGTAATATATCTGCAGCAGATTCATCTTCTCTTGGAATCGGAAGATCAAAAGGATTGATATGATGTTCTGAATTTAAAGAAATATTAAAATATTTGCCACCAGTAGCTTCTGCCATGTACTCATATTCTTTTTCTGGATCAATAACAATAACCTCAGTATCGAACATCAAAGTTCTAAGTATCTCTAGCTTCGTACAGTATGATTTTCCAGATCCTGCCTTTGCAAATGTGACAGAATTGTAGTTTTCTAGTAGGAATCTATCAAACAGCACAAGTGATGAGTTGTGTCGATTTATACCGTACAATATACCCTTGTCAGACGTAAGGTCAAAGGAAACAAATGGGAAAAGACTTGAAAGTGGTGAGGAATTCAGCTTCGAATGAACCATTAACTGATCATCCCCTATTGGTAGAACACTCTTATAGCCACTTTCTTGTTGAAATAGTGCTGGTTTTACATAAACAAGCTTTGATTCGAGTATGGACTTCATCTCAGACTCTATCTTGTCTAGGTCAGAAGTCGAGTCACCAAAGATTGTAATATATACACCAACATCAAAAAGCTTTTCCTGTGCCTGCATTAGGTTATCGCGTAATGATTCAAGGTCCTGGTATGCTGTATCAAGCATTGGATCACGAACCAAACCCTTATCCTCTCTTGTGGATATCTGACTTTGAACCTCAGCAACCTTTTTTTGAAAGTGTCTAAGTATCTTTGCTGTGTCTATTGGATGAATGAAAATTGAAATATTAAAAACTTTGTCTAGATTAATAATAGGAGCAAACCAACTTTCTGTTAAAAATCTAGGATATGATATGACAAAAAACGTTCTAGCCATTTTCTCGCCTAGGTTTATTTCTTTTGGTGTTATTTTTAATGCAGATGGAGCAATGACATCTTTTAGTTCAAGCACTCCAGCCTCATATATTTCCTGTGGCATCAGAGAAACAATTGGAGATTCTTCTTTTTTTGCAAATAATTTTGAAAATATACTCATATTTATTATTTATTTAATCAGTTTTAAGGCTAGTTTATCTGAATAGGCTTCTCAGTTTCTCCAGGATTGAATATCTTATAATATAATTCTACAACCTCCTCTGTACCAAGTTCTGCAACGCGTATACCACATCGAACCAAGCCCTGTTCCACAACACCCGTTCTTTGTTCTAGTTGGCTTCTGTATTCTTCGAACTTCTCGTTTGCCAATACCTTTTCCTCCCCTTCTTTTTTCATGAATTTATTAATAGGATTATTGGATGTAGAAATACTCACTGGACTATATGGGACGACAACAAAAAAACTCTTTGTCATAATGCTAGAATTTTCTACAAACGTTCTTATGAATTCAATATACTCTCTGGTCTGTATTTTCATCAGTTCAGTAACTTGATCCTTGTACCTGTCTTCTAATAGCCCCAAATATGGTCTTATATCTAGTTTTTTTGATTGTATGAATATCTGCACTGAAAAATCAAGAGAATTCAGGAAATTTTGGAATTGAGAAATTATGGCATTTTGTTCATCGGATGATTTTAATGCAAAGTTTAACGAAGAAGCCAATACAATTGAACGCATGGTTCCATCTTTAAGAACGACGATTCCATCTCGTATTTCTTGTATTGGTACAAAGTCTTGTGTGGTTTTTGTTGATTGTGCCATATTTAATTTTGGTTTTTATTACTATACACACTATCTTTAATATCCAAACTCCATGTGAGGTCTTTTAATTTGCTGTCTGAAATTTTGGGCACTAGTATTGATGCATATTCCTTTACTTCTTTGACAGGATTCGCTGAGGGTTTTTTATCTACCTTCTTCCATATGTATAATCTAGAAGATGTAAAATATTTGAACATCCATTCAACAACTTCTATGAAAGGAAAACGACTATATAGCCTATACCAAGCTAATGCTATTGAAAATGATAGGACTATGAGTATAGGTATTGCCGCTATTATCAATGATCCTGCAATTTTGTATATAAGAAAAGATAATCCAGCACCTCCAGCAAGATAAATAAATTGCTTTAGTGTTATTTTTTCAAATATTTTATCCTCAACTTCAATAAATTGTGGAACTTGATATTGCATTCTTTTATTTTACCATACTTATTATATCTGTTCTCTATACGGATCTAATGAATATGATTTATTATCAACACTTTTATTTGGAACTTCTTTCTCAGTCTGAGTTTTATTAGAATTGATAATAGGATTTGCAAGTAAATGGTCTACTAATGGAACAGGTGCATCCTCAATTTGTTTAAGTAGTGCTTCCCTATTTATATTGTCTTCTTTATATTGAGGAGATGAGGATAATGGGTCTTTCTCTACTTTAAACTGCCCGACTCTTTCTATATTTGATATTGTTTTACTTATTGGAATTTGAGTAGGTCCTTGTTCTGACGTCGCTTCCCTTAATGTTTTTTGATCTGGTATTGTTTGTGGGGCTTTGGTGTAGGGGGTGATTATCGGTGGAGCTATAGGATTTTTGGGTACTGAATTTAATGGGATTCCCCTATCTATGAGTATATCCACTGAACTATGGGTATTTTCAGGTAAATTACGCATTTCATCTATCTTCTTTAGCGAGTCACGCACTTCAACAAATATTGAATCGCTAATATCCTTTGCAATACGGTCTGCACTTTCTTTAGATATCTCAAGAGCATTTTGAATATTAGAACTATAGCTATTTGCGGATTCAAGTCCTAGCATTACCAATATGGTTTCTGTTTGCAGTGCCCCGCTTTGGTCAACATGTAGATTATATTTTTTACATATTTCAGTTAGTTTCAAATAGTAATCAGAACCAGAGATAACTTTTTGCATATCTGGTGGTAAAACCTTGTATCTATCTTTTAATATTTCTTGTATATCCATATTTTATATTTTTATCTTATTTCTTCTCATCATCATCCTCTTTCTTTACAAACCCACTAGTTAAGTCTTTTAATGCCTTTTCATAATTAATTTCCTGTTCTGATTTGAGTTTACCAGCTCTAATTGCATTCGCAGCTTTCTTGCTTGCCTCTCTTGTAAATGGATTCCAATCCTGATCAAGGTTTTCAGCAAATTTTTCGGACACACCCTCTCGTGTTTCCTTCTTTATCCTCTTCTCAATTTCTATTTTTTGACTGGCTTCATGTCTAGTCTTAGCTAGCTCGCTTGCTTCAAAGTTTGCTTTTTCAAATTCTTTCTCAGTATTTTTAATAGCTTGACGTGAATTTTCAATCTGTTTAGTCTTTTCTTTTAATATTTTATTTATTTCATCTAATCTATCCTTTATTTTTATTGTTAGTGGACTATCTTCGCCTGACAAGACTTTTGCATCGCTATATTCTTTCTGAAGTGAGGCGGCTTCACCTGCTATTCTAGAGTTTTCTTTTTCTAAGTTTAATAGTAAATCTTTTGCTACACTGGCATTGTTCTCTGACTCCTTTATTTTTTGATTTTTATTTTCAGCCCATTCTGCCATTTTACCCTTCAATTCTTTTTCAGTTGCTTGTTCAATGTCTTGTTTCTTGTCTGTCGTCAGTCCATATCTTTTTGTTGCATATTCAGATCTTTCTTTAACATACTCAGCCACCCTCTTATCATATCCACCCTTTTTTCCACCAAATGCGTTTCCAGAAATCTTCCCTAATCCCTTATCAGCCATTATTGCCAATGAAGGATTCCTTGCGGCAAAATTGCTTGTTGCCAGCCTCTCTGAAATAGCTCTAGCCCCACGACCAACACCGTGTTGAGCCGCAAATGAAGCCACTGCCCCTGGTTGTTTATATATTCTATCTTTCAGACCTTTTGTCATGCTCTCTGCAAAACCAGCTCCCATAGCCCCGGACTGCAGTGCTCCTATAAGAGGTACGTTTATAAAGAATATTGCAATAAAATACTGAATACAAATACCGATAAGTATAACAACTGAGCCCTTAGCATTGTCTTGGAGATTCCCACTACTTATGAACGACATAAAACCTTTGTCACTTACAATCGTTAGTGCCACATACATCAATAGGAGATAAACAGGCATAAAAATAAGCTGATTAGTAAGGTATTTAAGCCATTTATCAGAAATATCACTTTTAATTTTTGGGAATATCATTCCAGCGAAATATATAGGAGAAAATGCCATTAATAGAAGTAGCATACCAGTTCGTATTGTAAATGCTACAGAAGCACCCAAGAAACTTATTGCTGCAAACAACATGAGTAGTACTCCGCCATAAGTCGCTATTATTATTGACATCCATACTGTTCCCTCCCCCTTGCTTCCAGCATTTTTTATTTCAGTATTGCTTGGATGATAGATGCTTTGAATTTTTAGCGCAGACATGAATACGTCTGATAGACCCCCATCGTAGTATTCATTAGACCAGCCGCTTAGATTTTGAGACGCAGACTGTGGCGCTATTGCTCTATAAAATTGCATTGATATAAGATTTGAAGCATCTATGGCTACTTTGGTAAAGAAAAGACTAAAGTTTATTAGTAGACCAGCAATAATTATTTTTCCAATAAGTGTTTTAACATTTGCACTTCCTATTCCTAAAATAGTTTGTATCGAACTATACATAAGCATAAATATGATAAACATGCTCGACAAGTTTCTCACAATTACCCAGACATTATTTATTGCTGGAGTTCCGTCGTATATATTTTTTATATTTAGTGTTATTTTTATCGAAAAGCTTAGAATTGTTCCAGTAACTGTTAATAAATAACTCATCATGGTTAATAGAATATTTCCCACCCAAGCCGTACCCTCTGTAACACATTCGCCGAAATTAAAACTTAGAAGATTTGCACAAGCTGCATTCGCTGTTTGTGGAACAGTAACTACTCCCATTACAGTTAGGACCATTATTATTACTAGAATTGTAGCAAAGAATTTTTTCATTAATTTCATTATATAGAAGGACCTGGTTGTGCTAGGCAGTTGTTTAGCATAGATCTGGCGGTCTGATTTAAGTCAGGCGCAACATCATTTCGTAATTGTTCATACTCATTTTTTGCTTCCTGTGTTTTGATTGTCATATTTGCTCCTGTTATCGTCTCCATTTGGGACAGGGTTTGACTAGGTTCAATCAAATCATTTAATGTTGCAGCCGCCCTTATAGTATTTTCAATACGCGTAAGATTGGAGGACGTTCTGTACGCCGCATCTTTTTCAGCCTGTAATCTTGTGACTAGTGGAGTGATTGTTGATGCTACGGTCGAATCAATTGTACTTATTTGATTTCGATACTGCTGAATTAATCCAGAATTGTGTGGCGTAGTTGGTAATGAAGTTAGATAAATAATTTTTGCTGCATAACAGCTTCTAGCCTTATCAAATGTGCCTTTTATATTAAGGAATAGGTTTAGTGATGATGTTTTTGCATCCATGTATGCACTTGAAGGCATTGTCATTGTTTTTATTTGATCAAGGAGCTTTACCTTTATTGATTCTACTTGTTCTGAACTTCCCTTTATTTCATCACGAACTTGATTCATATATGATTCTGAATCACCCGCACCGCCACCACTTGATCCACCAAGTCCACCCTGAAGAACTTTTGTTACCAATTGTGCAAAAAGAGCACCAACAATTTCATTTATTGAGTCTGCAAGCTCAAGTGAGTGACCGGCTGATGCGAGTTGATTATCCAGTGTGCCAGCGATCACTGAACCAGGGGTTTGTACCTTGCAGTCTTTGACTAGCTGACTAGATACATTTCCCTCAAAATCAGAACTTTCAACAGTTTTTTCTGTACACACCTCTTTTGAAAGGAATCCTCTTCCAGCTCCTAGCTCGTCTTTCTTTTGTCCTTGTATCGAGGCTACACGGAATGATAGATCGCTTTCTGCTTGCAGATATGAACCATATATATTATTTTGTGGCTCTGTTGTCAGTGAGGCAAAAGCCGGCCACCCTCCCTGTTTAAAATCTCCAGCAGTAAACCCATTTATAGATGCATTTTTTCCTGCATTAACCATATTTCTCATTATTGTACTTATTGTACAAGCGTACCTCTTTGGTGTGTATGGTCTGTACTTAAAAGAAAGAGCTATTTTTATATCTATGCTAAATGGTGAACACATATCCGCTAAAAGGCCTCCAGTAATGAACTGACCTGTTGCTTGATCAGCCACATCAAGAAAAAATGAACCAGGATTTTCTACAAAGGCAGGGCTTCCTTCAAAGCCAGAGTTGATCCAGTTTACAGTACTAACTGTTATTTGTTGCACTATCATTTTTGCAAGCATCCAAGCGAGGCCGTCAAGTGTAAAGGTTTTTAGATTAGCTGCAGTTGACTGCCCCACCAGTGTTCCTAGAGAAATATTTGCAATAACCAATTGTGCTATAACCCCGGCATCAACTACGGGGATTGCGCTTGCTTTCGCTGGCTTCAAAAAGAATAGCGGTTGGGCAAGAAGCGTTATCATGAGTATTGCCGGAATGAATTTTTTATAAAAATTAATTCTCATATATTTTATAGTTTTGTAAACAATGAACCATTTTCAGAGGGCGTAAAGGTAATATCATTTGAAAAAATTGTATTCTGAATGCTTTTTAGTATCAAAACAAGGCTGTCATTATTTTTTAATACCAAACTGGTTGATTGTATGCCAGCAAAAGGGTCATTTGCAGAGTTTCTAAATCCTTCATCCATGTAAACTATAGAGCTCATTGTGTTTACAAGATCTAAATGTGTTTTTACAACGGTTTGTGGAACCACAATTTTTAAAAACGCATCAAGTTGAGCCTTATTATTCTTAATAATTGGGTCAAGCTCCTTGAGTATGCTCATATCAGCCTTATCAAATGCCTCTTTGGCTATGATGGCTTCATTTCTGTATTGTATTGAATATGTTTTTACTACTGTTCCTAGTTGATTGTAGTAAGTCTTTAGGGATTCAGTGCTACTGTCTACTTTTGTCTTAATATCACCATGGCTGTAGACCTTCGGCGTCGCAACAAGTGTTCCATTTTGAAGTACTTTGTTGATGAGTTCTTGTCTGCTGGCCTCATCTGCAGTATCTCCTGTTTGTTTTAATTCCATATATCTAGCAAAAAAATCTCTTGCCAATAGGTCTGCGGGGGTTAGAGGGGCTGGCTTTTTTGTTAAATCATTAACAGAACTAGATGCAACAGTGTCCGTGGCGAGAAGTATTCTCTTCCAATCAGTACTATCCTGTGAATTTTGATAGGACTGACTTGTAGAAGTTCCAATCTCAATATCTGGCTTACTATATACAGTTTCTGCCTCTTTATTAGAATATTCCGCATAAGTAAAAGCTCCACCAACCAGGAGGATGGCGACCAGGATCATTAGTACATTTTTTGCTCCAGGTTTTTTTGTTGAATACTTCACGGGGTAGTATTTAAAATTATTTAAAATACCTATGAAATTATATCAATAAACCTAATTATTTCCTATGATTTTTTTCCACATTTCAGTGGATAAGTCCATATTTGTCTATTATAGAATATTGCCTCCCCACATATATTCAGAAAAATTTGGTGTTTTGTGTCTACCAACTAATTTATATGAACTTATTCCCGCTTTTTCAGACAAATTACTTAAATCTTTCAAATCATGTCCTGTGGGTGTTTCCTTTACCTCTAAACCTAGTTTATTGTCCATTATAAAGTCTATTTCATTGCCATTTTTTAATGAAAAATATTTTATATTATTTTTTTTACGAAGTTGATTGAAAATAGCATTTTCAAACTTTGATCCACTGTCAATGTCGGCAAGGATTCCGGCTAGACCATTGTCTGAGAAGTATATTTTTTGGGCTTTTACTATCTCTCTGTCTTGATTCTTTGTAAAGACTGGTACCAGAGAAATGAGATAGGTCTGTTCAAATAAACTAATATAATTTTGCACTGTTGGTCGAGAAAGGCCTGTAAGATGTGATATTTTAGAATAATCTAGCTTATTCCCTATTCTTCCAGCCAACATTTTAGCTATATTTATTATTGAAGAGCTTTCTTTAAAATCAGCAATACTTTTTATATCAATATTAATATATGAACTTATAATATCATCTAATATATTTTTCTTTTCTTCGATTTTTTGTGCAAGTACAACTTTTGGAAAACCACCGAACTCTATGTATTCTTCGTAATATGCTTTCAATCTATCAAATTCATTAGTATCGAATGACTTGATTAATTCAATATTTTTAGTTGCTATGTGCGGAATCTCTTTAAATGTTAAAAATTCACTAAAATCAAGAGGGAAAAGTTCGAAAAGCATTTTTCTGCCAGCTAGGGACTCAGTGAACTGGTTTTTCAAGTAATAAGAGCTTGAACCAGTCAGAATAAACTTTATATTATAATGATCATGTAAATACTTTATAACACTCGGAATATTTTGCATCGTTTGTATTTCATCAAGGGCCACAAACATTCTCTCTTTTTGTGTGAGGCCTCTCCGTTCTAGATTTATGATCACATTATCATAGTTTTTATCTGAAAATAGTTCTTGATTACTAATTTTCTCTAGATCTAGAAATATTTTATTTTTTGAGTCAATTTCGCTTAATAAATGTTCTACCAGGGTTGTTTTTCCAGTACGACGCATACCAGTAATAATCGTCACATCATTACTGTTCATATGCTCTTTAAGAGCCGAATAAATTTTTCTTTTATAATATGTCTTATTCATTGTAACTATCATATTACACCAAGTCATACCAAATGTAAAGTATTATATTACATATGGTTTTTGTTAATAAAATACCCCTATTTATAGCCGTTTTATGGATTTCCTACGATTTTTTTCCACATTTCAGTGGATAAGTCCTCTGCTCTCGCATTGGTAGATAGATTTTCTCTTTCCCATATGAGATTTAGCTTTTCTCTTGGTATTATTTGCTCTAGATTTTTTATAACAACCTTTCTTTTGTGAGCAAAAGCAGTTTTTATTACATCAAAAAAGTATTTTTCATTTATGCCAGACTCCGTAAAGTATCTTTTTGATATGTTATTAACAATAAGCACGGCGGAATCAACATTTGGTATCGGTCTAAAGAACTTTTTCGGTACAGTTACTAGATATTTCGGTTCACCATATGACTTTATTGATAAAGAAAGAATGCTCCCCTTCGCATCAACTATCCTTTTTGCTACTTCCTTCTGAAGCATTACAACCATCCTTATAGGCGGATTTGAAGTCTCTAGAAACTTTCTCATAAATTCTCCAGTTATATAATATGGAATATTTGCTATTAGAATATAGTTACTCAATCTTTTTTCGTTAAAAGATAGTACATCTTCATGAATTAGTTCGAGCTGACCACTTTTTATCTCGTTAGAAAACTTTTCTTCTAAAAATGGAATAGCCCTATCGTCTTTTTCGATTGCAATAACGTGTACACCGGTCTCTAAAAGTTTTATCGTCAAAGCGCCCTTCCCCGGACCAACCTCAAGCACGGTATTTTCTTTAGAAATTTCTCCAGCATGAACCATTGCAGAAATAACATTCGGTGCGTGAAGAAAGTTTTGACCCAAAGACTTTTTTGCAGTGAAATTATTATTCATTATGATTTTGTTTATTTTAAAAGTCGATGAAGATTGCCTTTATTCCTCTAGGGGCCTCCACATCACCAACAGACGTTATGTGTTCGTCTCCGATATCAGAAATAAAGCTTGACGGAGCGTTAACTTTTTGTGCGCCATAAATAGTTCTAAGTTGGGCATAACTCAAGAATACTTTTTTTCTTGCTCTAGTCAATGCTACATAGAAAAGACGACGTTCCTCTTCTGATTCGGACATACTTATCTCTTCCTTGCCTAATCTTTGATGTGGGAATAGATCTTCCTCAAGTCCAACAATAAATACATAATCAAATTCAAGACCCTTAGATGCGTGAACTGTCATAAGACGAACAGCATTATTGTCTTTTTCCAATTCATCTTGATCTGTTGCTAATGCTGCATTTTCTAATAACTTTTCTATAGCTTCGTTAGTAGGTAATGAATCGTATTGCGTGGCTACAGATACTAATTCTCTAAGGTTTTCAAGCTTTTCCTGCTCTTCCGAAGTCCCATTTTTGTATATATTTTCCATACCACTTTCGCGAATAATGTACTTTATTAATTGTGATGGTGTCTCTTTTAATGCAACACCCTTTATTCTTTCAAGCAAATTTAAAAAGGTTGCAACTTTATTTTTTAATGCTGGTCCAAGCGTATTTTCTTGCCCAGTGATTACCTTTAGAATCGTGGCCTTCCCTATACCCCTTGGTGGAACATTTACAATTCTAACTAAATCATTTGTACTGTCTCTGTTTAAAGATGCTTTGATAAATGAGAGGACATCTTTAATCTCTCTTCTCTCAAAGAACTTTACTCCAAGGACTTGATATGGAATGTTTTTATTTAAAAATGCTTCCTCCAAGACTCGTGATTGAAAATTTGCCCTATACAAGACCGCTATATCCCTAGGATTGGTTCCTGAATCAATTTTTTTTCTCGCCTCATCTGCAACCATTCTGGCCTCTTCTTGCTCTATGTAAGAAATTAATAATTCAATTTTTTCACCCTCAGCATTTTTTGTATAGAGATTTTTTTCTCTACGCATTACATTTTTCTTTATGACGTTATTTGCTGCTGTGAGTATGGTCTGTGTTGACCTGTAATTTTCTTCAAGTGTAATAACTTTGGCATTCTGAAAATCTTTTTCAAAATCAAGAATATTTTTAACACTCGCACCACGAAATGAATATATGTTTTGATCCCCGTCCCCCACAACGCACACATTGTTGTGTCCTCCTAGCAAGCGTACCATTTTATACTGTACTTGATTTGTGTCTTGATATTCATCTACATGAATATATTCCCACACTTTTTGATAATGCTCCCTCACTGATTCATTATTTTCAAGTAGTACCACGGTTTTTAATAAAAGATCGTCGAAATCAAGCGACTTCTCTTTCAGAAGGGTCGCTTCATACTTCTCCCAAACTTGAGAAACAATTTTTGTAAAAAATTCTTTAGAACTTTTTCCCCTATAAGCCGAAAAGGTTACCCCATCACCTTTTTCTCTAGATATAGCATTTAATATTGCTCCTGGATCATGCTGTTTGGGATCTAAACCTATTTGCTCAAGGGCGTCCTTGACTGCTCTTTTGGAATCACCGCGATCATATATGGTGAAGTGTCTGGTAATACCCAATAAAGATGCATTTTCCTTGATTATATGAACCCCAAGTGAATGAAACGTGCTTACAAAAGGTCTTTCTGCGAAAGATATTGGTATGTTTAGACTCTTGTCTTTCTCAATCAGGTCGAATACTCGTTCCCTCATCTCCTTGGCAGCCTTATTGGTAAATGTTATGGCAAGGATCTTTGATGGCTGAATGCCAGACTTTATAAGATTCAATATCCTGTGGGTTATGGTCTTTGTCTTGCCAGCACCTGCGCCAGCAAGAATAAGAAGGGGCCCTTCAAGGGTCTCAACCGCTTCTTTTTGTCTCTGATTTAATTCTCCTGATGACATGAAACAACTATAACATGCTTAACCGTGTTTTTTATAAATATTAGACAATAATATTTAACAACTTCAACTGTGCTTTTGACAGATTGCTAGAATGATTGTATCAAATATTCTTTCCACACTGCCTATTGACATTAGTTATGGGCTAAAGTAGTCTAATTAAGTACCTATTAAATATAGTTACAAGAGTGGCTCAGTAAAGCCATTTACTGCATTGATTGATACTTCCGTCACATCGTAATAGATGTCATACAGATATTGCCAAAAGCCTATTTATATTATGCAATTTTCACAAAAAAATAATACTAAGGAAATAAACTTTTTAAGCATCTTTTCAAAGATTGCTTTATTTCTTTTTGTTATATTTTCTTTAGCTTTTTCTCTCCCAGCAACTACGAATGCTGGCCTTTTTTCATATTTTATGGATAGTACAAATGAGAAGGTTTCAGCCAAAACTCTTGATGAAGAAAATGCCACAAACTCACAAAGCATGCCAGTTCTCCAGGCTGCCGTTAACCGTGAATTAAATTCAGGCAAGACTTCAGAGGATATAGCACTCGTATCTGGAAATTCTTTGGTTGCAGAAATTGGACCCTCGGGCACAGTGTCAGACATTGATAATGAAAGGACAAATACACAAATAAGTCTTTATACCGTTAGAGAGGGAGATACTCTTTCAATGATTGCGGATATGTTTGATGTGACTGTGAATACTATTATTTGGGCAAACGACCTGTCTAGAGGATTTACAATAAAGGAAGGTCAAAAGCTGGTTATTTTGCCTATTTCTGGAATTAATTATACTGTCAAAAAGGGTGATACCATAAGAGGAATTGTTAAACTATACAAAACAGATTTAAATGAAGTCTTACAATACAATGATCTCACAATTTCATCTGTTATAATGCCTGGCGATACTATTGTAATTCCAGACGCAGAACCATATACAGCAACTACTCCAAAGATTTTGGCGATAAAGAAAACCAGCACAAATCCCCTTCATGATGCTGATGGTAAATACTTCCCAGGATATTATATTCGTCCAATTGTCGGAGGATACAAGTCTCAAGATTTGCATGGTTACAATGCTGTTGACCTGGCTGCTTCACTAGGAACTCCAATAAGAGCTTCTGCAGCAGGAATAGTGATCGCCAGTGTGACAGGTGGATACAATGGTGGATATGGTAATTATGCAATTATTTCACATTCAAATGGATCTCAGACACTATATGCTCATACACAGAAGAACTTTGTAAGTGTTGGAGACAGTGTTGAGCAAGGACAGATGATTGCAAAGTTGGGATCTACTGGTAGGTCAACAGGACCACATATACACTTTGAGATTAGAGGTGCAAAAAATCCATTCTAATATTCCCTTTTTCTGTATTGCAATGCTTCCAATAGGTGAGACTCTGTAATTTCTTTTGAATTATCTAAGTCAGCTATTGTTTGTGCTAGTTTGATTACTTTATGATACGCTCTGGCTGATAATTCTAGTTTTTCTGAAAAATCTTTTAACATTTTTCTTACTTTGTCACTTAGACAGATCATTTTTTCAATATTAGCTATAGATATTTCACTATTATACTTTTTATTAAATATTTTATTTTTGACAAAACGTAGTTCTTGAATTTTGCGAGCCTTGATTACACGATTTAATATGTCTTTAGAATCTTCATTGTTCGATGACTTGTTTGATAATTTATCATACTCAATCTTTGATACAGAAACCCAAATGTCGATACGGTCTACTATAGGACCTGATATTCTTTTATTATAATTACTTATATCATAGTCAGTGCATTTACATTTATTCCCCTTTCCATACCCACATGGACATGGATTCATTGATGCCACAAGAATACATTTTGCTGGATAATTTATGGAGCCTCTTACTCTGGATATTGTTATTGAATGTTCCTCAAGTGGCTGTCTTAGTGATTCTATTACTTTCTTATCAAACTCTGGAAATTCATCAAGAAAAAGTACACCTCTGTGTGCAAGGGTGATTTCTCCTGGTCTTGGAAAAGAACCCCCACCGACGATAGAAGCATATGAGGATGTATGATGTGGTGATCTAAAGGGTGGCTTCGTAATAAAGGATTTGTCTAGAATCTTTGCAATAGAGTGTATGCTAGTTACTTCAAGGATCTCTTCTTCATTTAAAGGAGGTAAAATAGTTTGTAAGGCTTTTGCCAGCATGGTTTTTCCTGTTCCTGGAGGGCCATACATTGCTATATTGTGCCCTCCAGCGGCTGCTATTTCCAATGCCCTTTTTGCTGTTTCTTGTCCTTGAATTAAATTGAAATTAGTTTCAAACTTTTCATTAATTAACTTTATTTTTGTCTTTTTTTGAATTGGTATCTTAGAATCTTTTCTCTGAGTAAGATGTGCAATAACCTGATCCAATGTCTTTATTGGATAAATCTTTACTCCACTGATAAGAGCTGCTTCTTCAGCATTTCCTTCTGGCATAAATATTTCTTTAAAGCCGAATTTCTTTGCTCCATTGACCAAGGGCAGTATTCCGCTGATTTTTCTTATCTCTCCTTCAAGAGAAAGCTCACCAAGAAAGATTTTATTTTCTGGATCGAAATCAATATCACCACTGGCAGATAGATAAGCAAGCGCCATGCCAAGATCAAAGGACGGTCCCTCCTTTCGAATATCTGCTGGGGCGAGAGAGATCACAACTTTTTGATTTTTCTGTTTTGGCGATGTAAAACCAGTATTTTTTATAGCGGCTGATATCCTATCTTTTGACTCTTCGACTGCCTTGTCGCCTAGTCCGATGATCACAAAGGCATGAAGACCATTTGATAAGTCAACTTCTATGTTGATAATATGTGCTTGTAGACCAGATAATTGTGCGCTGTAAGTTTTTGCTATACTCATGCTGCCAGTTTAAAATAAAATTATTAAGAAATTATAAAGAAAACCACTGTTTTTAGTAGTTTCACAATAACTTTTTTAAATTGACAATAAAAAAACAGGCCTAAGCCTATTTTTTCATGTGTTTCATTGATGTTCTTGCTGATGGACTTGCCTCCAACCTCTCTCTTTCTATAGGTTCTCCAGATATCTCGCATACGCCATATGTGCCAGACTCAATCCTCTCAAGAGCTGCTTTTACTTCGTTTAATTGTGGCTCTAATTGTCTTATGATTGATTTATTGTCCTCAAGTTCTTCCATTTTGTCAGCGACTTCATTCTCGTCTGCGGCATCGACTTCGATATCTGTAGTCGTTGCTTCCCAATCATTTGCATTGTCTGGGTTTACACGACTAATAGTGGATAATTCCTCTTCTAGTAGAGCTTTTTCCTTTAACAGCTTGTCTTTGAAATATATTAAATCTTTCTTATTCATGAAGCTTATTTTACCTTATCTGCGTTTGCTTTTCAAGCTTTTGTATTATACTTCGTAAGACATTTTCGGATGTTGTGATTACTAAGGTATCTTTGTCTATAAAAGAATATACAAGTAAAGATACACCATTTTCATTTGTAAACTTTCTTACATCACGATTAAGAATAATTTTGTCTTCAAACCTACCTCTAACAGCCAAGTATCCTCTAACTGTGCTGGTTCCTGTGTTGTTTTGATTTTTTATTTTTTCTTCAAAATTTAATAAAATAGCTAAATCGTCCACCATATTTTTCTCCCAATCTAGCATTCCTGCATATGAATTCTGGAAGAAATCAGTTTTGAATATTATAAAGGGTGCATTTCCTTCATCTGATCCATATGCACCAAGCATCCATATGTTCATAAGTGATCTTTTGAATATCTCTGGAGTCTGGTATCCAATTGTCTTTATAAAATTTAAAGCAGTTACCCTTATTGTGCTTGAACCTGTGGTCTGTGTTAATACAATCTCATTCAAGACTCCTGCAGCTACAGCATCAGAAACAACAACACTTCTAATCTTTTCTTCCAAAGAGACACCCTTCAGGTTTCCTATAGGAACTATCTTTTGAGTTTCTGGTTTAATTATACTTGGAACCTTGCTTGTACTAATCGGCACAACAGTTGGTTTCGCAAGAGGGCTTTTTAGGTATAAATAGTATCCAGCTCCCACACCGCCGACTATAAGTATTATGCTTACTATAACCATAAAAATCTTTCTACTGTAATTTCCAGTACCTGCGGACTCATCGGTTATTGTGGTAAATGTTTTCTTTGGAACAAAAACAGAGGCCTCCTTTTTTGAGGCAATGTTATCAATGAACTCAGGTACTGCATCTTCTTTGTCCTCAATTTGTAAACTAGAATTTTTAACCTGTACTGGAGGTGTATACTTTGGAAAAGTGAATGGAGCAGGTGCTGGCCTGTAAGTCGTTTCAGGGATGATGGGAGATTCTTGTTCAACTACAGGCTCGACAATTGGTTCAGGTTCAAGAACGGCAACTTCTCCTATTGGTTCTGGCGTGAAAAGTTTCTCTATATTTGCTTGATCTGGCTTGATTGAAACATCTTCTTTAATCGGTTGCACATCATTTTCTCTAATAATAGGCTTATCCATCGACTCAACAAAAGTATCCATTTTTAGAATGGGCGTCTCTCTTGCGGGTTCTGGGTTAGTAAAGTCTTCGGCGCTTATAAGATTAGATAAAATTGGTGCTTGCTTGGTTTCAATAACAGGCTCATTGCTCAGCGCTGTATCTTCATTATATTTGTCTAGTGCATGCTCTTCTACTTTATTTTGTTTTTCTGGAATGATTGCTGGTGATTCAACCTTGATCTTTGTTGGTGGTGTATATACTCTAGAATTTTCTAACACATCTCTTTTTTGAATAGGCTTATGTGTATTCATTTCTTCCCTTTTTTCCTGAACAATTACTTTTTCTATTAGAGGCTGACGCACAATTGTTGTTTTTTCTTCCTTTCTTCTTTGCTCGGCAATTGCCATTGTTGCAACTGTTGTCTCTTTTTTCCCAAGCAAATCCGCCATATCGCTTTCGTATGTTCTGATAGCTTGTTGAGATAGTGGGCGGCGTCTTCTTATTGGGTCAGATTGATTGTTGAGCATGTGCAGAGGATGTTCATCTGGTATTATATTACCAGATACCTGTTTTCCTAAAGCATTTTTCTGATTAGTTTTTACTTCATCCATCGATATTTATTATAACATAAGAATATTCGCTCTATGCTATTTTACTGAATATGTATTTGAGCGTAAGTCTTTCTAAGCTTTTTTCTTTATAAAGTTTGGATCAACTTGTTTTATAGATAGACTCAATCTTCCTCTTTCATCTACTTCACGAATGATTACTGGTACTTTCATTCCTTCTTTTAGATAATCAGAAACTCTATCGACTCGGAATGTTGCTATTTCTGAAACATGCACAAGTCCCTCTGTTGAACCGGCAATCCTCACGAATGCACCGAAGTCTGTGATCTTTGTAACTTCTCCTTCAAATCTCTCCCCTGCTTTGTACTCACGTGTCATATTGTATATAATTTCTTTTGCCTTTTGAGCGGTACCATTTTTTCCTGTGATGAATATTGTTCCATCGTCTTCTATTGTGATGTCATCTACACCAGTTTTCTCTTTTATTTCCTTGATTGTCTTTCCTCCTGTACCTATAACCAAGCCGATCTGATCTTGCTTGACCGCTGTCATAACTATCTCAGGAGCGTTTGGTGATATCTTTTCTCTTGGCTTGGTGATTTCTTTTTCTATCAAGTCCAAGATTTGAAAACGAGCTAATTTTGCCTTTTCGAATGCTTCTTTCAAAATTTCTAATGGAATACCATTAACTTTTACATCCATTTGTATTGCTGTGATGCCTTGTCTTGTACCTGCAACCTTGAAGTCCATATCACCATGATGATCTTCTGGTCCTTGTATATCTGTTAGAACTTTATATTCATAATTTTTCTTTCCAAAAAGCTTACCCATTACGCCAGCCTTCGCTTCTCGCATCATAAGTCCAGATGCAATACCTGCCACTGGTGCCTTTATAGGAACCCCTCCATCCATAAGTGCTAATGTTGATCCGCAAACAGATCCCATCGATGTAGAACCATTTGATGAAAAGGCTTCTGACACTATGCGTATTGTGTAAGGGAATAGTTCTTTTGCTGGAATAATAGGTAGTAGGGCCTTCTCTGCGAGAGCTCCGTGGCCGATCATTCTGCGATTCATTCCGCCGACTCTGCCTGTCTCGCCTGTTGAGAATGGAGGGAAATTGTAATGATGCATAAATCTCTTTGCTTCAGTAATTTCCATTCCATCTATTTCTTGTACATCCCCAGGCCCGCCAAGTGTAAGTACTGAAAGAACGTGTGTTGCTCCTCTATAAAATGTCCCTGTTCCATGCAGAATCGGTGAGATTCCACCAACCTTTGCAAATAATGGTCTTATTTCGTCCATCTTTCTACCGTCCGGTCTCTTTTCATTTTCTATTGCTTCTGCGTGTATTAAGTCATTTATTTTTTCATCAAGAAATTCCTGTGCCAGCCCTAGATTCCCCTCAGGGAATTTTTCTATAAATAATTTTGTCCAAATGTCAGCTATTTCCCCCATTCTATCTTTACCAATTGATCCAAAAATGTATTCACCTAGTTTGTTTGTAATTTCAACATTAAAGAGCTCCTCTGTGCCTGCAGTAAGTTCTGGCTTCGGAATTATCATTTTTGTCTTTCCGATTTCTTTTATTATTTCTTCTTGCCATGACTGAATTTTTTCAATTTCTACACTAGCATTCACTAAAGCCTTGTTTACGATTTCTTCATCAACCTCCTTGCCAGCAACTTCAATCATATTTATTAGTCCATCTTTACCACAAGCGACAAGGTCGTAGTTTGGATTTACATCATGAATACATGAAGCTGGACCGTTCCAAGGGATTTTTGATGTACCTAGTGCAAGTGATGCGCCAATTACTCCGAGAATATGTAGGTCTCCTTCGCCAGAAGCAAGTACAGTAAGTATGACCTGCACTTCATTACGAATGTGTTGATCAAAAAGCGGACGAATAGTCCTATCCACTATTCTTCCAGAAAGAATGGCTTCATCACTTGGTCTTCCCTCTCTTTTATTATATTTACCACCAGAAATTTTCCCAGCTGCATAAAACTTTTCTTCATAATCAACAGTGAGTGGAAAGAAATCCCCCTTTTTTTCTTCTTTGCTAATAACTGTTGTAGCGAGCACGACAGTGTTGTCGTATCGCATCATTACAGAACCGTGAGCTTGCTCTGCTAAATCATTAAATTCTGCTGTGAGGGTCTTACCACCGACCTCAAGGGTGTATTGTTTAGATTTCATGGGTATAGTTTAGCAGAATGTGGGGTATTGGTATAGCTTCTAAATATTTGTTGTCTTTTTATATTTATCTCCCAACATCTCCAAATACTCATTTAATTTATTCATATACTCATCCTTTTCTTTATCTGAAACTTCTCCACCCCTTCTATATTTTAAAGTATTATGGACAATATGATCCGGATCTTTTATAGAATTCGCAAGGCGTTGCCAAGAATATTCTGGTAATATACCCAGCGCCCTTTGTTCCCTTTCTACTAACCATAATACTTGTTTGACTAGGGATTTGAAGTGAAAGTTCCCTTTCTCGAAATCTGGCAGAAACATTTTTCTAAAGTTCCCTATTTGAGCGGTTAAATCTTTTATATCTGTACGAGTATAGAGTTTTCCTTCTGGTTTTAGGCCATATATGAGTGGAAGTTGATCTAGTTGTTTAACAAAGATACTAATAGTGGTAGGCGATTTTGTTCTATTTTGGGCTAGTACTCCAGTTTGCAATTCATCCATAGTATATGCTACAGCTTGAAAAGGCATATCTGTAGTATTACCAAAATCATCTGTTAGTTTATAGACATCAGGTAAATATTTTTTTGTTTTAAGAATCACTACTATGTCAATATCACTGTCTTCTTTAAGTTCCCCTTGTATATAGCTCCCTTTTACATATATAGCTTGTATTTCTTCATTTGGAATATGCTCGAGTATAAGTTCTTTTGCTTTTTGTAAAGAAATTTCTGCCCTTTCTAATAGTATTTGCTGTGCGTTTTTTTTTTAAATTCGTTGTTCATGAGGATATTATATCAGAAGTAGTATAGTTTCCTTATTTTAGTTAAGTATACTTAATTTAAATCTCACTTTTAAGTCAAGTATACATTACTTAAATGCGAAATCATCAGAATACCTTTATTTTGCAACATATATAAATGACATTTAATATAGGTATTTTGCGCTTTTCATATAGTTATCCACATTCACCACTTGTAATGATTCCACAGAATTGGTATAGTACGTAGTGTATGGAATCATCGAATAATCAAAACTTTAATAAAGTAAAGGCAACTGAAGCAATATTACAATCAGATATTGGCATTATTCCCAGTGAAACCTTGCGAAACCTTTTGGGTATTAGTAGACATCAAGCCCCCTTCGACTTGATAAATAGCCTTGTAATGAATGGTATTTTAAAAAGACTTGAAATGGGTAAATACATAATCCCAAGTAAAAAGCCAAGTAATTTTCTTATTGCAAACTTCCTATACGAACCATCATATATCTCTTTTGAATCAGCTTTGAATTTTCATGGTATTCTTTCCCAATTCCCTTTTGAGATAACTAGCGCAACAGTTAAAAAGACAAAAATTAAAGAAATTGATGGCAATATCTACAGTTATTCTCATATTAATAAGGATTTATTCTGGGGTTATGAGAAAAAGGATGGATTTCTCATTGCACTTCCTGAAAAAGCATTATTGGATCAGATATATTTGTCTATAAACGGAAAGAGACAGATAGATATGAGCGAATATGATTTATCAAATATAGATAAGAAAAGACTCGATGAATATGTAAATAATATAAAAAAAGGAATAGTAAAAGATAAGATCATTGAAATATTAAAAACTAATAAAATACTATGATAACAAAGGATCAAATACATGAACTAACAAAGAAATTTAAGACAAATGAGACTATTGTATTGCGAGAGTATGTACAGTTATTGTGTCTTGATAAATTATATTCTATGAAAGGTTGTGAAAAAGTTTATTTTAAAGGAGGAACAGCCGTGCATATTATTTTTGGAGCCCCAAGATTTTCAGAAGATCTTGATTTTACTGTAGATATGCAAGATAAAGAGTTTGAAGGCTTTATAAAAGATTTTTTTGTTTTAATTTGTAAAGAAAATTCAGGATTTTCATTTAAAGAAAGAGAGGCTATTTCTGGTAAGACCTATCTACTTACAGTTAAGCCAGATTTTATAGATTATAAAGTTTTTATAAAATTTGATTTTTCTTTTAGAGAAAAGCCAATAGAGCCTTCAAAATCTACAATAAAAAGTGATTTCCCTATCATCTTTAATTCGTATATTCATCATCTATCAATGAATGAAATTTTCTCTGAGAAAATAAGAGCAATCATGACCAGAGAGAAAGGGAGGGATTTGTATGATTTGGCCTACTTACTTGGTTTCGGGGCCGTCTTTAATGGTGTTATGATAGAAGAGAAATTAAAATATTACGGATTGGATTTGAAGAATAAAGAAGAAATTTATAAGAGATTAGATAAATTTAGTGAAAAAGAATTTATTGCAGATATGAAGCCGTTTGTGGCTATTGGTGAAAGAGAAAAACTAGGAGAAAGGTTTAGATATGCTGTTGATTTTGTAAAGGAAAACCTATAAGAGAGGACCGACCTCAAGGGTGTATTGCTTAGATTTCATGGGTTAACTATAGAATTTTAATTATAATTTTGACTATACTATTGAATATTTTTAGAAGCAAGTGCAAATATCTGTTTTACAGCATCAGCAACCCTTTTATCTTCTATAATAACTGCTTTTAATTCATGTCCATCTATTATTCTTACAAAATCATCGCTTACGTCTATTGATACATCAGAAGAGTAGTCTTTTTCGGGTACTAATTTAAGGTATTTATAAAATTGTGGATATTGTTGTAGATATTTCCTAGTTGATTCATGATCTGGTGTTGCCCCTCCCATAGTAATATTGTATTTTAATAGATTTTTATTCCAATTATCAAATAATTCGAGAATCTTTTTTGGTAAACCACTATCTTTTGCCCAAAAGCCTACAAGCGTCTTGTCTTTCATTTCTGCGAGCCTGTAGTTTAATGATTCCTTTAAACCTTCTGCTCCTTCGAAATATAAAGTTTTTACAGTGTTTCTAGATGGATTTATTGATCGAAGTTTAGGTAATATCTTTTCAAAATTATTCAAATTGTTTGATACCTGTTCATATACCTCATCTGGTGCCCTGGCTTGAAATATCGCTCTCTTTGCATGGGGGATCTTTAGAACCAGACCCTTTTTTCTAAGCTCATCTAATATTAGATATGTGGTTGGGCGTTTAATTCCTGCTTCATTTGCAATATCCTGTACGGTTGCATTGTTATATTTGAGTAAGGCCAGATAGATAGCCGATTCTTTGCTTGAAAGTCCTATTTTCTCTAATATTTGAGACATATTTTCCATAGGATCAGTATATCAAATATAGCATACATATGTCAATAATACTGACAACAATTTAACTATACTCAATGTATATAGTAACCTAGCCATCTACTCAGTAGATACATCTATAATTAATGACGTAATTTAGACAAGAATTGACAGAGATGATATACTATTGTCAGATAAGAACATTAAAACAAACAGATTATGAAAAATAGAACAACAAAAATAGCGGTGGTTGATGACGACCAATACTTCGTAAAAGACCTCAGCCAAGCTGTGCAGGTAGCGGGATTTGAGGCGGTGTCAATCGTGGTTTCCATGAACACATCAATTAATCAGGTGTTGAAGAAAATCAATGGTTGCCAGCTCGTCCTGCTGGATCATCAGATGCATATGTTTTCAGGAGCGGAAGTCGCAAGACTTATCCCGAAAGACATTACACTTGTGACTACCAGTGACCACAAGGCAATAGATGCTTACTGCACTTACCGGCTCTTGGGAAAGTACGAACACCCTTTCCCGTTGAAGGAGGTGGCGCATTTAATCATCCAAATGGTTAAGGTACATAAGGCACAGTAGTAACTCCACTCGGTGAAGTAACCGTGGCTAACGCCTAAAACTTTCAACATCGAGGATCCTAAGAAAATCCTCGACTTCATTGAGTCTACGACTGATGTCGCAGATTCATAGAGTTAGTTCTTTACAACAAAATACGGCTTTAAGTAGGTGTGCCATTGAACACCAGAAAAGAAAGACAAAGTACATGAATACCACAAACTTCCCTTCTTACATCATTCACCCAAAGACCGATAAGGCAACTTGGGATACACAAGGCGTTACCAGTCTGGTTAGGGGACTATCCAGAATCCACAGGAAAATTGTGTTGGAGTCAGCTTGGACCGAATACGCTAAGGCCGGATATGGTGAGGGGGTAATTCAGACGACGAGAATGCTTCGGATGAACGAGAAAGATCTTAAGCAGGCTGCACGTGAACTCGCCTACTACAGACCGACCATGGCTTGGTGGTTTTGCCAGAAATTTCTTGACGCAAAAATTGCGGTTGAGATTCTGACAAAATTTATCAAGCTATTTGAGGAGGAAGAAAAACAAGGTATCACTGTGAACTCAAGAAGGTTTCTTGGGCAACTCAGGCAACACCTAGATGAAGCAAAGCGTGCCGCACAATAACACGCAAATCAAGGTAATGTTTCAGCGGGGCATTACCCACAACGGCCGTACAGAGATGTACGGTTTTCTTTTACATCACATTTCTACACCAACCTCAAATCCTCATCTATAACCCCAACCTTCCCTTTTATATCCTCAAGTAACTCCGCTAATAACTTTTCCTCATCCGTTTCTATATTTAACCTATAATATGTTGCTTTGCCTGCATCTCTTTTAATAAGAATTCCAGCACTTACTGCTTTTTCTAGATAATTTACGAATGTTTGCTTGGAAATTTGGTTTTTAACTATTTTATAGAAGTTTTTAAATTGCAATTCCCTTCTTTTAATAAGCCCTTTAATTGCTTTTTGTACTGCCTTATCAAGTTCAGACTGGGCAATGTATTGTTGCCTTTTTATTTCTAGACTAGTTTTGATCACTCCCAAAATAGAGAAGACGATAGACTCTAGTATAAAAGATGAGAAAATATTAAGATTCCTTCTCTCTAGTGAACTTAAAAGATACTTGTAATATCTAGTTTTTTCTTTATGATAAAAATACGAATTACTATAAAGATTATTCTTATTAAGCCCTATTATTTTTAATAAAATATGCTCAATTATTCTACAAACTCTTTTATTCCCATTGTTGAAAGGGTGTATTGCATATAGAGCAGTATGAAATATAGCTACATTTGTTATGGACTGATTATCTTTAAACCATGAAATAAGATCAGAAATAGAATTTGGAATATCTTTGAAATCTGATGGAGTATATTTTCCAACACGAATTTCATTATTATCACGCCAGTTTCCTGATTTATATAGAGTAAATTCTGGTAGATATTTAGCAAAAATATCTAGCCCTTTTGTTATATCAAAATGGATTTTCCTAATCAATTTATCATCCAGTTCTTGAATCATAAAAGGATTTGCATTTAAAGCTCTAAAGGTGCTAGCAATATTAAAGAATTCTAACTTTTCATAGTCTTTTTTTTCTAGTTTTTTACCACTTGATATTTTTTTACTTATAAAATCAAAATCTTTATTTTCTATAACAAATTTATAGATATCTTCCGCTTCTTCTAATGTGAGCTGAGAATTTTCTGCTTTTGATATTGCAAAAGAGGCAAGTAACTCATTCTTGCTTATTAGGGTCTTTTCTATATTTGGGTCCAGAAATATCTTTTCGAAGGAATTTAGTTTATTATCTAATCTCTGTATATCTGAATCCTGTATTTTAAACAAGTCAAAATCAAGGCTGAAATGAGATAGAAAGCCTTTTTTGAATGGATTTGAGTTGTTTTTTGCTATAGTTTCATTGTTCACAATATGAGTATATCATGGGTTAACTTTTCTATCAATTTTTCTACTAGCTTTTAAGGTATAACTTTGAGCTAAATCCATATATAGTTATAAATATAGCCATTTAATAACTATAGATTAGTCTATTATTAGTCTAGTTATTGGTCTAATTATTAGTCTAGTTTATATTCTAGTCGTATATTTTGTATGTTATGGTTGATAGTTGGCAGTAAACTATCAACTATGAGTTTAGATTTTTTCTTGTTCTCGGCAAATAATTTTCTTTAGCTATTACCGTCTTCTTCGTCCTACTTTCAATGTCCTTCCTAGTTTTTCCTGCCACTTCCCCACCTTCTTCCGCATCTTTTTGTAACTTATCAAATTCACGTGAATCTCTATCTTGCGTTAACTTCGTTGTTGTAGCCTCTCCAAGCATAGTCAATATGAGTTCGATGTCATTCATATGATCACGGAGATTATTCTCCTTATTTAATGACTTATGCTTTTTATACTCCTGTGCAGTCATGTCAAAAGTGCCTTTATATATTTCGTCAGTAAGAATAGCAAATTCAATACCCTTCTTTACTCCTCTGTTCTTCCATTCGTCTGTTAGGCTATGACGAACATTTATTCCCCTCATTCTCTTGTCTATCCAGTCCTTCGGATATCCTTTTCTTTCATAAATAGCTTTTGCCCGATCCATAGCGAGTTCAGGGTCTTGAATTTCTTCAAGTCTTTCGGTGCCTACACGAGCGAGCCATAACCTAATAGGTTCTGCCTTAGGTGACGGAATAGATTGAATTATTCTGAATATACCTTCTAAGTTTGCACAATTGATCATCTGTTTTCCTCCTCTTGTCTGCATTGAAAGGGGGGTGACAATTTGTCCCCACCCTTTGCCAAGTTCTTCATCTCGTTGTCTAATTTTCTTTATATAATCAACTGGATCAACGGTTTCTGTAAGAACAAGCACAATGTCATTAACACAAAAGTACCATTTTTCATTATGCCAAACTTTTCTCACCTCCTTTCCCTCAAACAATGCAATATCCTTTATTTCATTCATATTTATATTTAGATTAAAGTTAATAATTATTTATAAAATAGTTTTTAATATCCATAATTATATCAATCAAAAAGACCTTGGGAACTTCCGCCACAAGGTCTTTTGTTTCATAGTGTAAAATTTTTACTCCTGCCCACTCAAATCCGCTATTTCATCTGCAACATTTCCAACTGTCGCATCTTTTGGTCCTCGCTTCTTGAAGCCTTGGCGAATAGGTGCCTTACCCTTTCCTGATCCTTGAAATCTATTTTGATGACCGATTAAATATTTAGAAACACTTTCATCAAGGTCAAAGAAATCATCTACTACTTCACGTAGTTTTGTTGATGTTGATTTACCAAAGGAAACAACTTCTACCTGACACCCCTCATTTGTCTGCAAATATTCTACAAGTGGTACGAAGTCTCCATCGCCCGTTACTAGAATGACTGCATCTAGTTTTGGTGCTAGCTTCACAGCATCTATTGCAAGTCCCACATCCCAGTCTGCCTTCTTTGCTCCACTACCGAATATCTGAAGATCCTTTGTTTTAGTTTCTATGCCCATTTTTGTGAGTGCTTCAAAAAATGCTTTCTCGTCACCTGCCTCTGTTGTTATGACATAAGCGACTGCACGGATAAGAGATCTCTCCCCTACCGCATCTTTTACTATTTGACCAAAATTGACCTTTGAATGATATAGATTTTTCGCACTATGATAAATGTTTTGAGTATCTATAAAAACTCCAACACGCTGTTCTTTATGTTTAATTACTGACATATAAAATTATTTACTTATTTATTATTAAAATTTAACCTACTATTATTAAAATACTTACTGAACTAAGTATACCATTAATAACAAAATTGGACTCATATAATGATTAGGGTATGTAAAATTGAGACTCGACGCGGTGAGGAAGTCCTACTTTTTTGAACTTGTGAAAAAAAGAGGAGCTTCCGAGCGCAAGCAAGCGAGTCCAATTTTACTTTGCCTTTATATCTAGTTTCTTCGCGATACTGTTATAACGCTTAGTGCTCTTCTTCTTTAAATAGTTCATGTGAGTCTGTCTATCGGCTACCATGGCTAGAAGTCCTCGTCTTGAGTGATTGTCTTTCTTATGCTTTTTCAAGTGACCAGCTAATTCTTCGATTCTCTTTGTTAATATTGAAATTTGAACCTCTGGAGAGCCAGTATCTTTATCGTGTATTGCTACGTTTTTTATGATATTTGTCTTCTGTCTTGTTGTTAACATGATTGGGATATACTAGCATGAATGTATAAAATTTGCAAATTAAATGCCCCGCATCCTCTTCTTTCCACATAGCTGTGCGAAATTGGGATACGGGGCGAACTAGTTGGGGCGGGCCTCTGATCATGGCGATTCCCTTTCATTGTTGTGGCCTGTGCTCTCGCATTTAGCACGTGGGGCCATTGTTTGTGCGGTGTTCGATTGCCATTGCCTACCTTGCCAATAGGTATAAACAATAGCAGTAAGCTCAGACACGTTGGTGATATCATAGCATACCCTAGTTTTTTGTCAAGGGGGTGTGAAAAAGATTGGCATTGTATACTTAAATCATGTCGCAAAATCTTTTTTCACTAAAAACCGAATTTCTTCAATATACTGAAATAGAAAAAGGTAGAAGCCTGAATACTGTGCGTAATTATGATCGCTACCTGAGCCGTTTTTTAGATTATACGAAGATAAAAGATCCAAAAGGTATTACTGACAATGTTGTACGCGATTTCCGTATTTGGCTTAACAGACAAGAGGCTAGAAATGAGAAAGGACTGGCCCCAACAACCCTAAAGAAACGTACACAGAACTACTATTTGATAGCATTGCGTGCCTTTCTCAAATATCTGGCTAGACAGAGCATTACTTCTCTATCTCCAGATAGAATAGAGCTAGCAAAAGTACCAGAAAGATCATTAGATCTGATAACTATTGAAGAACTTGTTCGTTTGCTTAACGCCCCAGACACAAGCAATTTGAAGGGCTTGAGAGATAAAGCCATGCTAGAGCTACTTTTTTCAACAGGTCTTCGTGTGTCGGAGTTATGTGCCCTCCCTAGAGATATAAACTTAAAATTAGATGAAATGTCTGTCAGAGGAAAGGGTGAGAAGGTTCGTGTGGTATTTATTTCAGATGATGCAAGAAACGCTGTACAAAAATATTTAGATAAAAGAGATGATATGGACGATGCACTTTTTGTGCAAATTACAGGCAAGAAGAATGAGAAAATGGCTCAGAAAAAGGATTCGCTAAGACTAGATAGAAGAACAGTTGAGAGAATAGTCAAGCAGTATGCCATAAATAGTGGTATTTCCAAGAAAGTAACGCCACACGTTATTCGCCACTGCTTACACTCAGACACAAGGATTATTACAAGCTCTGGGATTTTTTCTGCAAATAAATTGAATAATTCCAAGCAAAGCATGGTAATGAGTCTAGACCTTAATAATGGCCAAATAATGAAAGGTAAGGTTATTGCCAAAAAAAAGCATTCGACAGAGAATCTATCAAGCATGTGGGCAGATGGCAGAGAAATTATAGCTACACCATATCATACATTTTTTACAGTAAATACAAATGGGATTGTTGAAAGACAAATGCAGGATCTATCTGTTGGAGACTATGTTGCAGGCATAAAACATGTAGATTTTTCTTTTAACAAAAAAGATGGTGAGGGCAAGGATTTTTGGAGGTTGACGGGATATATTTTAGGAGATGGTACCTTAAGTGAAAGAAGGCGAGGAATTATTATCAATGATAAGGACATAAAGCATATTCAATATTATGCAAATTTGGCAGAAAAAATAATTGGTAGGAAGCCAATAATTGGTCCAAATAAAGAAAGCAAATCACATTCTTTATATATTTATGATGTTAAGTTATTAAGAAAACTGAGAAAACTTGGTATTACACAATACTCAAAATATAGGCGTGTTCCCGAGAGTCTGTTTAAGGCGAGCAAGGAAGAGATAAGCGCATTTCTTGCTGGATATTATGATGCGGAAGGCAATAATGGAACTATAAAAGTATTTTCAACAAGCAAAGACCTGTTAAAAGATGTTCAATCTTTATTTTTAATACTTAATATTGACTCTATTTTATTAAAAAGAGATAGAAAAGTTAAGCTCCCACAAGGAAAAATAATTGACAATACTATTTATGTGCTTCATATAACCACCTTTAAAAACCAGAGAAACTTTAAGTCTTTAATTCAAACCCTTAAACAAAAGACGATATTAAATCCCGAAATTATTGAGGATGAAAAAATACCATGTCAGCAAATACTAAGGAAATTATATCCAATATTGTTGCAAAATAAGGGATTGGTATATGAAATACAAAATAAATGTAATATAAAAAATCTAACCAGATATAAAAATATCTGTTTGTCTGCTAATCTATTAATGAAAATCATAACTGTTTTGCGAGGAAATGGCTTAAAAGATGGATCGATTGATATACTTGAGAATTTACTTAAACTGAATTCGCATATTCGGTGGTTAAAGATAAAAAAAATAGAAAATATTAAAGGTAAAACCGAGGTATTTGATTTTACCATTAATAAATACTCAAACTTTATTACTGATGGTTTTATTTCACATAATTCCTTCGCGACAGACCTGTTGAGAAATGGTGCAGATCTGCGCTCAGTGCAAATGCTTCTTGGCCATGCCAATATCAATACAACTCAGATTTATACACATGTTACTGATACAGAATTAAAGAAAATCCACAAAAAATTTCATAGGAAGAGTGAATAAGGGGTAGCTTTTAAAATTTCTGCTATAATTATCCCATGAACATAATCTCATGGAACGTAAACGGCTTGCGCGCCAATGTGAAAAAGGGTGGATTTGATTGGTTTTTGCAGAAGTCTCCTGACTTTATGTGTTATCAAGAGACCAAGGTGCACCCAGAGCAATTAGAGGAAGGTGTACGAAATCCACTAGGCTATTATTCATATTTTGATCATTCTAAGGAAAAGAAGGGCTATAGTGGTGTCGCTGTTTACGCTAAAGAGAAGTCGGATAAGGTAGAATATGGTCTAGGAATTGAGGAATATGACAAAGAGGGTCGCTTTTTAGCTCTATTCTACGAAAACAAGAATTTAATGGGTGTAAAGTATGTACTGATTAATTGCTACTTTCCCAATGGTGCTGAGGATCCTAAACGATTAGAGTATAAACTGGGGTTTTATGATCAATTCCTAAAATATATAAATGCGCAAAGAAAAAAAGGATACGAAGTGATATTCTGTGGAGATGTAAACACGGCACATAATGAAATTGATTTGGCACGACCAAAGGAGAATTCGAATCATACTGGATTCCTTCCTATTGAAAGAGAGTGGATTGATCAAGTAATTCAAGCTGGATACCTTGATATATTTAGACAACAAAATCCAACAAAAGTAGGCGCATACACATGGTGGGACATGAAAACCTTCGCAAGAGAAAGAAATGTTGGTTGGAGAATTGACTATTTTTTCATCTCCCCTGCCCTAGTGCAAAAAGTAAAAAAAGCCAATATTCTCAACGCGGTAATTGGTTCAGATCATTGTCCCATCGAACTCAATCTTGATTAATAGTATAAATAAAGACTCTAGCTGATAATTTCTTTGTATGTACCGTAGTATCCTGAGAAGTATTTTTTTATTAAGCCGTTCATCATATATTCAATTGGTGAAAAATCATCAGTCAGTATAAAACCTCTTTTTATACCATTTCCATTGTTAAGTAAATCTTTGTTTAACAGGGATTGAGACAGCTTATCATTAGACTTTATTTCCAATAGTTTTTTGTATACTTCATCATATTCCATGTGCTTGTTGTTATTAATTCCTAGTACTGTAATATTTTGTACATTTGATGTTCCAAAGGTAAAAACTTGATTATTTGGAAATACTTCATTTAGAGTGCTATAAACACTTTCAAACATCACAGAATCAGTACCTTTTGTTGACCCTATAAAGTTTATTGCATAAATTCCATCTGTATTTAATGATGATTTAATATTTCCTAGAAATTCTTTTGTTAATAAATGCCAAGGTACTGATATAAAAGAATTATACGCATCTCCATATATCAGATCGTACTTTGAGTCATTCCCCGTTACTTTAGAGAATTTTACTCTAGCATCTATAGTCTCTGTCTTAATATCATACTTTTTCAAATTAAAATACTCATTCCCTATTTTTTCTAATTCGGGATCAATTTCAGAAACAGACACTTCGGATTCATAATAGTACTTCTTTAAATTTATAGGCAAAGTATATGCCCCAGCACCTATAATATGAATCTTATTTATTGAGTTTGAGAATATTGAAAATACTGGGTATATGTCAGTGTAGAATGATTTCGTGGCTTTTTCCATTTGTATGCTGTGTGAGTCTATATCAAGAAATAGCCATCTATTTTTGCCGTACTGTGGATATAAATCATAGTCAACGACCATTGCTCTGTAATACTCAGTTTCTTTCTCGTATACAATCTTTTCTCGAAGTAATGATTTCCCATGTGGATATGTTAAAAGAAATGCTAGAAAAATAATAATCAGTATGCATATGAGTAGCAGTTCCCTTCGGAGTCTAGACCCGTGGCTATTAAGGTTAATTGTATAGAAATACAAAAACAATATAAATAATATTACTGAAACAACATATATTGTTATAGAACTTCCAAGTCTCGAAATAAAGTAAAATCCAGTGACAAAAACACCGAGAATGCTTCCAAGTGACCACAGACTAGATAATATCGCATATTTTTTACCAATATTATTTATATCACTAACATACAAATGAAAGATTATAGGAGAAATTGAGCCGATTGCTATTGATGGTAAAAGAAACAAAGTAAAACAGACAATAATAGAGAGACTCATTATTGAGAAAGATTTATCAAGTAAAGACGAAACAATCTTTGAAAGAGGTATTATCAAATACACAAGCAATGAAGAAATTAGTAATGCGAATGATAGTAACTTTTCACCACTATAATTCTTCGAATACTTATCAATTATTTTTCCTCCAATTAAGCTGCCTATCGATAGTCCCAAGAGTACACTCCCTATTACGGAAGTCCATGTAAAGATTGAAGAACCTATGATCGGGGCACAAATTCTAGATGCCGTTAATTCAACTGTCATCAATATAAAGCCAGCAACAAAGGATGTAATATAGTATTTACTATTCATACTCATTAATACTAACATCTCATTTCATAATAATAAACAATGTCTTTTATAAAGGACAAGACAAATTGAGTTATCCACAGTTATCATTGCATATGTCCTTTACATGTCTTTTATACTTGATACAATGATACCGGATCGATGAGGCATCAACCGAGGGTTGCCACGTCATAGCACATTGACGATTTCATGGGTAGTAGTAATAAGTAAGGGTTGAAATTTGTTCAAAGAGAAAGTAACCTTTCAAGGGCAAAGTTGGATAACCGCATGACTTAATAAACAAAACAGGGACCTCTCTAGGTACCAATTATATTAAAAAGTTATAATGCGACATCCCCTTTCGCTCAAGATCATGGTCAACTTCCGTTGGGTTGAATCTGTGGATTCTAATAACCCCTTTGTAAGAATTTCTTACAACCGCGTAAGATGTTGGAAGTCTCAACTAACCTCGAGATGACCGCGCATTCTGAACGCGGTTGATTTGTATCTGGGTATTTTTTAATATATGGCTCTATTAAGCCGTTTCGTTCTGTTTCACGTGAAATCGTCACTATACGTCAGTGTAATGTTTCTTATGAAACATGGTATTTTTTATGTATTTCCTCGATATTTTCATGTTCTAGTTCGTCTTTCTTTAATTTGCCTTTCTCTGCAAGCGCTATTAGATCCTTTTCTGCTAAAACAACGAGCTCCTGAGCCCTATTCTCTAGTATTTCAGCCGTATTGAGCTTTGGGTTTTCAAGCACTTCCTCTAGCAAGGCAATGAGAATTTGACCAACTTTTGGTCCCGGAGTTACACGTGTAACATCCATTATACGTTTTCCATCGATTTTAAGCATTGCAACCGAGATCGGATCTCTCATGGCTTCCTCAATCATCGACTCATATTTTCTAAGTCTATAAGGGTTTTCCTTCGGTCTGCCTGTTCCTATACGATCGCACATACGAATGTTTATTAAATCCCATATATTTTCCCTACCGACATTTGCAATCATTCTTCTTACGGCTGAAAGAGTAATAGTCTCAGTATCTGAAAAGAACATGTGCCAGCGTACAAGTTTTGATATTTTTTCTATAGTTTTTGTTGGAAACTTCAGTCTTTCAAGTATCGTTTTTGTTACACGTGAACCAATTACTTCATGACCGTAGAATGTAAATTGATTTGTTTCACGTGAAAATCTTCTAGTTTCTGGCTTTGAAATATCATGAAATAGCGCAGAAAGGCGAATATCAAGAGGCCAGTTCTTGTCAGCGGCGTGCTGTAGGGACCTAAGTAAATGCTCCCAAACGTCGAAAGCGTGAGCTTGATTCTGCTCAATCCCTTTTGCGACAACAAGTTCAGGAACAATATACTTAAGCAAATCAAGTTTATCTAGCAATTCAATGCCAAATTTAGGATTATTTGACATGATAATCTTAGTAAATTCATCCCTTACACGCTCCAAAGATATTCCTTTGATATGACTTGCATGGCTCAATATAGCCTTTTCCGTATCAATGTTAATCGTGAAACCTGTCTCGGTCGCTAGTCTCACAGCTCTAATCATGCGCAAAGCGTCCTCATTGAATCGATCTTCAGCATTTCCAACGGCTTTTATAGCTTTGTCCTTTATGTCCTTTAAACCATTGAAGATATCTATTATGTCTTTTATTGCACCTTTCGATAGGCTTACTGCAATCGCATTAATTGTGAAATCACGGCGCTTGAGATCGTCCTCGATACTCTTACTAAATTTTACTTCGTCTGGGTGTCTGTGGTCAGTATAGGAGCTTTCAATGCGGTATGGAGTGACTTCCACTATCTTTAATTTTTCATCCTCAGTATTCTCATTTACGACCCCAACAGTTCCATATGAGTTTTCATAAAAAGTTTTTGTGAATAACGGAATGATTTGTTCTGGTGTCGCATTTGTAGTTACATCCCAATCTTTAGGAGTTCTTCCTAATAAAATATCACGCGTACATCCACCCACAAGAAATGCCTCGTAGCCAGCTTTTTCTAGGGTCTCCACAATGTCCACTATTTCTTTTGGTATGACACTATTTTTCATTAGTTTTAATGTTAGCATTTATTTGATATTTTTCATATATGGGACATGTGGTATACTGTCATATAATATGATACCTAGTATACAATTACTAAAAAAAGCTAGAGAATTACGCCTTTTTGGTAAATCACTCTCAGAAATCTCAAATGATTTAAACATCGGCAGAAGTACGCTATCCTCATGGCTAAAAGATATCAAGTTAACTGAAATACAAAAGGCTGAATTAGCTCAAAGAAACAGCGTGAAAGTAAGTCGGGGAAGATTGAATGCTCTGGTCATGAAGAAGTCGAATCGAGTGTTCAAGGAAAAGAATATATATGATCAGGCTGTTAGGGCTTTTCCACGACTAATAGAGGATTCATTTTTCATGCTTGGACTTTCGTTGTATTGGGCTAAGGGTGCAAAAGAAGGAAATTGTTTTCAGTTTACAAGCACAGATAGGAAAATGGTAGAAGTAATGAAAAAGTGGGCGACTAGGTACTTGATGGCCGAAGGTGCACAAATATCCGAAATTATGTATGGTAAATGCATCAGATTGAATATTTCAGGTATAGACAAGTTTAGACAATTAACAGCTTGGCAAAAGCTATTAATAGCGTATTATGATAATGTTTAGCGATTGGCATATGCGCCCGTAGTGAAATGGATATCACAACAGTCTTCGGAACTGTCAGTGAAGGTTCGACTCCTTCCGGGCGCACTGATTTTCTGGCAAAAAAATGAGAATTAGATTATAATGATTTTTAACGTTTTTTGAATTACATGCGGGTATTGTTTAATGGTAGGACACGTCTTTGCCAAAGACGAGGCAGGAGTTCGATTCTCCTTACCCGCACCAATAGAGTCCTTTTATTAGTCCTTTTTATAATATGGCTAGTTTGCTCATATTTATCCTAAAACTGTGGATAACTCTGTGGACAATGTTTATAAGACAGTGAAAATATGGCTTATATTCGTGTCTTTTGTCTTTTTATTAACTGTTTATAACTTGTAAAATTATGTTAAATACTAGAGAAAAAGGAGACTTTGGTGAGGAAATTGCTTGTGAATATCTTAGACAGCGTGGTTACTTTATTCAAGACAGAAACTATCTTAAAAAGTGGGGGGAGATAGATATTGTGGCCGTTAAGGCAGGAATACTACATTTTATAGAGGTAAAAAGTATGATTCATAATGGTCAAGATAACGGATATAGGCCAGAGGAAAATGTCCATGACCTAAAGCTAAGGAGATTAAGAAGGGTAATTCAAACATATTTAAATGACAAGAAATATGGTTTGGATGCTGAATTTCAGTTTCACGTTATAATTGTTCTGGTAAATCAAAAAACAGGGGAGTCAAAAGTCGAAATGCTTGAAAACATAATTTTATAGTATTTGTTTGGCTATAAATTTGGATTTTTTCCTATTACTGTGTTAGTATGATGAAGTTATCGGAGCGTGGTGTAACGGCTAACATGCTTCTTTTGGGAAGAAGTGACTCCGGGTTCGAATCCCGGCGCTCCGACAAGTATGTTCAAATCTTTATTGAATTTTTTTGACAAATTCGAAGACAAGGTTCGTGGTCGCTTGAGCCATTTACCTATTTTGTATTCTATAATCGGTGGTGTGGCAGTTGTTTTATTCTGGAGGGGTGTTTGGCATACAGCAGATATTTTACAAGCAAAGGGTGGAATTTTAGGATTTGTTTTTTATGAGCCGATAAACATGATAATTATTGTTTTTGTGTTGTTGGCAACTGGTTTAATGGTATCAGTATTTATAGGTGATACTGTTTTGATGTCAGGATTAAAACATCAGAAGAAGATAGGGGATAAGACAGAGAAGGAAATAGAAGAGGAGGAAATTCAGCTTGAGAGTATAAAGGCTACGGTGAGAGAGATAAAGAAGGAAGTTGATGAGATAAAAGAGGCGATAGAGAAAAAGTAGCATTACCTTACCATAAATATGGTACAATTATGGTTATACAACTATAATTAATCCATAATGTATTCTAAAATAAAAAAGAATGAAGCTATAAAATTAAGAAAAGAGGGTTTTTCTTACGCTGATATTTCTTCAAAATTGAAAATTGCAAAAAGTACTTTGAGTGATTGGCTTAAGGAAGTTGTTTTCATTCCAAATGATTTGGTGATAAAAAGGGTAGAGGAAAATAATAGAAAGATTAGTCAGATAAAAAGGGTCGATAAAATGAATTCTGTATTGAAAGCGGATCAGTATGCAAAGGAAAGTATTGGTGTTCTTTCAGAAAGAGATATCTTTATACTTGGATTGGGTATCTATATTGGTGAGGGAAGCAAGACAGGAGATTGTATTAGAATAGCAAATTCTGATCCTAGGATTATAAGATTTACAATGAAGTGGTTTAAAATTTGCTTTGGATTATCAGATTCAAATTTTAAGGTCAGAATTCATATGTATCCAGACAATAATGAGGATGATGTCATAGAGTTTTGGATGAAGATGCTTAATATTAAAAAAGAGGCATTTTATAGATCGTTATTCGATAACAGATTAAACAAGAAAAGAAAAAACAAAAATATTCTACCATACGGTACAGCTCATTTATCAATTGTAAGTGATGGTAATAAAGATATTGGGACCTTGTTACATCGAAAGATTCTTGCTAGTATAGATTCTGTTCTTAAATAAATGAATATTGCGGGCATGGTTTAGTGGTAGAATGACACACTTCCAATGTGTAGACGGGAGTTCGATTCTCCCTGCCCGCACAATAAAATGAAGACAATACTAATAACGGGTATAAGTAAAGGAATAGGGAAAGCTTTAGCACAAAAGTACCTATTAGAAGGGTATTTTGTTCTTGGGACATCGACGGATGGGGTAGTGGATTATTCAAATGAAAATCTAAAAGTATTTAAATTAGATTTGTCTATTTCTCAATCAATAAAGGATTGTGTGGCAGAAATATCCAAGATCAGTGTAAAAATCGACATTTTGCACAATAATGCAGGAATAATGGTGGATAATGATGGGTCGGCCATGATTGTTGATAATCTAAGAAAAACACTGGACGTAAATTTAATTGGCACTATAGATTTTACTGAGCAAATCATTTCACTTATGAGTGAAGATGGACATATTGTTAATACATCATCTGCTGCAGGATCTTTGGGGGATATGCAAAAGCGTCAGAATCAGGAGTACTTGAAGGAAGAGGCGGATGAAGGGGGTTCTCGTTCTGCAATAAATCCTGATTATTATCCTTCGTACAGGATATCTAAGGCTGGCTTGAATATGTATACTCTCATTTTGTCATCGCGACTACAGCATGAGGGTAAAGCTATAAAAGTTTCTTCAGTGCATCCGGGTTGGGTGAAGACAGATATGGGTGGGGAAAAGGCACCAGTAACTCCAGAAGAAGCAGCAAGGCATATTTTTGAAACAGCGACGAATAAAGACATTGAGACAGGGCAGTTCTGGTTTAATGGGGAGAGGCTTGAGTGGTAATAAAAAATTTATGAATATAAAAATGTCAAAGAAGATTTTAATAGTTATTTTATCAATCATTGTAACTATAGTTGTGGCTTATTTTATACTCGTTGGAGTTTTTAAAGTCACTGGAGTATGTCCCACATATGTCAATTTAATGCCAATTCCTGTTGCGCCAGGAGAAGAGTCCAGGACACGTTCTGATGGTCCTCGATCATGGCATAAAATATTTTGCCCTTTCCTGCAGAAGGTGTATTAATTGTAATGTGCCACAATTAAAAATTTATAAAATAACAAACAAAAAAACCACCCTATGGTGGTCTTTTGCTATCCTGTATAAAAGTGCGTTTGATGTAAAGCGCTCGAACAGGCTTGAAATAAGTATTGATGCTAAAAACTCTAAGAGTTTTATTTTACAGCATCCTTCAAAGCCTTTGCGGCTCGGAACTTAGGAACCTTCATTGCTGGAACCTTAATAGCCTCACCAGTTCGAGGATTTCGAGCCTCTCTAGCTGCACGCTGCTTTACTGAGAAGATACCTAGACCTGCTATTGAAACCTCATCACCCTTCTTTAGAGAATCGATGATTGAGCTCAATACAACTTCTACTGCTTGTTCTGCTTGGACCTTTGTTCCTCCAAGTACTACATGTACTGCATCTACAATTGCTGCTTTGTTCATAGTTTTTTTATTACTTATTAATAATGGTTTCTAACCTCGGTATAATTATATAATAAGCCATTTTATAAGCAAGGGGAGTAAAACTGGATAACAGTTATCGAGTTTTGGCAAAATTGGCCGTTTACCTGCAAAATTGGACTCGCTTGCTTGCGCTCGGGAGCACTTTATTTTTATAGCCAAGGCACTTGTTGTTTGATAAATCAAACAATATCGCGCAAGCTAGTAAAAATAAAGTCTCCCTCACCGCATCGAGTCTCAATTTTGCAGGTACACGATTCTAATTTTGCCTATCTAGCAAAATCAATTACTCGAGTTTCACGAATGATTGTAACCTTGATTTCACCAGGATATTTCAAGTCCTTTTCTATTTTATCAGCTATATCTCTAGCCATATTCTTGGCTTCTAGGTCTGTAACTTTTTCTGGAGTAACGAATATCCTTATTTCACGACCAGCCTGAAGAGCGTAGGACTTTTCAACACCTGTGAAGGCATTTGCTATTGCTTCAAGATCCCCAAGTCTTTTTAAATAATTTTCTATACTATCATGGCGAGCGCCTGGACGAGCTCCTGATATAGCATCAGCTGTCTGAACGATACGTGACTCTACCGTTTCATAAGGATACTCTTCGTGATGTGACTGCATCGCCTTTATTATTTCTTCACTAGCACCGAATTTCTGTAGTATTCTTCGTCCTATTTCTACGTGAGTTCCTACAACTTCGTGGTCGAGTGCTTTTCCAATATCATGCAATAGTGCACCAGCTTTTGCTACAGCCACATTCGCACCGATTTCCTCTGCTATCATACCAGCAATATGTGTCATCTCTATAGAGTGTTGTAGTACATTTTGACCATAACTTGTTCTGAAATGTAAACGTCCTAGTATAAGTAATATTCTTGGGTCCAATCCAATAACTCCACATTCATATGCGGCTTGCTCACCCTTTTCTTTTATTGTTTTGTTTATTCCCGCTTGAGCTGCTTCCACAACCTTCTCAATTTTTGCTGGTTGAATACGGCCATCTTTTATCAATTCTTCAAGCGCTGCTTTGGCAACATGTCTTCTTACAGGATCAAATGAAGATATAGTAATGGTGCCTGGAGTGTCGTCAACTATAACTTCTACCCCAGTTACTCTTTCAAATGCTTTTATATTTCGTCCTTCCTTTCCAATAATTTTACCCTTTATCTCATCATTAGGAATAGTTACTGATGTTGACATTACATCAGAGGCCACAGAATTTGCTAGGCGCTGTATGGATGTAGAAAGAATATCCTGTGCCTTCTTCTCAAGTATTGCTTCTCCATTTTGTTCAAACTTTTGAATACGGATAAGGATATCTTGTTCGTAGTTCTTTTCTGCCGTTTTTAATAATGATTGTTTGGCATCTTCCAATGACATACCTGCAACCTTCTCTAATGCTTGAGCCTTCTCTTTTTCTAGATTTTCTGCCCTTTCTTTTATTGTCTTTATTTCGACAATTTTCTCTTTTATTGTTTCTACTTCTTTATCTATGTCTGCTTGGCGTTTATCTAGAATATCCTCCTTTTTTATAAGGCGGGTTTCTATTTGTTGTGCTTTGTCCTCTTTTTCCTTTATTTCAGAACGTGCCTCAGTGCTGATCTTCTTTGCTATAGAATCAGCTTCCTCGGTAATTTTCTTTGCCTCCTCCTTTGCTGTAAGAAGCATCTCTTTTATTTCTAGCTCCATAGAGCCCTTTTTACCCAATGAAATAATAAGGCGTAAATAATAACCTAGTGCAATACCAACTAAACCGGCAACCCCCAATAGGGGAACAACTAATTTTAATGATAATATCATGCGAATATTAACTCGCTGTTCTTTCAACTATAACCTGCACATTATTTTTAAGAATCTTTGGGAACATGGTAGTTTAAAAGTCGTAAAAAGCGAATTTGAAATTAAATTTATAACAGTCTTACTGTATCACGGCTATAGGATCTTGTCTATAATTCCGTATTTCCTTGCCTCTTCTGCGTCCATGAAGAAGTTTCTGTCCATATCCTTCTCAATTTTTGACAATGATTGTCCTGTGTTTTTTGCAATCATTTTGTTTAGATTTTCTCTTGTCTTAATGATGTGCTTTGCGCTAATTTCTATATCAGAAGCTTGACCCTCAGCACCTCCTAGTGGTTGATGAATCATTATTTCTGCATTTGGTAATGCGGATCTTTTTCCCTTCTTTCCAGCAGAGAGGATGTGAGCACCCATTGATGCAGCGATCCCGACACAGACAGTAGCCACGTCATTCTTTATATTATTCATTGTATCTATGATCGCTAGTCCTGCAGTCACTACTCCTCCTGGAGAATTTATATATAGTGTGATATCTCTCTTTGGATCTTCTGCTTGTAAAAATAGAAGTTGGGCAATAACAATATTTGCCACATGATCATCTATTGGACCTGCGAGGAAAATGATGTTTTCCTTTAATAGTCTTGAGTAAATATCGTAAGCTCTTTCCCCAAAATTTGTTTTTTCTATTACGGTTGGTATTAACATATATTTTGATTTTAAATAAGTAATATTTTCATAATACATACATGTTTCATATTTGGCAACTTTGATATTTTGTTATAAACTTGTTTCATGAAAATACATAGATTTTTTTTAGAGGATAAAATAGGGGATAAAGACTCATTGATTATCTCCTCTGAGTCGATGGTAAATCAAATGAAAAATGTTTTTCGGTTTGTAGAAGGAGATCAGGTTATGTTTTTTGATAATTCTGGTTTTGATTTCGTGTTCAAAATTAGTGGTTATGAAAAGGATACAATAAAATTATCCAGAGTCGAGATACGAGAGAACGCTGTCTTGCCTTACAGAGAGACATACCTATTCGCTTCTCTTGTAAAGAAAGATAATTTCGAATGGATAGCTCAAAAGGCAACAGAACTTGGAGTCTCACATATTATTCCGATTGTATCTGAAAGAAGCGAGAAGAAAGATTTAAATAGTGATCGAATTCAAAAAATAATTATAGAGGCAGCAGAACAATGTGGTAGAGGAACTTTACCAGTTTTGTATGGAGTTACAGATCTTGAATCCGCTTTAAGAAATTATGGTCATGTTAAATCTTTGGCATGGGATCCTTGCTCAGTAAAGTTCGTTTCACAAGATCTTGTTAGTATACTGGGATCATACATAGGACCAGAGGGCGGTTGGTCACAGCAAGAATTAGATCTATTTGCTCGTCACGGTATACATCTCAGGTCTCTAGGTCCACAAGTTCTAAAATCAGAAACCGCTGTAGTCGCAGTTATTGCTCATCTTGTTTTCTAATTGTTTCACAGATAAAAATACCCACCTTTATTGATGGGTATTTTTACTTTTACTTTTATTATTTTCCTTGCTCTTCTAAAAACTTGTATGCTTTTTCATTTGCCAAAACTGTTTCTGCATAAGTCTTTGCCTGCTCTTGATCGGCGTCTTTATAATGTGCTAAAATGTGTTTGACTTCATCTTCGACCTCTTTAGCATCAACTCTAATCTTTTCTATTTTTATAACATCGTTGAGGATAAGTTGTAGTTTGGCTTTCTTCTCTGCGTGTGGTCGCCAGTCTTTCTTTAGATCTTCAAGTGTTTTCTTTGCATGCTTGAGATAATCTTCGAGAGTAACGCCCATACGAGTTATATCATCTGAAAACTGAGCTTCTATCCTACGAGTTTCACTATCTATTAGTAACTCGGGAATCACGACGGCTGATGCTTCTAGGATTGCATCTGATAAAGCAATTCGCCTTTTCTCCTGAGCACGTATTTTTTTATCTTCCAACAAAGAAAATTTAACCTTGTCTCTGAAGTCTGCCATGTCTTTAAAGTTGCCTAGACTTTTTATAAAGTCTTCATTTAATTCTGGCATAGAAGTTTCTATTTCTTTCTGATGTTCTTCTGCTGTCATCTTTTCATGATCGTGGTGACTATGGTCAACTCGAGATTTCCTTATCTCCAATATTGCATCGTCAATATCTTTTTCTGTGACATTTATTTTTTCTTCACCTTTCTTATTAATTTCTTTTGCGATTTTTTTGTAATCACCGAGTTTAACTTCTGGTATCACTGTAGTAATTATTTTGAACTCAAGAGGATTATTTGGAGCAAGTTTGGTTATGTTTATTTCTGGATGACCTATTGCATCTATTTTTTCACTGATTATTATTTCAGGATAGATGCTCGATAATGCAAGCTCAGCCATTTCTTCGAGTATTGCCATTTCACCAACTTTCTTTACTAAAATATTTTCTGGAATTTTACCTTTTCTAAAACCGTCGATTGTGATTTCGTTGTTTATATTTTCTATTGCCTTATCCTTGAAGGAAGCAAATACTTCGGTAGATATTGAGGCACTAATCTCGACTTTTGATTTGTCTAATTTTGTAATTTTTAAATTATCTATTTTATTTGTTTTCATGATTTTCACAGTCTACCTTATATATTGTTTTTAGCAAGCAAAAAGAAATTCCTCAAGCTAATGAGGAATTTCTACAAAAGATATTTAATAATTTGTTTGTTAGAAACTATAATCCACATCTTCAAGAATTGTTTCTAGTTCAGCCTCTATCGATGCATCAGTTGTAGATGATGTGCTAGAGCTTGTTGTAGATATATTATTTTGTACTGGAGGGGTATTTATTATTAAATCATTTGTATTTAATCTTTTGCCAAAGAAATACAAAGTGATCATAATAATTATAAATATAACAATTAATGCACCCACTATAGGACCAACTTTTCTATCTTCTTTTTTCATTGGTGGAAGACCGTTCAACATTCCACTTGAATTATTTGTATTTATTTCCATATTTATTATTGATTAATTTTAATAAATAGTTGTAGTTGATGTCGGAGATTTTACTTTCATTTCATGGGCGATCGCCTGAACAACATCTTTTAGTGAATCTCTAGCCTCCTTCATTGCCTTTATTGCTTCATCGCCAATTTTCCTTGGCTTGTTTAGATCCATATCTAGCGTTGTAGAGGCTGTGGTTGTAGCAAGTGTAAATTTTGTATTGGTGAATAGTTCTAGCGCAGTCTTTGCCTTTGATATTTTTCCGTCAGCTATAACTAACGATGCTTTAGCCTCGGTCATGTTTCTTGTTTTCATGCTAGTAGTACTGTTTTCATAACGCACAATTCTTTCTGCTATTTGATTTCTTATTCTAAGAATACTATTTAATGAATTACTCAACTCCTTTTGAAGTGCATTTTTTCTTATTTCAAATATGTTTGCTTTCATCTTTAGAACCTTTTCTTTTTTCTGATTCTTTATTTCCTTGAACATCATGGTGCTAGATGCCCTGTTTTCTTTCAAGTCCTCTCTTCTCTCGGCCATAGTGTTCCTAACATCATTTTTTTCGAATCGATCTTTTATACTAGTGGTCGCGGTCCTATTTCTGTTTGGCAAATCACTTTCTTCAGCACTGACTATTAATATGCCAGTAGATAGTGTGATAGCGCAGACAGCCATTGTTATTGCAAATTTATTTAGTTTCATTATTTTGTTAATTATTATTTATAAAATAGTTACGACTTAACTGCATACATTATATAGTAGTTTACAAGCAAAGACACCTTTTTGTAAGGTGTCTTTGTATTATACAAAGGATTTGATGACTACTCTGTCTCTTTCTCCTCTATATCAAGTTCGGCTATAGGTTTTGACTGTATATCTATTTTCCAACCTGTTAGTTTTGCTGCTAATCTTACATTTTGACCACCCTTACCAATTGCTAGTGATTGTTGGTCTTCAGAAACCATAACAATAGCCCTCTTTTCTTCCTCAAATAGTTCTATGCTAAGTATTTTTGCTGGAGAAAGTGCTTCTTCTATGAACTGTGATGTATTGTTATTCCACTGTATTATGTCGATTTTTTCTCCTCTAAGTTCGCTCATAACTGTAGATACACGAACTCCACGTTGTCCAACCAGGGAACCGATAGGATCTATATGATTGTCAGATGAGAAAACAGCGATTTTTGATCTAGCGCCTGCTTCTCTGGCTATTGCCTTTACTTCTACGACACCCTGAGCTATTTCTGGTGCTTCTATTTCAAAAAGTTTAACCAAAAACTTTGGATGTGCCCTAGAAAGCTTCAATAATATGCCTTTTGGTGACTCTTCTACTGCATATAGATATGCACGCACTCTTTCGCCTTGCTTGTAATGCTCACCAGGGATTTGTTCTTCGTAGGATATCATTCCTGTTGCTCTTCCCATGTCCACGAATATTGAGCCTCTTTCTATTCTTTGAACTATTCCAGAGACAATTTCTCCTTCTTTTTGGCCATATTCGTTTAAGACAGAAACTTTTTCTGCTTCACGAATCTTCTGAATAATGACTTGTTTCGCTGTTTGAGCAGCAATTCTTCCATAATCACCTTTTTCTTCAAGCGGAAAAATGATCTCATCATCTACTTTTGCATCCTTTTTTATCTTTTTTGCATCAGCTAATAATATATGGTGCTCTGGATTGAATCTTACTCTAATATCCTCTTCTGCAATGTTTTTTATATCTTGTTCGTCTACCTCGTCCTCCATTATGACCTTTGATTCATCTACAACGATTTTAACCTGATAGAATTCAGCTTTTCCACTTTCATTATCGAAAATAGTCCTTACAATCTGTCCTTTTTTGCCGTATTCTTTTTTATAGGCTGTAGCAAGCGCAAGTTCTATTGCCTCAAGCATTTTCTCCTTTGGAATTCCTCTCTCATCTTCTAATTGTTGTAGCACAGAGTGTATTACTTTTAAATCAAACATGTTGTTTTTTTAATATTTTTATAAAAAATAGTTCGCTTTCGGCGAACTTCTAACTTTTATATATTACCATAATACATACTTGTCCACAAGTCCTATGGAGTTAATCTGTTTTTAATTGTATTATTATCTCATGAACTTTAAAAAACTATTTTTATTCGTATTTATCTTTTTATTCACAACTTTGCTCGTAACTTCTCAAGCCAATGCATCTGTACCCGTCTCTGGATGGGCATGGTCTTCAAATATTGGATGGATAAGTTTTAATTCTACAAATCCCACAGCAGGCGGTGGAGGATCACATTCTGTAACTGTTTCTACGACTACTGCAAGTCCAAATATAGGAGTATTTGGTGGTTATGCATGGTCGTCGAATGTTGGATGGTTGAGTTTTAATAATGGAAATACCGCACACCCAAATGCTACCTTAGATTTGAATACTGGAGCTGTGAATGGCTGGGCACGCTTTTGCTCAGGTACAATAAATAAAGATTGTGTCAGTGCAGATAGAACAGATGGATGGGAGGGCTGGGTTGAGCTGTCTGGTACGAATCACACATCTCCAAATGGAGGAGGTGTAAAGTTCGGTACCACCACTGCTTCTGGCGGTGCTGCAAGTGGATACGCTTGGGGAAGTGATGTTGTTGGCTGGGTTGATTTTACTGGAGTATTCTGTCCTGGGTGTGTTGCTGGTACTACGACACCACAAACAACTCCAACTGTAAATATATATGCAAATAATACGAGTGATTTCATCGAAATATTGTCTGGTAGTAACGTAGCTATTAGTTGGAATTCAACAAATGCTTCTTCTTGTAATATAACAAGAACTGGATCGGCTCTAACCTGGGCAACAGGAACTAGTAGTTCACAGTCATCTGGTTTTTTGACGGCAACTACAACATTCACTGCGACTTGTATTGGAACTTCTGGTGGAGAAGCTACAGATAGTGTGGTTGTTAGTGTGGTTCCTAATATAAATCAACCACAAGTTGCAGAGTGTGGAACTGCAACTGGTGTTTACCAATCCTCGGCAACAAACTTTACTGGTACCTTCTGTTCTACCACTGGTAGCAATCCAATACCATCAAATCCAACTTTCCCAACAATTGGAAGTCCTACAGTTTGGGTTTGTAGTGGAAATGGTCTAACTAGCTCTGGTGAATGTAGGGCATCAATAGGGAATATTCCAGGGGGAAATAGTGGCATGTGGGTTGATAATGATCCATCAAAAACAACCACAAGAATAAGAGTTGGTAGAAGAGCCCTAGTAAATTGGGAATTGCCAACAATTAGTGGAGAATATGATTCATGTGATATGGCTGTTACGCCAAATAGTTCAGATTGGGGAGCATGGGATAATAAAGACATGATAGGAACTGATTATTCGCATAACGATGCAACCTCTACACCAATTATTAATACTAGAGGATCTTATGAATTGAGTATCACCTGTAGAAAAGGTAATAATAATACTGCTATGATCGGTCCAGTTCGTATTATAGTCACCGACCCAACCATTATTGAAATTTAAAATTAATAATAAAAATTATGTCAATAGATAATGAAAATTTTATATCACAAGCGATTCCTCCTCACAAGCACAGAACTTTGCATATACTGTTGTCCATACTTGCTATAGTTGTTGTGGTTGGTTCAGTTTTTGCTTACAACTATAAAATGAGTCAAAGAAGCATGGAAGATTACGAAAGATCAAAATCTACAGTAAATGCACCCTCTGATGAGGAATTAAAAAATGTAGCAGATAGATTAAACGAAAATAAAGCGACAAGCACACCAGTGAAGCCAGAAGAACTAAAAAAGATTGTAGATAGACTAAATAAGCAAGGTGCAGATCAGAAACCACCCACAGATGCAGAATTAAAAGATATAATAGACAGGTTAAATAATTAATATGAAAAATAAAAACATTCAAAATATAAAAATAGTAACCTTGGCACTAATACTAGCACTGGGTATAAGTTACGCATCTGCAGCATGGACTCCAGCACCACCACCAGGACCACCACAGAATAATACAGATGCACCGATAAATGTTGGAGGTTCTTCACAAACTAAAATAGGTCCTTTTAATATAAGTACGACATCTTTAACAGCATTGACAGTTTATGATGGTGGAACTGTGTTGGGCTACTTGGTTACTGGAAGTCGAGGAATCTACTCTACTGGTAAAATAGGGGTTGGGATATCAAATCCAGAGATGTCTATAGAGGCCTCCTTGCCGTCATCTGCAACATTCAATATGCCATCTATCGGTACCTCACTAGCCAATGGAACAAAATGGATTTACATGTCTCCAAATAATGCTGATATAATACGCTCAAAAAATCCGTTACATTTTGGTGTAAGCGATACAAAGGGTGCTGGTCTTTCAAGACAAATGACTATTGATACAGATGGTAATGTGGGTATAGGTACTATTACACCAACAGCAAAGCTAGAAGTAGCTGGAGTAGTAAAGATCACGGGTGGATTACCAGGCGCAGGGAAGGTTTTAACCTCTGATGCCACAGGTCTAGCTTCTTGGGCCGCTCCATCCTCAGTACCTGGTTCAGGAGGTTCTTCAAAATGGGCAACTAGTACAGTAAACACAGCAAATATACATAACGGAAATCTTTCTGGTAATGTTGGAATTGGGACGAATGATCCAACTACAAAACTAGATGTTTTGGGTCAGGGAACTTTTGGTTCGGCAGGTTCAAGAGTTCTCATAGGCAATGGAGCAGAAGGATTCTATGGAGATTCGCAGAATCTTGCAATTAGAATGAAAAATCGAGCAGACAGCGATATATATTTTCAAACATATAATGCCGCAGCATCAAACATGATAATTAAGAATAATGGGCCTATCTACACCGGTTACTGGGGAATAAATTTTGGAGGAACAGTAGGTGATCTTAATTATGGAATTGGCGCAAGGGTAAGTAGCTCTTTGGTCTACGATACCGTCTTATCTGGTAATCATATTTTTAATGTAGGCGGTCAAGAAAAATTGAGAATAAATGGAAGTGGTAATGTTGGAATAGGTACTACGAACCCAAGCTCACTTTTACATTTGTTTACAGGAAATGCTGACGGAATCAGAATTTCTAGAAATACGATTAATGTTGCATCTGGTGATTATGAACAATTATTATTCACATCAAGACCTAATGATTACGGAACAGCGATTAGAAGTATTACCACCGCAGCTTCTGGCGGTTACCTAAACCCACGTATGGCTTTTCTCACTCAGAATACAGGAACCTCTGATATTAGTACCGGTATGACCGAGAAGATGACTATTTTATCGAGTGGTAACGTTGGAATTGGTACGACAACTCCAACGACAAGATTGGAAGTCGTAGGATCTGTAAAAGCAACAGGATTGACCATCCCAACTGGTGCTGGAGAAGGAAAAGTTCTTACTTCAGATGTAAACGGGGTGGCAAGTTGGAAGGAATCAAAAATTGGCAATTTTATTAATCTTAAGGCCCATGCGCAAAATAATAATTCAGCACTAGAGGTTGTTGGAGTATTAGAGCCGGGAACCTATACATATTCTGGAATAATAACAACTGTAAATGATGGTGGTGGCGGTTTTAGTGGATTATATATGGGTAGTTCTGGTATTCCCAATATTACCTCAATCAATTCTAGTCTAACTTCCTTGTATGGGCCTATATACGGGCCTACAAATAATGGAATAAATTATGGTACTGCAAGTGGAGTAATTGCAATAGTAAAGAGAAATGGTGCTAATGATGGTACATTCACAGTAAGCGATAGACAGTTTACAATCACACAAAGGATGTACATATATCTAATCACTCAGCAAAACGAGATCAGTGGTTACGTGTATATTAGATAGTATAAATAGATAGTTTTACCTTATAGACAAAAATAATTTTTTTGACTTTTTCATTAATCCATATGTTACGACTTATTTCACATGAGCTGCACTCAGCGGATTCGTGAAATAGAAGTAGCTTTGTAATACGACCTAATTTTCTTGAGCAAAGCGATTAGAAAATGGAAGTACTTTTGTGCTATAATATATGTAAAGTGAATAATTCATGCATATAGAAGATTCACAATTAAATAAATTTATTCTTGATTCGGGTTTAGTCTCGAAGACCGATCTTGAAACTGCTAAAGAAGAAGCAGAAAAAATCGGTATGAGATTTGGTGATTACTTAGTTAAAGATGGAAAGATCACTCAAGATAATTTACGCAGAATGCAGGCATATGTGCTTGGTATACCCTTTGTCGATTTAAAAAACAAAAAAATATCTTTTGAAATATTATCTTTGATTCCTGAACCTGTGGCTAGAAATAATAATATTGTTGCTTTTAAGAAAGATGGAGATGTTTTGGAAGTAGCAATGCTAGATGTAGATGATCTATCTGCTATTGATTTTGTAAAGAAGAAAGTAAATTTAAAAATATTACCTAGACTCACAGATTCTGAATCAATAAAAAATGTAATCATTCAGTATCAAAAGAGCTTGAAAGCTGAGTTCGGAGACATCATTCAGAAAGAATCGGACACATTAAAAACAATTACTGAAGAAACAGGGGAGAATGCAACAGAAGAAGATTTAAAAAAAATAGCAGAAGATTTACCTGTTGTTCGTATTGTAGACACTCTTTTAAAGCATGCAATACTACAAAATGCTTCGGATATTCATATAGAACCAATGGAGGAACAGTTGCTAGTTCGATACAGGATTGATGGTATGCTACATGATGCTATGGTGCTTCCAAGAAATGCAGAAGCTTCTATAACTGCACGTATAAAGGTACTTTCAAATCTTAAACTAGATGAAAAGAGACTTCCACAAGACGGTCGTTTCAAGATAGATATGAATGGAGAAAAAGTATCTTTTCGTGTATCACTTTTGCCGACTTATTATGGAGAAAAGACAGTAATGCGTCTATTACGTGAAAATGTATCCGGCTTCACTCTCGAATATTTAGGATTTCATGGAGAAGGACTAGAGAGAATACATCATGCAACAACCCTTACTACCGGTATGATTTTGACCACAGGACCTACGGGTTCTGGAAAAACTACAACCCTATATACTATTTTGGACATATTAAATCAGCCAGACGTGAATATTTCTACAATAGAAGATCCTGTAGAATATCAAATGAAAAGAATAAATCAAACACAGGTTAAGCCTGATATTGGTTTTACATTCGCTTCGGGGCTTAGGACATTGGTTAGACAAGATCCTGATATTATAATGGTAGGTGAGATCCGAGATGGAGAGACTGCCTCCTTGGCTGTAAATGCCTCTCTTACTGGCCACCTTGTACTCTCAACACTTCATACAAACAGCGCAGCTGGTGCTATTCCTCGTCTATTAGATATGAAAGTTGAACCATTTCTTCTTGTATCAACAATTGATGTTGTTATTGCACAAAGATTGGTTCGCAGACTCTCTGATAAAAAAGAAAAGTATATTTTATCAAAAGATGAAATCAATGTTTTGAGAAAGAGTGTCGACTTGGATCGAGTATTAGAAGCCCTAAAAGCAGAAAAAATTGTTAAGCCAACTGATACTTGGGATGAAATTCCATTTTGGAGACCCGTTCCTTCAAAGGATGATGATGGTTATAAGAGCCGAGTGGGTATACATGAAGTATTGAAAGTTACTGCATCTATTAAGGGATTAATAATGAAAGGTGCCACTTCTGGAGAAATAGAGGAGCAAGCAAAGAAGGAGGGAATGATAACAATGATTGAAGATGGAATCTTTAACGCTGTACAAGGCAATACAACCATCGAAGAAGTTTTGCGTGTAATTTCAGAATAGAAATGAAACACTTTACCTATAAAGCAAAAAAAGTAAACGGAGAAATATATAATGGCGAAAAAGATGCCAATGATCGTTATGATTTATATAAGATTTTAAGAGACAGTGGTGACGAAATTATTGATTATAAAGAAAAAAGTTCTGTTGGGTCCATTTTTAAGAAAACAAATATATCTTTTGGCGGTTCAATAAAGACACAAGAAAAAATTATCTTTGCTAGGAACTTAGGATCAATGATTACAGCCGGTCTCTCTATGACCAGAGCCCTTGCTGTTATGGAAAGACAGACAAGGAACAAAAGATTGATAAAGATTCTATCATCACTACAAACAAATATAAGTGAAGGCAAGACATTGAGTGATTCGATGGCTCTTTATAAAAATGTATTTTCTCCGCTATTCATATCAATGGTTTCCGCTGGAGAGCAAAGTGGTACATTATCAGACTCTTTAAAGGTTGTTGCATTACAAATGGAGAAGTCATATGCATTACAAAAAAGAGTAAAGGGAGCAATGATGTATCCTAGTATTATTTTCATAGTGATGATTTTGATTGCTGTATTAATGCTTACTTACATTGTTCCGACTCTTATGAAGACATTCACTGAGCTGAAGTTAGATCTGCCAGCATCAACGAGGTTTGTGCTTTGGTTAAGTGATATGTTTAATAATAATGGATTAATGTTATTACTAACCATAATAGTTGTTATCGCTACGTACATTATGTGGGCTAGAAGTGCTGGTGGTAAAAAGATAATACATTATGCAATTCTCAAAATTCCGATAATCGGAGAGATCATTAAAGAGGTAAACTCCGCAAGAACAGCAAGGACGCTTTCATCACTACTGACTTCTGGTGTAGATATGGTGGAATCAGTACGTATAACTAAAGATGTGTTGCAGAATGTGCATTACAAAGCGGTATTAGAAAGGACTGGAGATGCAATTCAAAAAGGTGAACCGATTTCAAAAATCTTTACAGAAAGTGTGAAATTGTACCCTGTTTTCTTGGGAGAGATGATGAGCGTTGGTGAAGAAACTGGTAAGATGGGAGAAATGCTCATGGGAGTTGCTGTATATTATGAAGAGGATGTCGATCAAAAGACCAAGGATATGTCTACCATCATTGAACCCTTCCTTATGGTAATAATTGGTGCAGCTGTGGGATTTTTTGCAGTAGCTATGATAACGCCGATGTATTCTTTGGTAAATGTTATTTAAGTTTAAATATAAATGTTATTTAAGATAGATATAAATAGCTTATTAAAAAGAAAAGGTTTTACACTGATAGAAACCTTAGTTGGTATTGCTGTTTTCTTGATAATTGCCACTGCTACATACCAGGCATATATAAGTCTTTTTTCTTTAATAAATGCTAATCAATATAAAATTGTCGCCTTAAATCTTGCCAATGAACAGTTTGAAATAATCAGAAATCTGCCCTATGTCGATGTTGGTATAGTGGGAGGTATTCCTAATGGGAAAATAGCTCATGTACAAAATCTTGTACGAAGTAATATTAATTTTATTGTTACTACTACGATAAGAAATATAGACCTACCTTTTGATGGAGCTATCGGTAGTAGTACGAAGCCAGACCTTTCTCCTGCAGATAATAAAAGCGTGGAAGTCGAAGTGGCTTGCCCTACTTGCCGTAACTTCGTTCCCGTAGTTTTGTCTACAAGTGTTGCACCAAAAAACCTAGAGACAGCATCCACAAATGGATCTCTACTCATAAAAGTTTTTGATTCTAATGGTGTCCCAGTTTCAAATGCCTCAGTGCATGTTTTAAACTCAAAAATAAGTCCAAATATTATAATTGATGATGTAACAGACAATGATGGATTATTGCAAATAGTAGACGCACCGCCAGGTACAAACGCATATCAAATATCAGTCACGAAAAATGGATATTCTTCAGACAGAACATATACACTTGGAGCAACAGATAATCCAAATCCAATTAAACCTGATGCTACTGTTATAGTACAACAATTAACTCAAATTAGTTTTTCAATAGATAAAGTTAGTACATTGACTGTGTCGAGTGTTACACCCAGTTGTGCTGGTCTGTCAAATATTGATTTCAATCTTAAGGGGTCAAAATATATCGGAAATAATATACTAAAATTTAATAAAAATCTTCAAACAAATGGTGGGGGAACATACTCAACAAGCACAATGGAATGGGATAGTTATGCGGTAACTGGAATAGACACCGACTATGATATTATCGGTTTAAATCCATTAAATTTAATAAATATTGGAGCAAGTACTACTCAAGGTTTGATAATGGTTCTAGCAAACAAAAATCCAAGAAGCCTACTAATTACTGTTAAAGATAATGTAACGAAATTACCAGTTACAGACGCTGTTGTTGCGTTAGTAGGTCCATCTAGTTATAACGAAACAAAAACAACTGGACGAGGATCAATAAATCAAAGTGATTGGTCGGCAAATGGCTCTTACACAACTGACGATGGAAATATAGATGTTTCTAGTGCTCCTGGAGAAATAAAGCTTTTAAAGGTTTTTGGAAATTATAGTTCAAGCGGTTGGCTCGAATCTGCAACGATAGATACAGGATCAGCAAGCAACTTCTACAATCTGATCTGGTCACCAGCAGATCAACCTGTTCCTTCTGGTTCAAATAGCGTTCGATTGCAGTTTGCTACGAATTCTACTACCACATCAACCACTACGTGGGATTATAAAGGACCAGACGGTACATCATCATCCTATTACACATTTCCAAATTCAATGATTTCAGCTGTTCATAACGGTGATAGATATGCTAGATACAAACTGTATCTTTCCTCACAGAGCACGACCACAACACCAAATATCTCTGATATATCGTTTACTGTGACTACTTCTTGCACACCCCCAGGCCAAGTAATATTTTCTGGTTTGGCATCTGGTACGTATAATGTTTCTGTCACGAAAACAGGGTTCGCGGTTTCAGAACTTGCCGTACCAGTGAGTTCATCATGGCAAGAACAGGAAATATTATTATCTCCATAAAAATGAAAAATACTTCACAAAACAAAGGTTTCACCCTCGTAGAAATAGTCGTGGTTGTTGGTATTTTGGGAATAATAATGCTTGCTGTGAGTTCTTTTCAGGTAAATGTATTAAAAAATAATAAATATTCTTTTGATTCGCTTTCTACAACACAAGACGCAAGAACTATATTGAGGACAATGGTTAGGGAGTTGAGATCTGCATCACCAGGTAATAATGGTTCATATGCCATAATTACAGCCGCAACAAATACTCTATCATTCTACAGTGATACAAATGGAGACGGCACAAAAGAACAAATAAGATATTTTATTGCTAGTTCGACTTTAAAAAAGGGGATCATAGTGCCAACTCATTCACCATTAGTGTATAATTCTAATACTGAGAAAATTACCATTCTCGCCAATAATATAAAAAATGCTACATCTAGTTCACTTTTTGAATATTATGATAGTACTTATAGTGGGAGCAGTGCTCCTCTCACTCAACCGGTCACAGTTACAAATGTACATTTAATTAAAATTAATTTGTTAATAGATGTAGATCCGAACAGGGCACCAGTTTTAAGAATATATACATCACAAGTTAGCTTGAGAAATTTAAAAGATAATTTATGAAAAGAATAAATAATAAAGGATTAATTTTGGTAAATGTACTTGTTTTTGGTGTTATTGCCATAGTGGTTACTACTTCTCTAGTAAACTGGGGAGGAACCATGCTAAGAGATACACGACAACTGAATAGCAAGGAGCAGGCATTACAGATAGCTGAGGCAGGTATTGATTATTATCGATGGCACTTAGCTCATGCACCAAATGATTTTAAAGATGGTACAGGAACAACAACCTCTAATGGTCCGTTTGTACACGATTATGAAGATAAAGATGGAAATATTATCGGTCAATATGCTCTTACTATCACACCCCCACCGACTGGTTCAACCTTGGTTAAGATAATGTCTAGGGGCACTGTAAATGACGGATCTTCTGCTTCAAGGACTATACAAGTATCTTTGGCAATACCATCATTTGCAAAATACGCTGTAGTTGCGAATGATTTCATGCGTTTTGGAGAGGGTACAGAAGTTTTTGGTCCGATACATTCAAATGAAGGAATACGTTTTGATGGGCTCGCACACAATCTTGTCTCTAGTTCAGTAGAGCGATTTAATGATACCGAGAATCCTGGTGGAATGGTCCTTGGCGTATATACCACAGTGAGTCCTGGAGATCCAAGATATCCCGCATCAGTTCCAAATCGCCCAGATGTATTCATGGCAGGAAGGCAATTTCCAGTTTCCAACGTTGATTTTTCAGGAGTTACAACAGACATATCAGCTTTAAAAACGCTTGCCCAGTCGGGAGGGAGATATATTGCATCTTCAGGTTCACAAGGTTATCACATAGTATTAAAGACAAATGATACTTTTGATTTATACAAAGTCACATCTCTTATACAGGCTGCAAAAAATTGTAATAACAGTCAAAGTCAAAATGGATGGGGAACATGGAGTATAAAGAATGAGCAGTTTGTAGCAAACTATACTCTTCCTTCGAATGGAGTAATATTTGTCCAAGATCATGCATGGGTAGATGGGCAAATAAACGGTGCGAGAATTACAATTGCTGTAGGAGATTTTCCTGACAGCGCAAGTAAAAGGAAAGATATTATTGTGAATAATAATTTATTGTATACGAATTATGATGGTACAGACACGATAGGGTTAATTGCACAGGGTAATGTATCAATTGGACTTATGAGTAGCGATACCCTCAGAATCGATGCAGCCCTAATAGCTCAAAATGGTAGAATAGGTAGAAATTATTTTTCAAATGATTGTGGTGCTACATATGTGCGCGACAGCATAACCTTATACGGAATGATAGCGACAAATGGAAGATATGGTTTCGCATATACTGATGGAACTGGCTATGATGATCGAGTAATAGTATACGATGGTAATCTATTGTATGCCCCTCCGCCTAGCTTTCCTTTGATTTCAAATCAATACACAACATTGTCATGGGAAGAGTTAAGGTGATAAGGCTAGAAGTCGACTAGGCTAATTTTGCATGCTATTATTCTAAATATGAATAAAAAGCTAATAGTTGGAAATTGGAAAATGAACCCTTCTACTTTAGAAGAGGCTAAGCGTATTTATCGTTCAGTAAATAACATTTCCAAGAAACTATCATCTGCAAAAGTGGTTATTTGTCCTCCTTTTGTATATATAAAATCATTTATAAGTAAAAATGCTCAATCTTCAATTATTATCGGCGCTCAAGACGTTTTTGTTGAACAAGAAGGTTCGTTTACAGGGGAGGTAAGTATTTCGATGTTAAAGAATCTTGGAGTAGAATATGTCATTGTTGGCCATTCAGAAAGGAGGAAGCTCGGAGAAACAGACGAAATAATTGCGAGAAAAGTCCAATTAATACTTGATGCTGGGATAAAGCCAATATTATGCATTGGTGAAGAGGTGAGAGATATAAATGGTAATTACCTTGAATTTGTAAAAAACCAGATTAAAAACTCGCTAAATAAGGTTAGTAAGAAATTAATAAATAATTTGATTATTGCGTATGAACCAATATGGGCAATTGGAGCTCTCGAAGCCATGGCCCCTGCTGATATACACGAAATGTCGCTATTCGTTAGAAAAGTGTTGTCAGATCTATATGGTCATAAGCATGCTTTGTCTACACAAATCCTCTATGGAGGAAATGCAAATTTTAGAAATGTGGCTGAGATTATAAAAGACGGCCAGGTAAATGGTCTGCTTTTAGGCAGAGCAAGTATAAATTCTACTGGTTTTGTTGAATTACTAAAGACGGTTGATTCTCTATAACTAAAATATGAAAAGCATAAAAGAAATAGAAAAACTAGATGGTGTGAAGGTACTTGTTCGTCTGGATTTGAATATACCAATTATTAATAATGTTGTGATTGACGATTATAGAGTTCAAAAATCTTTACCTATAATAAAATACCTATCAGATAAAGGGGCTCAAATAATATTGATTAGTCATATCGAAACTCAAGGAAATACTACATTAGAAGCTGTTTCAAAACATTTCAATAGACTAGGAGTTGATTGTGTTTTCGAAAAAAATTATAAAAAGGCTTTAGATACAAAAAATAAGATAACTCTATTAGAAAATCTACGTCTTCATGATGGAGAAAAGAAAAATGATAAAAAATTTGCAAAGGAATTAGCTTCTCTGGCTGATATATATGTAAACGAAGCTTTTCCGGTGTCGCATAGAGAGCATGCCTCAGTTTGTGCTATCACAGAGTTCATTCCTAGCTATGCTGGTCTTCAGTTCGAAGACGAGGTTAGACATCTAAGTTCAGCTTTTAACCCAGAACACCCATTTCTTTTTGTACTTGGTGGAGCAAAGTTTGAAACCAAGTTACCACTGTTAGAGAAATTCATAGATATTGCTGACAAGATCTTTGTCGGTGGTGCTTTGGCAAATAATTTTTTCAAAGAACAGGGAAAGGATATAGGAAGTTCGCTCGTTTCCCCAGAAAACTATGACCTAGGTAGGTTTTTAAATAGGAATAAGATTTTATTGCCAATTGATAGTGTAAAAAAAGATGATGCAGTAATGGATTGTGGTATGAAAACAGTAGAATTACTTAAAAGTGAAATAGATAATGCCAAGTATATACTTTGGAACGGCCCCTTAGGAGCCTATGAAACAGGATATAGGGCATCAACACTAGAACTTGCTCAAATGATAGCAGACGCAACTCTTCGTGGCGCTAAAACGATTTTGGGAGGAGGGGATACCATAGCAACTATTTCAGAACTAAAACTAGAAGATAAATTTACATTCGTTTCCACAGGTGGGGGCGCGATGTTGGAATTCCTTGCGAAGGGTACATTACCAGGTATAGAGGCGTTGGAGAATTCTAAAATGTAGACTTATTTATCGTTTACAAATTATCTATTATCTTTTTCTTATTCCCTTCAAAATCATTTATCTCTTCTTTAAAACTCCTTTTAATTACATCTTCTTTTTTTTGCTGTAGAATATCTGGGTTTGGAAATACCCATATATGAGCATGAGGTATTTCTTCACCGACTATTTTTATTGAAATTGCATCGGTTTCGAATGCGCGTCTCTGGGCCAGTGCAATTTTCTTTGTAATTTCGAAATATTCATTTGTATTTGGCACATCCCAAACCCAACGATAATGTCGCTTCGGTATCACTAAAGTGTGTCCTGGGGAAATGGGGTGTATATCTATGAATGCTAGAAAATCATTATCTTCATAGATAATATGAGAAAATATTTCTTTACTTACTATTTGGCAAAAAATGCATGGGGTCATGGGGTAATTATAACTCACTTTTTAGAAATGCTATACTGTGCTACATGCGGAAATACGAAATACGAAAAAAGACTGGTAAGCCAATTATTGATCATCTATTATTCCATCGCGGAATAGAAACTCCAGAAGCTAAGGCTGAATTCCTCAATCCTAGCTATGAAAAACACATTCATGACCCATTCCTCCTAAAGGATGCAGAGAAAGCTGCGAAGAGGATAATCAAGGCTATAGAAGCCAATGAGAAGATTGTTATATATAGCGACTATGATGCAGACGGTATTCCTGCTGGAGTTATTTTTCACGATTTTTTCAAGAAAATTGGTTTTAAGAATTTTATAAATTACATTCCGCACAGACATGATGAAGGCTTCGGTCTCAATACTGATGCAGTAGAGCAGTTTGTGAAAGATGGTGTTCAACTTTTGGTGACTTTAGACTGTGGGATTTCAGATATTGAAGCTGTGAAGCTTGCTCAAGAAAAGGGGATAGATGTCATAATTACAGATCACCATGAGCCACATGAGGAACTTCCTCCAGCCTTTGCTATCGTCGACCACAAACAAAAGGATTGTAAATATCCCGAACAGATACTTTGCGGGTCTGGAGTTGGCTTTAAGCTTATACAAGCTATTCTTAAAATAAATTCAAACTTAAAATCAAAAGTTTTTGAATTGAAAGAGGGACATGAAAAATGGTTTCTGGACATGGTGGGGATTGCGACTATGTCAGATATGGTGCCCCTGATAGGGGAGAATCGTGCATTGGCACATTTCGGACTGCGCGTGCTGAAGATCAGTCCAAGAAAAGGACTTATGCGCTTGCTTAGACATTTAAAAATTGATCAGAAACATTTAACGGAGGATGATATTGGCTTCATGATAACTCCGCGCATCAATGCCGCATCGAGAATGGGTTTGCCTATGGACGCATTCTGTTTGTTGGCGACTGATGATGATATTGAAGCACATAAATATGTCGAACATTTAGATAAAATAAACAATGAGAGAAAGGGTGTTGTTGCTTCTTTGGTAAAGGAGGTTAAGAAAATAATAAAGGAAAGACACGCTGAAAATCCTAGAAATGTAATAGTTGCCGGAAATCCAGAATGGAGACCATCTCTTCTAGGGCTTGTGGCAAATACTCTAGCAGAAGAATTTGGAAAACCAGCATTTCTTTGGGGTCGAGATGGGGACAATGTGATAAAAGGATCATGTCGTTCTGGCGGTACGGTAAGTGTGGTTGATATTATGAATAAAGTTCCTGAGGAAATAATGCTTCAATACGGTGGTCACTCTGCATCTGGAGGCTTCGCTGTTTCAAATGAGGCAATACATCATCTTGATGATCATTTAAATAGTGCTTTTGATCTGTTGGCAAAGGAAATGGCTGATGGAAAGGCATTGATTGAACCAGATTATATTGATATGGAGATAGCTCTGGATGAGGCGAATTGGAATAACTATGCGGAAATAGAAAAACTCGCTCCTTTTGGTGTGGGTAATAAAAAGCCGGTTTTTATTTTTAAAAATATAAAGATATTTGGGATAAAGGAATTTGGAAAAGAAAAGAATCATTTGGAATTAGCTTTTAAGAAAGAAAATGGTCAGGCAATAAAGGCCATTGGATTTTTTATGGACATGGAGTCTTTTAAAAATAGGGAGGGGAATGCCTTAAAGATCGGCGACAATATTGATTTGATAGCAACAATGGAGAAGTCATTGTTTGGAGGGAGAACAGAGTTGAGGTTGAGGATTGTTGATGTGGTTTGATGATACTAGTATACTTAATACAAAATAATGAAACTCAAACCAATCATCAAATCAATAATAATCTTACTTGCTGGATTGTATCTATATTCTGTTGGCAAAAATCCTCTTGATCATTATATTATTCACACTGTGCATTTGATATTCCATGAAGCTGGGCATTTTATCTTTATGTTTTTCGGTAGTCAGTTCATTCATATGGCGGGCGGAACGCTTCTACAGCTAATTATCCCAATTGTCCTTGCTCTGTATTTCTTGTTTGTTAAGAAAGATGTTTACGCTTCATGTTTCATGCTTCTATGGCTGGGTTCTAGTTTCTACGATGTCGCTATTTACGCAAAGGACGCAATAGTTATGAATTTAGACCTACTTGGCGGTGATAGTGTGACTCATGATTGGAATTATTTGCTATCCACGCTTGGTGTCTTGAAATATACTCCTCAAATCGCTAGTACAATATTTAATCTTGGAACAATGTCGCTTATCGTCGGCGTTGTTGTGGGAATTTATAATTCATTTACCTTGGAGGAAGTAGATACTGTATAATAGTAATATGCAAATAAAAATCTTTACCGATGGTGCTTCTAGAGGAAACCCTGGTCCTGGAGGGTGGGGTAGTGTAATTGTTTCTGAGGACCGAGTGAAAGAGCTTGGTGGACGTGCGGATAGCACAACAAACAACAGAATGGAACTCACAGCATGTGCTGAGGCACTAGAGACTGTAAAAGATGCGGATATAACTGTTTACACAGACTCTTCTTATGTAATAAATGGAATTACGAAATGGGTTAGAGGATGGAAGGCGAATGGGTGGGTTACAAAGACGAAAGACGAAGTGCTGAATAGGGATTTGTGGGAAAAGCTTGTTTTGGCTACTGAAGGTAAGAATGTGTCTTGGGAATATGTTGGTGGCCATTCCGGCATTGCTGGAAATGAGAGATGTGATGAGATAGCAACTTCATTTGCTGATAAGGTAGTAATAGAACTCTTTAGTGGGGCACTTTCTAATTATCCAATTAAAAACATTCTTGATTTATCTCATTCAGTTGAAAAGATTTCAAAAAAGTCTCATTCAAATGCAAAGGCATACTCATATGTCAGTATGATTGATGGAAGTGTGCAAATTTATGCTACTTGGGCAGAATGCGAGGCTCGTGTAAAAGGTAAAAGCGGAGCACGCTTCAAGAAAGCTATTTCTCAGGAACAGGAGCAAGAAATTATTGCTGATTTCACTAAAAATGTGTTGTAACTAAAATCTTTACACCCACAAGGGGTACTCCTAGGGTTGTCATTTTTTAATTATTATTGTTGAAATATCAAAAAAGACACTTTTCTTTATAATTTCTTAATAACTTTTTGCTATGGTGTGGGGATGGAAAGTGAATTATTTGATTCTTGGAACGAGAAAAAACAACATATTCAAAAGAATTTGAAGGAACTACCTTGTCAGGAGGGAGAGGTTTGGTGGTGTTCTCTTGGAAAAAATATAGGTACTGAACAAAACGGAAAAAACGACTATTTTGAAAGACCTATTTTGGTCCTCAATCGAATTAATCATTACACGATATGGTCCCTACCTCTTTCTAGTAAAAGTAAGTTAGATAAATATAGGTTTTCTATCGAGGAAATGCCTGCGCAGATTGTACTTTCTCAATTACGCACAATAAGTACAAAAAGATTATTAAGAAAAATCACCAAAATTTCTGATGATGAATTTAACTCTGTAATAGATAAGGTTGTTGAATTATTGATCAATAAAAAACGAAACCCCGCAAAAGCGGGGAATCTCGGAGGCGTTAGCCTACTGTAATTACATTATAAACCAATAAAAAATAAAATCAAATGAATAAGAAAATAAATATTATTATCACCATTGTACTAATTTCGGCAGTTTTGATCCGCATTTACTTTGCTCTTAATGCTGAACAGAGTAGCATCACAAATAAATTTTCTGGCAAAAACGTTGAAGTGTACGGCTATATCTCAGATGAACCACAAATTAAGGATTTCAATCAGAGTTTTACATTGAGAACGGATAGAATCAGCGGAGAATCCATCGAAACATACATAAAAGTATCTCCAGATAGATATACCGAATACAATTATGGCCAATATTTAAAACTAAACGGCAAAATTAATACACCAAGAAATTTCAAAAGTAATGGTGGAAGAACTTTTGATTATACAAACTTTTTATTGAAAGATGGAATCGTTTTTGAAATGAAAAAACCGGCCATTGAAGTTGTAGATCGTATTGGAAATGGCGGCGTGGCGAAATATTTATTCAAAATTAAAAATGGTTTTATTGAAAATATAAAAAAGGTGATGGGGGAACCGCATGCTGCGCTCGCTGGAGGGCTAGTGGTGGGGGAGAAAAGTGCTTTGGGCAAGGACTTGATAGATGATTTTAGAAAAGCGGGGCTCATACATATCGTGGTCCTCTCTGGTTACAATATAACCATTGTTGCGGACACCATAAGGAGAGTGTTGGCGTTTCTGCCTAGGACTATTGGTATTGGTCTAGGAGGATTTGGTATTCTTGCTTTTGGAATACTTGTTGGTGGGGGAGCTACAGTTGTGCGTTCATGCATTATGGCGATGATCGCGCTTCTCGCATCTCTCTTGAGAAAAGACTATAACGTTAGCAAAGCACTATTTGTTGCTGCCGCGCTTATGCTTATTCAAAATCCGCTTATACTTTTTTATGATCCATCTTTTCAATTATCTTTCCTTGCTACACTTGGTTTGATTTTACTTTCATCGCCAATTGAGAAAAAACTAGGGTTTATAACTGAGAAATTTGGTATAAGAGGATTAGTTGCTTCTACTTTAGCTACACAGATATTTGTTTCGCCTTATATTCTCTATATGATGGGGCAACTGTCTATTATTGGAATTGTTGTAAATATTTTAGTATTGCCGATTATACCTGCAACCATGCTTTTTGTTTCTCTAACTGGTTTGCTAGGTTTTTTATCTCATTTTGTATCAGAAATTACTGGATGGATTTCATACATCATGTTGTCTTACGAACTATTCATGGTTAGATTTTTTGCTAGTCTACCTTTCGCATCAATAGAATTACCAAAATTTTCATTTTGGATAGTTGTCGGTTTTTATGCGAGTTATTTCGTGGCGTTACTGAAATTTCCTTCGACTTTTGACCAATTTAGATTTAGGAAAAAGTCCTCAACATAGTTTTTCTTTCCTGATGGCTGATAGTCTGCTACATAAGAGTGTTCCCACATGTCGAGAGCGAGAATCAGAGCACAGTCCTGCAATTGTCCAAGATGTTGTTCCTCAACCCACGCATTCAATAAACACTTATCCTTCCTGTCCCAATACAACATTGCCCAGCCTATACCACGAGTTAATGCTAAAGCTTTGAAACTTGTCAGCCAAGTGTCGAATGAACCAAAATCTTTTGCGATCTGTGCCGAGAGTGGGGAATCGGCGGATATTGCTTGAGCTCCATCTTCTAGACTGGAGAAATACACTTCATGATTTCTCATGCCATTGTATTCGAATCCGAGTCTTCTGATATCTTGTTTGCCATCGAGAGTGTCGTTCAGGTTTTTCACATATCCAGCATAGAGTTTTAGGTGTTCTTCAGTAGTTTTCGCAGAGATGCCCTTAAGAGTTGGAATATTAAATTTTAATTCATTGTATTTATTCATATGAAAAATTATATCATGAAAAACATTAAAAAATATTTAATAATCGGAGTGGTGTTGCTTGGTGTCGGTATTTTGTCAACATATATTTATCGTTGGGAATATAGAAAGCCAGCGCTCGATGTGTATTTCTTTAGTTTGAATAAAGGAAGGGCGATATTTATAAGGACCCCGCAGAATAAGACTATTCTTGTTGGAGGAGGGCAGAATTCCGAAATCATAAGAGAGTTGACCAAGGTTATGCCTTTTTATAAAAGGAAAATTGACTACTTGGTTTTACCAAGTGCTGTGCCAGCTCAGATTGGTGGCTTGATAGAAGTTGTCGATAGATATGAAATAGATAATGTAATAATGCCGAAGGTGATGGCGACAAGTACTGTTCTTAATATATTAGTAAAAAATATTAATAAAAAGAAAATCCATATAGAAGAGGTAGAGAAGGGGGATAGTATTGAGGTAGAGAATGGCTTGGTATTTGATGTACTATTCCCACGCGCTGATTATAAATTCAATAAGACAAGTCTCCCCGAACTCGGTCTTTCGATTTCGTATGGTGCTGCTGGTGTTTTCTTGACTGGAAATCTATCCAAGACAATACAGAAAGATATTGCAAATCAGCTAGAAGTAAAAACTGACCAAAACTTAGTCGAGTTTTACAATAGCGGGGGAGAGAGTAAGGTGTCGGATGACTTGATAAAAAAAATAAAGCCAAAGTTTACTTTTACAACAAAAGAAAAAACAGTGCACTTTGTTTCTGAGGGGGAGGGGTGGGAGAGGGAATAAAAAAAAGAAGGAGCTTGGGGGCCCCTTCGTGCTGAAATTGTGGATGACTTCGTTCACTGGAAGCCCTCGACCGTTCTGGTTGTGACTCGTCTGACATCTCTGCGGTCTTTTCCACAAGTGATCCAAACCACGCATTTCCTGTGTTCGAATAGGACTAGTCTCATCCACTTTTCTTCCTTGGTGGGAATTTTGTCCCATGGAATCTCTGGAAAGGGAATGAATCTGAGCCACTCGTGCCCGGATCCTTTTCTGTTTTTTGGCTGGCCGATCCACTGAAGGCACATAGTTACGTGAACCAACACCATCTTGTTCTTATCAGGAAACTCTACTCGAAGTTCAGCAACCTTGTAGCTACTCACAGCACTTAGTCCTGATTCCTCACGACCTTCCCGATGCCCAGCGTCTATTGGTCCTTGATCAATTTCTTCAAGATGTCCGCCTGGTGGTATTATCCACCCTTTAACGGGCCCATTTGTTTTCGGACCAAGTAGTACTTCCGGTTCTTTACCAGCTCGTCGTCTGACAAATAGAATGACGACAGCTTCGACGACAGTGCAGTCCTTTTTATATTTCATGTTTTGTGATCTCCTAAACTAAACCTTACTACTATTTATATATTTGTCCAGTAAACAAAAAACCGCATTCTGCGGTCTCTGTTCTGTATTATTTGGTTTATTTTATTATCCCCGCTTTCTTTAGTGTTGCAAAAGCCCCTCTCTTCTGAATAGTCTTTAGAGCACGTGTTGAAATGCTTAGATTGAAAGATTTCTTTAGTTCAGGAACATAGATCTTCTTTTTCTGAAGATTTACATAACTTCGAACGATTCCTGTAGAGTTAAACTGAGTTGCACGAGTCCTGTTGGAGTACCCGCCACTTCTGATAGAACCTCTTTTTGTTATTGCACAAACTTTAGCCATAGTGGTAGATATGTTATCATAGTTTATATATTTAGCAAGTAGCCGTTATGCGGCAAACAATAATATGGATACATTAACCCTAATAGTCACAATAATCATACTAGTAATGTCCGTGGTAATACACGAGCTTTCTCATGGTTATGTGGCTGAAATGCTAGGTGATCCAACACCAAGACTGCAAGGAAGACTAACCTTAAATCCGTTAAAACATTTAGAATGGTTCGGCTCTGTTATCGTACCTATCATTACGTCTTTTGCTGGATTTACTTTTGGTTGGGCAAAACCAGTTCAATGGAATCCATACAATGTTAAGAATAAAAGATGGGGAGAATTACTGATATCAATTGCTGGCCCAAGTTCTAATTTATTGATTGCTCTTATCTTTGGTTTTTTGGTTAGATTTCTTGGCGCTTCATTACCTGCGTCCTTTATACAGATTTCATTATACATAGTAAGTATAAATATTGTTTTGGCAGTGTTTAACATGATTCCTTTACCGCCACTAGACGGCTCAAAGGTGCTTTTTGCTATTCTTCCGCAAAACATGATAAGGGTTCGAGAGACTATTGAGCAGTATTCAATTTTCTTCTTTTTATTTTTAATTTTTTTCTTATGGAGATTTGTGGAACCGGTGATTATGGTTTTGTTTAGATTAATAACGGGGGTTTAATTTGTAATTCAAAACATACTTTTAATAAAGTAAATAGCAAGAAATAATAGGCTTGATATAATAGTGTCACTAGAGGTCACATCAATACTTTTTTAATACCATTTTTCAGTGGTATAACCACTCTAAGTTTTAATGTACTGGAATTTCAGTACTTTGGAATTCTTATACGTATCGAATCTGGTACGTTTAACCCACTTGAATTCGATGGGGTTAGATTTGCCTTTTCTTCCTTTTATGCTAAAGTAACTCCACATTAAAAACGGCAGTAGGAGTGAGTAACCGCTTGGTGAAAACATTCAATCCTCTGTAAAATCAAGTTTTTAAGAAATATGTGGGTTTCGCTGGATGTTTTGAGTAGTTTTATTAGTGTTTTTAGGTATTATTAACGTTTTTATTATTAATTATAAATAAAGAATGCCAACAATAAATCAGCTAATCAAGAAGAATCGTTCACGTTTCGTAAGAAAGCCAAAGTCAATCGCCCTAACAAGAAGTTTCAATACGATCAAGAATCGTCCAAACTTTTTCCCATCTCCATTTAAAAGAGGTGTATGTATAAAGGTGACTACAAAGACTCCAAAGAAGCCTAACTCAGCTATCCGAAAGATTGCCCGAGTTCGACTTTCTAATGGGCTAGAAGTGACCGCATATATTCCAGGAGAAGGACACAATCTACAAGAGCACTCCGTGGTTCTACTAAGAGGAGGTCGTGTAAAGGACGTAGGTCTAAGATATACAGTAGTACGAGGTGTACTAGATGCAGCAGGAGTAGAGAAGAGGCGAAAGGGTCGAAGTCAATATGGAAACAAGAGGCCAAAGGCTGCCAAGGTTTAATCTATTAGAATTATCCCAAATTAATTTAAAATAATATGAGAAGAAGAATAAAAAATAAGAAAATAATTAAACCAGAGCCAGTCTATGAAAATATAAAGGTTTCAAAGCTTATTAATTATGTTATGGATTCAGGAAAGAAGAACGCAGCAAGAACAATTGTTTATGATTGTTTTGACATAATAAAAGAAAAAACAAAGACTGAAAATCCTATAGAAGTCTTTGAAACAGCTCTAAAAAACACAACTCCACTCATGGAAGTTCGTTCAAGAAGAGTTGGAGGTGCTAACTATCAGGTTCCTCGTGAAGTTCGTCCAGAAAGACAGCGTTCTATGTCTATGAAGTGGATTGTTCTAGCAGCTAGATCTAAAAAAGGCAAGAAAATGGCTGAAAAATTAGCTGAAGAAATTATTTTAGCTTCAAAGAATGAAGGAGAGGCAGTTAAGAAGCGTGAAAATACTCATAAGATGGCAGAGGCAAACAAGGCATTCGCTCACTTTGCGTGGTAATATTCAGTCTATAAATTGTTATAGGTTTGGTTTTATTATTAATTAATTTTAATTTATGCAACGCGACTATACATTGGACAAAGTTCGTAATTTCGGTGTTATTGCCCACATTGACGCTGGTAAAACTACTACTTCAGAGCGTATTCTTTTCTATACCGGTGAAATTCACAAAATTGGTGAAGTTCACGATGGAGCAACTACTACTGACTGGATGGAGCAGGAAAGAGAGAGAGGTATTACTATTACCGCCGCCGCTATTACATGTTTTTGGAATCCCTCATATATGCCAAAAACAGATGTTTCAAAGAAAGTTCGATTTAATGTTATCGATACCCCAGGACACATCGACTTCACAGTAGAAGTTAAGCGTTCTTTGCGCGTACTCGACGGTGCTGTCGTAGTTTTTGACGGAGTGGCTGGAGTAGAACCTCAATCAGAAACAAATTGGCGTTATGCTGATGAGGGTAATGTGCCACGTATGTGTTTCATAAATAAAATGGATAGAATGGGCGCATCTTTTGAGAGATCATACGCTTCTATTTTAGAAAGATTAAATAAAAGAGCTGTCCGTTTCCAAATTCCAATAGGAACTGAGGGAGATCATATTGGAGTCGTCGATCTTTTGAAAATGAAAGCCTACTACTTCGAAGGAGAGAAGGGTATCAATGTTATAGAAAAGGAAATTCCAGAAAACCTTGTTGCGGATGCGAAAAAATATCATAATGAACTTATAGAAAAAGCTGTAGAGCACAATGATGTTCTAATGCAACAATACCTTGACGGAAAAGAAATTTCTGTTGAAGTTTTGAAAGAAGAAATCAGAAAGCTGGTCATTCAGAACAAAATGTTCCCAGTATTTACTGGTTCAGCATTAAAAAATGTCGGTGTTCAGCTCGTTCTAGACGCTGTTGTCGATTACCTTCCATCTCCACTAGATATTCCAGCTATTCACGGTATTGATCCAAATACAGGAGACAAGATTGATAGACATCCCTCAGATGATGAGCCATTTGCTGCTCTAGCGTTCAAATTACAGAATGACCCATTCGTAGGTCAGCTCACATTCTTTAGAGTGTACTCTGGAACTATTGAAGCTGGATCATATATTTATAACTCAACAACAGGTAAGAAAGAGAGACTTGGTCGTATTGTTCGATTGCAGGCTGACAAGCGAGAAGAGGTAAAGAAAGTTTTTTCTGGAGAGATCGCTGCAGCTGTAGGTTTGAAGGATGCACTTACATCAAACACTTTCTGTGACGAAGAAAAGCCAATTCTTCTAGAGGTTATCAAATTCCTAGAACCTGTGGTTTCTCTACGTGTGGAGCCAAAAACAAAGGCTGATCAAGAGAAAATGGGTATGGCGCTTAGGAAACTTGCAAATGAAGACCCAACATTCAAGATCACTTCAAATAGCGAAACTGGTGAGACAATTATTTCAGGTATGGGTGAGCTACACCTAGATATTATGGTTGATCGTATGAAGCGTGAATTCGGTGTGGAAACTACCGTTGGTAAACCTCAGGTGGCATATCGAGAGACAATTATGGGTACAGCAGAAGCAGAACATAAGTATATAAAGCAATCAGGAGGAAAGGGTCAATACGGTCACGTAAAGATTACTCTAAAGCCTATGGAAAAGCTTGATCCAGAGAAGAAAATTCCAAAGAATGTTAGTCGATATGATGACTTCGAATTCATTAACTCTATTAAAGGAGGTGTTATTCCACAAGAATTCATCCCAGCGGTAGAGAAGGGAGTTCACGAGGCTATGGATAGAGGTATTGTCGCTGGATTTAGAATGGTTAATGTAAGTTGCGAACTAACATTCGGTTCATATCATGATGTTGACTCATCAGAAATTGCTTATAAGATTGCTGGTTCTCAGGCTTTCCAAGAAGGAGCAAAGAGGGCAAAGCCTGTTATTCTTGAGCCTATTATGAAGCTCGAAGTACTTTTCCCAGAGAAATTCATGGGTGATGTTACAGGAAGTATCTCATCAAAGAGAGGAACTATTCAGGAAATGACAGAGCGAGGACAGGCAAAGGTTCTACACGCCATGGTCCCACTTTCAGAAATGTTTGGATACACCACACAGCTACGTTCTATGACTTCAGGTCAGGGAAGTGCAACAATGGAATTCGATCACTATGAGGTTGTTCCAAAGAACGTCGAGGCGTCTATCGTCGAGGCGAGGAAATAAGGAAAAGTTAGAAAACTGAGACTCGACGCGGTGAGGGAGACTTATTTCTTTCGTTAGAAAGAAAAAGTGCTCCCGAACGCAAGCAAGCGAGTCCAGTTTTCTTTAAACAAAAAATACCCTTACATATGTAGGGTATTTTTTGCATAGAAAGATGATATAAACTAGTATAATTGACATTATGTGTGTTTAATTGCGGTCTATTTGATTATAGTTGACATTTAATCATAAATAAGGTACACTACAAGTACCTATGAATACAAAAACGAAGTTATTTACAGTATTACCAATAGCCCTGTTTATTACTATCGCATCTATTAATATTGATAAAGTAGAAGCAAAAATCAATGTTAGTCCTGTCGTCTCAGCACAAAAAACAATAACTTTCGATAATAAAGGAGATACAAAAACACAAAATCTACTTTCTCAAATTAATTTATTCAATTCTAGTTTGATTGAGAAGAATTCTTCAGCAAAAGTTTTAAAAGATACAAGTGAGAAAGAGAGATTAAATAACGAAATAATACAAATTGCTAGGGAGAGACAGTCTATGATGAGCGAGTTGATGCGAACAAATCCAGAAATATTTAATAATTTAGCAATTTCTCCTTCAAATAGGGCATTGTTTCATAAGGATGCCCAGAATTATATTGAAAAAGAAATATCAATTTCCGGAATTGTAAACGTGTTACATAAAGATGATTTTAATAGTCCAGAAAAAAGTTCTATTGAATATTCTATTTTAGCTAATGATGGAAAAACATACATTTTATATCCAGTAGGTGAAAAACCAGGTATGTCCGGAGTAAACGTTAATATAAGTGGTTATATTATAGATAATCATATCTCTGCCAAGATAGAAGAAAAATCTATAGTTAATAAAGATGATATAACCACAAAGACAGCATTAGGAGATCAGAAATTATTGGTTATTTTGGTTAAGTCATTTGCCGGAGATGCCGAAGCATTTACACCAGCACAGGCGTCAGAACTTGTTTTTAATGGTCAGTTCCAGAATTTTATGCGGGACCAGTCAAATGATAGGATCTCATTTAGTGGAGATGTGTTCGGATGGGTAACACTAAATCAGGCAATAACAAGTTATTGTACTTTTCTTACAGATAGTCAAATACTAAATGCTGTTAATCAATATGGTATAAATCTTGAAAATTATGATGGAGTAGTTTTTTTGTTGAATGGTGTTATTGGAGGATGTTCAACTCTTGGTAAGACCGGTTTGTTTATTAATGATAATTATTATTCTGTATCGCTAACTTCACTTGGTATAAAAGATTATAATAAGCCTTCCAACTGGGGAGATCAGCCTTTCACATGGACAAATCTTGACTATGTTCTTTCGCATGAGATAGGGCACTCTCTAGGTCTAATGCACTCTAATAGTTTGGTATGTCCAGCAGGTCAGATAATAAATGGTGATTGTCGGCATTCTGAATATGGAAATTATTTTGATACTATGGGAAATGGACGTTTTTCATTAAGCTATAATGCATACTTTAAAGAACAACTAGGATGGTTGTCTGAAAATGAAATATTATTAGCAACTACATCTGGCAGATATACAATAAACCCACTTGAGATTGATGGGGGTATAAAATTAATAAAAATAAATACACTTGATAATAAAGGTGTCCCGTACTTCGTAGAGTCAAGAAAAGCAATTGGTTTTGATGAAAAATTAAATTATTGGCAGTATACAAGAAATCAAAATGGTTTATTTGTTTCTCATATACAAGAATCAGTATGGCCAGAAATTGAGCTTTTAGATATGAGTCCTGATGGAACTGGGTATGAAGGATACAAAAATACCACATTAAATATCCCGTCGGCAAGCACATCAGTTGCTAGGTTTGAAGATGAAGGTAATGGTACCGTTATTGGGCCAGTAATTAATGTGGGAACGTCATCAATACAATTTGATGTAAATATAAATCCTCCTGTTTGTAAGAGATTTGCTCCTGATTTGGTTGACTCCCACTATTCTCCAGTGGTAGCCGCGGGCGGTACAGCTTTTGTTAACTTTAACATTGTAAATAATGATTATAGAGGTTGTGGAGGATCAACTACTTTTGGAGTATCAGCCAGCTCTACTAATTCATGGAATTATACTGTAAGTCCTTCAAACAATATAGACGTACAAACTGACGCTTCGGAGAACGCCAATATATCAATTAATATTCCTAAAAATACATCTCCTGGAAATTATAATCTTACTGTATATGTTATAAATAGAGGTGATAATAAAGTTGCACAGGCCAATCTTGTTATAACGGTAACTGAACCTCTAGAAATTACTAATATTAGTCCAGCTTTTGGTTATGTTGGAACAGAAATTACATTGACTGGTACAGGATTTAATCCTACAGAAAACAGTATTAATCTTAGTGGAATGGGAAATGGAAATACTGAAGTACAAACAATTCCAGCTCAAGGTTGGGAAATTAAATATAGAATACCAGAAACAATAACAGTATATCGCGATGGAAGCTTTTATGTTGTAAATATTGTTCCAGGTGACTACATTTTAAGAGTACAGTCGAATTATGCTGAAGCTACTACTACGTTTCGTGTTGAAACACGCCCAATGAGTACAGCCCTACAATGGTCAGGCCCAGCTACAACAACAGCAAGTACATCATTCACATACAGATTAAACTGGGATGCTCGTCCTACAGAGAAAGACAATACAATATTTGTTCACTTTATCGACTCAGCAGGAGTAACTAAATTC